>NZ_JBIBVX010000026.1:0-76402 GCF_043080745.1 Streptomyces sp. NPDC014995
TTTCCCCTTACCTCCCCCCGCCCCCCTGGTGTTGTGTGGGGGGGGGGGGGGGGCGCCCCCCCCCCCCCCCCCCCCCCCCCCCCCCTCTCCATGCCCTCTCCCGTCCTGGGGGGTAATGACGGGGGCGAGCTGCCGCGGTTCCCTGTCCCGGACCGCGGACGGCGTGGTTCCATGGGCGCCGGACGGGGGGTGACGGGCATGGTGTCCACGGACCGTTTCCTGGCCTTCGCGGCCATGTCGCTGCTGGTGATCGTGATTCCGGGGCCGAGCGTGCTGTTCGTCATCGGCCGGGCGCTGGCCCACGGCCGCCGCACCGCCGTGGCCACGGCCTTCGGCAACGTCGTCGGCTCGTACCTGCTGGTGGTCGCGGTGGCGGTCGGGATCGGCTCGGTGGTGGAGCGTTCCGTGACGGTCTACCTCGCGGTGAAGCTGGCGGGCGCGGCGTATCTCGTGTACCTCGGCGTCCGGGCCTTCCGGCACCGGCGGGAGCTGAAGGCGTCGGCGATCCGGGCGGCGCCCGAGGCCCCGGCCCGCGGTGACCTGCGGACGGTCCTGGACGGTGTGCTGGTCGGTGTCACCAACCCGAAGGGTGTGGTGTTCTTCGCCGCCGTGCTCCCGCAGTTCGTGGACCACTCGGCCGGGCACGTACCGTTGCAGATGCTCCTCCTCGGCCTGGTGCCCATCTCGATCGGCCTGGTCACGGACACCCTGTGGGGCCTGACGGCGTCGGCGGCCCGCACCTGGTTCGCCCGGTCCGACCGCCGGCTGTCCCTGATCGGCGGCGCGGGCGGCTGCACGATGGTCGGCCTCGGGGTGACGGTCGCGGTGACGGGCCGGGCGGACTGACCGGTCCACCGGCGACCGGTCCACCACCGACCGGCTGACCACTGACCGGCTGACCGCTGACCGCTGGATCACCGGATCACCGGATCTACTGGATGTACGAGACTTTACGAGACCGAGAACTACGGGATCACGCTCCCGAAGCGGATGTCGTACGACGACTCCCCGTGCATCGTCTTCCACAGGCGCGCTCCCTCGGCCGTCACCTCCTCCCGCTGGGCCTTCGTGAGCGTGCCGAACGGCTCGACGACGAGGGCGTCCCGCTCCGGCTTCCACACGCCCGCGAGGAAGCCGTCGACGAGGAGGGTGCGGTAGGCCTGGTTGCCCTGCCAGCTGCGACCCCGGTGGTCGGCCGGTACGACGCGGGTGCGGTCGGCGTGGGAGAGGAGCAGGTTGTCGAACTCGGGGAGGAAGCGGGGCGGGGCCGGGGTGCCGGGGTCGGGGCGGGGGGCGTCGGGCAGGTCGAAGAGTTCGACGCCGTTCTCGTCGCGGAAGGTCAGCAGCCGCGGGCGCAGGCGTTCGAAGGCTTCGCGCAGGCGGGTCAGGCCGGCCCACGTCTGCATGTCCCTGACGGAGGCCGGGCCGAAGGCGGCGAGGTAGCGCAGGACGGTGGCGTCGGGCGTCGGGGCGGGTTCGGCGGGGCGGCCGAGCCAGTGCTCGGCGGTGGTGAGCGTGACCTGGCCGCTCCTGCCCCACAGCCCGCGCGGGGTGACCTGGACGAGCGGGAGCTTGCAGCGGGCGGCGACCGCGAGGGCCTGCGGATCGGCGTCGGGCCACTCGGCGAGGAGTGCTTCGCGCAGCTGTTTCATGGTCCGCGGTTCGGCCTCGACGAGGTCGCGGGCGAGGGCGGCCAGGCGGTCGAGGTCGACGCCGGCGAGGCCCTTGCGGAAGGTGGTCAGCTCACGGTCACGGGCGGGCTGCACCAGGGGCCGCAGGGTGAGGCAGTCGTCGGCGGTGTGGGTGTGGATGGTCGAGCGCATGGTGACGATGCGGACGGCTTCGCGGCCGGCCATGAGCGTCGACAACTGCTCGGGGGCGAAGCCGTCGAGGCGGGCGGCGAGGGCGTAGTACGGCGGCTTGACGTTCTGGGCCTGGAGTCCGAGGAGGTGCCCGACGGCGGCCTTCGCGGACAGCGGGCTACGGCGCAGGAGGAGCTGCCGGGCGAGGGTCGCGCGGTTGAGGGCGCGGGTGCCGAGCACGGGGGCCGTGGACGTCGTCTTCGTCATGCCCCGCAGGTTAGAGGGCATTGAGGACAGTTTCTGTCCGCTGTTCTCGGCCCGTTCATCGAGGCGGGCGGCGATCACCTCGCCCACCTACGGATGCAAAGCGGTCATAACGGGTGCCGTCTCCTTACGGACCGCTGACGTCGCTCCGGTGCTTGCGCCCACGGCGGCATCATGGTGTGAGACTCGTGGGGTGGAACACGTATCCGAACCGTCTCTCACCCTCCGGGAGTCCGGCGTGCCGTCGACCGTCGCCGTCCCCGCGCGGCGGCCGGGCTGCCGTGTCGGCCCTGACCGGTCGCGGGAAGCCGAGGTCGGCCATGATCGGTGACACGCTTCTCATCGCCCTCTACGCGGCGATCGGCGCGGCGGGCGCCGGCCTGGCGGGGGCGGCGGCCCTGCGGGCGCTGCGGAACCGGTCCGTCGCCGTGTCCCTGGCCGTGGTCGCCGCCGTCACCGTGGCGGCGATGCTCGCCGGAACGATGCTGGTGTCCTGGGCGATGTTCCTGTCCGACCACGACCTGTGGGTGGTGACGACGGTGTGCGCCATGGCCGCGGTCGTCTCGCTCGTCGTGGCGCTCCTGCTGGGCCGCAGTGTCGTGAAGGGCAGCCGGGAGCTGGCCGAGGCCACCCGTGCCCTCGGGGACGACGGCAGTTTCACTCCGCCCGTCGCCGCACCCACCGCCGAACTGGCCCAGCTGAGCCGTCAGTTGGCCGCCACCAGCGCCAAGCTCGCCGCCTCCCGGGAGCGGGAGCAGGCCCTGGAGGCCTCTCGACGCGAACTGGTCGCGTGGATCTCCCACGACCTGCGCACCCCGCTGGCCGGCCTGCAGGCGATGTCGGAGGCCCTCGAGGACGGCATGGTCGACGATCCCCGCGTCTACCACACCCGCATCCGCACGGAGGTCGGGCGCATGAGCGCCATGGTCAGCGACCTGTTCGAGCTCTCCCGCATCCAGGCGGGCGTGCTCGCCCTGTCCCCGGCCCGGATGTCGGTCTACGACCTGGTCGGCGACGCCATCGCCGGCGTCGACGCGCTGGCCAGGGAACACGGCGTACGGCTCGTGGGCGACGGAGTCGAGCCCGTGCCGGTGGAGGTCGACGGCCGCGAGATGTCCCGTGTTCTCGCCAACCTGCTGGTCAACGCGATCCGCCGCACGCCCGCCGACGGCACGGTCGCCGTCGCGGCCCGCCGTGAGGCCGACCGGGTCGTGCTGTCGGTGACCGACGGCTGCGGCGGGATCGCTCCGGAGGACCTGCCCCGCGTCTTCGACACCGGCTGGCGCGGCACCGACGCCCGCACCCCGCCGGCCGGCGCGGGGCTCGGCCTGGCCATCGTGCGCGGCATCGTGGAGGCCCACCGGGGACGCGCGGCGGTGCGCAACGTTCCGGGCGGCTGCCGGTTCGAGGTGCACCTGCCGGCAGCGGTCTGAGGACGACGGCCCGAGGACGACGAGGCAGCGGGGCCGGCCCGGCGGCCGCGTCTGAACGGGCCGGGAGGTCTTTGCCGTCCGTCGCGATCGCGGGAGGACGGCGGCGAGGGCGCACACTCCGCCGGTTCGAGACTCACCCGCCCGCTGCGATCCGAGGACGAGCGGAAAGCTGGACCGGCCCGGCGGGAGGCGGGGCGGGGCGCGCCGCCGACACCCGGGCACCGCGGAAGCGGGAACCGGCAACCGGAATGCGGACCCGGCAGCCGGGAAGCGGGAACTGGCAGCCGGCCACCGTCAACCGGGCGAGTTCACCCGGCCCGCAGGGGCGCCGTCGCGAACTCCGTCATCCCCTCCGCGAAGGCGACCTGCGGTTTCCAGCCCAGTTCGTCGCGCAGCCGCTGCGAGGAGGCGGTGATGTGGCGGACGTCGCCCAGCCGGTACTCGCCCGTGACGACCGGCGTCGGCCCGCCGTACGCCTCGGCCAGTACGGCGGCCATCTCGCCCACCGTGTGGGGGTCTCCACTGCCGACGTTGTACGCCCGCAGGCCGCCCTCCGGAAGACGGTCCACGCCGTCCAGCGCCGCCAGGTTGGCGCCGGCGACGTCCTGGACGTGGACGAAGTCCCGCCGCTGCCCGCCGTCCTCGAAGACGCGCGGGGCCTCGCCGCGCGAGAGCGCGGACCGGAACAGGGAGGCGACGCCCGCGTACGGGGTGTCCCGCGGCATTCCCGGGCCGTACACGTTGTGGTAGCGGAGGGCGGCCACCCGCCCTCCGGTCGCCCGCGCCCACGCGGCGGACAGATGCTCCTGGGCCAGCTTGGTGGCCGCGTACACGTTCCGCGGATCGGCCGGGGCGTCCTCCCCCACCAGGCCGGCGGTCAGCGGCTCACCGCAGTGCGGGCACGGAGGCTCGAAGTTCCCCGCCTCCAGGTCCGCCACCCGGCGCGGGCCGGGCCGTACGGCGCCGTGGCGCGAGCAGGCGTACCGTCCCTCGCCGTAGACCACCATCGAACTCGCCAGCAGCAGGCGCCGCACCCCTGCTCGGGCCATACCGGCCAGGAGCACGGCGGTGCCGAGGTCGTTGCAGCCCACGTAGTCCGGGGCGTCGGCGAAGTCCTTGCCGAGACCGACCATCGCGGCCTGGTGGCAGACGGCGTCCACGCCCCGCAGGGCGTCGGCCACGGCCTCCCCGTCGCGGACGTCGGCGTGCCGCCGGTCCACCCCGTCGGGGACCGGCGGGACCGTGCGGTGCGCGGCGGGCAGCAGCGCGTCGAGGACGCGGACCTCGTGCCCGGCGCCGATGAGGGCCGTGACGATGTGCGAGCCGATGAAGCCCGCGCCTCCGGTGACCAGGATCAACATGCCACCGACCGTAGGCCCGCAGGCCCCGCGGCGGGCCGCCCGGCACGAGGACGTCAGGGGTTCGTAAGCCCTTCCGTCCTCCCGCACCCGTCTTCGGCGGGCCGGGGGCGGCGGCACCCGGCGGTCCCCGCACACCGTGCCGCCGCCGGCGCACCGCGCCGTGGCGAGCCGAGGCCCGCCCCGCCCGTCCACCCCGGTCAGGCGCTCAGGCCGCCG
Organism: Streptomyces sp. NPDC014995; assembly: GCF_043080745.1. Lineage (NCBI taxonomy): Bacteria > Bacillati > Actinomycetota > Actinomycetes > Kitasatosporales > Streptomycetaceae > Streptomyces > Streptomyces sp. NPDC014995. The sequence continues at coordinate 5,077 of NZ_JBIBVX010000026.1, forward strand.
GCACGGCGGGGCGCTCGTCCGCCTCGTCCGCCTCGTCGGTCAGCAGGTCCATCAGGGTCGCCCGGGCACGGGCCACGCGGGAGCGGACCGTGCCGACCGGGCAGTCGCTGATCTCGGCCGCCTCCGCGTAGGGCAGACCGACCATCTGGGTCAGGACGAACGCCTCCCGGCGCTCGTCCGGCAGCGAGGCCAGCAGGTCGAGCAGGGCGACGCCGTCGTCGAAACCCGGCAGGCCCCGCGGTTGGGACAGTTCGACGGCCAGCTGCCAGTCCGGTACGTCGGCCGGCCGGGGCCGGGCGGCGGCGTACCGATGGCTGTCGATGACGGCCCGGCGGGCGATGGACAGCAGCCAGGCGCGCGCCGAGGAACGCCCCTCGAAGCGGTGCAGGCTGCCGAGGGCGCGCAGGAAGGTGTCCTGCGCCAGGTCGTCCACCGCCTGGGGGTCGGCGCACAGGTGGGCGACATAGCGCTGGACGTCGCGGTGCAGGGCGCGGACGAACTGCTCGACGGCGTCGGCGTCACCGCCCCGGGCGGCGAGCGCCCAGGCGGTTGCCGACTCGTCGGCCGCGACCGGTCCGCCGGTTTCGCCGGGTGCGGTGGGCAGGGCAGAGATGATCACCTGGTGTCCTTCTCGGGATCCGTGACCCGGACCGGGGGCGCGCGAGGGCGCGGACGGTCCGGTGAGTGAGGAGTCGGCCCTACGACGGCGCGGTGACGCTGCGGTGCGGTGGCGCAGTGGCACTGGTACGGCACTGCGGCGCGGTGGCAGCGCTACGGGGCGGGGCTGCGGCGCGGTGGTGTCAGGGCGCCGCGGCGCGATGCCGCGACGGCACCCGTGCGGGCGTACGGCCGAGGCCCGGGGCGCGCAGGGGCGGCCCGGGATACCGGCTGTCGTCAGACGACAGCGGTCCCCACGGCGGACCGCGCGAGACGATCGCGTGGACGAGCAGGAGCGGGCCGGGGTTCCGCTCCGAGCGGGGGCGGCGCGGGCGAAGGCGCGGGCGGTCCGGGACGGCGGGGAGGGCGAGCGGCAGCCGCAGCGGCGCCGCCAGCCGTCCGGCCACGGCCCGCAGGATGCGGAAGGCGGCCTTCTCCCCGTACGCCAGCCACAGTCCGGTCAGGAGCGCGGCGAGCAGGTGGGCGGCGAGCATGCCGGCGAACGACGAGCCGACGCCTCCCGTGACGTGCCCCAGGTGATCCACGGAGCCCATGCCGGTGTGGCTCATGCCCGGGTGGCTCACCGGCGGGTGACCCATGCCCGCGTACCCCATGGCCATGGCCGTGCCCATGTCCATGGAGTCCACGGAGTCCACGGGGGCCGTGGCCGGGCCGTCCCCGCCCGGGGAGCCGGTGCTCCCGGACGCCGGCCGGCCGAGGGAGAAGGCCGAGTGCAGAGCGGTCTGCGCGGCGACCACGACGGCCACGATCAGGGGCAGTCCGCGCTCACGGCCCGCCAGGCACCAGCCGGTGCCGCCGGTCACGGCCAGGCCGGCCCCGAGCACCCCGGCGGGGACGTCGTCGCCGGACATCAGGACGTGGCCCAGGGCGGCGAGCAGCACGCACACGGCCGCGAACACCGCGGCCCGTAACGTGCGCGAACACCACCCTGCTGTCACGGTGCTCATCCTCGCATCCGGGCGCTGGTCGTCAGCGGTGGATACGGATGTCGCCCCGTCCCCGCACTCAGCCCGGCCGGCGTGATCCGGGCCACTGCGTCGGGGCGGACACCGACGTGTACACGCGAGCGAATGTTGTGCACTTTATTGACGGCAGTCACCTGCGAGCCTAAGTTCACGGTGTCCTTCCCCCGGTCAAGGGAGACCGCGATGCCCACGTCCCCCGTCGCATCACCGTCCACGGCCCCCGAACGCACCCGGCAACTGCGCCGGGTCGCGCTCTCCGGACTGCTCGGCACCGCCGTGGAGTTCTACGACTTCCTCGTCTACGGCACCGTCGCCGCCCTCGTCTTCGGCGAACTGTTCTTCCCCGGCGCCGATCCCGCCGTCGGCACCGTCGCCGCGTTCGGCACGTTCGCCGCCGGCTATGTCGCCCGGCCGCTCGGCGGCATCGTCTTCGGGCACTTCGGCGACCGGCTCGGCCGCAAGTTCATGCTGCTGCTCACCATGGGCCTGATGGGCGGCGCCAGCTTCCTCATCGGCCTGCTGCCCACGTACGACACGATCGGCGTCTGGGCGCCGGTCCTGCTGATCACCCTGCGGGTCGTCCAGGGCATCGCCATCGGCGGTGAGTGGGGCGGCGCCACCCTGATGGTCGTCGAGCACGCCGGGGAGCGGCGCCGCGGCCTGTGGTCCAGCTTCACGCAGATGGGAGCCCCGCTCGGCTCCCTGCTGTCCTCGCTCGTCGTCACCCTCGTGGTCGCCATGCCCAGGGACCAGTTCGCGGCGTGGGGCTGGCGCGTGCCGTTCCTGCTCAGCGTGGTGCTGCTCGGCGTCGGACTCTTCGTCCGGCTCAAGGTCGTCGAGAGCCCGCTGTTCGCCGAGGTGAAGAAGGACCGGGCCGAGGCGCGGCTGCCGATCCTCGACGTGCTGCGTCACCCGCGCCCCCTGCTGCTGGCCTGCTGTGTCGGCATCGGCGCCTTCACCGCCCAGTCGCTGCTGACCAGTTACCTGATCGCGTACGCCACCGGCATCGGCTACGCACGCCCGCAGGTGCTCACCGCCCTCACCGTCTCCGCCTGCGTCGCCCTCGTCGTCCTGCCCTGCGCCTCCGCGCTCTCCGACCGGATCGGCCGCCGCCCGGTCGTCCTCGCCGGAGCCGTCGCCTCGGCGGCCCTCGCCTTCCCCGTCCTCGCGCTGGTCGACTCGAGGTCGCCCGGTCTGCTGATCCTCGCCGTCGTCCTCGGCCACGGCATCGCCCAGTCCACGATGTACGGCCCGCTGGGCGCGCTGCTCACCGAGATGTTCGGCACCCGGGTCCGCTACACCGGAGCCTCCCTCGGCTACCAGGGCGCCACCCTCATCGGCGCCGGCTTCTCGCCGATGATCGCCGGAAGCCTGGTGGCCGCCAGCGGCGGCAGCACCCCCGTCGCCCTGCTGCTCTGCGGCGGAGCCGCCATCACCGCGGTGACCGTCTGCTGCGTACGCGAGACCAGCCGGACGTCCCTCACCGACGCCACCGAGCGCCCCACCACCCCCCACACGGAGGAAGTCCCGGCATGACGACCGGCACCAGCCCCCACCCCCGGACGCACTCCCGCCCCCGTCCCCGGACACGCCCGCGCACGCGCGCCGCCCGTCGCGCCGCCTGCGCCGCGGCCCTGCTGCTCGCCGTCACCGCCGCACCGGCCCCGGCCGTGGCGGCCACCCCCACCACGAGCCGCATCGAGGGCGGGCTCCCGTCGGGCGCGACGTACCTGATGGACGTGCCCGCCGACTGGAACGGCACCGTCCTGCTCTTCAGCCACGGCTACGTCCCGGCCGGCGCCGCCAACCCCGCCCAGGACGCGCCCGACGAGGCCACCAAGGCCCTCCTGCTGGAGCGCGGGTACGCGCTCATCGGATCCTCGTACGCCACCACGGGCTGGGCGGTGACGGACGCGGTACCCGATCAGCTCGCGACCCTGTCCGCCTTCGGCGACCGTTTCGGCGCCGCTCGTCGCACCATCGCCTGGGGCAGGTCGTACGGCGGTCTGGTCACCACCGCCATCGCCGAGCGCCACGCGGACCGGATCGACGGGTCGCTGTCCCTGTGCGGTCTCGTCCACGGCGGCGTCGCCAACTGGAACAACACCCTCGACCCGGTCTTCGCCCTCAGGACGCTCCTCGCGCCCGGCTCCGACATCCCCCTGACCGGGCTGCCGGACCAGGCGGCCGCCGCCGACGCGGCGAAGGCCCTGACGGCCGTGGTCGACTCGGCGCAGTCGACGGCCGCCGGGCGGGCCCGGATCGCGCTGGCCGCCGCCCTGCACAACATCCCGGTCTGGAACCAGCCGACGCAGACCCGGCCCGCCGCGACCGACTGGGACACGCAGCAGGCCAACCAGTACCCGGCCGTGAAGGGCCTGCTGAACACCGCCGCCTTCACCTGGCGGCAGGAGGCCGAGAGCCGGGCCGGCGGCACCATGTCCTGGAACACCGGGGTCGACTACGCGGCGCTGCTCGGCCGGTCCTCCGTCCGCAAGGAGGTCACCGAGCTGTACAAGAAGGCCGGGCTCTCCCTGCGCGGCGACCTGGCCGCCCTGAACCGCGCCCCGCGCGTCGGCGCCGACCCGGCCGCCGTCGCGTGGATGAGCCGGACCAGCTCCTTCACCGGCCGGCTGACCAAGCCGCAGCTCTCCGTCCACACCATCGGCGACGCCCTCGTCCCCGTCCAGACGGAGAGCGCCCTGCGCCGGGCGGTCACCGCCGCCGGGTCGGCGCCCCTGCTGCGGCAGGCGTACGTCGACAACGCCGGCCACTGCACCTTCAGTCCCGGCGAACAACTCGCCGCCCTGCACACCCTGGAGGACCGTCTCACCACCGGCGGCTGGCACGGCACCGACCCGCAGGCCCTCAACTCCCGGGCAGCCGCGGCAGATCCCGCGTCCCCCGCCCGGTACGTCACCCACCGTCCCGCCCCGTACCCGCGGCCGTACGACCTTGCCCACCCCGCCGACGGCCGGTGACGCCGTACGGCCGCCCGCCGCGCCGTCGGCGGGCGGCCGTACGCTTGCCTGCGTGGAGGACGACGACATCCTGGACACCTCGGACGGCCCGCAGCCGCGCCCGCAGTCGCTCATGCTCGCCTTCTTCGGCAACCACGTCCTGGACGAGGGGGACCTGTGCGTGTACTCGGGCAGCATCATCGACGTCCTCGGCCGCGCCGGAGTCGGTGAACAGGCCGTACGCTCCACGCTGACCCGCATGGTCAACCGGGGTCTGCTGCGGCGCCAGCGCGAGGGCCGCAGGATGTACTTCGGTCTGACCCCGCAGGCGACCCGCGTCCTGGAGGACGGCCGCACCCGCATCTGGAAGCAGGGCGCCGTCAACGACGACTGGGACGGCGCCTGGACCCTGCTGGGCTTCTCCCTCCCGGACTCCTGGAAACGCCAGCGCCACGACCTGCGTTCACGGCTGACCTGGTCCGGGTTCGGCGCCCTGTACAGCGGACTGTGGATCGCCCCCGGGAAGGTCGACGTCGCCGGTGTCGTCTCCGACCTCGGGCTCGCCGCCCACGTCAAGATCTTCCACGCCCGGGCGGACGAGGCCACCGACATCGAGCTGATGATCCGCGACACCTGGGACCTGGAGAGCATCGCCGCCCGTTACGTCACCTTCGACAAGCGCTGGACCGCCCATCTGAACGCCGGGGCCGGAGACGACCCGATCGGCACCCGGCTGCGGCTGGTCAGCGAATGGCTCGGGACCATCCGCACGGACCCCCGGCTGCCCGCCCGGCACCTTCCCCCCGCCTGGCCGGCCCGCCCCGCCCAGGAAACCTTCCGGCACGTCGCCGAAGAGACCGCCGCGCCCGCGCGGCACATGGCCCGCGAACTGCTGGAGACGAGCCCGTCGCGCTAGCGACGGAGTCCGGCGCCAGGGCGAGGCGGGGGCCCCGTCGGCGTCCGCGGTGTTCACACCGTGGCTGCTCAGGCTGCACCTGGAGACCGGCCACCACAGGGGCTGCGACGTCCAGTCCCGAAGCGGCTCGCCCGCGTCGCCGTGAACGTTCCCGGGTCCGTCGGCGTCACAGCCGTAACCGATCCGAGGAGAGCCACCATGACCGCCGTTCCGCCGAGGCCCCGTCCCGTCTCCGCCGCCGTGCTGATCGGCGCCCTGCTGTGCGCGACGGCCGCCTGTGGCTCGGGGGCGTCCCGGGGATCCGCCGGGGGGAGCACGCCGACGGGGCCCGGCTGGGAGGAACCCGCTTCCTACACCTACACGCTGACGTCGCGGACCCAGGTCCTGGCGGGTACGTTCCGGGTGGAGGTCCGGGACGGCGCCGTGGCGGAGGTCGTCGGGCTCGACGAGGACAGCCGGCGGGCGGCGCGGGAGGTACCCGGCCAGGCGCCCACGATCGGCGGCCTGCTGGAGAGGCTGGAGCAGGCCCGCGGCGACGACGCGCACACCGCCGAGGCGGAGTACGCGGCGGACGGGCACCCGGTGCGGATCTCCCTGGACTGGGACGAGAACGCCATCGACGACGAGGCCCTGTACCTCATCAGCGCGTACCAGCCGTCGCCCGGCCGGTCCGGCGTCCGCTAGGGGCGGTCGTCAAACTCCCGCGGGGCAGGCGGGAGTTTGACGACAGCCCCTAGGACGCGCCGGGCGCCGGGGTGGGGCCGATTCCCCGCAGCTGCCGGATGGTCCCGCCGAGCTTGGGCCGGAAGCGTTGCAGCGTCTCCGGCTTCGCGCTGACGACCCAGCGTTCGCCGACCAGATACGTGCCGCCGTACACGCCGGCGGCGTCCAGCCAGGCCAGCTTGTACTTCTCCGCGGGGAAGGTGGTGATCAGGTAGTCGGCGGTCTCCGTGTGGCACACGCCCTCGCGCAGCTCGTCCGCCTCGACGCGGATCTCGGCCTGGCAGCCCGTCAGGCCGGCGATCACCTCGACCTTCGCCGGGGCCACGACGCCGGCCGCGGGGGCGGCGGTGATCTTCGACGGGTCGCTGTTCAGGGCGGCGCTCTCCGTGTCCCCGCCGCAGGCCGTGGCCAGCGGAAGCAGGACCAGGCCTCCGAGGAGTGCCGCGCCGCGCGCCAGGCGGGCGGTGGACAGGGTTCGGCCGGTGTGTCCTCGCTGCGGCTGCTGTGCCACGTACCTCTCCGTATTCCGGTCCCCGACGGTGCCCGGCCGCACGGGCGCGGCCGGGCGTACGACTGCCCAGGGGTACGGACGGCCCGTGGGGGATGTTCACCGGTACATCCCCGGTACATCCCCCACGGGTGCGGAGTCACTTGATGTACACGAGGCCGTCGGTGGTGATGGTGGGCCGGCCGCTGGTGCCGACCACGACGATCTTGACGGTGTGCTTGGCGCTCGTCGACCAGGTCCTGGTCCAGATCGCCTGTCGGTACAGGGTGGTGGCGGACTTCAGGTCCACGGTGGCGACCTTCGTGCCGTCGACGTACACGTACGCCTGGCCGGAGGTGGAGGCGCGGGAGACCACCCAGGAGGCGGAGCGGCCGGTGAAGGTCCAGGTGAGGCTCGCGCCCTTGGCGCCGCTGGAGTAGGACTTGCCGCCGAGGTAGCCGGTGGAGGAACGCGCGGTCCAGGTGCCGGACCTGGTCGCCGAGGTCTCCTGGAGGATCACCGGGGTGTAGGAGGCGGAGGCCGTGCGGTAGTTGCCGGCGTAGTCGTAGGCCCGCATCGACCAGGTGGTCGCGGTGCCGGAGGCGGCGGTGCGGCCGGAGGCGGTGGTGGCCGGGCCGAAGGTGGCCGTGGTGGGGGCGAGCAGCCTCACCTCGCGCAGCGCCTTGTCGTCGACGGCCTTCCAGCCCAGGGTGACCGGGACGGCGCTGGTGTTGACGGTGCCGGTGCGCAGGGACAGCTTCGGGGCGGTCGGGAAGGTCGGTGCGGTCGTGTCCGCGACGACGTTCAGCGCGGCGGTGGTGGTGACCCTGCCGGACTGGTGCACGGCCCGTACGGCGACGGTGTGGCTGCCCGCGGCGAGCGTGACGCCGGCGGAGGTGGCGGTTCCCGGGACGGTGGCCACCGCCGTGCCGTCGACGAGCACCTGGAACCTGGAGATGAGCGAGGCCGGCGTGGTGGCCGTCCAGCCCACGGTGACGGAGCCCTTGGTGTAGTACGTCGAGCCCGTGAGGCCCGCGCCGCCGACCGAGGTGACCTTCAGGCCCTGCACCGGCCCGGCCGCCCAGGCGCGGACGGTCGGCAGCTGGGTGTAGAGGGAGCCGCCGGGGCACTGGGTGTTGTAACCGTCACGGTGTCCGGAGATCCGCTGGAAGGTGTACTTGCCGCCGGTGGTGAAGCCGGTGCCGAAGTAGTTCTTCTGGGTGGCGCCCGCGGTGAGCTGGACGGTCCCGGCGGGGTCGGCGCCGTACTGGCCGAGCTTCCAGGCCGCCACGCGGGCGACCGAGGTCAGCGCGGCTTTGGATGCGCTGGTGGCCGTGTAGTCGCCGAGCACCGCGATGCCCGTGGACTCACGGTTCCAGCCGAAGGTGTGGGCGCCGAGCACCGGACGGTCGATGCCGCCCTTGCGGCCCTCGAAGACCGTGCCGCACTTGTCGACCAGGAAGTTGTAGCCGATGTCCTTCCAGCCGCTGACCTGCACGTGGTACGCGTAGATGCTCCGCACGACCGACGCCGAGTCGGCGCAGGAGTAGTCGTTGGACCCGTCGGTGTGGTGGACGAAGACGGCCTTGACGTCCGCGTTGTACTCGGGCGCGTCGGGGCTGATGGACTCGTCCGCGCCCCAGCCGGCGCGCGAGGTGACCGGCGGTTGGGGCACGGTGGACGGCGGCGCCGAGGGGACGGTGTCCGAGGGGCTGGGGGACGTGCTCGCCGAGGCCGAGGCCGACGGGGACGGGGACGCGGATGCCGAGTCGGTGGCGGTCGCCGTCGACGCGGTGTCGGCCGGGGTCGCCGTCGTGCCGTCCGCCGGGGTGCCCGAGTCGGTGGGCGCGGCGGACGTGGCGCCGGGGGTCTCCTCGGCGACGTACGCGGCGGGCTCGGGGTCGTCGCTGCCGGCCTCGGCCTCGGCGTCGGTCACCACGCCCGGGTCGACCAGGTTGACCTCGAGGCCCTTGGGCAGCGGACCGGTGGCGCCGCTCTTGCGGACGACCCGCGCCTCGACGCCGTCGGAGGAGCCGACCCACAGCGGCTCGGACGCGCCGCGCACACCGGGGCCGGGGTCCTCCAGCGGGTCGACGTCCAGGCCGAGGTCCTGCCAGGCGCTCCACTCGCCGGTCTCACGGCTGCGGGTGCGCACCTGTGCCGTCCCGGCGATCCGCTGGGTGGCGCCCGTCCAGGAGACGCCGAGCATCGAGAACTGCTCGGTGTCGGTGCGCGCCAGCTCCCGCTTGTCGCCCGCGGTGCCCCGCAGGGCGAGGTCGTAGACCTTCACCGGCCGCTTGGCCCGGGCCGCGGCGCCGGAACCGGCGGTGGGGCTGGCGACCGCGTAGGTCACCACACCGCCGCCGCCCAGGATCACCGCGCCGAGCGTCAGCCAAGCCCTCCGTCTCAGGCTCAGCGGTCGGTACGCGTGCGAACGACGACTCATGAACGAAACACCCCACAGAAGGCCGGGAAGGGCCGCGGAAGAAAGACACGTGGGCCACTCCCGTCACTGGGGTGACCCGCCGTGTTCAGCGCGCCGCGGCCACCTGCCGTCACGGGTTAAGGGGCTGCGGTGACGCAGATCACTGCGACGTGCGGGCCGCGGCACGGGCCACGGGCTGTCGCGTCCTCACGTCGCGCGGGTGGTGGGACGGGACGGAAGGGGGCTCGGCGGGGTGTGCGCGACAGGGGCGCGCAGCCGACGGTGGCAGCGTCGGCGTCGGCGCCGGTCAAGGAGCGGCCGTCGTCCGGGGCGACGGCCGGCACGACGCGCTCGGGGCACAGCGGCCGGACGTCCGCGCGCCCCACCCGAGGCCGCGTGCCCTGCGCGACCGGCCGGCGAGGCGGTCGCCGTCGCGGACTCCGGTCATGGGGACGACGTGCGCCGAGCACTGCGCGGCCATCTCCGGTGGCGGGCCGGGGCGCGGACGGATGTCCGCACGCCGAACGGGTCGCCGAGCACCTTCTCGGGAGGGGACGGACACTCGTCCGCCCGTCGGCGGTCACCCACGGCTGCGGGCTGAGCCCGCCCACGAGCCCGCGGCCTGGCCGACCTCGCCCCGGCCACCCGGCCCACCGGACGCCCGGCATGCGAGCGGCCCCACCGGCACGGCGGCCGACGCGGACGTCCCGGCCGGCCCACCCGGACGCGCGGCGTACGAACAACCGCGGGCGGGGCGGCCGACACGAGATCACGGCGGCCCGCCGGACACCCCGCCCACGAGCGACCCCACCGACACCGACGGCCGACGCGGACGTCCCGGCCGGCCCACCCGGACGCCCGGCGTACGAACAACCGCGGGCAGGGCGGCCGACACGAGATCACGGCAGACCCACCGAACACCCCGCCCACGAGCGACCCCACCGACACCGACGGCCGACGCGGACGTCCCGGCCGGCCCACCCGGACGCCCGGCGTACGAACAACCGCGGGCAGGGCGGCCGACACGAGATCACGGCAGACCCACCGAACACCCCGCCCACGAGCGACCCCACCGACACGGCGGACGACGCGAGGGCGTCGTCGGCGGCCGGGGCGGGAGCCGGGCCGCGGCAGGGGGCGACGGGACCGTGCGGCAGGCGTCGGGTGTCTCCGGTGCTTGCCGGGCTCAGGTCGCGGTGTACCCGAGCTGGCGCCTCATGTACGGCGTCATCAGGGTCTTCGCCTTGGCCAGGACCGAGGTGCGGCTGCCGAGGACGGCGGTCTCACCGCCCGGGACGGGCAGCATGGTCAGTCCGTCGGCCGCGCCGAAGGGCACGATCAGCGGGGTCCGGTGGACGGGCCGGTAGAGGCGGGGTTCCTTGCGGTGCCGGCCGGCGCTGTTGAGGTAGGCGCGGATGTTCCACGCGGCGAGGTCCGCCTGGGCGAGCGCGGCGGGAGTGATCTTGAGTTCGGTGGCGTCGTTGACGTCGCCGACCGCGAACACGTCCAGCCGCCCCTCGACCCGCAGGGTCCGGTCGACCTTGACGTGCCCGGACGGGTTGAGCCAGTCGCCGTGCCCGGCCAGGCGCAGCCAGAGTGTGTTGGGGGTGGTGCCCGTCGCCCAGAAGGAGAGGTCGGCCTCGACGACGTTGCCGCGGGCGTCGCGGTAGGTGCCGAAGTCGTGGCCGGGGGACATGAACGAGTCGAGCCGCACCTCGACGTCGTGGGACTCCAGCCAGGCCTGGGCCTTGCGGCCGGCCCGCGCGCTGCCCGTCGCGTGGAGCAGCGCGGGCCCCGAGTGGGCGAGCGTGACCCGGGCGTCCGGCCGGGCCAGGCGGATCTCGGCGCTCAGCTCGACGCCGGAGGGTCCCCCGCCGACGACCAGGACGTGCCCGGCGGCGCTCACGTTGCGCTGGTGCTCGGCGAACGACTTGACCGCCTCCTCGGTGGTGGTGCCGACGAAGCGGGCCGGTTCGGGGTAGTCGGCGCCGGTGGCGATCACGAGCACGTCGTACGGCAGCCGCTCCCCCGTGGCCAGCACCACCTGCCGCTCGCCCGTGTCGATGCGGACGGCCTTGCCGGTGACCACCCGGCCGTGTCGCAGCAGCCGGTCGTACGGGATGAAGGGGGTCGCCGTCCACTCCGGGCGCACGCCGGCGCGCAGGGAGGCGATGCGGTGGAAGAAGATCTCCTTGCGGTCCACCAGCGTGACCCGCGCCGTCGCGTCCAGCCGTTTCGCGAGACGGACGCCCGCGTAGCCACCGCCGATCACCACTACGTCGCCGTCGCGCACGCCGTCTCCTGTGAGTGTGGGGGAAGCGAGCGCCGGGGCACCTGGGCGCCTCCGGCCACTCGACTGGCGACGAGCGTAGCGCTTGAATTTTAAAGCGCCGATGGCCTTGTGTGTGCGTTCTGTGAAGCGTGGGCCACCGAAGCTGCCCCACCGGCCCCGGGGGAGCCTCTGTCCAAACCATTGACGGGGGCATGTGCGCCCCCTATGTTCTGGCCGAAGTTACGAACCGTGTTCGAAACCCCGGACAAGGGAGGTGCTGTATGCCTCGGGTGTCACCCCCGCGCCCCGGCGCCCGGAACGCCGCCGGCGCCCCGAACCCCGGCACCCCGGTCGCCCTCGGCACGACCCTCCGCGGCCCGTCCTGGGAGACGGCGACGACCCCGACGTCGTACCACCTCGTCACCCGCGACAGCGGCAAGGGCCCGGACCTCGCGGGCGGCGGCACCGCCGACGGCGTGGACGTACGGCAGTGGACCTGGCTGAACAACGCCTGCCGGCGGTGGCGGCTCGTGCCCACGACGTGATCCCCCTCCCGCACCGCCTTCCACCGACTGGAGAACTCCCTTGAGACGCAACGCCGTCCGGCTGCTCATGGCCGTGCTCGTCGCCCTCGCCACCGTGCTCACCGGCGTGGGCTCCCCCGCCCAGGCCGCCGTACCCGACTCCCCCGCCGTGACGTACACCAACCCCGTCGCCGAGAAGCGGGCCGACCCGCACATCTTCAAACACACCGACGGCTACTACTACTTCACCGCGACCGTCCCCGAGTACGACCGCATCGTGCTGCGCCGGGCGACCACCATCCAGGGCCTGTCGACGGCCCCGGAGGTCACCATCTGGACCAAGCACACCAGCGGGGTCATGGGCGCCCACATCTGGGCGCCGGAGATCCACTTCATCGACGGCAAGTGGTACGTGTACTTCGCGGCCGGCGCCACCAACGACGTGTGGGCGATCCGCATGTACGTCCTGGAGGGCACCGGCAGCAACCCGCTCACCGCGACCTGGGCCGAGAAGGGCCAGATCAAGACCACGTGGGAGACCTTCTCCCTCGACGCCACCACCTTCGTCGTGAACGGCGTGCGCTACCTCTCCTGGGCGCAGCGCAACCCGGCCGAGAACAACAACACCAGCCTCTTCATCGCGAAGATGGCCAACCCCTGGACCATCACCGGGACTCCGGCGGAAATCTCCCAGCCCACGCTGTCCTGGGAGACGATCGGCTACAAGGTCAACGAGGGGCCGGCCGTCATCCAGCGCGGCGGCAAGGTCTTCATGACCTATTCGGCGAGCGCGACGGACGCCAACTACTGCCTGGGCATGCTGACCGCGTCCGCGAGCGCCGACCTGACGAACCCGGCGTCCTGGTCGAAGGGTGCGCAGCCGGTGTTCAAGTCCAGTGACGCGACCTCGCAGTACGGTCCCGGCCACAACTCCTTCACCGTCTCCGAGGACGGCAAGTCCGACATCCTCGTGTACCACGACCGCAGCTACAAGAACATCACCGGCGACCCGCTGAACGACCCCAACCGCCGCACCCGCGTGCAGAAGGTGTACTGGAAGGCCGACGGAACGCCCGACTTCGGCATCCCGGTCGCCGACGGGGTCACCCCGCAGCGCTTCTCCTCGTACAACGTCGCCGACCGTTTCATCCGCCACTGGGAGTACCGCGCCCGGGTGGAGGCGAACGTGAGCCCGCTCGCGGACTCGCAGTTCCGGGTGGTGCCCGGCCTGGCCGGCAGCGGCACGGTGTCGCTGGAGTCGGCCAACTTCCCCGGCTACTACCTGCGGCACAAGAACTTCGAGGTGTGGCTGGAGAAGAACGACGGCACGGCGCAGTTCGCCTCCGACGCCACGTTCTACAAGCGGGCCGGGCTCGCCGACTCGGCGGGGATCTCCTACGAGTCGTACAACTACGCGGGCCGTTACATCCGGCACTACGAGTACCTGCTGTACGTGCAGGCGTTGAGCACGGCGACGGACCGGGCGGACGCGACGTACTACGCCCAGTGACGCGTCCCCCGGAGCGTCCCTCCTGACCCACGGGATCCGGTGCGTCCCCGGTCGGCGAACCCGCCGGCCGGGGACGCGTCGTTGTCGCGCTGTTATTCCGCCGGACGCCCGGGCACTCGGGCGGCGTCCGTGTCGGCCCGGCGAGGAGAGACGAGGAGAGACAGTGACGACAGGCCGGCTTTCCGATGACGAGCGGCGCGTCCTGGCGGAGATGGAACGCGCGCTGCGCCGCGACCGCCGCCTCGACCGGCGGCTGCGCACCCTGCGATGGCGCCCCGGTCTCTCCCGCCTGGCGTCCTGCACCCCCCACCCGCTGGCCGTCGCGCTGCTGCTCGCCGTGTCCGTCGCCCTGATGGTGGCCGGCATCATCACCTCGGCACCGGCCGTGATCTGGGCGTTCGCCGCGGTCTGGCCCCTGACGCTGTACGCGGCGTTCCGGCTGCTGTGCCGCTGGACGGAGCCCTGACCGGGCGCCCGGACGACCGGGAGCCCGCACGTCCCGGCGCCCGGTGTGCCCCTTCGCCGCAAGGAGGCCGAACGGTCCGGTATCTCCGACCGGGACGCCAACGCGGCCGCCAACGAGGACCTGCGGAACGATCCCCAGCGGCGGAGCCGGGGCCCGCGCACGGAGCGGGGGCGGGGGCCGAAGGGGGAGCGTCCGGAGAACGCGTGACGCGGAGTGTGACGGGGAGTGCCGTACGGCCCGCCCGTGCCCTTCAGTCCCCTCAGTCCCCAACCCCTTCAGCGGGGCCGCCCGGTTCTTCGGGGCGGCCCCGCTGCGTTCGTGCCGCGTTCGTCTTCGTGTGAGTTCGTCCCGCCTCCGGCCGCCCTTCTTCGTGCGCTCACCGGCCGCCCTTCTTCGCGCTCAGGGCCGTTCAGCCGATCGGTAGGCCGCCGTGATCGCCCGCTCGTCCGCCAGCACGTGCTGCCTCGGCGGCCCGGCCAGCAGCCCGCGCACCGCGGTGAGCAGGTCGGTGGCCACGTGCTCGGCGGCGGCCGTCTCCTGCGGGCGGGTCGCCGGGGTGGGGACGAGGATGCCGTGGGCGCCGGCCCGGCGCGCGGCCTCGACGGTGTTCCCGGTCGCGCCGACCACGGCGATCCGCCCGGGCGGCGTGCACACCCGCCCCGCCGCCCACAGCACCAGTCCGGGCGCCGGTGCGCGGCAGTGGCAGCCGTCGTCGGGGTCGTGCGGGCAGACCGCCCAGACGTCGAAGGGGCCGAGGAGGTCGTCGATCCGTTCGTCGACGCGCCGCAGGTCGGCCTGGGACAGCAGTCCGCGGGCGACGCCCGGCTGGTGGGTGAGGACGCCGGTGCGCACGCCGCGCGCCCGCAGCAGCGCGAGCGCCTCGCGCGCGCCGGGGGCGGGGCGGACCCGGCCGGGGTCGGCGTTGTCGGGGACGTCCTCGACGAGGACTCCGTCGCGGTCGAGGAGCACGACGCGGACGCGGTTCACGGGGCCACCTCCTGCCAGGGGGCCGCGTGCCGGTGTCGCCAGGTGCCGTTCAGCCGGTACCAGGTGGCCGCGGGCGGGATGAGGACGCTGGTGGCGAGCAGGGTCGTCACCTCCTGGCGGGTGCGCGGCCCGGGCGCGATGCGCGCCCACGCCAACTCGCCGGTGCCCAGCGCCCAGCCGAGCGCGGCGGCCGTGGCGGCCCGCCGGTGGCCGGCCGCGGCGAGCGTGCCGGCGGCCAGGCCCGCCGCGGTCGTCGCGACGTGGGCGCGGATCCGGCCGCGCGGGGCGAACGCCCGGTGCTGCCAGCCCGGTCCGTGCAGCCGCCGCATGAGGGCGTCGTCGGCGTTGCCGCGCTCGGCGCGCAGGGACGCCCAGCGGTCGGCGGGCGGGACCGGGTGGCGGGAGGTGCGCCGGCCCTGTCGGATGCGCCACCCCGCGTCGAGCAGGCGCAGCGCGAGGTCGGTGTCCTCGCGGAAGACGTGCCGCAAGCGTTCGTCGAAACCGCCGACCTGCTTGAGCGCCTCGGCGCGGTAGGCCATGTCGGCGGTGATCCAGCGGGCCCGTGCGAGGCCGGCGGTGGCGCGCTCCCAGTCGGTGGGGCGGCGCCCGTCCGGCAGGGGTACGGTCGGCACGCCCTGCACGCCCGCGGTGTCGGGGGTGGCGTCCGCCAGGTCCTCGGCGAGCTGCTCGCCCCAGTGGGGTCCGACCTGGACGTCGTCGTCGAGGAAGGCGACCCAGGGCGCGGCGGCCGCGCGCAGCCCGGCGTTACGGGCGGCGGCGGGTCCCCGGCCGCCGCCGCGCAGGACGGTGGTGCGCTCGCG
The DNA here is from genome assembly GCF_043080745.1 of Streptomyces sp. NPDC014995. Classification (NCBI taxonomy): domain Bacteria; kingdom Bacillati; phylum Actinomycetota; class Actinomycetes; order Kitasatosporales; family Streptomycetaceae; genus Streptomyces; species Streptomyces sp. NPDC014995. Next base: position 20,811 of record NZ_JBIBVX010000026.1, read on the forward strand.
CAGGTCGCCGAGGACGCTCAACGGGTGCTCCAGGGGGCAGGGCTCGGGGTCCGACCGGTCGTCGACGAGGACGATGCCGGCCGGCTTCGGCCCCTTGGCGGCGGCGAGCGCGCCGAGGCAGTCGGCGAGCGAGTCCCGTACGAGGGTCGGGATCACGACGGTGTAGGCGGTCATGCGCGCGCCTTCCTCCGCCCGGGTGCGGCGGGTGGGCGACGTCCGGACCATTCGGGTGCCAGCTGACGGCTGCCTCAAACACGGGGAAGGCCGAGCCGGGGAAGGTCCACCGCTCGCCGCCGGCTGAGCCAAGAGTGTGAGCCGTCGGAGATCGTGCCGCCCGGACGCCCGGAATCCCTACGATCTTCCCGTGGTCACCTTCCAGTTCGAACGCACGGCACCACTGGCCCTCGACGAGGCCTGGCGCCGGCTCACCGAGTGGACCCGGCACGGCGACGTGGTCCCGCTGACCCGCGTCACCGTGGTCACGCCCGGGCCGACCCGCGAGGGCACGGTGTTCGTGGCCCGCTCCGGGATCGGACCGCTCGCCGTCGACGACCGGATGGAAGTCACCGTCTGGTGCCCTCCGGGCGAGGACGAGCCGGGTCTGTGCCGGCTGGAGAAACGCGGCCGGACGGTCCGGGGCTGGGCGGAGATCGAGGTGCGGCCCGGGCCGGGCGGGCGGGCCCGGGTGGTGTGGCGCGAGGAGCTGCGGCTGCGGCCCCTGCCGTCCCTGTTCGATCCCCTGCTGCGGGCCACGGCCCGGCGGATGTTCGGGCGGGCGGCCAACCGTCTGCTGCGCCGCCCGTGACCCGCACCGGCCCGACCGGACGGCGGCACTGGGAGGAGCACTTCGCCGCGGGCCACGGCTTCCGGAGCGCCGACGAGCACGAACTGCGGCTGCTCGCCGACGCCGTACGGCCGGGGCCGGGCACCCGCGCCCTGGACGTCGGCTGCGGGCTCGGCGGGTACGCCGCCGCACTCGCCGGGCTCGGCTGTCACACCCTCGCCGTGGACTGGGCCGACGCGGCGGTGGCCGCGACCCGCGACCGGTACACCGGCCTCGCACCGCGCCTGCGCGTCCGCCGGCTGGACATCACGGACGCCGCCGAGGCCGCGACCCTGCCGGCGCGCTCCTTCGACCTGGTGACGATGCGGCTGGTGCTGGCCTTCCTGCCCGACAAGGCGGCCGTCGCGGAACTGGTCCGTACGCTGCTGGCGCCCGGTGGGGTGTGGCTGGTGACGACGCCGCTCACCGGACGGCTGCCCGCGGAGCGCCGCTCCATCGGCCTCACTCCCGACGACGTGGCGACGGTGACGGACCGCTGGAGCCGGGGCCACTTCTACGACCTGGAGCCGGGCGGACCGCGCTGCTTCGTGCTGCGCGACTGACCCCCGGACCGGCCCCCTGGGCAGGTGCCGTACCGCGTGCCAGGGTGGACGCAGGACGGGGGTGGTCGCATGACGGCGGTGGACGAGGTCGAAGCGCTCGCGGTGGACGGTCTGCGCTGGCTGCTGGGGGTCGCGCGGGAGACGGGGGACGGCGGCCTCGGCTGGCCCTCCCGTCCCTCGGACGCCACGCTCGCACCGATGCTCTACGACGGCACCGCCGGGATCGTGCCGGTGCTGCTGGAGGCGCGCCGGCACTTCGGGGACGACGCCTACGGCGACGCCGCCCTGCGCGCGGCACGGAGCCTGGTGGTCGCCGTCGAGGAGTGCGGGGACGACTCGCTGTACTTCGGCCGCACCGGTATGGCGCTCGTGCTGCGGGCCGTCCACCGCGAACTGGGCGACGGCGCCGCCGGGGCCGCCGCCGGCCGGGCCCTGGCGCGGGTGCGGTCACGCTTCGACGGGACGCGCTGGGGCGAGCTGTTCGAGCTGATGGGCGGCAACGCGGGCATCGGTCTCGGCGCGCTCGCGCTCGGCGACCCCGAGCTGGCCGTGCTCGCGCTGGAGCCCTACGCGCGCACGGCCGAGGCGACCGCGGCGGGCGTGCAGTGGGCGCACCGGCCCGGTGTGCGGGCGCGGCTGCACCACGTCTCGCACGGCACGCTCGGCATCGTGTACGGGCTGGCCGCCGTCGGCGCGGCCACCGGCCGGACGGACCTGGTGGACCTGGCGCGGGCCGGGGCCGCGGACGTCGTGGCCCGCGACGAGGCGGGACCGTACGGCTTCCTGGTGCCCCACTCCGACCCGCAGCACGTCCCCGAGCTGGTCGAGCGGTACAGCTACGGCTGGTGTCACGGCCCGGCCGGTGACGCCCAGGTCTTCCGGCTGCTGCGGAACGTCCTGGCCGAGCCCGCGTGGCAGGCTCTCGCCGACCGCTGCTGGCACACCGTGACGCACTCCGGTCTGCCGCGCCGGCTGCGGCCCGGTTTCTGGGACAACAACGCCCGCTGCTGCGGCACGGCGGGCGTCCTGGCGCTGGCCTGCGACCGGATGGCCGAGCAGGGCGACTCCCCGGACTTCGCCGGGGTGCTGGTCGAGGACCTCGTCGCCCGCGCGACCCGGGACGCCGACGGGGCACGCTGGTCGAACGTCGAGCACCGGGCCACTCCCGGCACGCTCGAACCGCGCACCGGCTGGGCGATGGGGAACGCGGGCATCGTGCGCGAACTGCTGCGCTTCGTCCGGCTGAGCGAGTCGGGGGATCCGCACTACGCGTTCGCCTGGCCGGACCAGCCGGTGGTCCGCCGGCTCACGCTCCCGCCTCAGGCCACCGACCCGATCCTCCCGGCCGGCACCGACGTCACGTCGTGATGGATCGGGGTGTGCGCGCCGGTCAGCGGCACGCCGCTGCCGCCCCGCCGGCCGGCCACGATCTCCGCGGCGATCGACAGCGCGGTCTCCTCGGGTGTACGGGCGCCCAGGTCGAGGCCGATGGGTGAGCGCAGCCGTGCCAGCTCCAGCTCGGTGACGCCGACCGCGCGCAGCCGCTCGGTGCGGTCGAGGTGGGTGCGGCGCGAGCCCATGGCGCCGACGTAGGCGACCGGCAGGCGCAGGGCGAGCCGGAGCAGGGGGACGTCGAACTTGGCGTCGTGGGTGAGGACGCACAGGACGGTCCTGCCGTCCACGTCGGTGTGCTCGAGGTAGCGGTGCGGCCACTCGACGACGATCTCGTCGGCCTCCGGGAAGCGGGCCCGCGTCGCGAACACCGGGCGGGCGTCGCACACGGTCACGCGATACCCGAGGAACGTGCCGATCCGCACCAGCGCCGACGCGAAGTCGATCGCGCCGAAGACGATCATCCGGGGCGGCGGCACGGAGGACTCGACGAGCACGGTGAGCGGGGCCCCGCAGGGGGAGCCCTGTTCGCCGATCCGGAGGGTGCCGGTGCGGCCGGCGTCCAGGAAGGCGCGGGCCTCGGCGGCGACCGTGCGGTCCAGTTCGGGGTGGGCGCCGAAGCCGCCGTCGTGGGAGCCGTCGGGGCGGACGAGCAGGGCGCGGCCGAGGAGTTCCGGTGGTCCGGCGACGATCCGGGCCGTCGCCGCGGCCTCCTTGCGGGCGGCGGCCGCCAGCGCGGCGGCGGCCACCGGGCGGACCGGGTCCCCGGCGCGGACCGGTGTGACGAGGATGTCGATGACGCCGCCGCAGGTCAGGCCGACCGCGAAGGCGTCGTCGTCGCTGTAGCCGAAGCGCTCCACGACCGACTCGCCGTGCTCGAGGGCCTGTTGGCACAGTTCGTAGACGGCGCCCTCCACACAGCCGCCGGAGACCGAGCCGATCGCCGTGCCGTCGGCGTCCACCGCGAGGGCGGCCCCGGGCCGGCGTGGGGCGCTGCCGCCGACGGCCACCACGGTGGCCACGGCGAAGTCACGGCCCTGCTCGACCCACCGGTTCAGCTCCTCGGCGATCTCCAGCATCTCTCGGTCTCCTTACTGCGGTCGTGTGGAGGGTGTTCGCGGGAAGGGCTGGGTCCCGTCTTACGGATCAGCCCGACTCGGGGCTGCGGTGCCCGGCCGACCGCGGCCCCGGGCTGATCCGGAAGACACGGCCTCTAGTGCACGCCCAGCCAGCTCTCGACGGGGTTGAGGGCGAAGTAGAGCAGGAAGATCACGGTCAGGCCCCACATGAAGGCGCCGATCTCCCGCGCCCTGCCCTGGGCGGCCCTGATGGCGGCGTAGCTGATGACGCCGGCCGCGACGCCCGCCGTGATGGAGTACGTGAACGGCATGATCACGACGGTCAGGAAGACCGGGATCGCGGTGGCCCGGTCGGCCCAGTCGACGTGCCGGGCGTTCATCATCATCATGGCGCCGATGACCACCAGGGCCGCGGCGGCCACCTCGCCCGGCACGATCGCCGTCAGCGGGGTGAGGAACAGACAGGCCGCGAAGAAGAGACCGGTGACGACGGAGGAGAGTCCGGTACGGGCTCCCTCGCCCACGCCGGTCGCCGACTCGACGAACACCGTCTGGCCGGAGGCGCCGGAGACGCCGCCGATCGCGCCGCCCGCGCCGTCGATGAACAGCGCCCGGGACAGGCCCGGCATGCGGCCCTGCTCGTCGGCGAGTTTCGCCTCGGTGCCGACGCCGATGATGGTGGCCATCGCGTCGAAGAACCCGGCGAGGACGAGGGTGAACACGATCATGCCGACGGTCATGGCGCCGACCTCGCCCCAGCCGCCGAACTCGACCTTCCCGAAGAGCGAGAAGTCGGGCATCGAGACGGCGCTGCCGTGCAGTTCGGGGGCGCCGCTCGCCCACTGCTTCGGGGCGATGACGTCCAGTGCGCTGAGGAGCACCGCGAGGACGGTGCCGCCGACGATGCCGATCAGGATCGCGCCGGGGACGCCGCGCGCCTGCAGCATGAAGATGGCGAGGAGGGTGACGGCGAAGAGCAGCACCGGCCAGCCGGCCAGCTCGCCCGTCGGGCCGAGCGACACGGGGGTCGCCTTCCCCTGGTGCACGAAGCCGGCCTTGTAGAAGCCGATCAGGGCGACGAACAGGCCGATGCCCATGGTGATCGCGTGCTTGAGCGCGAGCGGGATCGCGTTCATGATCATCTCGCGCAGGCCGGTGACCACGAGCAGCATGATGACCACGCCGTACATCACGCACATGCCCATCGCCTGCGGCCAGGTCATCTGCGGGGCGACCTGGGAGGCCAGGACGCCGGAGACGGAGAGGCCGGCGGCCAGGGCGAGCGGCGCCTTGCCGAAGAAGCCCATCAGCAGGGTGGTGAGGGCCGCCGCGAACGCGGTCGCGGTGATCAGGGCCTGCCGGCCGAGCGTGTCCCCCGCCGCGTCCTTGCCGGACAGGATCAGGGGGTTGAGCAGCAGGATGTACGCCATCGCCATGAAGGTGGTGACGCCGCCGCGCACTTCACGCGCGACCGTGGATCCCCGGTGGGATATGTGGAAGTACCGGTCGGGCCAGGACCTGCCGGCCGGGACGCGGGTGCCTTCGCCCGCGTCGTCGGCTGTGGTCCTCGGCTCCAGTGACTGCTGGGTCATGGGGGCCTGCTCCCAAGGTTCATAGGGACACCCGCGGGCCGCCTGCGGCGACCGGCGGGTTTTGGGGAGGTGCACGACCCGGGGGACGGCCCGAGACGAACAAGGGGGACGGCGCCGGGGTGACCGCCGGTGGACGGTTGCCGGGCGCCGGGTGCCGTCGCGCTCACCCGTGCCGTTCTGCGGCACGGGTGCGGGCGACGGCGGCCGGCGTCACACGGTTCCCGTCAGGTGTTCGGGACGTACCGGTGTGCGGTCGAGTTCCAGCCCCGTCGCGTCGCGGATCGCCGCGAGGACCGCCGGAGTCGACGACAGCGTGGGGGCCTCGCCGATGCCGCGCAGCCCGTACGGGGCGTGGTCGTCGGCGAGTTCGAGGACGTCGACCGGGATGGTCGGCGTGTCGAGGATGGTGGGGATCAGGTAGTCGGTGAAGGAGGGGTTGCGCACCTTCGCGGTCTTCGGGTCGACGACGATCTCCTCCATCACCGCGATGCCCAGTCCCTGGGTGGTGCCGCCCTGGATCTGGCCGAGGACGGACAGCGGGTTGAGCGCCTTGCCGACGTCCTGGGCGCAGGCCAGCTCGACGACCTTCACCATGCCCAGCTCGGTGTCGACCTCGACGACGGCCCGGTGGGCGGCGAAGGAGTACTGGACGTGGCCGTTGCCCTGGCCGGTGCGCAGGTCGAAGGGCTCGGTCGGCCGGTGCCGCCACTCCTGCTCGACCTCGACGGCCTCGTCGCCGAGGACGTCCACCAGGCCGGCGAGGACCTCGCCGCCGTCGGTGACGACCTTGCCGCCCTCCAGGAGCAGTTCGGCGGTGGCCCAGGCGGGGTGGTACGAGCCGAACTTCCGGCGCCCGATCTCCAGCACCTTCTCCCGCACCAGTTCGCAGGCGTTCTTCACGGCGCCACCGGTGACGTACGTCTGCCGTGAGGCGGACGTGGAACCGGCGCTGCCCACCCCCGTGTCTGCCGGGTGGATCGTCACCCGGGCGACGCCCAGCTCGGTGCGGGCGATCTGCGCGTGGACGGTGACCCCGCCCTGGCCGACCTCCGCCATCGCCGTGTGCACGGTGGCGACGGGTTCGCCCGCGACGACCTCCATGCGCACCCTGGCGGTCGAGTAGTCGTCGAAGCCCTCGGAGAAGCCGACGTTCTTGATGCCGACCGCGTAGCCGACCCCGCGGACGACGCCTTCGCCGTGCGTGGTGTTGGACAGACCGCCGGGCAGCTGCCGTACGTCCGCGCCCTCGCTGCTCTCCCACTGGCGCTCCGGCGGCATCGGCATCGCCTTGACGCGGCGCAGGAGTTCGGCGACGGGGGCCGGGGAGTCGACGGGCTGGCCCGTCGGCATCAGGGTGCCCTGCTCCATGGCGTTCAGCTGCCGGAACTCCACCGGGTCCATGCCCAGTCGGCCGGCCACCTTGTCCATCTGCGCCTCGTAGGCGAAGCACGCCTGGACCGCGCCGAAGCCGCGCATGGCGCCGCAGGGCGGGTTGTTGGTGTAGAGGGCGATGGCCTCGATCTCGACGTCGTCGACCCGGTAGGGGCCGATGCCGAGCGAGGAGGCGTTGCCGACGACCGCGGGGGAGGCGGAGGCGTACGCGCCGCCGTCGAGGACGATGCGGCACTTGACGTGCGTGAGCCTGCCGTCCTTCGTCGCCCCGTGCTCGTAGTACAGCTTGGCCGGGTGGCGGTGGACGTGCCCGAAGAAGGACTCGAAGCGGTTGTAGACGATCTTGACGGGCTTGCCCGTGCGCAGCGCCAGCAGGCAGGCGTGGATCTGCATCGACAGGTCCTCGCGCCCGCCGAACGCGCCGCCGACGCCGGCCAGCGTCATCCGCACCTTCTCCTCGGGCAGGCCGAGGACGGGGGCGATCTGGCGCAGGTCGGAGTGGAGCCACTGGGTGGCGATGTAGAGGTGGACGCCGCCGTCCTCCTCCGGCACGGCGAGACCGGACTCGGGGCCGAGGAAGGCCTGGTCCTGCATGCCGAAGGTGTACTCGCCCCGGACGATGACGTCGGCCCTCTTCGCCGCCTCGTCGGCGTCGCCGCGGACGATCGGCTGGCGGTGCACGATGTTCGGGTGCGGCACGTGGCCGATGTGGTGGTCGTCGCGGTTCTCGTGGATCAGGATCGCGTCGGGGGCGGTCGCGGAGGCCTCGTCGGTGATGACGGGCAGCTCGCGGTACTCCACCTTGATCTTCGCGGCGGCGCGGCGGGCGGTCTCCGGGTGGTCGGCGGCGACGATCGCGACCGGCTCGCCGTGGTGGCGGACCCTGCCGTGGGCGAGGACCGGGGTGTCCTGGATCTCCAGGCCGTAGTTCCTCACCTCGGTCGGCAGGTCGTCGTACGTCAGCACGGCGTACACGCCGGGCGTGGCGAGCGCCTCGGACGTGTCGAGGGAGACGATCTCGGCGTGGGCGACGGTGGAACGCAGGATCTGGCCCCAGAGCATGTCCTCGTGCCACATGTCGGAGGAGTACGCGAACTCGCCGGTGACCTTGAGGATGCCGTCGGGCCGGAGCGTGGACTCGCCGATGCCGCCCTTGGTCTGCGAGCCCTGGGTGATCTTGGTGGGAGCGCCGTTGGTGGGCATCGTCAGACCGCCTCTTGCTGCCGGGCGGCCGCGAGGCGGACCGCGTCCATGATCTTCTCGTAGCCGGTGCAGCGGCACAGGTTGCCCGAGAGCGCCTCGCGGATGTCCGCGTCGGACGGGTTCGGGTTGCGCTCCAGCATCTCGTCGGCCGCGACGAGGAGGCCGGGCGTGCAGAAGCCGCACTGGACGGCGCCGGCGTCGATGAAGGCCTGCTGGACCGGGGAGAGTGCGGTGCCCTCACCGGTGTGGGAGTCGGTGCCCCCGGCCTGCCACCGCCGGGCCTCGTCGATCGAGGTCCCCCCGGATCCGCACCCGCCGGAGGCGCAGCCGCCGTGCTCGGCGCGCTGCTTGGCGTAGTCCGCCAGGCCTTCCACGGTGACGACCTCACGGCCCTCCACCTGGCCGGCGGCGACCAGGCAGGAACACACCGGGACGCCGTCGAGACGGACCGTGCAGGAGCCGCACTCGCCCTGCTCGCAGGCGTTCTTGGAGCCGGGCAGGCCGAGCCGCTCGCGCAGCACGTACAGCAGGGACTCGCCCTCCCACACGTCGTCGGCTTCCTGCGGACGTCCGTTGACGGTGAAGTTGACACGCATCACGCAGCACTCCCCTTCTGACGCGAGGCGCGGTCGGTGCCGCGGTACGACTCCCAGGTCCAGGTCAGCGTGCGGCGGGCCATGACGCCGACCGCGTGCCTGCGGTAGCTCGCGGTGCCGCGGACGTCGTCGATCGGGTTGCAGGCGGCGGCGCACAGGTCGGCGAACCGCTTGGCGACCGACGGAGTGATGATCTTGCCGTTGTCCCAGAAGCCGCCCTCGTCGAGCGCCGCGTTCAGGAACTCCTCCGCGGTCTTCGCCCGCACGGGGGTGGGGGCGGCCGAGCCGATGCCGGTGCGGACCGTGCGGGTCCCGGGGTGCAGGGCCAGCCCGAAGGCGCACACGGCGATGACCATGGCGTTGCGGGTGCCGACCTTGGAGTACTGCTGGGGTCCGTCGGCCTTCTTGATGTGGACGGCCCGGATCAGCTCGTCGGCGGCGAGCGCGTTGCGCTTCACGCCGGTGTAGAACGCGTCGATCGGGATACGGCGGGAGCCGCGCACCGACTCGGCCTCGACCTCGGCGCCGGCCGCGAGGAGGGCGGGGTGGGCGTCGCCGGCCGGGGAGGCGGTGCCGAGGTTGCCGCCGACGCCGCCGCGGTTGCGGATCTGCGGGGAGGCCACGGTGTGGGAGGCGAGGGCCAGCCCCGGCAGTTCGGCCCGCAGGTTCTCCATGATCTTCGTGTAGGGGACGGAGGCACCGAGCCGCACGCTCTCCTCGCCGACCTCCCACTCGTAGAGGTCGCCGACGCGGTTGAGGTCGAGGAGGTACTCGGGCCGCCGGTGGTCGAAGTTGATCTCGACCATCACGTCGGTACCACCCGCAATCGGCACAGCGGTGGGATGCGCGGCCTTCGCGGCGAGCGCCTCCTCCCAGCTGGCGGGGCGAAGGAAGTCCATGACCGGCTCTCTTCTTCGTCTCGTGAGTCGTTCGGATCGAGCCAGATTCGGGTGCGGCGGGCCCGGCTCGTTCAAGTGCTGTTCACGCGGATCGCAGCCAGTACACAGCGGCGTACTCCGACGGGGTCAGTCACCGAAACCATGAAGGAGTTGGCTGGTCGATGCGGGCATCTTGTAGATTCGTATGAACGGAGGTCCTGGGTAACCTCCCGGTTTTCCCGTGGAAACGCGGGAAACAGCCCCGCAACAGGAGAACGCGGCTCAGGAGGGCGCCCCCACGGGCCGCGAGCCCGTCGGCGTCGGTCCGCGCACCCGGTGGGCCCTCACGCTTCATCGTAGATTTCGAGACAGAGAACGGCGGCGACGAGAATGCGGCTGCGCGCACTGCTGGACACCGACGCGCTGGGCCTGCGGCTGCTCGGCGGCGAGGACGAGCTGGACCGCACCGTCCGGGGTGTGATGACCACCGACCTGCGGGACCCGAGCCGCTACCTCTCCGGGGGCGAGCTGGTGCTGACGGGACTGGCCTGGCGCCGGGACGCCGCGGACTCCGAGCCGTTCGTACGGATCCTGGTGCAGGCCGGCGTGGCCGCGCTCGCCGCCGGTGAGGCCGAGCTCGGCGATGTGCCGGAGGACCTGGTCGTCGCCTGCGCCCGGCACCGGCTGCCGCTGTTCGCGGTGCACGAGTCGGTGGCGTTCGCGACGATCACCGAGCACGTCGTACGGCAGGTGTCCGGCGAGCGGGCCGGGGACCTCGCGGCCGTCGTCGACCGGCACCGGCGGATGATGACCTCGGGCCCGGCGGGCGGCGGCCCCGACGTGGTGCTGGACCTGCTCGGCTCCGACCTCGACCTGCGCGCCTGGGTCCTCTCCCCCACCGGGCGGCTCATCGCGGGCCCCAAGGTGGCGGGCCCCGGGCCGTCGTCCGAGGTGTGCGCGAAGCTCGCGGCGGAGCACCTGACGGCCGTCCGCACCGGCCGCCGCGGCCCGCACCGGGTGATCGTGGGCCAGACGACGTACTCGCTGTTCCCGGTCCGCTCCGGCGGCCGCTCCGCGCGGGACGTGCGCGAGACGGTGCTGTCGGACTGGCTGCTGGCCGTCGAGGCGGACGCCGGTGACTGGGCGGAGGAGCGCCTCGACCTGCTCCAGGGCGTCACCCAGCTCATCGCGGTCGAGCGGGACCGCCGGGACGCGGCGCGCACGGTGCGCAGGCGGCTCGCGCAGGAGGTGCTGGAGCTGGTGCAGACGGGCGCGGCGCCCGCCGAGATCGCGGCGCGGCTGCGGGTGGCGGCGCCGGTGCTGCTGCCGGGCCTGGGGGCCGCCCCGCACTGGCAGGTGGTCGTGGCGCGCGCCGAGTGGGAGGGCGGTGAGGTGGAGGGCGGACCGGTCGCCCAGGCGCTGCTGGAGGAGATCCTGGTCGACCCGCGCGCCACCGGCCCCGAGCCCTCCGACCGCATCGCCGTCGCCCACACCGGCGACGAGGCCATCGCCCTCGTGCCGCTCCCGGCCGTCTCCACCGAACACGACGGCTCGGAGTCCGGCGTCCTCGCCGACGCCCTCCTCGCCTCCGTACGGGAGCCGCTGTCGGCGGGCCTGGACGGCGACGGCCGGGTCACGCTGGGGGTGAGCGCTGCGGTGCACTCGGCGGAGGGACTGCGGGGCGCCCTGGAGGAGGCCCGGCATGCGCGCCGGGTCGCGGCGGCCCGCCCCGGCCTGGTGTGCGCGGCGGGCCACCAGGAGCTGGCCTCGCACGTGCTGCTGCTGCCGTTCGTCCCGGACGACGTCCGCCGCGCCTTCACCGCCCGGCTCCTGGACCCGCTGCGCGACTACGACCGCCGCCATCGCGCCGAGCTGATCCCGACCCTGGAGGCGTTCCTGGACTGCGACGGCTCGTGGACCCGGTGCGCGTCCCGGCTCCACCTGCACGTCAACACGCTGCGCTACCGGGTCGGCCGCATCGAGCAGTTGACGAGCCGTGACCTGTCGCGGCTGGAGGACAAGCTGGACTTCTTCCTGGCGCTGCGGATGAGCTGACGGATCGGCGGTCGTGGGCCGAAACCCCGGAGGCCGGGGAGTCCCACGACTTTGTGAAATCCTTCACCCGCCCCCTTGGCCCGGCGCCGTGATCCGTGCTGAGATGCCGCCACCAACTCAAAGCTCGACGGCGCGCTCGAGGAGGGCAACGTGGCGCATCCCGCCATGTCTGGTAACGGAACGACCGCTGGTGACGATCCCCTCCAGACCGCGGTATGGCGGCTGCGCTCGCGGGCCTGCTGGGCCGACGCCGCTGCCCTGCTCCCGCCGGACACCGCGGCGGGCTCGATCCAGCGGGCCGCGCTGTTCGTGGAGCGGTGCCTGTACACCGAGCAGGGCTGGCAGGACGCGGAGGACGCGCTGCGCACGGCGGAGGCGCTGGCGCACACCGACGAGGAGCGGGGTGCCGCCGCTTGTGAACGCGGTCACCTGGCGTACGCGGCGACGGTGCACGGGGTGCGCGACCGGGTCGACGAGGCGCGGGCCGCGCTCGGGCGGGCGGCCGCGCTGATCCACCCGGAGGCGCCGGGCCGGGCCCTGCTGGACTTCCGCCGCGGCCTGCTCGCGGAGAACATCACGCGTTCCCCGCAGGCCGCCCGCGCCGCCTACCGACGCGCCCACACGGCTGCGGCGGCCCACTCCGACGCCCTGCTGCTCTCCTTCACCTGGCGCCATCTCGCGGGCCTCGCCCTGCGCGACGGCGAGGTGGCCGAGGCCCGGCACGGCTTCGCCGAGTCGCTGCGGATCCGGGAGGAGCTGGGCTATCTCGTGGGGACGGCTCCGGCTCTGGCGTCGCTGGCGGACGCGGAGGCCGAGCCGGAGGCGTCGCGGCTGCGGGAGGAGGCTCGGCGGCTGTTCCGTCTCCTCGGGGGCGTACCGACGTGGCTGGACCGGCAGCTGGCCCCGCCGGCCGCCTCGGCGTAGGACGTCGTGGCACGCCGGGCGGGATCAACTCCCGTCCGGTGTGCATCCGGACGGCTGCCTCGGCGCCCGCTTCCCGCTCACCGGCGGCCCCGTCCGAGGAGCTCTCGGCGCGTCGGCACAGGCACCGGTGACGCCCGTTCGGGAGACGACCCGCTCGTGAGCGACCGCCCCCGTCGAGGCCGGCCGCCGGCCGTCCGGTCAGCCCGCGCCCGCGAAATGCTCCCGCACCAGCGCCTGCACCACGTCCAGGTCACCCGCCGTCAACGCCTCCAGCAGCGCCAGGTGTTCGGCGGCGTCGGCGACCAGGTCCGCCCGCCCCCGGGTCACCGGCCCGCCCACCAGCGGCCACTGCGAGCGGCGGTGGAGGTCCTCCGCGACGCCGACCAGCTGTTCGTTGCCGCACAGGCCCAGGACCGCGCGGTGGAAGACGCGGTCGGACTCGGCGTACGTGGCGCGGCAGCCGGAGGTCGCGGCGCGGACGGTCGCCTCGGCGAGGGGGCGCAGGTCCGCCCACCGTTCGGCGGGGACCGTCCGGGCGAGCCGGAGCATCACGGGGACCTCGATGAGCGCGCGCACCTCGGCCAGCTCGGCCAGCTCGCGGGCGCCGCGCACGATCACCCGGAAGCCCCGGTTGGGCACGACCTCGACGGCGCCCTCCAGCGCGAGCTGCTGCATCGCCTCGCGGACCGGCGTCGCGGACACCCCGAAGCGTTCGCCGAGGACCGGCGCCGAGTACACCTCGCCGGGGGCGAGGTCCCCGGTCACCAGGGCGGTGCGCAGGGCGTCGAGGATCTGGCCGCGCACGGAGGCCCGCCGCACGACGTGGCGGGGCCGGGGCAGGGACACCTCGCTGTGCGTGTGCTCCCCGCGGACGGCGCCGGGTACCCGCGCGTCCCCGCCGGAGCCGGCCGGGCCCCGCCCGCGCTCCGCCGCGCGCGGCTGCGCCGGCACCCTGACCTCGTTCGCGTGTCCTTCGGGGATCCCCGTCCCGGCAAAGCCCTGCGCGCTCTGCTCCACGGGGGGTCCTCCTCGGGACGTGTCGGCACTTGGGGTCATTACGGCGGGTTGTTACTCGTCCGTCAAGCACCTTAGGCGTATGGGCCGCCAGTTCAAATCCCGGGCATATTGAGTAAGGTAAGCCTTACCTCTTAATCGCTCGTGAAGGGTGGTCCCCGTGCCCGTACGCCCCTCGGCCCCGTCGGCCGTGGCGGACGCCTACGCCCGCCTCGCGGAGGTCTTTCCGGGCCTCACCGTCAGGGAACTGGAGGCCGGCGAGCCGGAACCCGGGGGCGGCGGCTGGGTCGCGGCGGCCGAGCTCGCGCAGGGCGGAGCGGCCCTGGAGGCCTTCCTCGCCTGGGACGACGCCCAGGTGGTCCGGGACTACGGACAGCGGGCCCGCCCCGACGTCGTCGCGAGCTTCGGACTGCACCGGTACGCCTGGCCCGCCTGCCTGCTGATCACCGTCCCCTGGTTCCTGCACCGCCGGGTGCCCCGCTTCCCCGTGACGCATGTCTCGTACGACCGCACCGGCGACGGCATGCGGATGGCCGTCCGCGCGCCCGCCTCCTTCGCCTGTCTGCCGGGCGATCCCGCGGCGGCGCTGCCCGGCGCCCGGGTGGTCGCGGACGAGGAGGCGCTGCGGGCGGAGGTGCGGGCCGCGATCGCCGAGCACCACGAGCCGGTCCTGGCCGGCTTCGCGCCCCGGACGCGGCGGCGCGGGCGCGCCCTGTGGGGCATGGTCACGGACGAGGTGGTGGAGGGGCTCTGGTACATCGCCCACCTGCTCGGCGAGGGCGAGCAGGGGCGGGCACGGCGCGAGCTGGAGCTGCTGCTGCCGGGCGCGACCCGGCCGTACGTCGGCTCGGCGGCCTTCCGCGAGCTGACCGGACCGGACGGCGAGTCGCTGCCCACCCGGGACCGGGCGAGCTGCTGCATGTTCTACACGGTGCGCCCCGAGGACACCTGCGCCACCTGCCCGCGCACCTGCGACGCGGACCGCGTCACCAAGCTCGCCGCGGCCGCGGCGAGTTGAGGGACCATCGGACCGGCTTCGGCGGGGCACCCCGGACCGTTGCCCTCTCCCGCGTCCCGTAGGATCACCCGCACGAGACTCCCGCATGGTCACAGGCGTTTCACGATTTCCTCACCAGCCACGGGAACTTTCCGTGGAACCACCGGTACGGGTAGTCTTATTCGAACTCAACTCCCGCCCCTCAAGCGGCAGTTCGAGCAGAACGTCGCCCTGGGCATTCCCTTGCACCTCCTTGGCGGCCTCTTGCCCCGAAACCCCCTGAGGGCCGGCGGGATTGGGCCACTATGGCGGGCGTTACGCCCTATCCCAATGCAAGGGACCCCAGATGAGACTGACCGACATATCGCTGAACTGGCTGCTTCCGGGCGCCGTACTGCTCCTGGGCATGCTGGCGGCGGTGGCGGTGCTCGCGCGCGGAAAGCGCTCCTCCGGGGAGAACGCGAGCGCGGACGACTCGTGGGAGCGCAGCGAGGAGCGCCGCAGGCGCAAGGAGGCCCTGTACGGCACCGCCTCCTATGTGCTGCTGTTCTGCTGCGCGGCGGTCGCCGCCGCGCTCTCCTTCCACGGCCTGGTCGGCTTCGGCCGGCAGAACCTGAACCTGTCCGGCGGCTGGGAATACCTGGTGCCGTTCGGCCTGGACGGTGCCGCGATGTTCTGCTCGGTCCTCGCGGTGCGCGAGGCCAGCCACGGTGACGCGGCGCTCGGCTCCCGGATACTCGTGTGGACGTTCGCGGGCGCCGCGGCCTGGTTCAACTGGGTCCACGCGCCCCGGGGCCTGGGTCACGACGGTGCCCCCCACTTCTTCGCCGGCATGTCGCTCTCGGCGGCCGTGCTCTTCGACCGGGCGCTGAAGCAGACCCGCCGGGCCGCGCTGCGCGAGCAGGGCCTGGTGCCGCGCCCGCTGCCGCAGATCCGCGTCGTGCGCTGGCTGCGGGCCCCCCGCGAGACCTACAAGGCGTGGTCGCTGATGCTCCTGGAGGGCGTGCGCAGCCTGGACGAGGCCGTCGAGGAGGTCCGCGAGGACAAGCGCCAGAAGGAGCAGGCGCGCCGTCACCGCCGCGACCAGCAGCGCGTGGAGCGGGCGCAGCTGAAGGCGATCAGCCGGGGGCACCGCGGTTTCCCGGGCCGCGGCGGCCGTCAGCTGGAGGGACAGGCGGCCCTGGAGCGGGCCGGCGAGCGAGTCTCCGCGGAGCCTGCCATAGCAAGCGCGCCGGAGCAGCTGCCCGTGCCTTCGCGGCCCTCCCTGCAGCCCGTACGCCAGAGTTCTGACCCGATCACCGTCGACCTCACCGCGGAGGACGACACGATGGCCCTGCCGCGCCTGGACTCCCTGGAGCGCAAGCTCAAGGACCTGGAGCAGCAGTTCGGCTGACCGGTACGCGATCACGGGAAGGGGGCGCGACCCATGGGGTCGCGCCCCCTTCCCGTGGGTTCACGCCGCCTCCGCGCCCAGCTCGAACCACACCGCCTTCCCGACCCCGTGCGCCCGGACCCCCCACGCGTCCGCGAGGGACTGCACCAGGATCAGGCCCCGGCCGTGCGTGCCGTCGTCGGCCTTCGGCATGCGCGGCTGCGGGCGGCGGGAGACGAAGTCCCGCACCTCGACCCGCAGACCGGCCGGCCCCACGGTGGCCGTCAGGACCGCGTCGTGATCGGTGTGGACGAGCGCGTTGGTGACGAGCTCGCTGGTGAGCAGTTCCGCGATGTCCGATCGTCCGGGTTTCCCCCACTGCCGCAGCATCTCGCGCAGCGCCCGGCGCGTCTCGGGGACGGCCCGCAGGTCCGCCCGCCCGAGTCTGCGCCGCAGCTGGGACGCCTGCGCCCGCGTCTGCCCGGCGTCGTCGCCGTCGGCCTTGTCCTGCGCTGTCCGCCTCGCCGAGGTACCCGCGATCACGGTCGAACCGCTGCCTCGTGCCTGCCTCTTCATGACCCCCGCCCGCGTGCCGATGTCGGTTCCCCTCCTGCTCGAACACGTTCACGGGGATGCTTGCCCCGTGGGCACCGGGCCAGTCATGTCCACTCGTTGACGACCAGGTGTTCGGCCATGTCCGAGCGGGCCACGGGGGCTTTCCAGGGGCACGTGACAGGCCGACGCCGCCGCCCGAGCCGCCGGCGAGCGTGCCGTGCGGGACGACCGGCCGCCGGACTCGGCACAACTGCCGGGCCCCGTCCGCTGGGCACGTGTCCGACGAGCCGGTGCCGGTGATCCAGGCCCTCCCGGCCGCCCACGAGCCCTTCAGAACCGGCTCGGGGCGCGGGAAAGCCCTGGTCGACGGGTTGGCTCCGAGGGGAGGCCGGGACCCCGAGGAGTGGGCGCGCCCCGGAGGGGAGGCGCTGCCTTACGACGGCGCGGGCGGCCGTCGTACGGGCGTGCACCCGCGCGACCAGCACCTGACGGTCGCCGCCCCCGCGCAGGGAGGTGAGCCGGCGCATCCGCTCTTCCCACGACCACCGATCCGGCCGTCCTGCACGCTTTCGAACCTACGCACCCGGACGACGGGGCGACCGCCGGGCTCGGCCGCCGCGCCGATACGCCCCTGCCGACTTGGCCGTACCCGAGGAAGAGGTGAGGAGGAAGAGGCGTCGCGGGGGTACCGGCTGCCGAAGTGCCGGAGGAGGCGATGCGTGCGCGGGGTCCGGTGGCGGAGGGCCCGCCGCAACCGGAGCCCGCGCGCCTCGGACCTCCGTCGTGTGCCGGGCCGCCCTGCCGCGGCGCCGCGCGGCGACCAAGTTGGCCGAATCCGCTCGTTCCCCTCGCTTCCCTTGCTCCCCTTGGGGCCGATGGTGCACGCGTTCCGCGCGTGCAGGAGGCCGTCCGCGTGCTCCTCCGCCTCCCAGGCCGCCGGCCGCTTCAGGCAGTCGGCGCCGAGGCAGTACCCGCGCGGCCCGGAGGCGAGCCGGCCGCCGCCGTCCGGGCCGACGCATTCACGCCGAACGCCGTCACGCCTCCCACACGGCGGCGGCCGTACGGTCGTCCGCGTACCCCTTGACCCGGACCTGGACGTCGGCGAGGAAGGCGGCCAGACCGGGCGGGGCGCTCTTCGACCACCGCTCCGTCAGGTGGGCGGGCAGTTCGGGCTCGCCGCGCAGGGGCTCGGCGAGGCCGTCGGTGCACATCAGGAGCGTGTCACCCGGCCGGGCGACGGAGGCCCGGAAACGGAAGGGTTCGCGGGCCGGCCCGGGGGACGGTTCGTACGGGGTCGGCGGGGTCGGAATCCCGAGGTCCATGGTGAGGCGGTCGCCCTCGGGCGTCTCGGCGGGCGGGGAGCCGAACCCGACGACCGGCTCGCCGGCGACCTCGCCGGCCTTCGGTTCGATGTCCTGCCACGCGCCGTCCCTCAGCCGGAACAGTCCGCCGGGGCCGACGCCGAAGAAGACACGCGTCCGGCAGGCGGGGTCGGCGGGCAGCAGGAGACAGCGCAGGGTGGCCGCGTACTCCTCGGGTTCGAGGCCCTGTTCGGCGGCGCCGGCGCGGAGCCGGCCGAGGCTGCGGTCGGTGAGGCGGTGCAGGCCCGACTTCAGGTCGCCGCGCCGCGCGGCCCTGATGTCCTCGGCGAGCCGGACGTGACTGCGGCCCACGGCCCGCCCGATCCACCGGCACACCTCGGCGGCCGCCCGGTGCGCCCCCGGGGTGGCCCGTGCGCCGGTCGCCATCGCGACCAGGATCAGCGCCTGCTCGCCGGCGCCGAAGCGGGCGGTGAGGAGGGAGTCGCGGCGCGGCTCGCCGCGGTAGCGCGCGGAGTCCCCGCGCACGGAGGCGGCCCGCAGGACGCACGCCCCGTACCGGGCGCCGTCCAGCACGGTGTCGGCGACCAGATCGTCGAGTGCGTCCGGGTCGGCGGGGGGCAGGGCGGTGGGCTCGGCGTCGTAGGTGGGCGGCCGGGAGCCGACGTGGGGCTTGGCGGTGGGGCGCGCGGTGTGCCGCGGGGCGGGCGGCGCGGCGGCCGGCTGCCCGAAGGGGGTCACCGTGCCGGTGGCGGAGGCGGTGGGGGCGAGGAGCGGTGGGGGTGGCGGGGACGCCGGTGCGGCGGGAGCGGGCGCAGCCTCCGTGGACGTGGGGTTGGCGGCGGGGGCTTCGGGAGCGGGGTTCCGGCCTGGGCGCGCCGTCCGTTCGTCGAAGCCCGGGGGGAGGGGGCGGAACGGGCCATCGCCGACGCGCGCACCCTGCGCACCACCCTGCGGACCCTCGGGCAGGAAGGTGGTGGGGCCGGGCGGTGTGGCCGGCGGAGGTTCCCAGGGGGCACGTCGGGGTGCGGGAGGACGGGCGGCGTCGGGGGTGGGGGTGGGGCCGGGGTCGGTGGGGGTGGGGCCGGGGTCGGTGGGGGTGGGGCCGGGGTCGGTGGGGGTGGGGCCGGGGTCGGTGGGGGCGGAGCCCGCGTCCGGCCCGTCGGCAGGTTCCCCGTCCCGCCCGCGGGGCGGACCCTCGGGAGGGCCGGCGACAGGCCCGGCAGCGGGCGCGCTGCGCGGTGGCGGGACCGTGGGAACCGATGGCGGAGCCGCGGTGGGTGGGGGCGGAGCCGCAGCCGGTGGCGGTGGAGCCGTGCCGGGTGGCGGTGGAGCCGTGCCGGGTGGCGGTGGAGCCGTGGCCGGTGACGGTGGAGCCGTGCCGGGTGAAGAGGGAGCCGCAGCCAGTGGGGGCGGAGCCGCAGCCGGTGGCGGTGGAGCCGTGGCGGGTGAGGGCGGAACCGCAGCCGGTGGCGGTGGAGCCGTGGCGGGTGAGGGCGGAGCCGTAGGCGGAGGCGGTGGAGCCGTGGTCGGCGGTGGCGGGGGGCTCGCGTCCTTCTGCGCCCACCAGTCCACCTGCTCGGTCCGCTCCGGGCGTTGCGGACGGTCGGGGCGCTCGAGGTGGTCGGTGTGACCGGGATGGCCGAGCCGCTCGGGCCGCTCGGGCTGCTCGGAACGCGCCCTCGGCACCGCACCGGACGGGCCCTCCCGCTCCTCGCCCTCCTCGCCCTCCTCGCCCACCGAGCCCACCGACTCCGTGGCATCCACTGCATCCACTGCATCCGTGGCATCCGTGGCATCCGTGGTGTCCCCGGAATCCGCTGAGCGCACCGCCCCCGCCGCCGAGGCGAACCGGTCGTCCAGCGAGTCGGCGGCGGCCGTCGGTCCGGTGTCCTCGGTGGAGTCGCCGTACAACTCCCCCCACCAGTCGTCCTCGTGACCGGTGGGCCTTCCCCCCTGCTGACTCATGCCGCCAATTGTCCACCGCACGGGCCATATGAAAACGGGGCATCGGGAAAAATGCGCCCCGGTATCGCGCCCCGGCTTGGTGTGCGAGGAGGTGGCTTCGGTGGTCGCCGGGCGGCTCCACCCCCCACGGGAGAACCGCCCGGCGACTTCGGGTGATCCGGGCTCAGATCCCCTATGCGCCCCTGCGCGTCTCGAGTCCGGATCACGTTCCGGGTGCCCACCGGCGCCGCGCTGATGCAGCCGGCCGCCACGAGTGTGTCCCGCTCGCCTGGAGATCCGCTGTGCCGGATGCTCACGGCCGCGGCCGCGGATGATCACCGGTGACCGCCGTGCCACACCTTGGCGGAGCGGCCCGGTCCAGGGCGATGATGTGCCGCGGCGAAATCGCGCCGTGGCGGTTTCCCGCCACGTACGGCGTGGGCGGTCAGGGAGGACGGCACCAATGCTGGAAGCGATCGGGCTCGACGAGACGCACGAGTCGGCCTATCGGGCGCTGGTGTCCGTGGGCGCCGCGGACGTACCGGATCTCGCGCGCCGGCTGGCCCTCGGCGAGCGCGACACCGAGGGCGCGCTGCGCCGGCTGGAGCGGCACGGGCTGGCGGCGCAGTCCTCGGGCCGGCCCGGTCGCTGGGTCGCCGCGCCGCCGGGCGTCGCGCTGGCCGCGCTGCTCACCCAGCGGCGGCGGGAGCTGGAGCAGGCGCGGCCGGCGGCCGCGCTGCTCGCCGAGGAGTACCGGGCGGCGGCGGCCGAGCCGTCGGTGCACGACCTGGTCGAGGTGGTGACGGGCGCGGCCGCGGTCGCGCAGCGCTTCCTGCAGATCCGGCTGGGCGCGAGCGACGAGGTGTGCGCGCTGGTCACCGGCGCGCCGGTGACCGTGACGGGCGCGGAGAACGACGCGGAGGAGCGGCCCACGGCCCGCGGCGTGCGCTACCGCGTCGTCATCGAGCGGGCGGTTCTCGACCAGCCGGAGGGCGTCAGGGAGCTGACGGCCGCGCTCGGCCGGGACGAGCGGGTGCGGGTCGTGGACCGGGTGCCGACGAAGCTCGTCGTGGCGGACCGTTCGCTCGCCCTGGTGCCGCTGACCGGCCGCTCCGGGGCGCCCGCCGCGCTGGTGGTGCACGCCAGCGGGCTGCTGGAGCTGTTGTCGGGCCTGTTCGAGTCGGTGTGGCGGGAGGCGCGCCGCTGCGGCTGGGCGCGGCCGGCGTCGAGGCGCAGGGCCCGGACGGCCCCGACGCGGCCGACCTGCAGATCCTGTCCCTGCTGCTGGCCGGCCTGACCGACGCGAGCGTCGCGAAGCAACTCGATCTGGGCCTCAGGACCGTACAGCGCCGGGTGAAGCGGCTGATGGAGCTGACGGGCGTGACGACCCGGCTCCAGCTGGGCTGGCACGCGTACGAGCGCGGCTGGGTGACGCGGGAGCGGTAGCCACGGCACCTGGGAGGGGTGGCCACGGCACGCGGGAAGGGCGGCCACGGCCGGCGCGAGGGGTGGCCACGGCAGGCCGGAGCGGTGACCGAGGCGTACGGGAGTGGTGGCCACGGTCTCCGTCTTGACCTGCGGCTTCTCCCGGAGTCCGGCACGCTGAACAAATGGGAGCGTGGGAACTCCTGCTGGTCGGCCTGGTCATCCTGCTCGGCCTGTGCGGAGTGCTGGTGCCCGGGGTTCCGGGGTCGTGGCTGGTGTGGGCCGCGGTCCTGTGGTGGGCGCTTAAGGACCCGCAGCCGGTGGCCTGGGCGGTGCTGGTGGGCGCGACGGTCGCGCTGTTGGTCTCCCAGGTGGTGCGCTGGGTCCTGCCGCCCCGCCGGCTGCGCGTCAGCAGCGCCACCCGCCACATGGCGGTGTACGCGGGTGGCGGGGCGTTCCTCGGGTTCTTCCTCGTCCCCGTCCTCGGCGCGATCCCGGGCTTCCTCGCCGGCATCTACCTGGCCGAACGGCTCCGCCTCGGCCGCGCCGACGCGGCCCGCGCCTCCCTGCGCACGGCGATGCGCGCGGGCGGCACGAGCATCCTCGCGGAACTGTTCACCTGTCTGCTGATCATGGGGGCGTGGTTGGGCGCGGTGCTGTGGTGGTGACAGCGGGAGTGGTGGTGGCGGCGGGAAGGGCCGCGGGGGTGGTGGCGGCCGGGACGGCGCGGGCAACCGCGTGCGGCGTCACACGCGGGGGGGGCGGAGCCGGGGTGGCCCGGCGGTGTGCCCGGAGGCGGGGTTCGGTTCCTCAGTGTGGCGCCGGTGCGTCGGTGAGGAGGTGGTCCCGTCCCCACGCCCCCAACGGGCCCAACGCCTCGTTGAGGGACTCGCCGCGGGGCGTCAGTGAGTACTCGACGCGCGGGGGGACCTCGTCGTACTCCTCGCGGTGGACGACGCCGTCGGCCTCCAGTTCGCGGAGCTGGGCGGCGAGGACCTTCTCGGTCACGCCCGGCAGTCCGCGCCGGAGCTCGCCGAAGCGGCACGGCTTCTCGTGCAGCGCCCAGAGGATCAGTACCTTCCACTTTCCCCCGATGACGTCCATCGCCGCGTCGATCCCGCACACGTACGCCCCCGGCCGCCTGCCGACCGCCATGTCGCCCCTCCCCTGCCTGGATGCTTTCCCGGCGGTAACCACCCACTCCGAAGTACGTACTTGAGCAGGGCGGTTCCCGCGAACGAGCCTAGTCGCCATGACCGACAACACCCCTTCCCCCATCACCCTTCTCGGCGCCGGTGCCATGGGCACCGCGCTCGCCCGCGCCTGGCTGGCCGCCGGGCACCCCGTCACCGTCTGGAACCGCACCCCGGCCCGGGCCGAGGCCCTCGCCGCCGAGGGCGCCACCGTCGCCGGGAGCGCGGCGCGGGCGGTGGCGGCGAACCGGCTGGTGGTCGTGTGTCTGCTCGACGACGCGTCCGTCGGTGAGGCCCTCGCGGGGGCGGACCTCGCCGGCCGGGACCTGGTGAACCTCACCACCGGCACACCCGCGCAGGGCCGGGCCCGGTCCGCCTGGGCCGAGGCGCGCGGCGCGCGTTTCCTGGACGGCGGGATCATGGCCGTACCGCCGATGCTCGGGGTTCCGGAGAGCGGGGCGTACGTCTTCTACAGCGGCTCCGCCGGCTTGTTCGAGGAGCACCGGGAGACTCTCGCCGTCCCCGCCGGGACCGTGTACGTCGGCGCGGACGCCGGGTTCGCCGCCCTGCACGACGTGGCGCTGCTGAGCGCGATGAACGGCATGTTCGCGGGCATCCTGCACGCCTTCGCGCTGATCCGCCGCGAGGACATCGCCCCCTCGGACCTGGCCCCGCTGCTGGTGTCGTGGCTCGGCGCGATGGCTCCCATGGCGCACCAGGCGGCCGCGCAGCTGGAGAGCGGCGACTACGGCAAGGGCGTGGTGTCCAACCTGGCCATGCAGGTCGCGGGGACCGAGACCCTGTTGCGCACGGCGCGGGAGCAGGGGGTCAGCCCGGAGCTGCTGACGCCGTGGGTGGCGCTGATGGAGCGCCGGCTGGCCGACGGGCACGGGGACGAGGACACGACGGGGGTGGTGGAGCTGCTCGAGCACCCCTGATCCCTCAGCGCCGCCCCCTGATCCCCCAGCTCCCCCAGCGCCCCCGATCCCGCAACGCCCGCTGGTCCCGCCCTACAGCGAACCCTCCAGCGTGAGCAGCCGTACCTTGCGCTCCAGGCCGCCCGCGTAACCCGTCAGGGAACCGTCGGCACCGATGACGCGGTGACAGGGACGGACGATCAGCAGCGGGTTGGCGCCGATGGCTCCGCCGACGGCCCGTACGGCGGCCCGGGAGGCGCCGATGCGGGCGGCGATCTCGCCGTACGTCGTGGTCGACCCGTACGGGACGGTGTCGAGGGCGGCCCACACGCGTTCCCGGAAGGCGGTGCCCTCCGCGCGCAGGTCCAGGCGGAACTCCTTCAGCTCGGCGGCGAAGTACGCGGCGAGTTGCTCCTCGGCCGCGCGGAAGGGGCCGGGGTCGTGCCGCCATCCCTCCTGGACGGTCCGTCCGCCCTTCTGGCCGGGCACGGACACGGAGGTCAGGGCGCCGTCGGGGGCGGCGGTGAGGAGCAGGGGGCCGAGCGGGCCGTCGACGCTAGTCCAGTACACGGGTTTCCTCCGCTGCGCGCAGGTGGTGAAGGGCGTAGGTGCGCCAGGGGCGCCAGGTGTCGGGGACGTCCGCGCCGGGCGGCGCGGCGTCCGGGTCGCCGAGGGCACGCGACCTGATCGCCGCCACCGTACGGCCGTCCAGGCCGGGCAGGGCGAGCAGCGCCGCCTGGGCGTCGTCCCGGTCGGCGCCTGGATCGAGGCGTACGGTGCCGTCGGCGAGGGCGGCGGCGAGGGCGCCCGGGGTGCCGGTGGGCTCGGCCTCGGCGAGGGCGGCCGGTTCCGGGAAGAGGTGGGTGAGGCCGCCGCAGGGGGCGTCCAGGGTCTTGCCGTAGGCGCGGACCAGGCGTTCGGCCTCCGTGCGGCCGACCAGCGCGCGCAGCGCGTACTCCTCCGGGTCGGCGGCGCCCGGCGCGCGCAGTCCGGGCCGGGCGGCGACGAGTGGGGCGAGCCGCGGGTCGGCGCCGAGCCGCTCGTCGACGGCGTACGGATCGGCGTCGAGGTCGAACAGCCGCCGCAGCCGCTGGACGGCGGTGGTGAGGTCGCGCGGGTCGGTGAGGTGCAGGCGGGCGTCGAGCCATCCGCCGGGGTGGACGGCGGTGGCGGGAGCGGAGCCCGCCCGCTCCCGCACGGCGACGATCCCGGTGCCGTACGGGAGGCGCAGGGTCCGGCGGTAGGTGCGGTGGCCCGGCGGGCCGGTCACCTCCTCGACGCCGCCGACGGCCTCCCGTTCCAGCAGGTCGAAGACGGTGGCCGCGTGGTACGGGCCCCGGTGGGCGAGCCTCAGCGGGATCCCGGCGCCGGGGGCGGCCGTGCGGCCCTGCCGTGGGGCGGCGGCGCGCAGCTGGGTCGGGGTCTGCGCGTACACGGCCCGGATGGTGTCGTTGAACTGGCGCACGCTGGCGAACCCGGAGGCGAAGGCGATCTCGGTGACCGGCAGGCCGGTCGTCTGGAGCAGCACCCGCGCGGTGTGCGCGCGCTGCGCCCGTGCGAGGGCGACGGGCCCGGCGCCGAGTTCGGCGGTGAGCTGCCGCTGCACCTGGCGGGCGCTGTAGCCGAGGCGTACGGCGAGACCGGCGACGCCCTCCCGGTCGACGATCCCGTCGCCGATCAGCCGCATGGCGCGGCCCACGACGTCGGCGCGCACGTTCCACTCGGCCGAGCCGGGCGTGGCGTCCGGCCGGCACCGCCGGCAGGCCCGGAATCCCGAGCCCTGCGCGGCGGCGGCCGTCGTGAAGAACCGCACGTTGCGCCGTTTCGGCGTCACCGCGGGGCAGCTGGGCCGGCAGTAGATGCCGGTCGTCTCGACGGCGAAGAAGAACTCGCCGTCGAACCGGGCGTCCCTGCTGCGGACCGCCTCGTACCTGGTCTCCTCGTCCGTCACGCGTTCCAGTCTTCGCCCGCGACGGGGAGGGCGCTAGCGGAAATCGGACGTGGTGGTGACGGGTGGAGGGCCGGCGCGCGGATGGCGGACCCGGCCGGGGGCCGCCCGATGCCGACCTGGCCGGAGTCCCGCCTACGGCCGCCACGGCGGGCCTCCGCCGTGGGGCCCCGGCTGGGTCGGTATTCCGCCGTCCCGGCCGGGCGGGACCGCCCCCACTGCCGCCGGGAGCAGGACGCGCCGGCAGGCAGCCGACCCTCCGCCGTCATCGCCGGACCCGCCCTCCCGCGCTCCGTGTCCGGCGGCCGAGCAACAGGTCGAGCGCGATGCGCAGCTCGGCGCTGCGGCCCGGCCGAGCGCCGGACGCCACCACCCCCACCGGACATGGACACCCCCCTCCGACCGGAGCCGACCCACCGTCACCCCAGCCGGGATCGGCGGCCCGCACCTCACCGGCAGGGCACCGGATGCCGCCGCCCCCGACCCCAAGCCGGACGCTTCCCGGTCCCGGAGCCGCATTCCGCCGTCCCGGCCGGGCGGAGCCGCCAGCACGCCCGTCGGGAAGCGAACGCCATCACCCCCGTCGGGAGCCGGACGCCGTCACCCCCCGTCAGGAGCCGGACGCCGTCACGCCCACTCCCCCCGCTTCGCCCGCCAGGCCGCCCGCCCCTCGGCGCGCTTCCGCTTCCAGTCCCGGCGGATGTCGGAGCGCGTGCGGGCGTCGGACTTGGCGACGATCCACTGGTTCTCCCGGAGGAGCTTGCGGTAGCTGTCGAGCCGGCGGACCGGCAGGTCGCCGTCGGCCACGGCGGCCAGCACCGCGCACCCGGGCTCGAACGCGTGGGCGCAGTCCTGGAAGCGGCAGTCGCGAGCGAGGCTCTCGATCTCCGAGAAGACCTGGCCGACGCCCCTGCCGGCGTCCCACAGACCGACGCCGCGCAGGCCGGGCGTGTCGATGAGGACGCCGCCGCCGGGCAGCGGCAGCAGGTTGCGGGTGGTCGTGGTGTGCCGTCCCTTGCCGTCCATGTCGCGGGTGGCCCGGACGTCCATGACGTCCTCGCCGAGGAGGGCGTTGGCGAGCGTGGACTTGCCCGCGCCGGAGGCTCCGAGCAGCGCGGTGGTGCCCCGGCCGAGGACGCCCGTCAGCCGGTCGATGCCCTGCCCCTCCAGTGCGCTGACGGTGAGCACGGGCACCCCGGGCGCACTGCGCTCGACGTCCTCCACGAGGTACGCCGTCCCCGCGGGGTCGGGCACGAGGTCGGCCTTGGTGAGCACGACGACGGGCTGGGCGCCGGACTCCCAGGCCAGCGCCAGGAACCGCTCGACGCGCCCGAGGTCGAGCTCGACGGCCAGGGACAGGGCGACCACGACGTGGTCGACGTTGGCCGCGAGGATCTGCCCCTCGGACCGCTTGGAGGAGGTGGAGCGCACGAAGGCGGTACGGCGCGGCAGATACGTGCGTACGTAGCGCGGGGTGCCCTCGGCGTCGACGGCGACCCAGTCGCCGGTGCAGACGACCCGCAGGGGGTCGTGCGGGGTGACGAACGCGGTGTCCGCCCGTACGACACCGTCACCGGTGACGACGTCGCACTGCCCGCGGTCGACGCGGACGACACGGCCGGGCAGGAGCCCCCGCTCGGCGTGGCCGGTGAACTCGGCTTCCCATCCGTCGTCCCAGCCGTAGGGGGCGAGGGGGTGCGAGGAGGCCGGAGAGTGCGTGGGTGTGGCGAGGTTCAAGGCAAACCCTTCACAGGGCGGCCCCGGGGGCGCGCTCGCGGGCGCGCGGACGGTGAGAGGTGGTCAGCCGGGGACCGCGGAGGTGGTGTGGACGAACGTCTGGCTGCTGCGGACAGCACCCGTCGTGGCGGCAGTCATCGCTCACACCTCCTGTTCCTCATCGGGTCGACGGCAGTGGCCCGAGGGCCACTGCGAGAAGCGGGCTCATCCTAGGAGGGCCGCGCGCACGGGTGCGACCGGTTTTCACCGGCGCACCGTTCCCACCGCCAGCACATTGCCCTCGCTGATGTAGCCGTCGGGGTCGTCCAGCGGGTGGTGGGGGGAGCGGGGGTCGGTGAAGCGGTGCCATTCCTCGCTGAGGCCCAGGTCGAGGGCCTGGCGGGCGATCTGGGCGCAGGCCGCCGTGTAGAAGTCGCGGGCCGCGGGGGTCAGGGGGGCGTGGTGCTCGATCAGGACGGTCCGCTGGCGTACGTCGGCGAGTCCGGCCCGTCGCAGGTGGCGGTACAGGTCGCGGGTGCGCAGGAGTTGGCGGGCGTAGCCGGGGGTGGCGCCGGCGGTGCGGAAGAAGTCGGTGAACAGGTGGGGGTCGGTGGGGCGTGCGGTGATCAGGTGGGCGTCCAGGTCCTTGACGGCGATCGTGCCGCCCGGGCGTACGACGCGCGTCAACTCGGCGAGTACGGCGGCCAGTTCGGTGTCGTCGAGGTACTGCACGGTGTTGGCGCACCAGGCCGCGTCGAAGCTGTTGTCCGGGTGGGGCAGGTGGCGCAGGTCGCCCTGACGGACCTCGACGGGGCAGGGCAACTGTCCGCTGCGGGCGCGCTGTTCGGCGAGGCGGGCGTTCTCCGGGGCGAGGTCGACGGCGGTGACGCGGCCGGTCTCGGTGACGAGGGAGGCGAGGTGCGGGAGGTAGTCGCCGGGGCCGCAGCCCGCGTCCAGGACGTGCTGTCCGGGGCGGAGGCCGGCCTGGCCGAGGAGGCTCAGGTAGGTGTGTTCGCAGGCGCGGAAGTGGGTGTCGACGATGGTGTGGTGGGTGAAGCCGAGGCCGGTCGAGGAGGTGTGGCCCCACTGGCGGTGGTCATCGGTGCGCATGCGGTGTCTCCGATCTCGGTGAGGAAGGCGTGCAGGGTGCGCACGACGGCCCCGGGGGTCTCCAGGGGCGCGAGGTGGCCGGCGCCGGTGAGGGTGACGAGGCGTCCGTCGGGGAGGGTGCCGGCGAGGTGCCGGGCCTCCTCGGCCGGGACCAGTTCGTCCTCGTCGCCCGCGATGACGACGGCCGGTGTCCGGGCGGCGGCCAGGACGTCGGTGGAGTCGGGGCGGGCGGCGATGGCGAGCTGGGACCAGGCCAGCGCGGCGGGGTCGGCCCGCTCGGCGTCGGCCCGGACGCGGGCGAGCACCTGGGGGCGGCTCGCGCGGGTGGTCGCGCCGACCAGGCCGGGGGTGGTGTGGGCGAGGAGCGCCGGACGGTGTTCCTCGTCCTGTACGAGGTGGGCGAACCGGCGTCGCTGCGCGGCGGTTTCGGGGGTGTCGGCGGTGGCGCGGGTGGCGAGCAGGGCGAGGCCGGCGACCCGGTCGGGGAAGCGGCGCAGGAAGGCCGACGCCGTGTACCCGCCCATGGAGCATCCGGCCAGTACCGCCCGGTCGATGCCGTGCGCGTCGAGGGTGCGGGCCAGGTCGTCGGCCACGACGTCGAGCGAGGGCTCGGCGGTGCCGAGCGGGACGGTGCCGAAGCCTCGCTGGTCGACGGCGAGGACGGGGTGGCCGAGGGTGCGCAGGGCGTCCGCGGGCTCCCGCCACATCGACGCGTCGAGGGAGAGGGCGTGCAGCAGGACGACGGGGAGGCGGGCCGGGGCGGTGGTCATCGGGGGCTCCGGGGTGGTGGTCATCGGATGGTCCGGGTCGGCGTCATCGGGCGGTTCGGGGCGGCGGTCGCCCGGCGGTCCGGGGCGGCGGTCGCCCGGCGGTCCGGGGCGGCGGTCACCGGGCGCTCCGCAGTGACGGCCACCCGCCGGTCCGCGGCAGCGGTCACCCGGCGCTCCGCAGTGACGGCCACCCAGCGGTCCGGGGCAGCGGTCACCCGGCGCTCCGCAGTGACGGCCACCCGGCGGTCCGGAGCGGTGGTCATCGGGCTGCTCCCGCTTCCGCCGCGGTGATGAACTCCCGTACGTGCGCGGGGAGTTCGGTGGCTCGGGGCCAGGCCAGGGTGACCGGGGCCGGGGGCAGGTCGGGGACCGGGATCACGCGGATGCCGGGGGGTGCGATGTCGGCGAGGGAGATCAGGGACAGGTGCACCGCCTCGCCGGAGGCCACCAGCCGCATCATGTCGGGGATCGCGGTGACCCGGTGGCGCCGGCGCAGGGGCCGGCCGGCGGGGGTGTACCGGGGGACGACCTCGTCCCAGACGTAGGCGGGCAGGTCGCCGGGCCGGTCGAAGCAGTCGTAGGCCGCGACGTCCTCGACGGAGACGCTGTCGTGGGCGGCGAGCGGATGGCCGGCGGCCACGACGACGGCGCGGGCGTCCTCGGCGAGGGTGCGGCTGGTGACGAGGTCCGGTTCCCGGACGGCGAACTTGGCGGTCATCACGTCCAGCCGTCCGGTGCGCAGGGCCTGGAAGGGCGCGGCGATGTCGTACTCGGACAGGTCGACCGCGGTCTCGTCCCAGCCGGCGCGGCGGATGACGCGGGTGGCCACGTGGGGTGAGCCGTGGTAGCCGAAGCGGATGACGTGCCGGCCGGCGGCGGGACGGGGGGTGGTGCGGGTCGCCTCAGGCATGGCGGGCCTCCTGGGTCAGGGCCGCGGCGGCCCTCAGCCGGCCGGGCAGATGGGGTTCGGGGACGGCGCGCACCCGCACGACGGGCCGGGCCAGGCCGGCGAGGCGGGGCACCCGGTGCAGGGTGAGGCGGTCGCCGGGGGCGATCAGGCCGTCGAGGACGGCTTCGACGAGCAGGTGGTTGAGGTGGACCAGGGCTTCGGCGACGCCGCATCCGGCGGTGGCCAGGTACACGCCGTGGCGGGCGGGGGCGCGGCCGGGCCGTGGGGCGCCGGGGAGGTCGACGTGCTGTGCGGGGGCGGGCGGCAGGTCGGCCGGGGCGTGCAGGAGTTTCAGCAGGCGGCGCAGGGTGGTCGTGTCGGCGGCGGGGCCGGGTGCGGTCCAGGCCGTGTGGTGGCCGTCGCCGACGTGGGCGAAGGGGAAGCGGTCGTGCAGGTTGCGGGGGTTGCCCGCGAGGAAGACGGTGCGGGTGAAGGAGGCGCGCCAGGCGGCGGCCGGGCCGGGCGGCAGGCCGAGGGCGAAGGCGCAGGTGTCGCGGGCCCAGTGGGCCAGGTCGAGGTCGCCGATCACGACGACGACCTGGGTCTGCTCGTCGGCCGGCTCCTCGGCGGTGAGGTGGTGCTGGGCGGCGACCAGGCCGTCGTACGTGGTGAGGTCGTGGCGGGCGCCGAGGCCGGGACGGGCCGAGCGGATGCGGGCGGCGGTGTGCTCGCGCAGGGCGCGCTGGGTCGGGGTCACAGGAACACCGTGGCCAGGAGGTCGAGGGCCGGGGCGGCACGGCGTTTGCCGAACAGGCCGGCGGTGAGCCGGTAGGGGTCGACGTACGTGTGGTCCTTGCGGTGCGGTGCGAGGAGTTCGGCGAGCGGGCGCGGCCGCCCGTGTTCCGCCGTCTCCAGGAGCCGTTCGGCCCGTCTGAGGCACTGGGCCAGCAGGTCGGCGCGGAACGACTGCTGCCGGCCGGGCCCCAGTACGGCGATGAAGTACAGCCGCATGCCCAGGCGCACCGCGGCCGGGTCGTGGCCGGCGGCGGCGTC
Source organism: Streptomyces sp. NPDC014995 (assembly GCF_043080745.1). NCBI lineage: Bacteria > Bacillati > Actinomycetota > Actinomycetes > Kitasatosporales > Streptomycetaceae > Streptomyces > Streptomyces sp. NPDC014995. The sequence goes on from NZ_JBIBVX010000026.1 coordinate 51,533, forward strand.
CAGGAGTGCCCCGGCGTGCAGGCCCTGCCAGCCTCCGTGGCGGGCGGAGCGGATGTGTCCGTCGATGGGCACCCGGCCGACGGGCACCCGGCGGACCCGGGGGCCCAGCGCGGTCAGGACGCGTTCCAGGAGTTGGTAGTCGGGGTCGAGTTCGCCGTCGTACAGCAGGACGATCTCGTCGAAGTCGGCGGCCAGGGGCAGGAGTTCGCGCAGGGCGCAGGCCAGGTAGTTGGGGCGGCCGTCGGGGGTGACGAGGCGGCGCAGGGGCAGTCCGTGGCGGGTGGGGTCCAGGTGGACGGGGCCGCCGACGGCCCGCTGGTCCAGGCACATGCCGAGGTCGGCGAGCCGGTCGAGGGCCGCGTCCAGGCCGAGGCCCGGGGGCTGGTGGCGCAGGAGGCCCGGGTCGTGCAGGCCGAGCCGGGCGTAGTGCCCGCTCCAGAGGGTGAGGACACGGGTGGCGGCGGGGTGCACCCAGCCGTGTTCGGCCGCTTCGGCGTAGGGGCGCAGGGCGCGCGGCGAGGGGCGGGGGGCGGCGCGGAAGGCGACGTACAGGTCGCCGATGTCCTCCTCGGAGAGGTCGTCGTAGTCGGTGTCGCCGCGGGTGCGGTCGAGGAACTCCCAGAAGCCCAGGGTCTGTTCGGTGGGGTGGTAGGTGGTGTGGCTGTAGCGGTAGGTGACGTGGGCGAGGGGCCGGGTGGCCCGGTACATCACGTCCGTCCACAGCAGTCCCTTGAGGTGGCTGGGGGTCAGGGGTTTGGAGGGGGTGACGGTGACGGGGGCGAGCAGGACCCGGTGGGCGGGCGCGGTGGCCGGGGACGGGCCGGTGCGCTCCGCGGTGAGCGCCGTCATACGGGGGCTCCTTCCACGGTCGCCTTGCGGGGGCTTCCCTGCGCCGCCGTCAGGCGGGTTTCGGCCGCCGTCGTACGAGCGGCTTCTTCCGCCGCCGTCACCCGGTGGACGAGGTCGGCGCGGGCGGGCGGGGCCGGGGGCGGGTCCGTCGGGGCCGGTGCGAGCCGGACGCGGGTGCGGAACGCCTCGCCGGTGACCGACTCCGCGGGCGGGGTGAGCGACATCAGCATGCGGGTGACCTGCCGCCAGACCGTGGCGTCGGTGCGGGACGCGGCCGCGACCCGCTCGGAGACGTCGTCGGCGGGGACCGGCGGCGCGGTGCCGTCGACGGCGGCCCGCCAGCGTGCGATGCGCTGCCGGTCGGCGGCGGCCGCCTGCTCGTACCAGGGCGTGAACACGTCGTACGTCATGAGGGCCGCGCTGCGGCGCTGCGCGAGGGTGATGTCGGGCTGCTCGGCCAGCAGGTCGGCCAGGCGGAAGACGTGGTCGAGGGCGAGGGACATGCCGCGCCCGAACAGCGGGTTGGTGACGCAGGCCGCGTCGCCGACCGGGAACAGGCCCGCCACCGGCCGCTGTCCGGGGCCCGCCGTGCCGCGCAGCGTGTTCGGCGGGCTGGTGATCGCCCGCACGCCGGAGATCGGGGTGCCGGCGTCGTCGTCGAGCCAGGGCGCGAGCCAGGGGGTGGCACGGGCGGCCGCGGTGAAACCGGCCTCGGTGCGCAGCGGGTGCAGCGCGGGGTCGCCGGGGAGGGTGGCCAGGGCGATGGAGAAGGTGTGGTGGTCGCCGGGGTGCAGGACGCCGGCGTAGTGGCCGAAGATGTCGCCCGCCGCGTTGCCTCGGTTCAACGGGCCCGGCCGGGCCGGCGAGTGGAGGCGGTAGAAGCGGGTGTAGCCGGTCAGGGCGGAGGGGCTGGTGCGGTCCGGGGCGAGGGGGACTCCGGCGTCGGCGAGCCAGGTGCGGGACAGGGCCCGGCGGCCGGTGGCGTCCAGGACGACGTCGGCGGGGATCCGTTCGCCGGTGGTGGTGACGACGGCCCGCACGCGCGGGGTGCGCCGGTCCAGTTCCAGGGCGGCGACGGCGGTGTCGTGGCGGACGGTGACGCCGGGCAGGGCCTGGACGGTGCGGTGGAGCAGCAGCTCCAGGCAGGCGCGGCGGCAGCCGAGGGCGACCAGGTCCTCGTCCCCGGGCCGGCGCGTGCGGTCGCCGGCCGTGGCCGGCAGGGCGTCGGTCAGGTCCAGCAGGGCGGCTCCGGCGGCCCGGGCCTCGGCCAGGAGGCCGGGGGCGCGCTCGCGCAGGACGCGGACGCCCAGGGAGGTCAGGGTGTGCGAGTGGTGGGCCTGCGGGACGGTGGGGCGCTCCCAGCGGGCGATCGCCTCGTCGAGCGGGCCGTCGGGGGGTGCGGGCGCGCGTTCCAGGACGAGGACGTTCAGTCCGATCCGGGACAGGGCCAGGGCGCCCGCCAGTCCGGCGACGCTGCCGCCGGCGATAACTGCGGTCGGCATGTCAGCGGCGCCTGCCGTGCGCGAAGAACACCCGGCGCACCTCGCGTTCGGAGCGGGGCGGCACCGGGTCGGGCCAGCGCCCGAAGTCGGCGCCCTCCTCCCCCGGCTGGACCGCCCGCACGTCGAAGCCGTACGCGTCGAAGAGGGCCTCCGGCTCGTCGGTGCCGAACAGCCAGGGGCAGCCCCAGCCGGCGAACACCTCCAGCAGTCCCCGCATGCTCGGCAGGGTGAGGGCGGCGGCGTTGACGACGTCCGCGGCGATACGGCTGCCGGGGGCGCAGACGGCGGAGACCTGCTCCAGGATGCGGTGCACGTCCGGTTCCGGGATGTAGTAGAGGAGCCCTTCGAGGAGCCAGGTCGAGGGGACCGTCGGGTCGTAGCCCGCGTCCTGGAGGCGGTCGGGCCAGTCGGGGTCGGTGAGGTCGACGGCGACCTTGTGGTGGCGGACGCGGGGCTCGGCGTCGCCCAGGCGGTCGTCCTTGTAGGCGAGGACGGAGGGCCGGTCGACCTCGAACCAGCGCACCCGGTCGGGCCAGGCAAGGCGGTGGGCGCGCGAGTCCATGCCGGCCGGGGCCAGCACGATCTGGGTGGTCAGCGGGTCCCGGGCGGCGTCCTGGAGGTAGTCGTCGAAGAACCGGGTGCGGATCGCGTTGTAGTCGGGGGTGCTGGGCAGTGTCCGCCGCCGGTGCGGCGGGAAGGTGGCCTCGACGACCTCGGCGAGCAGGTCGGGGCCGATGTCCCCGGCGAGCCGGGCCGCGTAGGGGTCGGTGTACAGGCGGTCCGGCCGCCTGGTCTCGGCGGCCCGCAGCGCGGCGGTGAGCAGCGCGGTCCGTTCCACGGCGTCCAGTTGTGCGGTCATGGGGTGCCTCTCTCTTCTGTCGGGGGCTAGGGGCTGTCGTCAAACTCCCGTCGTCGCCCGGAGGGCGGCCCCGCGGCGGGAGTTTGACGACAGCCCCTAGGCGGGGGTGCGGCCGGTGAGGCGGGACCACTGGTCGGGGGCCTGGCGGAACAGGCGGTCCTTGACCTGAGTGGGGCGGATGCCGCTGTCGACGCGGTCCTGCCAGTCGCGCTGGAACGCCTCCGGGTCCAGGAGCAGCAGCTCCGGCGCGGCGAGCCGTCCGTCCGCGCGGGCCGCGCGGTAACCGGGCGACTCACGGCCCAGGGCCTGGTCGAGGAGGCCGGTGAAGCGCTCGGACTCCTCCCGGCTCCACGGGGTGAGCGGGGCCACGGCGAACGCGTAGGCGGGCCGCGCGGCGGTGGTCACCCGGCAGGCGGCGTTGCGCAGTTCGAGGCCGGTCGCCGCCAGGGCGGCGGACAGCGCCCGGATCACCTGGGCGTCGCGCAGCCGTTCCCCGGCGTGGTCGGAGCGCACCCCGCGGCCGGTGTACTCCAGGCGGGGCACACCGCCCTGGTGGTCGACGACGCGGACGACGTCGCCGACGGCGTACCGGTACAGGCCGCCGACGTGGCTGAAGACGACGTGGTAGTCGCGGCCCGCCTCCAGCTCGTGCGGGCGCAGGGTGGGGGTGTCCGCGGTGAGGTCGGCGTCGGCGTCGGCGAACTCGTACACGGAGGCGGTCACCACCAGGCTGCCCGCGGTGGGGTGGCGGTCCAGCGGGACGGCGACCGGTCCCTCCGAGGCGGCGACCGGGGCGGGCAGGGCGGTGACGTGGGTGCCGAACTCCTCGCGCAGTCGCGGCAGATACAGCGACGCGACGGCAGTGGTCCAGCAGAACAGGGCGCGCATCCGGGGCCAGACGTGGGCGGGGCGGACCGTGCCGTGGCGGTCGGCGAGCTGCTCGAGTTCGGCCGCGCGGGCGGGGTTCGGGGAGCCGTGGGGCAGCCCGCCGAGGGTGCCGTCGTGGATCTCCTTGAGGATGCGCGGCCACCACAGGCGCAGCTGGTACGGGAGGGCGGCGACCATCGCCGGGTTGATCCCGATCACGCACCGCACGTCGTGCTCCACGGCCAGGCGCAGCCGCAGGTACATCTTCTCCGTGTGGTCGCCGGCCGCGACGGGGACGGGCAGGGTCGCCCAGGGGGCGCCGGTGCCGGGTTCCGCCGAGAGGGGTTCGCCGAAGGTCTCGCCGAAGTCGACCTGGCTGGCGCCGACATGGGGGCGCCCGGAGGCGGTGGTGGGCGGGGCGGCGACGGGGTCGTGCTTGAGGTTGAGGACGGCGGCCGGGTGCGCGAGGACGTCCGGGAAGTGCTCGATCAGGGGCGCCCAGGCGGCGTAGTAGAAGGGGAAGAAGGTGGTGCGCATGAAGCGGGGCGTGACGGGGATCTTCTTGTGCGCGCCGGTGCTGCCGCTGCTGGTGAAGAAGACCGCGGGGCGGTCGGCGGTCAGGACGTCCGGCTCTCCGGCGGCGGCCCGCTCGATGTACGGCTCGAGGTCCGCGTACGTCTGGAGCGGTACGGCCCTGCGGTAGTCGTCGAGGGTGCGGATACGGTCGAAGCCGTGCCGTCTTCCGTACGCGGTGCGGGAGTTGAACTCCAGCAGGTCGGTGAGGACGCGGCGCTGGTGGGTGTCGGGGTCGGTGAACGCGTCGCGCAGGCGCCGCCGTTCGGTGAGGACGCGGTCGCGGTAGCGGCGCAGCCGGTCGGGGTCCGTCCATGCGTCAGCCAAACTCACGGGTGAGCACCTCTCGTATCGCCGCCACGGTGTCCTCCGGGCGGTCCTGTTCTGCGATCACGGTGCGGGGAAGGTGCTGGATCTCGCCGAGCAGGCTCTTGGCGAGGTCGTTCTGGTAGCGGCGGAAGCCGTCCCACTCCGGGTGGGGGCCGTAGTGCTCCAGGAGGTTCAGATCGGCGCCCTGCCGACAACGTTGCCAGGCGGTTTCCGGCGTGACGTCGAGGTAGACGACCCGGAGTGGCTGGGGGAAGGTCCGCCACCAGGCGAACAGCGGGCCGTCGGGCGCGCCGGCGAGCAGGCACTTGGCCAGCAGCTTGTAGTAGTAGGAGTCGATCAGCACGGGCGTGTCCGGGTCGGCGCGCAGCAGCTGGTCGCGCAGGTGGACCGCGCCGGCCTGCACCAGCGTGGCGAACAGCTCCGGTGACCAGGCTTCCCGGTGGGCGGCCACGTCCTGGACGGCGTGCCGGCGCAGCCGGCCGATGAGGGCGTGCTCGGGGGCGAGGAAGGCGTCGTCGACGGAGAGCGTCCGCCACCGGGGTGGGGTGCGGGAGAGGTGGCCGAGCGCCGACGACTTGCCCGCGTAGTCCGGTCCGAGCAGGACGCAGAACGGCGCGTGTGCGGTGCCGGACGCGTCCGTCCGCCGCTGCGGCTGCTGCCGCTGCGCCTGCCACTGCGCCTGGTCAGTCGGCTGGTCCGTCGGCTGGTCCGTCTGGACGGCCATCGTTGATCCCCCTGGTACGGCGTCGGTTGCCTGCGACTCGGGATCATGCAAACAGAGGCCGGGAATGCGGGGTTCTCGGTGGCGTAACTCGGCGGTCACCAGGGGCGGTCGGGGCGGCGGGGGCGGGTGGGAAGACAGCGGTGGCCGCCCCGTGAGTCGGGGCGGCCACCGGGGACCCGTGGCGCGGTCAGGTTGTCACTCGGCGCCGGCCTGGAGGCGGGCGGTGATGGTGGCGAGGCGCTCACCCTGGTAGCGGGCGGCGGCGAGGGTCGCCTCGGACGGGGCGTCGGCGCCCGCGTGGGAGGTGCCGTACGGGTTGCCGCCCGCCGGGTAGACGACCTGGTCCGCGTAGCCGGGGGCGACGATCAGCGAACCCCAGTGGTGGAACGTGTTGTACAGGGCGAGCGTCGTCGACTCGTTGCCGCCGTGGGTGTTGAAGGCGCTGGTGAAGCCCGTGGCGGGCTTGTTGGCCATGACGCCCTGCTGCCACAGGCCGCCGGAGGTGTCGATGAACTGCTTCAGCTGGGCGGCGATGTTGCCGAAGCGGGTCGGCGAGCCGAGGGCGTAGGCGTCGGCCCAGGACAGGTCGTCGAGCGTGGCGACCTCGATGCCCTTGGTGGCCTCGACGTGCTCGCGCCAGGCCGGGTTGGCGTCGATGGCGGAGTCCGGGGCCAGCTCCGGCACCCGGCGCAACCGGACCTCGGCGCCGGCCTTCTCCGCACCCTCGGCGACCGCCGTGGCGAGCTTGTGGACGTTGCCGGTGGAGGAGTAGTAGATGACCGCGACCTTGGCACTCACGATGAGGCCCCTTCCAAGCAGAGATCGTTAAGAGCGAAACAGACTGCTGCGAACGAAGCGGATCGGTATCCGCTTCGCCGTACCTCGAGTAAAACGGATACTGATCCGGTTTACAAGCGATCCAGTCGAGGAAAACGGATAGCTATCCGCTAACCTCGGACCATGACCCCCGAACTCCCCGTCATCGGCCAGACACCGCCGGAGCGGTCGGACGCCGCCCGCAACCGCCGGAGGATCCTGGACGCCGCGGCGCGCCTGGTGGCCGAGGAGGGCCCACAGGCCGTGACCATGAACGCCGTCGCCCACGCCGCCGGCATGGGCGTCGGCACCGTCTACCGCCGCTTCGGCGACGTCAGCCGGCTCCTGTTCGCCCTGCTCGACGACGGAGAGCAGCGCTTCCAGGAAGCGTTCATGACCGGACCCCCTCCGCTCGGCCCCGGCGCCCCGCCCGACGAGCGGCTGCGCGCGTTCCTGCACGCGGTCGCCGACCGGATCGTCGAGCAACTGACGATCATGCGCGCGGCCGAGACCGCGTCACCGAAAGCCCGTTACTCCAGCGGGGCCTACCTCACCATGCACACCCACGTGGCCATGCTGGTGAGGCAGTTGAGGCCGAAGGAGGACCCGACGGTCCTGGCGCACCTGCTGCTCGCGCCGTTCGTGCCGAGCCTGTTCGAACACCTCACGATCGAACGGGGCCTGACACCGGACCAGGTCAAGGCCGGAATCGATGGCCTGCTCGCACTCTAGCCGCGTACGGGCCGCCGAAAAGGGCCCCGAGAAGCACCGGTGCCCGGCCGATTACCGGCGGGTTGCCGCGGCGGCGCGCCACGGTTCTCCGGCGGTGGCGCCCGATGAACGATCCAGTTACCCGGCCGCGGCTAGCGTCAAAACCGCTTCCTGATCGATCGTCTCGCGCCGGGCGCGAGCACCAGTTCAAGGGGGAAACGCGTGGGACTGGCGGAACGACATCAGCACATCCGCTTGCTCGGCCGTCTGGTGTCCGAATGCTCAACGGGCCGTGGCCGCGCCGTGGTTCTGCACGGCACGGGCCCGAACGGGAAGACCGAGCTGCTCGACCACACCATCGGGCAGGCCGAGCAGCTCGGCTTCCAGGTGCTGCGGGCCGTGGGCGCGCGGCCCGAGCGGGCCCTGCCGCTCGGGATCATGGCCCAGCTCGTGCAGGGCGCCGCACTGCCCGGGGACCTGGGCCGGCAGGCCGGCACCTGGCTCGAACGGGCCACCGAGGGGCCGGTCGTGGACACCGTGCCCGGCACCGAGGCGGTGCAGCTCTTCGACCGCCTGTGCCGCACCTTCCTCGAACTCGCCGCGCGCGCACCGCTGTTGCTCGCGGTGGACGACGTGCACCACGCCGACGCGGCCAGCCTGCACTGCCTGCTGCACCTGATCCGCCGCATCGGTGCGCTCCCGGTGTACGTCGTGCTCGCCGACGACACCGCGACCTCCACCGAACTCCCCTTTTTCCGCGGCGAGTTGCAGCGACAGCCGTATGTGACCCGGCTGGCCGTGGAGCCGCTCACCCCCGCCGGGGTGCGCGAACTGGTCGCCGAGCGGCTGGGCGCCGAACGGGCGCCGGCGCTGGCACCCGACTTCCACCGGCTGACCGGCGGCAACACCCTGCTGCTCAGCAGCCTGATCGAGGACTTCACCGCCAGCGGCGGCATCCGGGCACAAGGATACGGCGCCGCGTTCGCCGGGCATCTGGAGCGCGGCGACGCCGCCCCGCTCGCCGTGGTCCGCGCGCTCGCCGTCCTCGGGCCCGAGCGCAGCCCGGCCGAGGTCGCCGAACTCGCCGGGGTGTCCGAGGCCGAGGTGGGCACGGTACTGGCCACGCTGAACGGCTCGGGGCTGCTCGCGGAGGGGGACTTCCGCGCGCCGGCCGCGCGGATCGCCGTACTGGAGGCGCTCGGGCACACCGAGCGGGACCGGCTGCACCTGGCCGCCGCACGGCTGCTGCACCAGCGCGGCGGGCCGGTCTCCCGGGTGGCCGCACACCTGGTCGAGACCCAGTCCGCGCCCGGCGACTGGGCCGTCCAGGCGCTGCGCGAGGCGGCCGAACGCGCGCTCGTCGCCGATCAGCGCGCAACCGCCATCGCCTGTCTGGAACTCGCCCACCGGGCCTGCGCCGACGAGGGCGAGCGGCCCGCGATCCTCGCCCGGCTGCTGCACGCCGAATGGCTGGGCAGCCCGGCCGGGGCCGCCCGGCACCTGAGCGCGCTCGGCGCGGCCGCCGGGTCCGGACGGCTGGAGCGGCCGGAGCGGCTCGCGCTGGTGCAGCGGCTGCTGTGGCACGGCCGCGCCGACGAGGCCGGCCGGGTCCTGCAACGGCTGCGCGCCACGGCCCGCGCACCGCAGCCCGGCCAGCGCACGGACCTGCTCGACCTGGAGCACTGGCTCGCCTGGAACCATCCCGAACTCGCCATGGACAACCGGCCGCAGGCCACCGCCACGACCGCGCCGTTCCTCGGGGCGCCGACCCGCTCCGGTCCGCTGCTGCACGTCACCGGAGTGCTCGCGGACGCCCTGACCCGGGGCCGGCCGCAGCGCGTGACCGACCTCGCCGAACTGGTCCTCGGGGATCTGCCGCGGACCCGGGCCGGCGAGTGGAGCGCGGAGGCCATGCTCACCGCGCTCACGGTGCTCACCGCGGCGGACCGGCCCGGCGACACGCTCGCCTGGTGCGAACGGCTGGTCGCCGAGGACGTCCACCTGCTGCCGGTGACCACACGCGCCCTGATCGCGGCGGCCCGGGCGGAGGCCGCGCTGCGGCTGGGCGAACTGGCCGGGGCGCTGGAGCAGGCGCGGCTCGCGTTCGTGCTGCTGCCGGCGAAGGCGTGGGGCACCGCGGTCGGGCTGCCGCTCGGCAGCCTGCTGCTGGCCGCCGCCCGCACCGGCGACTTCGAGGAGGTCGCGCGGCAGCTCACCCAGTCGGTGCCGGACGCGATGCTCACCAGCCGCTACGGCGTCACCTACCTGTACGCCCGGGGGCACTGCCGCCTGGCCACCGGCCACAGCCACGCGGCCCTCGCCGACTTCATGGCCTGCGGCGAGCGGATGCGGGCCTGGGGCCTGGACGGGCCGGGCCTGCCCGCCTGGCGCACCGGCGCGGCGGAGGCCTGGCTGCGGCTGGGCAACACCGACCAGGCGAAGAAGCTCGCCTACGACCAGCTCGGCCGGCCCGACGCGTCCCGGCCGCACACCCGGGGGCTGGCGCTGCGCATGATGGCGGCGGTCAGCCCGGTCAAGCGCATGCCGGCCCTCCTCAACGAGGCGCTCGACCTCTTCGAGGAGTGCGGCGACCAGTACGAGCAGGCCCGGGTGCTGGCCGATCTCAGCCGCGCCCAGTTCGAGGCCGGGGACAGCCGCCGGGCCCGGATGCTGTTCCGCCGGGCCCGTCACATGGCGCAGCTGTGCTGGGCGGAGCCGCTGTGCGAGGAACTGCTTTCCGCCCCCGAGGCACTGGGCGGCGAGTCTCCCGCCAGGGAGGCGGGCGCCGGCGCCGGACTCACCGACGCGGAGCGCCGGGTCGCGGCGCTGGCGGTACGCGGCTACACCAACCGCGAGATCGCCCTCAAGCTGTACGTCACCCCGAGCACCGTCGAGCAGCACCTCACCCGGACGTACCGCAAGCTCGGCATCAAACGCCGCAAGGACCTGCCGGCCGGACTGGGCGTGGAGACGGGGAGCGGGACGGCGGCGTGAGCGTGACGGGGGGTGGGGGCGGAGCCGGGTGACGGGGGCCGGGGCACGACAGCAGGGGCCCGGGGCGGCGCGGCGGGAGCCGGGGGCGCTGAAGCGCCGCCAGGGGGCTCCGCCACCGGGCCCCGGATCCTGCGTCCGCCCGCCGGCCGCCCGGCTCGGGCGGGCAGGGGTGGCGGCGGGGCCGGCCTGCCCGGGGCTCAGGGCGGGGTGTGCGTCAGGGCCGCTGCGCAGTCCGGGCCGGGAGGGAGTGCTCCCGTCAGGGAGAACAGGAAGTGGCGGTGGGGCCGGCCTGCCCGGGGACACCACGGGCGGGGCCCGGGGACACCACGGCGGCTGAGAGCCGGGAGCACCACAGCGAGGGTCCCTTCAAGGGGTTCCGTCCCTGAACGCCGCCAGGGGCTCCGCCGCCGGGCCCCCAGGTCCTGCGTCCGCCCGCCGCCCGCCCGGCTCGGGTGGGCGGGGGGTGGCGGCGGGGCCGGTCTGCCCGGGGCTCAGGGCGGGGCGTGCGTCAGGGCCGCTGTGCCGTTCGGGCCAGGAGGAGTGCTCCCGTCAGGGAGGACAGGCCCCCCAGGCGCGCCGCGTGGATCTCGGGTGCCGGAGCGCCGGGGCGGGCCAGGGCGGCCGTGTGGGTGGCCACCCTCGCCACGTAGCCGGGGATGCCCGCGGCGAAGCCGCCGCCCACCACGACGCGCCGGGGGTGGACCAGTTCGGCCAGCGAGACCGCCGCCGCGGCCAGGGCCGCGCAGCTCTCGTCGACGGCGGCCGCGGCCCACTCCTCGCCCGCCGTGAACGCGTCCCGCAACTCCGCGAACTCCACGGAGGCGCCCCGGAGTCGAGCGGCCCGGGTCAGGGTGGCGGGGCCCGAGGCGACCGCCTGCACGCAGCCGCGCCGCCCGCAGGCGCACCGCTCCCCCGAGCGGTCCACGACGATGTGCCCCACCTCGCAGGAGCCCCGGCCGACGCCCGGCACCAGCCGGCCGTCCAGCACGATGCCTCCGCCGACACCGGTGCCGACGCCGAGGTAGACCAGGTCCCGGCAGCCCGCCGCGTCGGCCTCCGCGAGGGCGCCGAGGTCGCCGTCGTCGGCGCAGCTGACCCGCGCGCCGGGCAGCAGTCCCGCCAGCTCGGCCCGCAGGTCGACCCCTTGCCAGAACGGCCGCCCCGGCCAGGCCACGACCCGGCCCTCCGCGTCCAGCGTCGCCGGCATCGCCACCCCGACCGCCTCGACGGCCCCGGCGCCGGCCGGCACCAGCCTCCGGGTGTGGGCGGCGAGCGCGGCCAGGTCGGCGTCCACGCTGCGCTCCTCGGGCCAGCGGAAGACGGTCTGGGCGTGCTCGCCCGAGGGGGCCAGCGCACGCAGAGCGACCTTCGTGCCGCCGACGTCCATTCCGAGGTGAGTCATGACGTCCCTTCTCGTGGGAGGGTGAATTTCTTTTCACGGAGGTCGTGAGGATCGCACGGAATTCCCCTGCCGCCTCCGGACCGGCGATCCGGATGTTCTTCCGGGGGCTGACAGGGGGGTGTTCCCGGGAAGTCCCTCCCGGAGGTCTCGGATACGTTCCCCGGCGGGATGTTCCACACGTTCCACCCACGCCGAATACCGGATCGGGAAGTCGGAGGAGTCATGTCCTTGCAGCAATGGCGTACGGAAAGTCCCGCCGCGGCGGGCGAAACGGTGCTGCGGATATTCGCGGGGAACGCCGACCACCACCCGTCCGACCCCCTGGCCCCCTTACGGGCCGCCCTGGTGAGGTCGGTCGAGGTCGTGGCCGCCGCCGCGGCCGGGCACGTCCCGCCCGTCTCGGACGTGCGGGAGGGCTCCACCTCAGGCGTGCGGGAGGGCTCCGCCTCAGGGGTGCGGGAGGGCTCGGTGGACGGCCGGCGGTGGTGATCCGCCTGCCCGTCCCGGTCCGTGGGCCCTCATGGGAAGCCGTGGTGGGGTCGGTCGAGGCCGTGGCCGCCGCCGGGGAGCGGGTGCACCGCGCCGGCGGCGGTGGCGGCGGAGGAGGGGCGGATGGGTGAGGGGCCGTGGGCCGTCCCCTCGCGGGTCACTGGGCGGTGAGCAGCGCGTCGCGGACCAGGGTGGTGATCGCCTCCTGGTGGTCGGCCGGGAAGAAGTGTCCGCCGGGGAAGACGTGCAGGTCGGTGCCGGCCGGGGCGTGCCGGGACCAGGCGGCGGCGCTGTCGACGGAGACCCTCGGGTCGCTGTCGCCGACGAGCACCGTCACCGGGCAGCCCACCGTGGCGCCGGGCGCGCAGCGGTAGGTCTCGACCGCGCGGTAGTCGCCGCGGACCACCGGCAGCATCAGCTGCTGCAACTCCTCGTCCTCGAACAGCAGCGGGTCCGTGCCGCTCAGCGTGCGCAGCTCGGCGAGGACACCGGCGTCGTCGAGCCGGTGCACCAGATGGTCCCGGTCCAGCGAGGGCGCCGGCCGGCCCGAGGCGAAGAACCTGAGCGGTGCCAGCCCCCGGGCCTCGAGACGTCGTACGGTCTCGAAGCCCACGGTGGCCCCCATGCTGTGGCCGAAGACGGCGAACGGGCGGTCCAGGTAGGGGATCAGGGCCTCGGTGATCGCGTCCGCGAGGTCGTGGACGTCGGTGATCACCTCCTCGCGCCGGCGGTCCTGGCGGCCCGGGTACTGCACCGGCAGGACCTCGACGTCCGGCGACAGGGCCGCCGAGAACGGCCGGTACCAGGTGGCGGCCCCGCCGGCGTGCGGCAGGGCGACCAGCCGGACGGCGGTGTCCGACGCCCGATGGTAACGCCGTATCCACGTGTCGTGGTCGACTTCGGTCTGGTTCACAGGGGTTCACCTCGGGGGACGCGGTCAGCGGATCTGCGGGGTCAGTTCCAGCAGGGCGCGGGCGGCGAGACGGTAGCCGAGGGCCCCCATCCCGACGACCACGCCGTCGGCGATCGGCGCGATCACCGACTCGTGGCGGAACTGCTCGCGGGCCCAGACGTTCGACAGGTGCACCTCGATCCACGGCTTGGGGTAGTTCGCGAGGGCGTCGCGCAGCCCCCAGCCGTTGATCATGAGGGCACCGGGGTTCACGATGGCGCCCGCGGTGTAGTAGTGCTCCTGGATCGAGCGGATGAGCTCGCCCTCGGAGTCGCGCTGCACCGAGACGACGTCCCAGCCGCGCTCGGCGACCTCCTTCTCGATGGCCTTCTCGATGTCGAACAGGGTTTCCGTGCCGTAGATCTCGGGCTCGCGGCGCCCGAGGATGCCCAGGTTGGGCCCGTTCAGCAGGAGTATCGCGGTCACGATCCCCGCCTTTCTGTCTCGGAGCTTTCGGTCTCGGAGGATGCGGAAACTTGTAGCATCGAATTGAATGAGCCGGAAATGCCAGGGGGATGCGCGGCGCGGGACAGGGGCGGTTCTGGGGGGCCGGTAGGGGATGCGAAACCTCGCCATTGCCGGTGTAGCGTGCTAGCGGCGGTGTGAATACCTCGGCCCTTCCGGTCATGTTTTCCCGCCGGGCCCGATGAATTCCGGGCCGTCTTCGACGACCCTCTCCCCGAAAAGGAATGGTTGCGCATGTCTGACCGTAAGCCGCTCGAAATCCCGGTGTGGCCCCAGTACGGGGACGAAGAGCGTCAGGGCCTGGTCCGGGCGCTGGAGCAGGGCCAGTGGTGGCGCATGGGCGGCAGCGAGGTCGCCACGTTCGAGCGGGAGTTCGCCGAGTTCCACGGCGCCGAGTACGCGCTCGCCGTCACCAACGGCACCCACGCCCTCGAACTCGCCCTCCAGGTCCTCGGGATCGGGCCGGGCGCCGAGGTGATCGTGCCCGCCTTCACCTTCATCTCCTCCTCCCAGGCGGCCCAGCGGCTCGGCGCCGTCGCCGTCCCGGTCGACGTCGACCCCGAGACGTACTGCCTGGACCCCGCGGCCACCGAGGCGGCGATCACCGGGCGGACCCGGGCGATCATGCCGGTGCACATGGCCGGCCACTTCCCGGACATGGACGCCCTGGAGAAGATCTCCGCCGTCCACGGGATACCGCTGATCCAGGACGCCGCGCACGGACAGGGCGGCCGGTGGCAGGACCGCGGTTACGGCGACCTGGGCTCCGTCGCCGCGTTCAGCTTCCAGAACGGCAAGCTGATGACGGCCGGCGAGGGCGGGCTGGTCCTCTTCCCCGACCGTGAGCTGTACGAGGAGGCGTTCCTGCGCCACTCCTGCGGCCGCCCCGCCACCGACCGCCGGTACCTGCACCGGACGTCCGGGTCCAACTTCCGGATGAACGAGTTCTCCGCGGCGGTGCTGCGCGCCCAGCTGAAGCGCTACCCCGAGCAGCTCGCCACCCGCGAGGAGCGGGCCCCGCTGCTCAGCTCGCTGCTCGCCGAGATCCCCGGTGTCGTACCGCAGAAGCACGACCCGCGGGTCACCTCGCACCCGCACTACATGGCGATGTTCCGGATGCCGGGGCTCACCGAGGAGCGGCGCAACGCGCTGGTCGACGAGCTGGTCGCGGCCGGGCTGCCGGCGTTCATCGCCTTCCGCGCCATCTACCGCTCCGACGGGTTCTGGGAGACCGGGGCGCCCGAGGAGACCGTGGAGCAGATCGCGGCCCGCTGCCCGAACTCCGAGGCGATCAACAACGACGCGATCTGGCTGCACCACCGCACGCTGCTCGCCTCCGAGGAGCAGATCCACCGGATCGCCGAGACCGTCGCCGACGTCGTCTCCTCCTCCCTGGCCTCGGCATGAGCGCTTCGGGCTCCGTCTCGTGGGCGCGGCCGCCGGTGCGGGTGGCGGTGGTGGGGCTCGGCTGGGCGGCCAAATCGATCTGGCTGCCGCGGCTGCACGCCCACCCGGCCTTCACGGTCAGCTCCGTCGTCGATCCCGACCCGGCCGCCTGCGCCGGCGCCGTCCAGTCCCTCACCGAGACCCATCTCCTGTCGAGCGTCGACGAGCTGACGTCCCGTCACGCCGACCTCGCGGTCGTCGCGGTGCCCAACCATCTGCACGCCGACATCGCCTGCCGGCTGCTCACCAACGGCATCCCGGTGTTCGTGGAGAAACCGGTCTGCCTCGACTCCGACGAGGCACGGCGGCTGATGGTCGCCGAGAGCGCGGGCGGGGCGGTGCTGCTCGCGGGCTCGGCGGCCCGCCACCGCGCCGACGTCCTCGCGCTGGGCGACCTGGTGCGGGGGCTCGGCCGGATCCGTCACGTCGAGCTGTCCTGGGTGCGGGCCCGTGGCATCCCGGACGCGGGCGGCTGGTTCACCCGGCGCAGTCTCTCCGGCGGCGGGGCCCTGGTCGACCTCGGCTGGCACCTCCTCGACACGGTCGCGCCGCTGCTCGGCGAGGTCGGGTTCGAGCAGGCGCTGGCGACGGTCTCCGACGACTTCGTGCGCAGCGCGGCGGCGCGGGCGTCGTGGCGGGACGCCTCGCCGGACGCCTCGTCGGGGGCCTCGTCGGACGCCTCGTCGGCGGCCGGGGCGGGGGCCGTGGCGGAGGCGGAGGCGGGGGGTCGGGCGGTCGGCTCGGTGGGTGGCGCGGTGCGTGGCGCCGCGGGTGGCGCGGCCGGTGGTCAGGTGGACGGTGATGTCGAGGACACGGTGCGGGGGTTCATCGTCGCCGACGGCGGTGTGTCGGTGTCCCTGCGGGCCGGCTGGGCCTCGCACGAACCGCGGGACGTCACCCTGATCCGGGTCGACGGCAGCGCGGGCACCGCCACGCTGCGCTGCACCTTCGGGTTCAGCCCGAACCGGGTGGACTCCGAGCTCACGCTCACCAGGGACGGCGAGGTCAGCGCCGTGCCGTTCCCACAGGAACCGGTGGGCGCCGAGTACATGCGCCAGCTCGACCGCATCCCCGGCATGCTCGCCGACCCGGCGAGCCGTGGCCGGGCGGCCGCCGAGACGCTCCGCACCATCCAGGTGATCGAGCGCCTGTACGACTCCGCTCGCGCGGCCCGGACCACGGGCGCCGCGGGACCCCGCAACCGGACGGGCGGGCAGGCGATCCCTGCCCCGACTCTCGCTTGAGGACAGTTCCATGACACTTGAGGACAGTTCCATGACCCAGAACACCGACATGACCGTGGGCGACATGTCCGTCGCCGACATGTCCGTCGCCGACATGACCGTCGACGGGCTCGCCGACTGGCGTGAACGCAGCGTGCGCGCGGTGGTCTTCGACCTCGACGGCGTCCTCGTGGACAGCTTCGCCGTGATGCGGCACGCGTTCACCGTGGCGTACCGGGAGGTCGTCGGCGACGGTCCGGTGCCCTTCGAGGAGTACAACCGGCACCAGGGGCGGTACTTTCCCGACATCATGCGGATCATGGGACTGCCTCCGGCCATGGAGGAGCCCTTCGTCCGTGAGAGTTATCGCCGCTCCCACGAGGTGCGGCTGTTCGACGGAGTGGTGGAGCTGCTGCGGGAGCTGCGGGCGCGGGGCGTCCGTACGGCGGTGGCCACCGGCAAGAGCGGGCCGCGGGCCCGGGCGCTGCTGTCCCAGCTCGGGGTGTTCGACCTCTTCGACGAGATCATCGGCTCGGACGAGGTGGCCCGCCCCAAGCCCGCCCCGGACATCGTGCGGCGTGCCCTGTCACTGCTGGCGGTCGAGCCTCACGAGGCCGTGATGGTCGGTGACGCGGTGACCGATCTGCGCAGCGCGCGGGGGGCGGGGGTGGCGGCGGTCGCGGCGGTCTGGGCGGACGTCGACGAGGCGGAGCTGCTGGCCGCGGGGCCGGATGCGGTGCTGTCGTCCCCGGGGGCTCTGCTGCGGCTTCTCGGCAGCGCGACGCCTGCGGTGTAGCTCGGCTCGGCTCGGCTTGGCTTAGCTCGGCTCGGCTCGGCTCGGCTTGGCTTAGCTCGGCTCGGCTCGGCTTAGCTCGGCTTGGTTTGCTGACTCGGCTTGGCTTGAGTTGACTTGGCGGACTGTGGTCCCGGCTCCCTTCGGGGGTCGGGACCTTCGGCGTTCGCCTGCGGGTGGTGCCGGCGGGCGTTCGCCTGCGGGTGGTGCCGGCGGGCGTTCGCCTGCGGGTGGTGGGTGGGTCGGGGTCGTGGCGGTGCGGCGAGCCCGTCGCCGGTTGGGCGTACTGCTGCCTGTTGGTGTCAGTGGAACTTGGCTGTGCAGCGCTGAGCGACGGGCTGCGCCGCACCGCCACGACCCACTCCCGCCGTCGGGCGGGTGCGGGTCCATTCGGGCGGTGCCATGGCGGGTGCCGGTCCAAATCGGGGGGTGGGGTGGCGGGTGCCGGTCCATTCGGGGGGGTGCGGTGGCGGGTGCCGGTCCAATCGGGGGGCGCGGTGGCGGTCGGGGGTGGGCGCGGTCGGTTTTGGGTGGGCAGGTGGAGGAGCCCCGTCCCTGGGGGGACGGGGCTCCTTGGGGTGGTGGGGTCAGAGGGGGCGGCGGGGCATTGCTTCCAGGGTGTGGAGGACTGTGGACTCCGGCACGTTCTGGACCAGTTCGGGACCCTGGGGGCCGTCCAGGACGAAGGCCAGGCCGGTGGTGGCCTTCTTGTCCAGGCGCATCAGGGCGGTCAGGTCCGCCGGGGTGGGGCCGGGGGGCAGGGCGGTGGGGAGGCCGTAGCCGGAGACCACCTCCAGGTGCTGGGCGACCCGCGTCTCGTCGATGCGGCCGAGCGCGGCGGCGAGGCGGGCCGCGAAGACCGTGCCGATCGCCACCGCCTCCCCGTGCTTCAGGGCGAAGTCCGTGGCGATCTCCAGCGCGTGGCCCAGTGTGTGGCCGTAGTTGAGCAGGTGGCGCGGGCCGCTGTCGCGTTCGTCGGCCATCACCACCGCCGCCTTCATCGCCACGCTCGCCGCGATCTGCTCGTGGAGCGGGAGGTGGCGGATGTCGCCGGTGCCGATGAACGCGGCTCGGGCCAGCTCGCCGTAGCCGTTGACCAGTTCACGTTCGGGGAGTGTGGAGAGGTAGTCCGTGTCGCACAGGACCGCCTTCGGCTGCCAGTAGGTGCCGACGAGGTTCTTGCCCTCGGGCAGGTTCACGGCCGTCTTGCCGCCGATGCTGGCGTCGACCTGGGCGAGCAGCGAGGTCGGCAGGTGGATGACGGGCACCCCCCGGTGGAACAGGGCGGCGGCGAGGCCCACGGTGTCGGTGGTGGTGCCGCCGCCGCAGCTGACCACCGCGTCGTGCCGGGTGAGCCCGAACCGGGCGAAGGCACGGCAGAGTTCGTCCACGGAGGCGAGGTTCTTGTCGGTCTCCCCGTCCCGTGCCTCGATCAGGCGGTACGGGACGCCCGGGTCCGGCACCCACTCCTCGGGGCGTGCGGAGACGACCACCACCCGGCGGGCGCCGGTCTGTTCGACGATGCCGGGCAGCAGGCGTCGTACGCCGGGGCCGATGTGGACGGTGTACGAGCGGTCGCCCAGGTTCACGGTGACGCTGCGCCGTTGGTCCGGGGGCGCGGATGTCAGGGCCACGTGGCCTCCCTTTCGGTGATGTCGGGGTTCATGGGGGGGATGTCCGCTCACGCGCTCTGCAGTACCGGCCCGCCCGGCACCAGCGTCGACTCGGGCGCGCCGCGTACCGCCAGCGCGGCCAGGGCCTCGGTCCGGCCGGGGACGCCCAGGCGCCGGTGGGTGAGGTGGAGGTGCTCGAACAGCAGGTACCGGCCGGGGTGCGCGCCCTCGGCGTCGTCGGCGGTGAGGGCGGTGAGCTCGGCCAGGTAGGCCTGCCAGGCCTCGGCCACGGCGGCGTCCATGGTGAGCAGTTCGGACGCCTCGATCAGCTCCTCGCCCCGCTCGGCGACCCGGCGGCCGAGGGCGAGCCGCTGCCCGGCGTCGAGCGGGGCGGCCCAGTGCTGCCAGCACAGGAACAGGAAGGCGGAGCGGTCGTCGGCGGGCAGCAGACCGGCCGCGTGGCGCAGGTGCAGCACGGCGAGGGCGAGCCGGTCCGCCGCGGTGAGTCCGCCGGAGCGGGCCATCGCGAGCGCCAGTTCGCTGGAGCGGGTGGACAGGCCGTCGGTGGGCGCCGGGGTCCGCTCCTCGGTGCGGTGCAGCAGCCGGCCTCCGGTGCGGCCGGCCTCCTCGAGGAGCTGCGTGAGGATGTCCCGGACCGCCGGGTCGCCTGCGTCGATCCACAGTTCGGTGCCCGGGGTGCCGTCCCGGAACGGATGGAAGAACCAGTGACCGTCCGGCTCGCCACGGACCGCGGCCAGTGCCGCGGCGACTCCCTCCGGCAGCCGGGGCGCCGAAGCGGCCTCCGTGTCGGCCCAGGCCTGTCCCGGCAGCCTGCAGAACAGCCAGTTGTGCGTCATCGCGGATCCCCTCGGAATAGCGTCGCTATTCTCCGTCGGTTACGGTTGCGTTTCCTTTTCGGCCCGGTACTCTCCCTTTCGGAAGCGGGCCGCGACCGAGCGTAGGACGCCGGTCATCCGGCTTCCATCGAGCGGTCGCCGTCGGCCCACGAACCCGCTGAATGAGGGTGGTTGTAGGGGGGCGGGCTGGGGGGTGCGGCCACCTCGCACCGGACAAGACTGAGCTTTCGAGCGCGTACTCGTGTCTTTTCCGAACAAGGGGTGTCCGTCATGCTGCGCACGGAACTGATAAAGCCGTTGCCCGAACTGCTGAAATCACATGCGAATTCCTTCGGGAAGAAGACGGCATTCAGTGACGAGCGGCGGAGTGTCACGTACGCCGAACTGGAGCGGCGCACGGCCCGGCTGGCCGGGCATCTGGCCGGACTGCGGCTCCAGCCGGGCGACCGGGCCGCCATTCTGCTCGGCAACCGCGTGGAGACCGTCGAGAGCTACCTCGCCATCGTGCGGGCGGGCGCCATCGGGGTGCCGATCAATCCCCGTTCCACGGACGCCGAGTTGGACTATCTGCTGCGGGACAGCGGCGCCCGGGTGCTGATCACGGACGCGGCCCACCTGGACCAGGTGCGCACGCTGCTCGCCGACGGGCTCGCCCTGCGGATCGTGGTCGTGGGCCCCGACGGCGCGGGGGCGCCGGCGGGCGCCGTGTCGTACGAGCGGCTGGCCACCACCGAACCGGCCGAGCCCGCCCGGGACGACCTCGGCCTCGACGACGTGGCCTGGATCCTGTACACCTCGGGCACCACCGGCCGGCCGAAGGGCGTGCGTTCCACCCAGCGCAACTGCCTGTGGTCGGTGGCCGCGTGCTACGTGCCGGTGCCGGGCCTGAGCGCCGCGGACCGGGTGCTGTGGCCGCTGCCGCTGTTCCACAGCCTGTCGCACATCTTCTGCGTGCTCGCCGTGACCTCGGTGGGCGCCTCCGCCCGCATCGTCGACGGTTTCTCGGCGGAGGAGATCCTCAAGGGCCTCCAGGAGGACGGCACCACGTTCCTCGGCGGGGTGCCGACGATGTACCACTACCTGGTCCAGGCGGCCCGGGAGCGGGGCTTCCGCGCGCCCACGCTGCGGATGTGCCTGGTCGGCGGCGCGATCACCACGGCGTCGCTGCGGCAGGCGTTCGAGGAGTCCTTCGGGGCACCGCTGCTCGACGCGTACGGCTCGACCGAGACCTGCGGCTCGATCACGATCAACTGGCCCACCGGCGCCCGCGTCGAGGGCTCCTGCGGGCTGCCGGTGCCCGGCCTCAACGTGCGGCTCGTCGACCCGGAGAGCGGTGCCGAGGTCGGCACCGACGAGGAGGGCGAGGTGTGGGTGAGCGGGCCGAACGTGATGGCCGGCTACCACAACAAGCCGGAGGAGACCGCGGCCGCGCTGGTGGACGGCTGGTACCGCACCGGTGACCTGGCCCGCCGGGACAGCGCCGGGTACTTCACCGTCACCGGACGCATCAAGGAACTGATCATCCGCGGTGGCGAGAACATCCACCCGGGCGAGGTGGAGCAGGTGCTGCGGGAGGTGCCGGGCGTCGCGGACTGCGCGGTCGTCGGCAAGCCGCACGACGTGCTCGGCGAGGTCCCGGTCGCCTTCCTGGTGCCCGGCCCCGAGGGCATCGACCCGGAGCTGGTCTTCGAGACGTGCCGGGAGCGGCTGGCGTACTTCAAGGTGCCCGAGGAGCTGTACGAGATCGAGCAGGTGCCGCGCACCCAGTCCGGGAAGATCACCCGGCACGCGCTGCTGGCCCGCCCCGGGCGGCTGCGCGCGGCGGGCAGCGGCCGCTTCGAGGCGCTGCTGCGCTGCGACTGGGTGCCGTTGTCCGAGCGTGCGCGGCCGGCCGAGGCGCCGGTGGCCGGGCCGTGGGCGGTGGTCGGCACGGATCCCGCTGCCTTCGGCGCGCCGGGCGGGCAGGCCGTCGGGTACGCCGACATGCCGGCCCTTCTCGCGGCCGTCGCCTCCGGTACGGCGGCCCCGGAGGTCACCGTCCTGGCCGTGGACGGGCTCGTCGCCGAGGCCACGGCGGGTTCCGCGCGCCCCGACGGCGCGGCCGTGGAGCGTGCCGTACGGGCGGTCGCCGCCGCCGTCGAGCCGTGGCTCGCCGACGCGGGCCGGACCGGCGGCCGGCTGGTGGTGACGACCCGCCGGGCCGTGTCCACCGGCGGTGACACCGAGGCGCCCGACCTGGCGCACGCCGCGGTCCGCGGCTGTCTGGAGGCGCTGCGGCCGGCCCACCCCGGGCGGATCGTGCTCGTCGACGTCGACGGGCGTACGGGTCCGGGCGCGGTGGCGGCCGGGCTGCGCACGGCGCTCGCCTCGGGCGAGGACCGGTTCGCGGTGCGCGACGGCGTGCTGCTCGGGGCCCGGCTCGCCCGGGTGTCGGCGGCGGTGGACGAGGTGCCGCGCCCGCTCGTGGACCCGCAGCGCACCGTCGTGGTCACCGGTGTCGCCGGGCCCCGGGGCGCGGCGGCGGCGCGCCATCTGGTGGCGGCGCACCGCGCCCGGCACCTGCTGCTGCTCGGCGCCCAGGGCGAGGGCGACCCGGCCGCGGAGGCGCTGCGCGCCGAACTCGCCGGGCAGGGCGCCCAGGTGGCCCTGCGCGCCTGTGACCTCACGGACCGCGAGGCCCTCGCGGACGTCCTGGCGGGCGTGGAGCGTCCGGTGGGGACGGTGGTGCATGCCCCGGATCCCGACGACGCCTGGTCCGCCGGTCCGCTGCGGGCCGCCGCGGACGCGGCGCTCCACCTGCACGAGCTGACCCGCGCGGCCGAACCGGTGGCGTTCGTCCTGTTCTCCTCCGCCGACGGCCTGCTCGGCATCGCCGCCGACCCGGCGCAGGCCGCGGCCGACGCGTTCGTCCAGGCCCTGGCCCAGCACCGGGCCGCCCGCGGCCTGCCCGCGCGCGC
Source organism: Streptomyces sp. NPDC014995 (assembly GCF_043080745.1). Taxonomy (NCBI): domain Bacteria; kingdom Bacillati; phylum Actinomycetota; class Actinomycetes; order Kitasatosporales; family Streptomycetaceae; genus Streptomyces; species Streptomyces sp. NPDC014995. The sequence goes on from NZ_JBIBVX010000026.1 coordinate 73,955, forward strand.
CCTGGCCTGGGGTCCCTGGCGGCAGCGCGGCGAACGGGCCGCGCCCGACGCGCTGCCGGCCGGTGTCGGCACCCTGCCGTCGCACACCGGGCTCGCCATGTTCGACGCGGCCCACCTCGCCTCCGCCACCTGCCTGTTCCCGGTGCAGCTGGACACCGCCACGCTGCACGCGGACGCCGTACCCGCGCTCTTCGACGATCTCGTCGACACCGCGCCGCGCGGCGGCGAGGCCGACGACGCGCGCGCCGCGGCCCTGCGCGGACGCCTGGACGCGCTGCCGGACGAGGGCGGGGTGCGCATGCTGCTGGAGCTGGTGCGTACGGAGGCGGCCCGCACCGCCGAGCTGGACGGACCGGGCGCGGTCGGCTCGCGGCGCGCCTTCAAGGCGCTGGGCTTCACCTCCGTACAGGCCGTGGAACTGCGCAACCGGCTCACCGAGGCGACCGGTCTGCCGCTGCCCGCGACCCTCGCCTTCGACCACCCGACCCCCGAGGCGGTCGCCCGGCACCTGCGCTCGCTGCTGCTGCGCGCCGCGCCCGCCGACACCGTCACCGCGGCGGTGCGCGCCGCCCACGACGACGAGCCGGTCGCCATCGTGGCGATGGGCTGCCGGCTCCCGGGCGGGGTGACCTCTCCGCAGGAGCTGTGGCGGCTGGTCGAGGAGGGCGTGGACGCCGTCTCGGCGTTCCCGGACGACCGCGGCTGGAACCTGGCCGAGCTGTACGACCCGGATCCCTCCCGGACCGGCACGTCCTACGTCCGTGAGGGCGGGTTCCTCTACGACGCGGGCGAGTTCGACGCGGACTTCTTCGGCATCTCGCCGCGCGAGGCGCTGGCCACGGACCCGCAGCAGCGGATCCTGCTGGAGACGGCGTGGGAGACCTTCGAGCGGGCCGGGATCGATCCGGTGTCCCTGCGCGGCAGCGACGTCGGCGTGTTCGCCGGGGTGATGTACCACGACTACGGCTCGAACCTGCCCCGCACGCCCGAGGGGCTGGAGGGGCAGATCGGCATCGGCACGGCGGGCAGCGTCGTCTCCGGCCGGATCTCGTACACCCTGGGCCTGGAGGGCCCGGCGGTCACCGTCGACACGGCGTGCTCGTCGTCGCTGGTGGCCCTGCACCTGGCGGCGCAGGCGGTGCGCGGCGGCGAGTGCTCGATGGCGCTCGCGGGCGGTGTGGCGGTCATGGCGACACCGACGTCGTTCGTGGAGTTCTCCCGCCAGCAGGGGCTGGCGACCGACGGCCGCTGCAAGGCCTTCGCGGCGGCCGCGGACGGCACCGGCTGGTCGGAGGGCGTCGGTCTGGTCCTGCTGGAGCGGCTGTCGGACGCCCGCCGCAACGGGCACCAGGTGCTCGCGGTGATCCGCGGCAGCGCCGTCAACCAGGACGGCGCCTCCAACGGTCTCACCGCGCCCAGCGGGCCGGCCCAGCAGCGGGTCATCCGCCAGGCCCTGGCCAACGCCGGTCTGTCCCCCGCGGATGTCGACGCCGTCGAGGCGCACGGCACCGGCACCCGCCTCGGCGACCCGATCGAGGCGCAGGCGCTGCTCGCCACCTACGGGCAGGGCCGCCCCGAGGACCGGCCGCTGTGGCTGGGTTCGCTGAAGTCGAACATCGGCCACGCGCAGTCCGCCGCGGGCGTCGCCGGTGTCATCAAGATGGTGGAGGCCCTCCACCACGGTGTCCTGCCCCGGACGCTGCACGTCGACGAGCCGACCCCGCACGTCGACTGGTCGGCGGGCGCCGTCGAGCTGCTCACCGAGGCCCGCCCCTGGCCGGAGACCGGCCGCCCCCGCCGGGCGGGCGTCTCCTCCTTCGGCGTCAGCGGCACCAACGCCCACGTCGTCATCGAGGAACCGCCGGCCGTGGCAGCGGCCCCGGAGCACACCGACGTCCCCGAACTGCCGGTCACCGCGTGGACGGTGTCCGCCGGGTCGGCGGAGGCGCTGCCCGCGCAGGCGGCCCGGCTGTCGGCCTTCCTGACGGACCGTCCCGAGCTGGGCGCCCGGGAGGTCGGGTACGCGCTGGCCACCAGCCGCGCCCACCTGGAGCACCGGGCCGTGGTGACGGCCACCGACCGGGACGGTGCCCTCGCCGGACTGCGCGCCCTCGCCCAGGGCGGGACCGGCCCGACGACGGTCACCGACCGCCCGTCGGACGGCGCGCTGGCGGTGCTGTTCACCGGTCAGGGCGCGCAGCGCGCCGGGATGGGGCGTGAACTGTACGACGCGTTCCCGGTGTTCGCCGACGCCTACGACACCGTGTGCGCCGCACTCGACCAGCACCTGGACCGGCCGCTCGCCGACGTCATCGCCTCCGGCGACGAACTCGACGACACCGGCTGGACCCAACCCGCCCTCTTCGCCGTCGAAGTCGCCCTCTACCACCTGTTCCACTCCTGGGGCATCACCCCCGACTACGTCGCCGGACACTCCGTCGGCGAGAT
>NZ_JBIBVX010000027.1:0-76067 GCF_043080745.1 Streptomyces sp. NPDC014995
TTCGTCCGCAGTGTCAATCCGCTGGACCCGTACAACATCACGCACCCGGCCGAGTACGCCACATCCCTCAACAGCCTGGCCGCGGGCCTGGTGGTCGCCGCGAACGACCCCGTCGGCACCGGCAAGCAGATGATCAGCGACTTCATGAAGGACCCCGCCGAGGGCTTCGGCCGGCTGATCCCCGACCTCGCGCTGACCGCCGCCACCGGCGGCGGCGGCGCCGCGGTGAAAGGCATCCGCATCGCGGAGGAGGCCGCCGACGCCGCACGGGCGCGCAACCTGGTCGACAACGCCCCCGACGGCACCCACAACCGCCCCGACGCGAGCCGCACCGTCGTCGGCACCGACCCGGTGGACCTCGCCACCGGCCGGATGTTCCTGCCCCAGACGGATCTCGTGCTGCCCGGTACGTTTCCGCTGACTTTCACCCGCCGCACCGAGTCCGGCTGCACGGCCGGACGGTTCTTCGGCCCGTCCTGGACCTCCACCGTCGACGAGCGTCTGGAGGTCGACGCGATCGGCGTCGTCCACGTCACCGCCGACGGGCTCCTGATCACCTACCCGCACCCCGCCCCCGGCGCGCCCACCCGCCCCGAGACCGGTGCCGCGGGCACACTCCTGGCCCGTGACGCCGACGGCGACTACACCGTCACCGACCCCGACAGTGGCCTGGTCCGCCATTTCACCGCGCCACCCCATGGCGAGCCGGGTGACGACGGCATCGCCTGGCTGGAGCGGGCCGAGGACCGCAACGGCAACTGGTGGGCCGTGGAACGCACCGAGGACGGCATCCCGCTCGCCCTGGCTTCCTCGGCGGGCCGGCGGGTGGCCATCGCCGTGGGCGACAGCCGGATCACCGCCCTGTCCCTGGCCGGCGCGGGCGAGGGCGGCGCGGACCTGCCCCTGATGCGCTACGGCTACGAGGACGGCAACCTCACCGCCGTCACCAAACCGTCGGGCGCCACCACCACCTTCGTCTACGACGACCGCCGCCGCGTCATCGCCTGGATCGACTCCAACGCAAGCCGCTACGACTACCTCTACGACGACCGCGACCGCGTCGTCGCCGAAGGCGGCGAAGCCGGCCACATCCAGATCACCCTCACCTACACCGAACCCGACCCCGAGACCGGCCACCGCACCACCACCCTCACCACCGCCGACGGGCGCACGACGCGCCACCTGATCGACAGCCGTTGCCGGATCCTCGCCACCACCGACCCGCTCGGCCACACCACACGCTTCGCCCACGACGGCCGCGGGAACACCCTGACCCGCACCGACCCGCTGGGCCGCACCACGTCCTTCACCTACGACGAGAACGGCCGGCTGATCACCGTCACACGGCCCGACGGAAGCGAACTGCGCACCGTGCGGGGCTCGTTCGGGCTGTCCACGGAGTTCCATGGGCCGGACGGCGCCCGCTGGCTCCAGGAGTTCGACGACCGCGGAAACCGTACCGCCGTCACCGACCCGGCGGGCTCCACCACCCGGTACACCTACGACGACCGGGGACGGCTCACCACGGTCACCGACGCCCTCGGCGCCACCACCACCGTGCGCTGCGACTCCGCCGGCCTGCCGGTGGAGGTGACCGACCCGTCCGGCGGCACCACCCGGCTGGAACGCGACGCTCTGGGCCGGACGGTCCGCATCATCGACCCGGTCGGCGGCGTCACGCGTCTCGAATGGGATGCGGACGGCAATCTCGCCCGCCGGGTCGGCCCCAACGGCTCCACCGAGTCGTGGGCCCACGACGGCGAGGGGAATCGCCTCACCCACACCGACCCGCTCGGCGGCGTGACCCGCTTCGAGTACACCCACTTCGACCTCCTCGCCGCCCGCACCCACCCCGACGGCGCCCGCTACGAGTTCGCGTACGACACCGACCTGCGGCTCGCCCAGGTCACCGACCCCCAAGGGCTCACCTGGTCGTACGAGTACGACAAGGCCGGCCGGCTGGTCTCCGAGACCGACTTCGACGACCGCACCCTCACCTACCGCTACGACGCCGCCGGGCAGCTCACCGCCCGGACCGACGCGCTCGGCGGTGTCGTCGCCTACGCCTACGACTTACTCGGCCGAGCGGTCCGCAAGGACGTCGCGGGCAAGGTGACCACGTATGCGTACGACCGGGCCGGACGCCTGCTGCGGGCAGCCGGACCGGACAGCGAGGTCGCCTACGTGTACGACCGTCGCGGGAGGATCAAGACCGAACTCGTCGACGGCCGCGCCATGAACTACGCCTACGACGCCCTGGGCCGCCGTACCCGCCGCGTCACCCCCACCGGCGTGGTCACCGCATACGGCTACGACGCGGTCGGCCGCCCCGCCCGGATGACCGTCGGCGGCCGCGAGATCTCCTTCACCCACGACGCGGCCGGCCGGGAACTCGAACGCGTCTTCGGCGGCACCCTCACCCTGGCCTCCGCCTGGGACGAGGCCGGCAGGCTCTCCTCCCAGCACGTGACGGCCGGCGAGCGCTCCCTCAACCACCGCCGCTACTCCTACCGCGCCGACGGCCATCTCGCCTCACTGTCCGACGCACTGTCGGGCTTGCGCACCTTCGATCTGGACGCCGCCGGCCGGGTCACCGCCGTCCACGCCCAGGACTGGACCGAGCGCTACGCCTACGACGCCGCCGGCAACCAGACCGAGGCATCCTGGCCCGCTTCCCACCCCGGCAACGAAGCCACCGGCCCGCGCACCTACACCGGCACCGCCGTCACCCGGGCCGGCACGGTCCGCTTCGAACACGACGCCCTCGGCCGGGTCACCCTGCGACAGAAGACACGCCTCTCGCGCAAGCCCGACACCTGGCGCTACGAGTGGGACGCCGAGAACCGCCTCACCTCCGTCGTCACACCCGACGGCACCCGCTGGCGCTACCGCTACGACCCCCTGGGCCGCCGCACCGCCAAGCAGCGACTCGCCGACAACGGCGGGAGAGTGGCCGAGGAGATCCGTTTCGCCTGGGACGGCACGACCCTGTGCGAACAGACGGTCCACACGCCGGACCTGCCACACGTGGTCGCCTTCACCTGGGACCACCGCGGCCTGGTCCCGCTGTCCCAGACGGAACGCCTCCTCACCCCGGACACCCGCCAGGAGGAGATCGACCGGCGGTTCTTCGCCATCGCCACCGACCTCGTGGGCACGCCCACCGAGCTGGTCGACGCGTCGGGCGAGATCACCTGGCGTGCCAGGAGCACCCTCTGGGGGACCACCGCCTGGACCCGTTCCAGTACGGCCTACACCCCGCTGCGCTTCCCCGGCCAGTACTACGACCCGGAGACCGGTCTCCACTACAACCTGTTCCGCCACTACGACCCGGAGACCGGCCGCTACACCTCCCCGGACCCCCTCGGCCTCGGACCCGCGCCGAACCCGGTCGCCTATGTGCACAACCCGTTCTCCGTCTGTGACCCGCTCGGCCTGTCGCCCTACTCGCGCTTCAAGGGCCTGGGCTGGCTGACCGAGAAGCAACTCGAACGCCCGGCATTCCGCTACCAGCGGCTCGTCACCGACCAGAGCTACGAGCAGCAGTGGATCCTGCCGGACGGCCGGGAGGTCCATGTCGACGGCGGTCCGCGGGACGGCTGGGTCACCGAGGCCAAGTGGACCGGCGGCGACAACCACGGCGAATGGGAGAAATCTCCGTACAATCCCGATTTCGAGTTCTATGACGAGAGTCGGATCACCACGCAGGCCGACAAACTGCTCGCCCTCAACGAGGATCTCGGGGGCAAGGGGGTCCGCTATATGGTGTCCAACGAATGGGGCGCCGCGCATGTGAACGAGGTGCTGTCCAAGGCCTTCCCCGAGGCCTACGCCAGCGGGCAGCTGAGGGCGTATCACGTGCCCGGCAACGGCATGAGTGGAATGAGTTCATGGCTGCAGTGACCGCAATGCTGGAAGAGCTTCGGGGCCTCGCCCCGCTGACCGCCGAGGGCGCGGCGGCGAGGTTCACGGCCCAGGAGTGGACGCCCGGGGGAAAGCCCCGCGACGGTGTGGAGACGTCCTGGCGCAAGGGCGGCATTCGGGGATGGATCCAGACGTTCCGCAGCGGGGCGGTCCGCGTCTCGTTCGCCGTCTGGATCCGTGACGTCGACGAGTCCGGCTACTTCGACGATCTGGACGCCGTCTACGAGCAGGGCGAGCAGGCGCTGGCCGGGTTCCTCCCCGAGATCGAGGACTCCCCGCTCGCCGGCCACCTCACCGAGGCCGAGCCGACGGCCGCGGACAAGGACGAGTTCATCGCCGTACGGAAGTGGACCCTCGACGGCCGGGTCCTGACCGCCGGTGTGGTACAGCAGGACACCGATCTTCCGGTGATGGTCGTGGCCGCGCTGGAGGAGCCCGCGCCCGCCTCGGCGTGAGGCGTTCCACCGGCAGCCCCGAGGTCCTGGCACTGCGTGTCCGTCCTCCTCACCGAGGGCGGGCCGCCGGCGGCCGGAAACCCCCGCCATCGCCTACCGGGCCGCACTCCACCCGGCGGCCCTCCTCATCCGGGCACGGCGCTGCCGAAGAGAATGGAGTTGGAGGGCCTTCGGCAGGTTTGCGGTTCCCGTGACCGTGCATTCGGGAGAGGTACACGTTTTCCGACGGACATGGGAGGAACCGTGGGCATCATCGCCTGGATTCTGATAGGTCTGCTCGCCGGTGCCATCGCCAAGCTGCTGCTGCCCGGGAAGGACCCGGGCGGCATCATCGTCACGATGCTCATCGGCATCGTCGGCGGTCTGCTCGGTGGCTGGCTGGGCAAGGTGATTTTCGGCGTGGACTCGATCGACGGGTTCTTCGACCTGTCCACCTGGATCGCCGCGATCGTCGGCTCGCTCATCCTGCTGGTCCTCTACCGGGCCGTCACCGGCAACCGGCGCACGCACCGGCACGCCTGACCGGCCGGGACCACCGCGTACTCAGCCGGCGCCGTCGGCCAGCAGGGCCTCGGCCTCGGCGAGTACCTCGGTGACCCGCAGGCCGAACGCCGCGTCGCACGCGTGCGGGCGGCCGTTCCGGGCCGCGGCGCCCAGCGCGTCCGCGGCCCGGCCGAAGGCGGTGACGGCGTCCGAGGAACTGTCCGGGAGCCGCACCACCCCGGCCTCGCCACGGATCTCGACGGCGGAACCCGACGCCGAGGGCGGAGCCGTCAGACTGAGCGTCAGAGTGCTGGAGGCACCACCGACGTGGTCCAGGACCACGTGCACCGTGTCCCCGGGCCCCCGCCCGGCGGCCGACACCCGGCGGACGTCACCCAGCACCGGAAGCAGCACGGACAGCGCGTGCGGTCCCACGTCCCACAGGGCGCCCTTCTCCCGGCGCCACGGCGTGGCGAACGGGCTGTCCTCCGTGAACACCGCCCCCAGCCACTGCGCGTGCCCCGTGAACCACCCACCCGCGGACATCTGTTCCGCTATCCAGGCCTCGGGCTCGGGCAGGAAGCGCGTGGTGAAGAAGACGACCGAGGCGACCCCCGCGTCCCGAGCGGCCCGCGTCACCGTCCGGGCCCCCGCCACCGTCGCGGCGACGGGCTTGTCGAGGAGAAGGTGACAGCCCGCCTCGGCGGCGCGTACCGCGAGGCCGGCCTGGACGTCCGGCGGGAGCGCGACCGCGACCGCGTCCACCTCCGCGAGCAGGGCGTCGACATCGTCGTAGGCCCGGGTGTCGTGACGGTCGGCCAGTTCCTTCGCGGCGGCGGGGCGGCGGCCCCACACTCCGGCGAAGTCGAGTCCTTCGTGCGTGCTCAGGGCGGGGGCGTGGACCATCCGGGCCCAGGGGCCGGTGCCGAGCAGACCGATGCGCATGTCGCTGACTCTCCCTGCTGCCGGAGGAGGTGACGGCCGACGCCGTGAGTGGCGCCGTCCGTGAGCGAGCCTCGCACACGGACGGCGCCGTCGGGGAGCCCGGGGGCCGGTCAGGCCGCCCGGGGCGCGGACCGGCCGTCGTCCGTGGCCGGCTCCCCGCTCTCGGTGTCGCCCCGGACCAGCCGCAGATGCCGCTTGCGGGCGGCATGCCGCGGCTTGGCCGGGGCGGGGGTGAACAGACGGTCCTCGACGCGGTCCATGACCACGAGCAGGACGGACAGCAGCGGCAGCAGCAGTACGGCGACCCACAGCACGGTGTTCTCCTCGTCAGCGGACACGGTCCGGGTGCTCCGAATCGCGCCACTGATGCCTGGGAACGCCGTGAACGTCGTCCCGGACGTGACGTCAGGGCGTCGAAGGCGCCGCGAAGCCGGTCAGCAGCGCGTCCGCCCGGTCCAGCCCGCTCTCCACGGAGATCTCCCGCACCGACTGCGGGGGACGGACCGTGGCGAACCCGACCCGCCCGTCGCGCACCAGACACCCGTACACACCGGGCCGGGGCAGGCTGTTGTACGCCCACGGCGCCGAGAAGTAGTAGGCGCCCGTGTCGTGCAGGACGACCAGGTCGCCCTCGGCGAGTTCGGGCAGTTCGCGCTCGTGCGCCACGACGTCCCCGGCGAAACAGAGGGGTCCGGCGACGTCCTGCCGCAAGGGGGGCGTCCGCTTCGGCGTGCCGTCCGGGCCGTGCGCCGACACCCGCAGCGGCCAGGCGCCCGGCATCAGCACGGTGCGGGTGGCGACCTGCGCGCCGGCGTGGGTGACGGCGATACGGCGGTCGCCCGCGTCCTTGACGTACTCCACGCGGGCCGCGAGGAAGCCGTTCTTGGCGAGCAGGGAGCGGCCGAACTCGGTGACGATCTGGTAGCGGCCGTCCAGCAGGGCCGGTTCGGCGGCGGTGAGCGCGGCGACGTAGTCGGCGTACGTGGGGGTGACGGTGTCGTCGGTGAAGTTCACCGGGAGGCCGCCGCCCAGGTCGAGGCTGGTGATCTGCCGGTGGCCCACGCGGGCGTCGATCTCCTCGGCGAGGAGGTGGAGGGCGGCGAGGCCCTCGGCGATCAGGGACAGCGGGCAGCCCTGCGAGCCGACGTGCGCGTGCAGCCGGGTCAGCCACGGCCGCCGCGCGACGGCCTCGACGACCCGGGCGCGGGCACCGGGATCGCGCAGCGCCACCCCGAACTTGGCGTGCTCCGTCGCGGTGCTCATCGCCCCGATGGTCCCGCTGCCGACCTGCGGGTTGACCCGCAGGCCGATGACGGACGCGCAGTCCGCCGGGCGCAGCGCGTCGACGCGTTCGAGCTCGGCGAGGTTGTCGGCGTTGACCGCGACCCCGAGGGCGAGGGCCTCGCGGATCTCCTGGCGGGTCTTCGCGGGGGAGTCCAGCACGATCCGGCCCGGCTCGAAACCGGCGTCCAGCGCCAGCCGCAGCTCGCCGGGGCTCGCCACCTCGCAGCCCATCCCGGTGTCGGAGAGCAGCCGCAGCACGGGCACCAGCGCGCAGGCCTTGGCCGCGAAGGTGTGCAGCACGTCCGGGACCCGCGCGAACGCCTCGTGCAGACCGGCGACGCTGTCACGCACGCCCTGGACGTCGACGAATCCGGCCAGCGGCCGCTCCTCGCCGAGCAGCCCGTCGGCGACGGCCTGGCGCACGACGGGCGCGACACGCGAGGCACTGTTCCCGATCGCCGTGTCGACAGTGTTCTCGACGGCGTCGACGACGGTGTTCTCGTGGGCGGTCTCAAGGGCGTTCGCGTGGGCGTTCTCAAGGGCGTTCTCGATGGGGGACGACACGTCCTGGTCTCCTTCGGTGCGCCGACGACGGGCGGTCGACTCCAGGTTCGCCCCTGCACGGGCCGTACGTCTCCGGCGGCTCGCGCACAACGACGACCGGGCGCCTCGAACTGGCGTACGGCAGGCGCGGGTCCTGGCGGGCTGCCGCCCTCCGCGGGATGCCGCCGCCCGCCGGACTCCCGCCGTTCGGGAGACCTCGTGTCGTCCGGCGGACCGTCCGTCGTCCGGAAGACCGGTGACATTGCCGGTCCCCGCACCCCGTCCTCCCTCCGACAGTGGCACCGCCAGCCCGTCAACGGGCCCGCCCGGCCGGGCGGGCCGTCGCGACAGAGAGGACGACTCGTCGTGCAGCAGCAAGCGCGCACCGGTGCCGCCCACCGCGTGTCCACCGGTTCCCCCCACCGCAGGCCCGGCCGGATCGCCGGCCTGGCGACGGCGATCGCCGCGGTCGTCGGCCTCACCACCCTCAGCGGCCCCGGGGCGCACGCCGCGGACAACCCCTACGAGCGTGGCCCGGCGCCGACCACCGCGAGCATCGAGGCGGTGCGGGGCCCGTACGCCGTCTCGCAGACCTCGGTCTCCTCGCTCTCCGTCACCGGCTTCGGCGGAGGCACCGTCTACTACCCCACCAGCACCGCCGACGGCACCTTCGGAGCGGTCGCCATCTCACCCGGCTACACCGGCACCCAGTCGTCCATCGCCTGGCTGGGACCGCGCCTGGCCTCCCAGGGCTTCGTCGTCTTCACCATCGACACCAACACCACGCTGGACCAACCCGACTCCCGCGGCCGCCAGTTGCTCGCGGCCCTGGACTACCTCACCCAGAGCAGCTCCGTCCGCGGCCGGATCGACGGCACCCGGCTCGGCGTCATGGGCCACTCCATGGGCGGCGGCGGCAGCCTCGAGGCCGCCAAGACACGACCCTCCCTCCAGGCCGCGATCCCGCTGACGCCGTGGAACCTCGACAAGACCTGGCCCGAGATCAGCACGCCCACCCTCATCGTCGGGGCCGACGGCGACACGATCGCGCCCGTGTCCAGCCACGCCGAGCCGTTCTACACCAGCCTGCCGTCCGCCCTGGACCGTGCCTACCTGGAGCTGAACGGCGCCACCCACTTCACCCCGAACACGTCGGACACGACGATCGCGAAGTACAGCATTTCGTGGCTGAAGCGCTTCATCGACAACGACACCCGCTACGAGCAGTTCCTGTGCCCGCTGCCCCGGCCGAGCCTGACGATCGAGGAGTACCGGGGCAACTGCCCGCACACCTCGTGACGCCGTACCGCTGAACCGCCGTACTCCGGCGAGCGGCGGCCGCGCATCCCGCGCGGCCGCCGCCGTCGTTGTGCGCGTGCACGCCACGGGCGGCCGGGCGTTGGGCAGCGGCACAAGCCGCATTCCGCCCGTCATCCGCGAACGTCCAGCTCACAGCCGCGAAGTGCCTCCCCCGCAGCGTGGAGGCACACCTTCCGCCCTTCGTTACGCGTGCGTAACGTCGCGGGAATGACCGGACAGACGACCGTGCAGGGCGGGTACGTACGGGCCGTGACCGGCGAACCCGGTGGTGGACGCACGTGGTTCCTCGACTCCGCGGCCCGCTCCTTCTCCGACGCAGCCGCAGCCGGAGCCGGAGCCGCCAGAACCGCCGGAGCCGTGGTGCGCGTCCGCGCCGATCCGGCGCGGACGGCCGTCCCCGGCAGCGGTCTGCGCACACTGCTGCGCGCCCTCGGCGAGGTCACCGGGCGCACCCCCACCGGCTCGTCGGGCGGGGCACTGCTCGACGCGCTGCGCGCCGCCCCGCCCCCCTTGCTGGTGTGCGTCGACGACGCGCACCTGTGGGACGCCCCCTCCCGTGCCGCCCTGGGACACGCCGCCGCACGCCTGCGCGGCACGGCGCACGTGAGCCTGCTCCTCAGCATCCCCGGACACCGCCCGCCCGACCCGGAGTTCGCCGGGCTGCCCCTGCTGCGGGTGGATCCGCTGTCCCCGGAGGAGGCGGCCGCCCTGGTGGACGAGGCGACGGGCGGGACCGTCGACGCGGGCGTACGGGACGACGTGGTCGACGCGGCCGAGGGCAACCCGGCGCTGCTGCTGGCCGTCGTGCGGCGGCTCACGCCCGCCCAGTTGCGGGGTGAGCGCCGGCTGCCGCTCCCGCTGGCCGACGGCGAGGTGCTGACCGGCGTGGTCGGCGGACACCTGTCCGGGGCGACGCCCGGGCAGCACGACGTCCTGCTGACGGTGGCGGCCGCCGTACGGGACGCCGGGAACGCCTGGAGCACGGGGTATGCGGAGGGCACGGAGCACGCCTCCGTCGACGTACGGCTCGTCCTCCGCGCGGTGGAGCACCTCCGCGCCGACGGACCTCCGACCCCCGGCGAGCCGCTTCCGGACCTGCTCGTGGCGGCCGACGGCGCGGTGCGGTTCCGCAGTGAGCTGCTGCGCCGGGCGGTGTACGCGGGGGCCACGGCCGGGCGGCGCCGGGCCGTGCACCGGGCGCTGGCCCGGGCCATGGAGGGCGAGGGCCCGGCGCTCCGTGCGCTGCTGCACCGGGCGTGGGCGGGGTCGGGGACGGCGGCCGAACTGGCGGCCGCGGCGGCCGATCCGGCCGACTCCGCCCCGCGCGAACTGCGGTGCGCCGCGTACGTCAGGGCCGCGGAGCTGGCCGGCGACGCGCCCCGGCGCGCCGAGTGGTACACGGCCGCCGCCGAACAGGCCCTGCTCGCCGGGCGCTCGCACCGGGCGTCACGACTGCTCGACGCGGCCCGGACCGACGGGGCCCCCGCCCACGTGCGGGGCCGCGCCGAACTGCTGCGCGGTATCACGGTGCTGCACGACGGGCCGGTCGACGAGGCCCGGGCCTCCCTGCTGCTCGCCTCCTCGCTGCTGGCCGAGCGAGCCGCCGAACAGGCGGAGACCGCGGCTCTCGCCGCCTCGGACGCCGCGTGGACGGCCGGCGACCCGGCCGGCTGCCTGCACGCCCTGAGCCACACCACGGGCATGGCCACGGGAAGCGGCGGGTCCGGGTCCGGGGCCGGGCCGGTCGGAAGGGGCGGGGCCGGGCCTGGGCCGGTGGGAAGCGGCGGGGCCGGGCCTGGGCCGGTGGGAAGCGGCGGGGCCGGGTCCGGGCCGGTGGGAAGCGGTGAAACCTTGATGGGCCCAGGGCCGGTGCGAAGCGGCGAGGCCGTGACAGGGCCCGGGCCCTGTCACGGGGCCGGGGGCAGTGGCGAGGCCGGGGGCATGGTGAGGGGCGGGGGTGAGGTCAAGGGCGTGTCGGTGGTCCGTGACTATCGGTGCGGGCTGCGCGCGCTGCTCGGCGGGGACTTCCGGGCGGCGGCGGAGTCGCTGCGGCGTGTGGTGGAGGGTGCGGAGGCGAGCGACGAGCCGGAGGAGGCCCTGCGCGCGGCGGGGGCGGCGCTGATGCTCGGCGACCTCGACGCCGGGCGCCGGGCCGCAGCCCGGGCGCTGGCCGCAGCCCGCACCCTCGGCACCGCCGCGGCGGTCCCCCGGGCACGCGAGTACCTCGCCTACGTCGAACTGCGCGCCGGCCGGCACGCCCTCGCCCGCACCCACGCCGAGCAGGGCCTGCGCGCCGCGCACCTCGCCCGGCAGCGCAACACGGCCGCCCACCACCACGCCGTGCTGGCACTGGCCGCGTCCATCGAGGGGGAGACCGACCTGGTCGCCGGACACGTGGCCGCAGCGTCGGCCACCGCCCGGCGCCACGGCCTCGCCCAGGCCGCGACCCTCGCGCAGTGGGCGGCGGCCCGGGCCGACCTGGGCCGCGGCCGGCCCCGGGAGGCCGCGGACCGGCTGGGACCGCTGGTGCGGCCGGGCCCCCGGCGCGGGCACTTCGCGGTGTGGATGCTCGCCGTCCCCTGCTTCGTGGAGGCCGCCGTGTCCGCCGGACACCCCGACGGCGCCCACGCCGTCGTCGAGGACTTCGCCCGATGGGCCGGCTTCGGCGCCGACCCGCAGGCCCCCGCCCAACTGCTGCGCTGCCGCGCCCTTCTGGCCGCGCCGGAGCGGGCCGACGCGCTCTACCGGCACGCCCTCGACCTGCACGAAGCGGCGGGCGGCGACTTCGAACGGGCCCGCACCGAACTCCTCCACGGCAAGTGGCTGCGCCGCCGGCGCCGGCTCGCCGAGGCACGCGAGCGCCTCGGCGCCGCCCTGGTCGGCTTCGAGCGCTGCGGCGCCCGCGCCTGGGCGGAGCAGACCCGGGGCGAGTTGCGGGCCAACGGCGTCTCCTCGAGCGGGACCCGGCCCGGCGCCGGCCTGTCCCTGCTGACGCCGCAGCAACTGCGTATCGCCCGGTGCGTCGCCGACGGCGCCACCAACCGGGAGGTCGCCCTGATCCTGTCCGTCAGCACCCGCACCGTGGACTACCACCTGCGGAAGGTCTTCGCCGCGCTCGGCGTGCGCTCCCGCGTGGAACTGGCCCGGCTGGTCGAACAAGCCGAAAAGAGCGGTGCACACCCCTAGGGACCGACCGGACGGTATGCCATCCTGCGGGGCAGGACGAGCCGGCCGGCGGGACGGCGCGGACTCCCCGGCCCACCCGGTGCCGGCCGGAGCCCCGCCGTGCGGGGCCGTCGGCACACCGACCCCGGGGGAGGCCCGCGATGCACCACGCCCTACGGCCAAGAACAGTGCTGCGCCCCACACCGGCGGGGCCGGCGGGACCAGCGGGACCGGCTCCCCGGCCCCGCCCGCCGCGCGTCCGCTCGTTGATCGACGCCGACGCCCTGGACGTCCTGCACCGCGCCGCCCGGATCCTCCTGGACGACCTGCCCGACCTCACCGACGGGCTGGTCGCCGCACTCCAGGAACAGGAACCCGCCTACCGCGCGGCCGTGGAGAGCGACCCCGCCGCCACCTGGCAGGAGGTCCACCGCTCGCTGCGGCACAGCGTGGCCTCACTGCTCGACCCGCGCGGCAACCGGGACGCGGCGCGCCGCTGCTCCTGGAAGATCGGGGCGACCCGCGCCGAACAGGGCCTGCCGCTGGACGCCCTGCTGCACGCGTTCCGCCTCGGCGGTTCCCTGGTCTGGCAGCGCCTGGTCGAGGAGACCTCCCGGACCGCCCCCGAGGACGTACGCCTCCTCGTGCACGTCGCCACCGACGTGTGGAACTTCGTCGACGAGCACTGCACGCTCGTCGCGGACGCCTACCGGCAGGTCGAACGGCAGCTGGCCTGGCGGCGCGAGAACCGGCTGCGGCTGCTGGCCGCAGCCCTCCTCGACGGCACCAGCCGCATCGCCGACCTGCCGGAGACCGCCGAGGCGCTGGACCTGCCCGAGCAGGGCCGCTACGCGGTCGTGGCGGTGGCCGGCGGCTCCCCGTCCGAGGCCGCGGCGGCCCGCGCCGCCGCCGGGCGGGGGACGCGGGTGCACTGGCACACGGGCGTGGAGGTGGACTACGGAATCGTCCTGCTCGGCGACGGCGACGGCGTCG
The DNA here is from genome assembly GCF_043080745.1 of Streptomyces sp. NPDC014995. Lineage (NCBI taxonomy): Bacteria > Bacillati > Actinomycetota > Actinomycetes > Kitasatosporales > Streptomycetaceae > Streptomyces > Streptomyces sp. NPDC014995. The sequence goes on from NZ_JBIBVX010000027.1 coordinate 13,113, forward strand.
GCGTCGGTGACGGCGACCGTGAGGGTCACGCCAACGGCCGCGGCGACGCCAACGGCCACGGCCACGGCCACGCCGGCGGCCACGGCCCCGGCGGCCACGGCCACGGCCACGGCCACGGCCACGGTGATGGCCACGGTGATGGCGTCGGCGGCAGGGCCGGCGGGAAAACGGGCGGGGAACCGCGCGGCGGCGGCCCGTCCTCGGGTGCGCGGGTGGGGATCAGTACGGCCGTGTCGGGACTGGCCGCCGTCGGTGACGCCCGCCGGCTCGCGGACACGGCGCTGCGCATGTGCCCGCGGACCGGTGGCACCATCCGGCTGACCGAGCACCTCCCCGCGGCCCTGGCGATCTCCTCACCCGACCTCGCCGCCGCCCTCGCCGAGCGCGTCCTCGGCCCGCTGCGCGCCCTGGAACCCGCCGACGCGGCCGTCCTGCTGGACACGCTGGCCACCTGGCTGGCCTGCGACGGCTCCGCGCAGCGGGCGGGGGAGCGGCTGTACTGCCACCGCAACACCGTCCTCAACCGCCTCCGCCGCTACGAGCAGCTGACGGGCCGCTCCCTGTCCCGCCCGGCCGACGTGGTGGAGATCAGCCTGGCGCTGGCGACACGGATCGCTCACTGAAGACCGGGAGGACCGGGAGGACCGGGGGGACCGGGAGGACCGGGAGGACCGGAAGGGCCGGGAGGACCGGGAGGACCGGAAGGGCCGGGAGGACCGGGAGGACCGGAAGGGCCGGGAGGAACAGGAAGAACAGAAGGAACAGGAGGAACGGGACCGTCCCGGCCTCATGGGCACCCGCACAACCCTGCCCCGCCCGCACTGGGCCCGCGCAGCGAGCCCGCCCCGGCGCCTGTACCGGCCCGTCACCCGCGTGCTGTCGTGAGCTCCCCTTCCACCGAAGCGCCGTGCCGCGCGGCACGGACCCGAGGAGCCGCGATGCCCGAAGCACCCCCGCAGGACCCGCCCGCGCTGCACGTCGAAGGCCTGGACGTGACGTACGGGCGGGCCCTGTCAGCCTTGCGCTCCGTGTCCCTGACCGTCCCGCCCGGCGCGGTCGTCGCGCTGCTCGGCGCGAACGGCGCCGGCAAGTCCACGCTGCTGCGGGCCCTCTCGGGCACCCTGCGCCTGCACCGCGGCACCGTCACCGCCGGCCGGGTCCGCTACGGCGGGACCACCCTCGACGGACGCGATCCGGTCGCCGCGGTCCGGGCCGGCGTCGTCCAGGTCCCCGAGGGCAGACGGGTCTTCGCCGGGCTCACCGTCGAGGAGAACCTGCGCACCGGCGGCCTGGGCCTGAGCCGACGCGAGCCCGCCCTGGTCCGGGAGGCCCGCGACCGGGTGTACGGCCTCTTCCCCGTGCTCGCCGAACGCGGCCGCCAGGCCGCCGGCCTGCTGTCCGGGGGTGAACAGCAGATGCTCGCCATCGGCCGCGCCCTGATGGCCGCCCCGCGTCTGCTCCTGCTCGACGAACCCTCCCTCGGTCTGGCCCCCCGCATGGTGGTCCGGATCGCCGAGGTGATCCGTGAGATCAACGCACAGGGCACGGCCGTCCTGCTGGTCGAGCAGAACGCCGGGATGGCGCTGTCCCTCGCCGACCACGCGTACGTCCTCGACGTGGGCGAGATCCGGCTGTCCGGGCCCGCCGACGAACTGGCGCAGAGCGACGCGGTACGCCGCCTCTACCTCGGCGAGACGACCGGCGACCAGGGGGCCGCGTGAACATCCGCTCCACCGGCCGTATCACCGGCCGCACCACAGGCCGTACGGCAGCCCGCTCCGCCGACGTGCTCACCGACCGCCGCCCGGCACCGCCCCCCGAGCTCCGCGTCCGCGACGTCACCGTGCGCTTCGCCGGCCTCACCGCTCTCGACACGGTGTCCTTCACCGTCGCGCCCGGCTCGGTGCACGCCCTCATCGGACCCAACGGCGCCGGCAAGTCCACCTGCTTCAACGTCCTGTCGGGCCTGTGCCGTCCGGCCTCCGGGCAGGTCCTGCTCGGCGACACCGAGCTGACGGGGCTCGCCCCGCACCGGATCGCCGCGCTGGGCGTGGCCCGCACCTTCCAGAACATCGTCACCACCGAGGGCACGGTCGCCGACAACCTGATGCTCGGCCGGCACGCCCTCTCCCGCGCCGGTTTCACCGCGAGCGCCCTGCGCCTGCCGAGCGCCGTGCGCGAACAGCGCGAGCACCTCGACCGGGCCCGCGAGATCGCCGGACTCACCGGTCTCGCCGACCACTTCGACACCCCCGTGGCCCTGCTGTCGTACGGCGATCGCAAGCGCGTCGAACTCGCCCGCGCCCTGTGCCTGGAACCCCGCGTGCTGCTGCTCGACGAGCCCGTGGCCGGCATGAACGGCGCCGAACGGGCCCGTACGGCGGAGGTCGTGCACACGGTCCGCGAGCGACTCGGCCTGTCCGTCCTGCTCGTGGAGCACGACATGGGCCTGGTCATGCGCCTCGCCGACGAGGTCACGGTCCTCGACTTCGGCCGCCCCCTCGCCCACGGCACCCCCGAGGAGATCCGCCGCCACCCCGAGGTCCTGCGCGCGTACCTCGGCACCGGAGCACCCGAGGAGGAGGACGCCGAAGCCCCCGACAGCGGGACCGACGCCCCGCCCTCCGGGGAGGACGACGCCCGATGACCACCTTCCTCGACACCCTCCTCAACGGTCTCGCCCTGGGCGCCGTCTACGCCCTCGTCGCCCTCGGCTTCGTCGTCATCTTCAAGGCCTCCGGCGTCCTCAACTTCGCCCACGGCTCCCTGCTCCTGCTCGGCGGCTACCTCGTCGCCGTCCTCCACGACGACCTGGGCTTCGCCGGCGCCCTCGCGGTGGCCGTCCTGGCGACCGCGGCCGTCGCCGGAGCCCTGGACCGGCTGCTGCTGCAACGCGGCGACCCCGACCCGAAGGCCGCCCACGTGCAGACGATCGTCACCATCGGCGTGGACATCGTCCTGCTGACCGACCTGGCCCGGCGCATCGGCGGCGACCTGCTCACCCTGGGCGACCCCTGGGGCGACGCGGTGACCGGCCTCGGCCCGGTGACCGTCGCCGACAGCCGGCTCGCCGCGATCGCGGTCTCCGCCGTCGTCATCGGCGCGGTCTTCGCCCTGTTCCGGTTCACGCCGTGGGGACTGTCCCTGCGGGCCGCGGCCGAGGACGTGGAGGCGGCCGCCCTCATGGGCGTCCGGCTGACCCGGGTGCGCATGCTCGCCTGGTGCCTGGCCGGCGGCCTGGCCGCCCTCGCCGCCGTGTTCCTCGCCGCCTTCCCGGCGCCCGGCCTGGAACGCACCACCGGCCAGATCGCCCTCAAGGCCTTCCCCGCGGCGATCCTCGGCGGCATAGCCTCCCCGCCCGGCGCCCTCGCCGGCAGCCTGATCATCGGCCTGACCGAGGCGCTCGTCGCCGGCTACCAGTCCGAACTGCACGTCCTCGGCGAGGGGTTCGGCGACGTCGCGCCGTACGCGGTGATGGTCGTGGTGCTGCTGGTGCGGCCCACCGGACTGTTCGGCGCGAAGGGAGCGGTCCGTGTCTGAGCTGCTCCCCAAGGCGGCCCGCCTCCTGCTGCCCGCCCTCGTCCTGTGCGCCCTGCCCTTCTACCTGGACGCCTTCTGGCTGCGCATCGGCCTGTTCTCGATGGCCGCGGCCATCGGCGCCGTCGGCCTCGGCCTGCTCTCCGGCACCGCGGGCCAGCTCTCCCTCGGCCACGCCTTCTTCCTCGCCGTGGGCGCCTACGGCTACACCTGGCTGGCCGGCGAGCCCGGCCCGGCACTGCCCCCGGCCCTCGCCGCCGTCCTGGCCGTCCTGCTGGCCGGCGCCGCGGGCGGCCTGTTCAGCCCCGTCGCCGGGCGGGTCCGCGGCATCTACCTGGGCGTCGCCACGCTCGCCCTGGTCTTCCTCGGCCACCACCTGCTGCTGACCGCCGACTCGGTCACCGGCGGCTTCAACGGCCGTTCCGTCCCCCCGCTCACCCTGGGCGGCTTCGGGTTCACCGCCGACGATCCCCAACTCACCGTTCTCGGCGTGCCGTTCGGCGCGGAGGAACGCCTGTGGTACCTCGGCCTCGCCCTGTTCGCGCTCACCTGGTTCACCGCGCGCGGCCTGCTGCGCGGCCGCCCCGGACGGGCCCTGGCCGCCCTGCGCGACAGCGAGACCGCGGCGGCCGTGATGGGCGTGAACGTCGCCCGGCACCGCTCGGCGGCCTTCGTCGTGTCGTCGATGTACGCCGGCCTGGCCGGCGTCCTCCTCGCCCTGTCCTTCCGCCGGGTCGTCCCCGACTACTTCGGGCTCGCCCTCTCCGTCGACTACCTCGCCATGATCGTGATCGGCGGGCTCGGCTCCGTCGCCGGCGCCACCGCGGGCGCCGTCTTCGTCACCGCGCTGCCCCTGCTGATGACCCGCTACGCCGACCAACTGCCCCTGGTCGCCGCCCCCGGCACCGGCGGCGAGGGCGCGGTCGGCCCGACCGAGGCGGCCCGTTACCTCTACGGCGCCGCCATCGTCCTCGTCCTGCTGTACGCGCCCGACGGACTGCACGGACTGATCCGCCGCGTCCGCGCCCGCCTGCGCCCCGGCCGGTCCCCGGACCGCGCTTCCGCCGCCCTTCCCTCCGCCTCCCCCGCCGAACCCGCACGAGCCAAGGAGCCCACCCCGTGAACACCGAGCACCACCACAGACACCGCACCCCCGGCACCGCCCTCGCCGCGGCCCTGACCGCGCTGCTGATCGCGGCCACCGGCTGCAGCTCCAAGGCGGACGGCGGCAGCACCTCCGACGACGCCGACGCTGGCGGCGTCAAGTCCGGGCCGGGCGTGAGCGCGAAGACCATCCGGCTCGGCGCCCTCACCGATCTGACCGGCCCCTACGCCACCCTCGGCAAGAGCATCGTGCAGGCCCAGCAGATGTGGGCCGACGAGACCAACGCCGACGGCGGCATCTGCGGCCGCAAGGTCGAGATCGTCGTCAAGGACCACGGCTACGACGTGCAGAAGGCGGTCACCGCCTACGCCGACATCGCCCCCGACGTCGTCGCCCTGCCCCAGGTCATCGGGTCGCCCGTCGTCGCGGCCCTGCTCGACGACATCGAACGCGACCACCTGCTCACCTTCCCGCAGGCCTGGGCGGCGTCCCTGCTGGGCAAGGACTCCATCCAGGTCCTCGGCACCACCTACGACGTCGACATGATCGCCGCGGTCGACTTCCTCACCCGCACCAAGGGCCTCGCCCAGGGCGACACCGTCGGCCACGTCTACTTCGAGGGCGACTACGGCGCCAACGCGCTCGAAGGCTCCACCTGGGCCGCGAAGAAGGCCGGCCTGAACATCGTCGGCCAGAAGATCAAGGCGACGGACACCGACCTCTCCGCGCAGGTCACCGCGTTGAAGAAGGCCGGCGCGAAGGCGATCCTGATCAGTGCCGGACCCGCCCAGACGGCCTCCCTGGTCGGTGTCGCCGCCTCCCGCGGCCTGCGCGTCCCCGTCGTCAGCAACGCCCCCGGATTCGCCCCGCAGCTCATGAAGACCCCCGCGGCACCGGCCCTCGAAGCCATGCTGCACGTGGTCAGCGCCGCGCCGGCCGTCAGCTCCGACATCCCCGGCGTCGAGCACATGGTCACCGCGTACGAGAAGAAGTACCCCGGCTCCCAGGTCGACTCCGGGGTGCTGTCGGGCTACAACGCCGCCCATCTGCTGGGCGCCGGCCTGGAGAAGGCCTGCGCGGCCGGCAGCCTCGCCCGCGAGGACGTGGTCGAGGCGCACCGCTCCCAGAAGAACGCCGACACCGGGCTCGGCACGCCGCAGGACTTCTCCGACGTCTCCCGGCCCGCCTCGCTGTCGACGTACGTGCTGAAGCCCGACGGGAAGGCGACCGGCGGCCTGGTCGGCGTCGAGGACGCGCACCGCGCGCCGGGAGTGGAGGAGTACCTGAAGACCCGTTCGTGAGCAGGGGCCCGGATTCAGCGGCCACGCTGCTGAATGTGTTCGCTTTCTTCCATTGGACCTCCGTCCACGGCCGGGCCAGGCTGGAGTGACTGAGTCCGGTGCGCCGCAACCACCTCCTGGCGCACCGGACTTCCCTGGTTCCCGCGACAGCCGGAAAGAGGTCACGAGCCCATGCACACCCGCCGCATCGGTGACGTCGAGGTCAGCGCGATCGGACTGGGCGCGATGCCCATGTCGATCGAGGGACGGCCCGACGAGGCACGCTCCCTCGCCACCCTGCACGCCGCCCTCGACGCCGGGGTGACGCTGATCGACACCGCGGACGCCTACCACCGCGACGCCGACGAGGTCGGCCACAACGAGACCCTGATCGCCAAGGCCCTCGCCACCCACGACCGGGGCGGGGACGTCCTCGTCGCCACCAAGGGCGGCCATCTGCGCCCCGGCGACGGCAGTTGGACCCTCGACGGCAGCCCGCGGCACCTCAAGGAGGCCTGCGAGGCGTCCCTGCGCCGGCTCGGCGTGGAGGCGATCGGCCTGTACCAGTTCCACCGGCCCGACCCGCGCGTGCCGTACGCCGACTCCGTCGGCGCGCTGCGCGAACTGCTCGACGAGGGCAAGGTCCTGCGCGCCGGCGTCTCCAACGCCGACCCCGAGCAGATCAGGCAGGCCAACGACATCCTGGGCGGCCGGCTGGTCTCCGTGCAGAACCAGTTCTCCCCGGCCTTCCGCTCCAGCGAGCCCGAGCTGCGCCTGTGCGACGAACTCGGCATCGCCTTCCTGCCGTGGAGCCCGCTCGGCGGTATCTCCCGGGCCGGGGAACTCGGCTCCGCCCACGCGCCGTTCGCCCGGATCGCCGCGGCGCACGGGGTGAGCCCGCAGCGGGTCTGCCTGGCCTGGATGCTCGCCAAGTCGCCGGTCGTCGTCCCCATTCCCGGCGCCAGCCGCCCCGAGACGATCCGCGACTCGGCCGCCGCGACGGAACTCGCCCTCACCCCCGAGGAACTCGCGGAACTCGACGCCGCCTGAACGCGCCCCGCACGCGCCCCCTTCGTCCGGCACCCGGGGAGGACCACCGCCGAAGGCGTCGCCGCCCGACAGACCGCTCGACCATCGCTACCGGGACGAACACCCGGTCCGCACGCTCGCCCACCTCTTCCGCGCCGACCGGTACCGACTGGCCGGCGCGGTCGTCGTCTTCACCGTCAAGCACAGCCCCGTCCGGCTGCTGCCCCTGATCACCGCGTCCATCATCGACACCGTCGACCGGCACCAGCCCGTCGGCAGGCTCTGGACGAGCACCTTGCGATCGCCCGCGCCCTGATCAGGGACCCCAGGGTGCTGATCCTCGACGAGGCCACGTCCGCGCTCGACACCCGCCCCGAGGCGCTCGTCCAGCAGGCCCTGGCCCGGCTGCTGCACGGCCGCACCACCTTCGTGGTGGCGCACCGCCTGTCCACCGTGCGCGGCGCCGACCGCATCGTCGTGGTGGGGGACGGCCGGATCCTGGAGACCGGCACGCACGAGCAACTGCTGCGCCGCGGCGGCGCGTACACGGCGCTGCACTGCGGGCAGGCCGCCTGACGCCCACCGGGGGCCAAGTGGCCGGAACCGGGCCCCCGGAGGGTGACATGCGCCTCACACACGCATGTATCGCCCAGGGCCGGGCACACGCTGCCCACTACATCTGGAGAGAGGGGCGCTCGTGATCGTTCCGGACCCGAAGGCCGTCAGGACGTTGCTGACGCGGTACGCGTCGCTGAAGATCGCTCAGGCGGAGAGGGAAAGGCCGCACACCGCGCGCGAGTTGGAGGACGTCACCTACACCCTGTGCGTCCTGATGGGCACCTCCGACGTCCGCGAGGCGGTCGCCGCGGCGGACGCCCTGCTCGACCCCGCGGTACGGCGACCGCCGGCGGCCCGGGTGCCGAAGCAGGACCAGGACCCGGAGAGGGACGGGGAGAGCGGGCTCTCGCTGGCCGTCTGAGCGCACGTCCCGACCCGGCTCAGGGAACCGCCGAACCGCAGCGGTCCGCGGGCCGGGTCTGCCGCCGGGGGCCGGACCCGGCCAGCCACTCAGCGATGGTGCGGGCGATCGGCTGGCCGGTGTCCACCTCGACGAAGCCGAACTGCCCGGACTGGTTGCACTCCAGGAACCACCACGTCCCGTCGGCGTCCTCCGCGAAGTCGAAGGCGCCGTACGCCAGTTCCGCCTCGCGCAGATACGTCCGTACGGCGTCGGCGAGGCGCGGCGGGACCTCGACCGGGCGCCACGGCGCGGCGGAGGGCGCGAAGCGCACGTCCACCACGTCGGGGTCGCCGTCGGAGGCCGTCACCTTGCGGGCGGCCAGCAGCCGGTCGCCCACCGCCGTCAGCCGGACGTCCGCCCGCTTGGCGATCCGCCGTTGCAGCAGGGTCGGCCCGTAGGCGACGGCGGCGAAGTCGGCGTCCGGCGGGACCCGGGTGGTGGGCACGGCCCGGGGCGGATCCTGCGGATGCGCCCCCGACACCGGCTTGACCACCAGGTCCGGGTAGCGCTCCGCGAAGTCCCGTGCCGCCTGCGGGAACGTCGTGATGAGGGTGGCCGGCACGGGCAGCCCACAGAGCTGGGCCAGCCGCAGCTGCCACGGCTTGTGCCGGGCCCGCAGGGCCGCGTCCGGAGGGTTCATCCAGCGCGCCCCGCTCCCGCGGAGCATCCCGTACAGCGCCTGCGAGGCCTCCTCCGTGAGCCACGCGGACGGTTCGGGTGCCCGGGCCGCCGCCGCACCGGGCCGGCGGATCCAGACGGAACGCAGCGAGTCCAGGCTCACCAGCCGTCCCGCGGACGACAGATGCCCCCGAAAGGCACCGTGCACGTACTCCGCGGAGAGCGCGACGGTGTGGGTGAGGTCGGCGGGGTCCAGCCGCACGACGGGAACGCCCACGGCGTTCAGGTGGACGACCACCATGTCCGCCGTGACGTCCTCTTCACAGGTCAGGATGAGCACGGTCATCGTGTCGGTCCGTGTTCAGTCGTCGAAGTGAGTCTTGGAACCCGCCGTCGAGGTCGTCGTCCCGAGCTCTCTCAGCAGCGCGTGGTCACGAGCGGCGATCCGGCCGTCGAGGAGCACGTTCAACTGCAGTCCTGGGTCATAGGCGTACGGAGTGGCGAACTCCAACTCCGCCGCAGGGCGGGCATAGTTGAGCGCGAACGGTTGCATCGTCTCTCCCTCGTCGGAACTGCCTCGATCAAGCGGTGCCGCTGTGCGACGTCACTCGGGCCCGCTGCGTTGGTGCGCCGTTCGGCCCGTCGTGACGGACCTTCAGTCACTTATACGAATCGAACGGGTGGTTGGTTTCCTTACTCTCCGTGATCGACGTGGCTGTGGAGCGCGGCGCAGGGAGCTGAGCAGGGGAGATGTGCCTCGGACGGGGCGAAAACTCATTACCGGTCGGTTAACCGACGGTCGTGGCGCGGTCGGGGGCGCGGCGCAGGGAGCGCAGGGCGAGCAGCAGGACGCCGATGTCGTCGAGGTAGACCGGGTCGGGCAGCACGTCGGTCGGGAGGACGAAGTACGCGACCGCGCCCCAGAACACCCAGCGCGGGCCGGTCGGCAGACCCGCCCGCCGCAGGCCCCGCCGGGCCCGGACCAGCCGTACGAGCACGGCGGCGGCCAAGGCGAACAGCACCGCCGCCAGTACCACCGCGACGGCGATGAGCGTGGTGGTCACATCCACGGGCCCTCCCTGTGCGCGGTCCGCCGCGCGGTGTCCGGTGGTTCCCCCGTCATCGATTTCCCCGTTTTCGATTCTCGGATTCCCTCTTTCCGACGGAATATCGCACCCTCTCACCCGGGTGGCGCGGTGACACCGGCGCTGAGCGGCGCCCGCGCAGGTCCCGTGGCACGGGGACGGCGTCCCCCCTCGCCGTCCTCGCGGCGGCGCGCGCCCGCTCCTGGCTCCGCCTCCTGCCGGCCCTCTCGCTCGTTCCGGTCCGCCGCCTCGCGCTGCCCCGTGTCGTGGCGGTGCGCGCGGCGCCCAGGTCCTCGCCGGCCGCGTCGACGTGGTGGCGCTGTCGTTCCCGGCCGAGGCGACGCCCGCCCCACCGACGCCCGCCGGCCGCGGCCACCGCCGCCGGCGGCGCTCGCACCGCCCGCCCACATCCTCGGCGGCCGGCGACCCGGTCGCGGGACCGGACCCTCGGGCGGGTGGGGCGTGGGCTTGCGGACGTGGGAGGGGATCCGGCGCCGGGACCGGGATCGGGCGCCGGGACCGGGCATCCGACTGGTGCCCGGACCGCCCCGGGCGCCGGTCCGTCGTCCGGGGCGGCCCCCGGCGCCGAGTCCGTCGCCCTCGGGTCAGTGGCCCGGCTCCAGCAGGGCCGTCAGTACCCGGTCGGGTGTGAGGGGCAGTTCGCGCAGGCGGACGCCGGTGGCGTGGTGGACGGCGTTGCCGATGGCGGCCGCGGTGCCCACGATGCCGATCTCGCCGATCCCCTTGCCGCCCAGGGGGTTGAGGTGCGGATCGTCCTCCTCGACCCAGTGCGCCTCGATGTCCGGCACGTCCGCGTGCGCGGGCACGTGGTAGGACGCCAGGTCGGACTCGGTGAAGTCGCCGAAGGCGGCGTCCATGGTGCTGCCCTCGGTCAGGGCCATGCCCAGGCCCATGGTCATGCCGCCGACGAACTGCGAGCGGGCGGTCCTGGCGTTGAGGATGCGCCCCGCCGCGTACACCCCCAGCAGGCGCCGCACCCGCACCTCGCCGGTCACCGTGTCCACGGCGACCTCCGCGAAGTGCGCCCCGAACGCGTGCCGCGCGTAAGGGCTCTCGGCGTCCGCCCTGCCGGCCGTGTCGGCGTGCTCGACCAGGCCCTGTTCGGGCACCGGCCCGGGGAACCCGGTCAGGCGTTCCGCGAGCCGTACGCAGGCCTCGTGGACCGGCCAGCCCCAGGAGGCGGTGCCCGAGGAGCCGCCGGCCAGCGAGGCGGACGGCAGGTCACTGCTGCCCACCCGGATCCGGACCCGCTCCAGGGGCACGCCGAGGGCGTCCGCGGCGATCTGCGCGAGCACCGTACGGGCGCCCGTGCCGATGTCCGTGGCGTTGGTCTCGACCAGGAACGTCCCGTCGGGCAGGGCGCGCGCCGCGGCGGTCGAGGGAGCCACCTGCACCGGGTAGGTGGCGGCGGCCACACCCGTCCCGGTCAGCAGCGGGCCCTCGGAGCCGGAGCGCGGGCGGGGATCGCGCCGCGCCCACCCGAACCGGCGCGCACCCTCCCGCAGGCACTCGACGAGGTGCCGGCTGCTGAACGGCCTGCCGCTGTCCGGTTCGGTCTCCGGTTCGTTGCGGATCCGCAGCTCCAGGGGGTCCATGCCCAGCGCGACGGCGAGTTCGTCCACGGCCGACTCCAGGGCGTACATGCCCGGCGCCTCCCCGGGCGCCCGCATCCAGGACGGCGAGGGCACGTCCAGCGGGACCACGCGGTGCAGCGTGCGGCTGTGCGGGACGGCGTACATGACCCGCGCGGGGGTCGCCGCCTGCTCCACGAACTCCTTCACCCGGGAGGTGTGCGTGGTGACCTCGTGCACGAGGGACCTCAGCCGGCCGTCGGCGTCCGCGCCGAGGCGCAGCCGGTGCAGGGTGGGCGCCCGGTGCCCGACGACCGAGGGCAGCACCCGGCGGGGCAGGGCGACCGTCACCGGACGTCCGGTGTGCCGTGTGGCCACCACCGCGAGCACCACGTCCGGCCGGGGCGTGCCCTTGGACCCGAAGCCGCCGCCGACATGCTCGGCGACGACCGAGACCTGCTCCTCCTCCAGCCCGAACAGACCGGCGAGCACGGCCCGTACGACCGTGGTGCCCTGGCTGGAGGTGTGCACCGTCAACCGCTCGCCGTCCCAGTGCGCGGTGCTGGCGTGCGGCTCCATCGGGTGGTTGTGCAGGGGCGGCACCCGGTAGCCGACGTCGACCCGTACGGCCGCGTCCGCGAAGGCGCCCTCCGGGTCGCCGTGTTCGCGGACGGCGGGGTACCCGGCGTTGGCCTCCTCGGGGACGTACGCGGCCGGGTGCGTCGCGGACAGCGTGACGTCGTGCGGCTCCTCGGCGTACGAGACCCGCACGGCGGCGGCGCCGGCCCGGGCCGCCTCCTGGCTGTCGGCCACCACGAGGGCCACGAACCAGCCCCGGTGCGGGACGTGCGGGCCCTGAAGGACGGCGAGGGTGGGGTCGTCCGGTTCGGCGAGGCGCGGCGCGTTCTCATGGGTGAGGACGGTGACCACACCGGGCAGGGCGAGGGCGCCCGACACGTCGATGCCCGTGACCCGGCCGCGGGCGACCGCCGCGGGCACCGGGCGGGCGAACAGCCGCCCCGGCAAGGGGCGTTCGGCGGCGTAACGGGCGGTCCCGGTGACCTTCTCCCGTCCTTCCCGGCGCTCGGCGGGAGCGCCCACCGCGGTGGCGGTCATGAGTCCTCCCGGCGCCGTACGAGCCGCGTCAGGACGTCGACGGCGAGGTTGCGTGCGAGGGGCACCTTGTAGCCGTTGTCGCGCAGGGGACGGGCCTCGGACAGTTCGAGGTCGGCGGCGTGCTCGAACGCGGCCGCGGTGGGCGCCGCGCCCAGCAGCGCCTCCTCGGCCCGCCGGGCCCGCCAGGGCCGGTGCGCCAGCGCGCCGAAGGCGATCCCGGCGTGCGCGACCACGCCGTCGGACACCTCGAGCACCGCGGCGACGGAGGCCAGGGCGAAGGCGTACGAGGCCCGGTCACGGGCCTTGCGGTACGCCGACGGCAGCCCGGCCGTGGCGGCCGGCAGCAGCACGCCGGTGACCAGCTCGCCCGGTTCGACGACGGTGTCCCGCTCCGGGTGTTCACCGGGCAGCCGGTGGAACTCCGCGGCGGGTACCCGGCGCACACCCGCGAGGCCGTACAGCTCCACCTGCGCGTCCAGCGCGGCCAGCGCCACGGCCATGTCGGAGGGGTGGGTGGCGATGCACCGCTCCGAGTGGCCGAGCACCGCGTGGTCACGGTGGACGCCGTCGCGGGCGCCGCAGCCGCTGCCCGGCGCCCGCTTGTTGCAGGGCTTGGAGACGTCCTGGAAGTAGGGGCAGCGGGTGCGCTGGAGCAGGTTGCCGCCGGTGGTGGCCGCGTTGCGCAACTGCCCGGAGGCACCCGCGAGCAGCGCCTGCGACAGGGCGGGGTAGCGCTCGCGGACCCGCGGGTGCGCCGCGAGGTCGCTGTTGCGCACCAGGGCCCCGATGCGCAGCGAACCGTCCGGCAGCTCCCGCACCTCGTCCAGCGGGAGCCGGGTGACGTCGATGAGGGCGGCGGGCTGTTCGACGCCGAGTTTCATCAGGTCGACGAGGTTGGTGCCGCCGCCGAGGTAGCACGCGCCGGGGTGGGAGGCGTAGGCGTCGGCGGCCTCGGCGAGGCTGCCGGCCCGTACGTAGGCGAAGGGTTTCACCGGATCACGTCCTCGACCGCGTCGACGATCCGCGGGTACGCGCCGCACCGGCAGAGGTTGCCGCTGAGCCGCTCACGGATCTCCTCCCGGGTCAGCGGCACCGGCCCGGTGGGCGCGCGGGCGTCGGTGACGTGCGAGGGATGGCCCGCCTCCGCCTCGGCGATCGCCCCGACCGCCGAGCAGATCTGGCCCGGGGTGCAGTACCCGCACTGGAAGGCGTCGCGTTCCAGGAACGCCCGCTGGAGCGGGTGCGGTTCCTCGCCGTCGCCGGACAGGCCCTCGACGGTCGTCACGTCGCAGCCGTCCAGGGCGACCGCGAGCAGCAGGCAGCTGTTGACGCGCCGGCCGTCGACGAGGACCGTGCACGCGCCGCACTGACCGTGGTCGCAGCCCTTCTTGGCGCCGGTGAGGTCGAGATCCTCCCGCAGGACGTCCAGCAGGACCCGCCGGTGGTCGACGGTGAGGGTGTGCGGCTTGCCGTTGACGCGCAGGGTCGTGTCGGAGCGGTGGGGAGGCGGTGCGGTGGTGCCGCCCTCGGGGTCGTGCTCGCTGCCCATGTCGTGGATCCTTCCGGAAGATCCGTGGTGCCGTGGGGACCGCGTATCCAGCCCGCGCCGCATGACACGTACCGGCACGGAGGGCGACGGCGCCGCGACGGCGTGCGACGGCCTGCCGCGACCCGGCGGTCTGCCGCGACTTGGTGGTCCGTCGCGACCCGGCGGGCCGCCGTGTCGGGGCGTCTGCCGCGGGCCGGTTTCCTAGGCTGCCCGTCATGACCGATTCCCCAGTGCCCGACGCACCCCGGGTGGTTGTGCTGCGCGAGACCTACGGGACCCTCGCCGCCGTCGTGGAGTCCCTCGGCGAGGAGGAGTCCTGGCTGCCGACCGCCTGCACCGGATGGGCGGTGCGCGATCTGCTGTTCCACTGCCTCACGGACGCGCAGCGCGCACTGGTGGCCCTGCACTCGCCCACCCCGGACCCACCCGACCGTGACGCCGTCACCTACTGGCTGGACTGGGCGCCCGACCCGGTCGGCGCGGCGAACGGCCGGCGCTGGGTCCGGGTGACCGCGAGCATGTTCCTCGACTTCCGCCAGCTGCGCGGCCTCTTTCTGGAGACCGCCGCGGCGACCGTCACGGCGGCCGCCGCGGCCGACCTCGCCCGCCCGGTGTCCACCCAGGGCCACGTCCTCACCGCGGGCGACCTGGTCACCACGCTCGTCGTCGAGGCCGCCATCCACCACCTGGACCTCGTCCGTGACCTGCCCGACGCGCCCGGCCCCGCGCCCGCCGGCCTGGCCGCCGTACGGGAGACCCTGGACGGTCTGCTGGGCCGGCCGGTGCCCGTGGACTGGAGCGACGAGCACTACGCGCGGGCGGCGACCGGGCGGGCGCCGCTCACCCCGGAGGAACGGCGAGCGCTGGGGGAGGACGCCGAGCGGCTGCCGTTGTTCTGCTGACGGGTCCGGCGGACGCGTGGGTGGCGGCCATCGGTCAGCGGTCGGCCGCCGTGCCGGGGCCCCCGCCCGTGCCGTCCAGCTCCGTTCCGTCCTGCTTCGTGCTGTTTTGGACCGGTTTGTTTTGCTCTGGCCTGTCCTGCCCTGGCCTGTCCTGCTCTGCGGGGTTCTGGTCGGCTGAGCCGCCCCCGGTCGGCAGTGCCGGGCGCAGGCCCTTCGCCGACTCCCTGAGCCGCTCCAGAGTCCGGCCCAGCTGGGGGAAGGGGAAGCCGCCCGGCTTCGGCTGCGGCTGCGGGCGCGCGCCGGCCTCGGCCGCCTCCCGGTAGGCGGCCAGCGCCTCGTGGGCCTGCTCGGCGGCCTCCCGATACAGGTCCCGGGACTGCGTCATCGCCTCGAGCGCCTCGGCGTACATCTTCACGAGCCGGCGCTCGCGGGCCAGCTCCTCCTCCAGCGTCAGCAGCTGCCACTGCTCCCGCAGCGCGGTGAGCGCGGCCTCGCCGCCCTCCGGCAGCGGCTTGGGCAGGGCGGCGTACCGGGTCACCGCGTCCAGCAGCTCCGTGGGGTGCGTGCCGTCGAGGAACACGCTGCGCACCGAGAAGTCGCCCGCCTCGTACGCCTCCGGGGCGGGCGAGCCGGGCAGCACCAGCGCGCCGCCGCGCGGCAGCTCCACGTCGAAGTCCCGCAGCGCCCAGTTCACCGTGCGCAGCTGGTGGGGTGCCGCGCGGTGTTCCACCACCCGGTGGTGCAGGCCGGGAGGCAGCAGCGGGACCAGCGACCGCCGGCCCCGCTCGTCCGGTGTCATGGCCTCGTGCACCAGGACGTGGACGGTCCAGGTGTCCCGCAGGGCCTGGCGCAGGGTGCGTCGCAGCTCCTTGTCGTCCGCCGGGAGCGGGTTGATGTCGAGGTAGCGCTGCCCGGTGACCGTCTCGTGGCCCCACGGGGTGTCCTCGTCCCAGGGCCAGAACATCGCGGCCGGCGATGGTCCTCGCAGGTCCCACGGCCGCTCCGACTCCGCGACCAGCGTCCACTCCTGCCCCCGCCCCGACCACTGCGTGAGCGTCAGCCGGGCACGCACGGTCACGTCGGTGGGCAGCAGCCACCGGGCCTCGAAGGTCAGTTCCCCCTCGGCGGTGTCCTCGTCGGGCACCTCCAGGAAGTCCTGGATCGTCGCGTCGTCCTTGAGCGACCGGAGGTTCTTGCGCAGGACGTCCGGCGCCGCGGGCCCGGTGTGGCGGCCGCGGGCCAGCCACACCGTGGACGGAGTCGGGGGCGGGACGGGCGGGGAGGTGAGCATGAGTCCCTTCGTGAGAGCGGGGGGCGACGTGCGGGAGCCAGTATCGTCGTCGCGGCGGGTGGCCGATCAAGCGGGGGTGGGTGTGTACCGGGTCCCGTAGCGCCTTCCCACCTGCGGCATGTGTCACGCCCGCGGCTCCCGCGCGTCCCGTGTGATCCACACGAACGGGGTGTGCGCCGTTCACCAGGGCCGCCCCCCGCGCACCCGTGGCCCCGCCCGCCCGAGGCCCCGACAATCGACCCCGCGGACAGGGCTCGCCCACCATCCGCGTCGGGGCGGGCCCTGTCCCCCTGCCCGGACCGCTCCCGGCGGCGTCGGGCCGCGACGCCCCGAGGAGTGCGCCCGCGCCCGGCCCGGTCCTCGCCCCCGCCGGCGGCCGTGACGCACGCCGGAGTGCTCGCGCGCCCGTCCGCCCCGCCGCCCGCCGACGCTTCTCAGATCGTCCGGCACAGGCGGGCGGCGGCCAGCAAGCCTGCACCGGGAGGAACCGAGGGGCGCCGCGCACTGACACCGGACCGCCGCCGTCGCGTGCGTCTCACCGGCCCGCGGTGACGTCCGCCGTCGCGCACGCCTCCTCGGCGCACGCGTCGCCGCATCTCCCGGTCCGGCGGTGACGCGTCCGGGACGTGTGTCAGATGGCGTTGCGAACGGCCCGTTCGAAGCCCTCGACGTGACCGCGGGCGAGCCGGGCCGCCGTGTCGGGGTCACCGGCGACGATCGCCTCGATCAACGGGCCGTGCTCGTCGACGTGGCCGGCCATGTCGGACAGGCGGTCGATGAACAGGCACCAGATGCGGGTGGCCAGGTTGTCGTGGCGGACGAGCGTGTCCTCCAGGTACGGGTTGTGCGCGGCGGCGTAGACGGCGCGGTGGACCTGGAGGTCCAGGTGCATGAGCGCGGCGGCGTCGTACCCACGCGGTCCGGCGCTCTCCAGCTCCCGCCGCAGGGCCGTCAGGGTTGCCCGGTCCGTGGCCGTGGCACGCCGCGCGGCCTGGGCGGCGGCCAGGGGCTCCAGCTCCTGGCGCACCTCCGAGATGTGGGCCAGGTCGGTGATGTTGACCTCGGTGGCGAAGGTCCCGCGCCGGGGGTAGGTCGTGATCAGCCGCTCGTACTGGAGCCGCTTGAGTGCCTCGCGCACCGGCGTCCGTCCGACGCCGAGGGACTGCGCGAGCTGACCCTCGTTGATCGGCGCGCCCGGGCGGATCTCGAGCATGACGAGCCGGTCGCGGATGGCGCGGTAGGCGCGCTCGGCGAGGGACAGCTCCTCGCCCCTGGGCTCGGTCACCACCTGCTGCATGAAACGCCCCCTTGACCTGTCCGGCGAGCTCCCATACCTTACCTCACAGGCTAATATATCAGTTGCTCTTCAGTTGCTCTCATGAGGGTGCACAGATGGCAACGGACCCGTCGATCAGCACATCCGCCTCCTCCCTCTCCCTCCCGCTCAGCGGCTGGACCCGTGGCCGCCGTGCGCTTCGCCCCGGCCGCCGTCATGGAGGCCCAGGACGGCGACCGCGTCGTGGGCGTCGAGACCAGCCGCGGCCGCATCCTCGCCGGCCGGGTCGGCCTCGCCGCCGCCGGACACAGCAGTGTGCTGGCCGAACGCGCCGGCGTCCGGCTGCCGGTGCAGTCCCATCCGCTCCAGGCGCTCGTCTCCGAGCTGCACGAGCCGGTGCACCCCACCGTGGTGATGTCGAACCACGTGCACGTCTACGTCTCCCAGGCGCACAAGGGCGAGCTGGTGATGGGCGCGGGCGTCGACTCCTACAACGGCTACGGGCAGCGCGGCTCCTTCCGGGTGATCGAGCAGCAGATGGCCGCCGCCGTCGAGCTGTTCCCGGTCTTCGCCCGCGCGCACGTGCTGCGGACCTGGGGCGGCATCGTCGACGTGACCCCGGACGCCTCCCCGATCATCGGCAGCACCCCCGTGGAGAACCTGTACGTCAACTGCGGCTGGGGCACCGGCGGATTCAAGGCCACCCCGGCCGCCGGCTGGACCTTCGCGCACACCATCGCCACCGGCGAGCCGCACCCGCTGAACGCCCCCTTCGCCCTCGAAACGGTTCACGACGGGCGCACTGATCGACGAACACGGCGCCGCGGCCGTGGCGCACTGAAAGCCCGTTGAGAGAAGTCGAGAGAAGGACACCGTGCTGCTGATCACCTGCCCGTGGTGCGGTCCGCGGGATGAGACCGAGTACCACTACGGGGGACAGGCCCACGTCCCCTACCCCGAGAACCCCGCGGACCTCGACGACCGGCAGTGGGCCGAGTACGTCTTCTACCGCGACAACCCCAAGGGCCCCTTCGCCGAGCGGTGGATGCACAGCACCGGCTGCCGCCGCTGGTTCAACGTCCTGCGTGACACCGTCACCTACGAGGTGCTCGCCGCCTACCGGCTCGACGAGCCCCGCCCCGAACTGCCCCAGGCCGGAGGGAACCGATGACCGACCAGCACTTCCGGCTCCGGCAAGGGGGCCGCGTCGACCGCGGCACCGTGCTGCGGTTCACCGTCGACGAGCGCGAACTGACCGGGCACCCGGGAGACACCGTCGCCTCGGCGATGCTCGCGAACGGCGTCGTCGAGGTCGCCCCGTCGCTCTACCGAGGCCGCCCGCGCGGCATCGTCGCCGCGGGCGTCGAGGAGCCAAACGCCCTGGTGCAGCTCGACGGCCCGTGCTCGGAGGGCATGCTGCCCGCCACGACCGTAGAGCGGTACGACGGCCTGACCGCCACCACACTCTCCGGGATGGGCCGGCTCGACCCGGCCCCCGACCCCGCCGTCTACGACAAGAAGTACGTCCACACCGACGTCCTGGTCGTCGGCGCCGGACCGGCCGGGCTCGCGGCCGCCGCCGCTGCCGCCGGCTCCGGCGCGCGCGTGATCCTCCTCGACGACCAGCCCGAGCCCGGCGGTTCGCTGCTCTCCGGGAGCACCGAGCGGGCCGGCGCGCAGACCGCCCTCGAGTGGGTCGCCGAGGTCGGCGCGGCACTCGACGCCGCCCCCGAGGCCGTCGTCCTGCACCGCACCACGGCCTTCGGGCCGTACGACGACAACTACGTGCTGGCCCTGCAAAGGCGCACCGACCACCTCGGAGCCGATGCCCCGAACCGTCCGCGGGCATCTCCCGCCAGCGGCTGTGGCACATCCGGGCCCGTCAAGTGGTCCTGGCGACCGGCGCGCACGAACGTCCGCTGGTCTTCGCCGGCAACGACCGGCCCGGGGTGATGCTCGCCGGAGCCCGGCGGACGCCTCCCTCAGGGCCGTGGGGAGGGCGTCCGCGCCGACGCCGCGGCGGTCGGGTGGGGGCCCGACGGTGAGGAGCGCTCATCCAGGAGTGACACGGCCGCGCCACGAACCGGTCTCGCCGCCGCGCTCCTCGATGTACTCCTTGAACCGCCGCATGTCGCCCTTGACGCGTCGATCGATCACTCCCAGCCAGTCGGCGGTCTTCTCCGCCGGCCCGCTCGGCTCGACGTCCATGGTGAGCTCCACGCGGGTGTGCGTGTCGTCCAGGCGCTGGAAGCGGACCATGCCCTTCTGCTGGGCGTCACCGCCGGTGGTGCGCCAGGTGATCCTCTCGTCCGGGAGCTGGTCGACGATCTCGGTGTCGAACTCCCGCCGCACGCCGCCGATCTTGGTCCTCCAGTGGTTGTGGGTGTCGTCGAGCTGTGCCACCTCTTCGACGCCCTCCATGAAGTTCGGGAACTCCTCGAACTGTGTCCACTGGTTGTAGGCGGTACGGACCGGGACCTCCACCTCGACCGATTCCTTCACTGTGCTCATGACTGTTCCTCCCTCGTAGGTCGACCGCACGGACGGCGGTTCCGGCGCCGGCATCGGCGCCCGAGCCCGAGTACCCCGCATCGGCATCGGTACGGCCCGATCGAGATTCCGGTGACCGGGCGCCGCGGCTTCACGCGCCCACGTGCACGTACGACGCCCACCGGCCGGGCGCGTGGGGCATCCGTGCGCGCAGGGCGCGGACCGAGTGGTGGAGGGACTGCGCGGCAAGCCCCGGGTCCGGTGGGGTGGTGCGGGCCAGGCGGGTGTAGAAGTCCTCGGCCGCCTGCGTCGCCACGGTGTCCTCGACGCTCCACAGGGTGGCGACCACCCGCCGGTAGCCGGTGAACTGAAGGGCGTGGGCGAGGGTGATCGCCTCGTCGGGGACTCCGGCTCCTCCCATGGCCGTCTCGCAGGCGGACAGGTAGACCAGCTCCCCGGGCCCCTCGGACCGGGCGGTGGCGAGTTCGGCCACCGTCAGCAGGCCGTCGTGGAGATGGAGTCCGGTGCGGGACGGAGCCATGAGGTCCTGGCTGCCGTGGCAGGCGATGTGGGCCCAGGCGTGCCCGGCGAGCGCGGCGCGGACGGCGTCGCGCGTGGCCCCCGGTCCGTCGAGCAGCAGGTGGCCCCGGCCGGGGAACAGCCGGGTCACCGCTCCGGCTTCCCGGCGTACGCCGTGCAGAACGGGCAGCCCGGGCGCTTCGGCGACGGCGACGGCCAGCAGTCCGGCTCCCCCCGCACCAGCGTCCCCACGCCGGCCGCCACCCCGGGCGGCCGCGTGCACCAGGCTACGCAGCGTCGGGGTGTAGGAGCTGACGACGCGGTCCAGGACGCTCTCGCCGGGCGGGGGCCGGTCCGAGCCCGGATCCGCGGGACGTCCCGCCGCATGGAGGGGCAGCAGAGCGAGCGGTCCGGTGGGACACCACCACAACCGTGTCCAGGGGCCGTGCGGCGGTACGGGGGAGGTGAGGCCCAACGCCTCCAGCACGGGCGCGGCGACCGCCTCCCACAGCCACTCCAGTGTGCCGAGGAGAGTCTGTTCGCGGACCATGCGCGCGGCGATGCCCCCGGCGCCGACGGCACGGTCGGCCTCGTCGAGCGCGGTGAGGAAGCGGACGACGCGTGCGTGCGCGTCGTGGGCGGTCAGGCCGGGCAGCGGCACCACCCGCACGGCGCTGCCCGTCACGATCAGGGCGTCGCAGCGCAGTGTGCTGACGTTGACCAGGACCACCGGTCCGGGCAGCGCCGACCGGAGCTCGCGCAGACGGGGCCGCCGCAGGAAGTTCTCGAAGCCGGGCAGCCCGCGTACCTCGTCGATCAGCGCGTCCCACGCGTGGGCCGGTGCCATACGGCGGTCCGCGGCGTCGTGCTGCTCCAGCCAGGCCGGGCGCTGCGCGACGGCCGGTGCGGACGCACCGGCCCCGGAGCCGCCGGTGAAGGGAACGCCGGTGAGGGGGACCGCGGGCGGCAGGGCGGCGGCCCCCGTGCTGCCGGGCGCGTCCAGCGCGGATCGGACCTGGTCCAGGCGGGCCGCCAGCGCGGGAGCCGCGGCGCGCAGGGCGTCGAGTTCGGTGTTCTGCTCCAGCAGCTGCGACCACAGCACGGACCGTCCGCGTTCGAGGAGCTCGACGGCCTCTTCCGGCCGGCCCGCGGCCAGCGCGGCCGCGGCGGCGTCCTGGGCCAGTCCGGCGCAGTCGGCCAGCAGCTCTTCGCGCTGGGCGCGGCCCAGGCCGCGCCAGGCGAGCAGCGGCAGCAGATCCACGGCGGCGGCCATGCCCTCCACGGCTTGCGCCCAGTCGTCACCGAGTTGTGCCGCGAGCCCGCCCCACGAGGTGGCCGCGGCGATCCGGTCGGCCGCCCCGGCACTGGGCAGCCGCGCCGCCCGCTGCCAGACCGCGATGGCCTCGGCCGCGCTGTCCCGGTCGCCGGTGCGCCGGTGTCGCGCGCTCAACAGCTCGGCCAGCGCGGACAGGTGACGGCCGTACACGGGACCGCCCGCCGGGCCGGCGCGCACCGCCTCGCGCAGCAGAACCTCCGCCTCCCGCGCGTCGCGGGCGTCGCCCGTCTGCTGGTACCGCCGGCGCAGCGACGTACCCAGATTGGCCGAGCACATCGCCCGATCGGCGACGCCCACCGCCGCGTCGAGGGCGGCGCGGTGGGCTTCGATGCCGTCGTCCAGATCGGCCAGGTCCGCTGCTGTGCGCCGGAGTGCTTCCCCGGTGCGCTCGCGTGGTTCGTCGCCGTCGCCGTACTCCAGCCGCCAGACCCAGCGGGTGAGAAGGGTGTTGCCGAGGTTCTGCCGGCATGTCGCATGCAGCGGATGGTCGCGCGGGGTGGCGCGCACCGCCCTCCGACCGGCGTGGACGGCCGCGTCGAGGTCGGCGGGGTCCAGGCGTTGGGTGAACCGCTCCTGATGGGCGATGCCCAGCTGGTTCAGGTACATGCCCCGGTTGGGGTCGCCCGGGGTGGCGGCCGCCACGGCCTCGGCCGCGGCGGCGACCGCCGTGTCCACGTCGACGGGGTCGGCGAGGAGCCGGTTGCGCAGCAGCGCCAGGGTGCTCAACTGGAGGTGGAGCAGGGCCGTCGCGGTGTCCTCGGGAGCCACGGTGCGCAAGCCCTGGCGGACCGCGGCGATCGCCTCGTTCAGGTCCGCGGCGTCGCCGTCGCGCTCGAACCGCAGGCGCAGGGCTCGGGCGTGGTTGTTGAGCAGCATCACCCGCGACGGGTGCCGGACCGGACAGCGCCGCAGCGCCTTGCGGCCGGCGTCGAGCGCCTCGTCCAAGTCCTCCGGGTCGCCGGTCAGTCGGCAGCGGATGTGCAGCGCGGTGGCCAACTGGTCCAGGCAGGCGGGGTGGTCCGCGCTGCGTGGGGGCGAGAGGCGCAGGGCCCCTCGTGCGGCGGCGACGGACTCGTCGAGATCACCGATGTCACCGGTGCGTTCATGACGGCGGCGCAGCGCGAGGGCCAGGTTGACCAGCACGGCCACGGCACCGGACGGGTCACCTGCCGACGGCGGTTCCGGCCTGTCGGCGTCGTCCGGATGCTCGTCGCGAGCGGGCAGGGGCAGGCCCATCGCGGCGAGTGCCGCCCGCCCCGCCGCGATGGATTCGTCGAGGGTGCGCGGATCGCCCCGGTACCCGTACTGCGTGACCAGAACACCACTCAGTGTGCTCAGGCACGCGGTGCGCGGGAAACCGTCCGCGGCGGCCTCCGCCCCGTTGCGCGCGTGGGCGACGGCCTCGTCCAGGTCGGCCCGCGCCCCCCGGCGTTCGTACCGATTGCGCAGCGCCAGGGCCAGGTTGTTGCAGGCCCCGGCGTACGGCCCGTGCCGCGGGCCTGCCGCTGCGACGGCGTCCCGGCCGGCGCCGACCGCTTCGTCGAGGTCGGCCGGCGCTCCGGTCAGCAGATGCCGCTCGGTGAGAAGACCGCACAGGGCGGTCAGGAACAGGGCTCGTTCCGGCCCGGCGGTAGCGGGGTGCCGTGCGGCGGAGCGCACCGCGTGAATCGCGCCGTCCAGTTCGCGTGCGTCACCGGTGATCCGCAGGCGGGCCCGCCGCACTTCGGCCACGTGCGCGAGGAACTGCGTGAGCGGCGGCAGGTGGGGAGCGGGTTCAGCGGCTCGTCCGCGCAGGCGGACCGCCGATTCGGCGCTTTCCAGGGCGCGGTCGAGGTCGCCCTGCGCCGCCGCGCCGCCGGCGAGTTCGGCACGGAGCAGGAAGAGGGCGGAGGCGAGATGGGCGGCGATCGCCAGCTGCCCCGGACACTCCGCCGGTACGCGCGCGTGCAGCGCCTCCGCCAGCGCCAGCGCCCGCTCCACCGCGGGAGGTTCGCGCCGCACCCTGGCCTGTTCGTACGCCGCCACGGCCTCGGCGGCGAGCTGTTGCAGGCTGTCATCCCACGGCATCCGCTCAGCGCCTCCCGAAGTTCATCCGGTCCGCCCGTCCCTCGCGCGTCACTGCGTGTCTCCCCCTCCTGTCCCCTCGGGCGTCGGCTGCCTCCGGCGCGGACGGCAGCAGCACCCCTCCGGCGCCGGCTCGGCGTGCTCGTAATCCACCTCCAGCGCCCTGCCCTGCCGCCAGAAGGCCGACAGCTCGGTGTTGATCCGGCGCTCCTGCTCCGGGTCACCGGGTACGGGCAGGTGCAGCGCCGGATACAGATCGAAACGGTGCAGGTCGAAGCAGACGCGCACGGCCTGCCCGTAGCCCAGCGCGGCGTGCACGGCCCCGTGGTACGCCAGCCGCGACAGCAGCAGTGGCACCGGCGCGAGCAGCAGCCACCAGCCGGTGCGGGCCAGCAGGACGGCGCTGACCGCGGCGCACAGAGCCGAGACGACGCTGACGCGGCAGGCGGCGTCGAGGGCGTCGCGCCGGTCCTCCACGGTCTGCTTGGCCACGTCGCCGAGGACCGTGTACAGGCGGGGCCAGGCGGTCGGCCCGTCCCACCCGTAGGGGGCGCCGCACCGGTCCTCGGCGGCGGCGAGCGCGTTGCCGAGCCGGGTGGGGCGCAACAGGTGCGGCTGCTGCGGGAAGCGGGCGCGCAGCGCGCTGTCGGCCAGCCCCGCCAGGTGGACGGCTTCCGGGCCCGGCGGTTGGTCGCCAGACAGCTCCGCGGCGCGTGACAGCCGCTGCCGGATTCGCTCCTGACGTCGCAGACCCCGCCGCGCCAGAGCCCCGCACCAGGAGGGCCAGTACCCCTCCAGCAGCCTGACGCACGACAGTTGCAGCGGGTGGAGCGCCAACGCCACCACGATCGTGCCGAACAGCAGCAGCACGGCCCCGCCCGCGCCCAGCGTGCCGACGCGCCGCCAGGCGGCACCCCAGTCCAGGGCGGCCCCCGGCGCCCCCGCAAAGACGAGCAGCAGCACGAACAGGAAGCCGGCGCACACCGGTACGTAGCCGATGACGAAGAACCGGCCGCCCAGCGCGGCGGTGGGCGGCCGCCCGATCGCGGTCAGGCTCACCGCGCCATCCGCATCGCGCCGTGACCGGCCGTCGGACACAGCGGGGGCGCCTCGTCGGCGGCTATCCGGTACGTGGCCCGCCCGCACTGCCCGCACCGGTAGCGGTACGCCGTGAACCGCGTGGGGGTGCCGGGGAGCGTGCCGTGGTCCCCGGCACCGAGTCCGCCGCGCAGGGGAGTTTCCCCGTCGTAGGGGTCGGCCGCGGGCACCTGCTGCTCGAAGCGGACCCGCGCGGTGGAGCCGACGGGCCGCCCGTCCGGGACGAGGAGGACGCTGTTCAGCGCGGGGTCGGTGACGAACACGTACCTCAGCGTCTCGATCAGTTCCGGCAGGCGCGTGCCGGCGGCGAACTCCAGCCGTGCCTGCCCACTTCCGCCGTCTCCGGTCGCGTCCGGCACTCTCGTGTCGTGCACCAGCGCCTCGTACCCCCGCGGCGCCTCCGGCCCCGTTTCCACTTCGCATCCTCCCCTTCGCCGGGCACAGGCGCGGGAGTTCCTGCGGCAACTGCCCGGCCGTGCGAGTGGGGAACGAGTGTAGGACCCCGCGAGTGCCCGAACCGCACCGTGAGCCCGCGCTTGGGGGCGACACCGGCTCGCGCTCGGAGTCGTGGGCACGTCCCCGCCAGGGTTTCCCCCGCTCGTCCGCCGGCCCCGAGCAGCGCGCCGCAGGGCGTCGCGGACCCGGATCACGACCGCATCGCCACGCACTGCGCCGGCAGGCCCTGCCCGGACCGGGGTCCGCGCCCGGGTCACCGCCCGGATCGAGGTCGCGCGTCGGCACGGCCGGGGCGCGACCGAGGACAGCGACCAGGCGTCCACCTGAGGCCCCGGCCGCGTCGGCCCGCGTGCACAGGCGCTGAGTGTCGCGCCGGTCCACGCGGAGGCTCGGTGAGGGTGCGCCGGGGCGTGCCCTACGCCGGCGATTGCCGCGATGTTGTGCGAAGTCTTGACACGTCCTGTTCGGCTGCGTAGATATGACTGCGCAGTCATGACAGCGCAGTCATACAACCGGAACGGTTGCGGGGCGGCCGGCTCTGACTGGCTGACACGTGAGCCGTCGGACACCGGGAGACACCAGTGACGCGAGTGGGAGGACGGGGCGGCGGCAGCCCCGCGCCGCGCAGCGTGGACGTGGCCCGACTGGCCGGCGTCTCGCAGAAGACGGTGTCGCGCGTCTTCAACGGTGAGCGGTACGTCACCGCCGAAGTGCGTCGGCGGGTGCTCGGCGCTGCCGAGGAACTCGGCTACCGGATGAACGGCGCGGCCCGGGCCCTCGCCTCGGGGCGCACCCGCTCCATCGGCGTGGTCGCACTCGGAACCGCCCTGTACGGACCCGCCTCGCTCCTCATCGGCATCGAGCGGGCCGCCCGGGACGCGGGCTACGCGCTGCGGGTGGTCAACACGCTGGAAGGCGATCCGCAAGGCGTCTTTGGGGCCGCGGAGTCGCTCCTCGAACAGGGCGTGGACGGCATTGTCGTATCGGAACCGATCGACGAGGGCGCCGTCTCCCTCAGCGTCGACGTGCCGGTCCTCGTCCTCGGTGCGCCCGCGGCCTTCGGCGGTCCCCGAGCGGTGACTGCGGGGGTCGGCGCCGAGTCGCTGGCCCGGGCGGCCACCGAACACCTCCTGGACCTCGGGCATGTGACGGTCCATCATCTGGCCGGTCCCCGGCGCTGGTTCGCCGCTCGGGACCGGCTCGAGGGGTGGCGCGCGGCGCTGGTGGCACACGGCAGGGAACAGCCGCCCGTCATCGAGGGCGACTGGTCGGCCGCGTCCGGCTACGCGGCGGGCCGTGAACTCGCCTCCGCCGGCGTCACCGCGGTGTTCGCCGCCAACGACGACATGGCCATCGGTCTGATCCGCGCTCTGCGGGAGGCCGGCCTGCGCGTGCCCGGCGACGTGAGTGTCGTGGGCTTCGACGACATCCCCGTCTCCGCCTACGTCAGCCCTCCGCTGACCACGGTGCGCCAGCCGTTCGACGCCGTGGCACGCGAGGGGCTCCGGCTGCTGGTGCAGGCCATCGAGAAACCGGACGCGGAGCCCGCGCCGGCGAACGGTCCACCGGTCGAACTCGTCGTCCGCGCCTCCACGGCGCCCCCGCCGGTCCGGCAGGCACCGCCGCGCGCCCGGCGCACGGCCTCCCGCTCACGCGGCCCGGCACACGCACCCCCGGCAGAGGGCGGACCGCCCGCCACCGACTGATCAGCCGTGACCCGTCGGCCCGAGCCGCACCCGCTCCGGGCCGGGCGGTGAGCCAGTGCGCCCACCGCCCTCGAAAAGGCCTCCACGACCGTGGACTTCCGCTGTACGGCACGTGACACGCGTGCCGGCCACAGCCCGCGCGGCGGACACCCGACCATGGTGACCCCGACGCCCCGGTGGCGACACCCGCGCCCCGCCCCTCACCACGCCTCTTCCTTCCCACCCGTGCGACGCGCCCTCGCCGGGCGTTTCCGTCCCTATGCCCATCGGCGGGAGTTCACCATGCCCCGATCCTTCGTTCCCACGTCCTCCATGAGCCGTCGGCGGTTCCTCGCCGCGACCGGCGCGGTCTCCCTCGGCGCCGCGCTCGCCGCGTGCGGCGGAGGCTCCGACGGCTCCTCCGCCCCCACCGAGCCGGTCAGCCAGGCCGACATCGACAAGGCGATGAAGACGCCGACCCAACTGACCTTCTGGACCTGGGTCCCCGACATCGCCCAGGAGGTCGCGCTCTTCCAGCGGAAGTACCCGGCCATCAAGGTCAAGGTCGTCAACGCCGGCCAGGGCGTCGCCCACTACACCAAGCTGCGCACCGCGCTCAAGGCCGGCACCGGTGCACCGGACCTGGCGCAGATCGAGTACCAGGCGATCCCCACCTTCACCATCACGGGCAGCCTGCTGAACCTGAGCCCGTACGGCGCCTCGGCACTGAAGGACACGTTCGTCGACTGGACGTGGGGACAGGTCGGCGGACCCGACGGCGAGGTCTGGGCGATCCCCCAGGACACCGGACCGATGGGGATGCTCTACCGCAAGGACATCTTCGACAAGCACGGCATCCAGGTGCCCACGACGTGGGACGAGTTCGCGGCGGCGGCTCGCAAGCTCCACAAGGCCGACCCGGACGTCTACCTCACCAACCTCGCGGCGAACGAGCCCGCCGCCTGGCACGGCCTGCTGTGGCAGGCGGGCGCGAAGCCGTACGCCACCTTCGGCAAGAGCGACCTCACCATCAGCGTCGACGACGCGGTCTCCAGGAAACTCGCCGCGTACTGGGGCGGGCTCGCGAAGGAAGGCGTCATCAGCACCGACCCGGACTTCACCGACGGGTGGTACGCCGGGTTCAACAAGGGCAAGTACGCCACCTGGCTCACCGCGGCCTGGGGCCCGGCCTTCCTGTCCGGATCGGCCAAGTCCACCGCGGGCAGGTGGCGGGCGGCGCCGCTGCCGCAGTGGGACGCCGCCAAGCCGGTCTCGGGCAACTGGGGCGGCTCCACGACCGCCGTCATCCGCTCCACCGAGAACCCGATCGCGGCGGCCCAGTTCGCCCAGTTCCTCAACAGCGACCCGGCGAGCGCCAGGATGTTCGCCACCAAGCAGTTCTTCTTCCCGGCGACCAAGGCGCTGCTCGCGGATCCGAGTTTCACCGGCGACGCGCCCGCCTTCTACGGCGGCCAGAAGGTCAACGAGATCTTCGCCGGCATCAGCGACACGGTCTCGACCTCCTTCCAGTGGCCGCCGTTCCTGGACCAGGCGGCGACGGACTGGACCGAGACCGTCGGCAAGTCCCTCGCCGGCAGGTCCG
Source organism: Streptomyces sp. NPDC014995 (assembly GCF_043080745.1). Taxonomy (NCBI): domain Bacteria; kingdom Bacillati; phylum Actinomycetota; class Actinomycetes; order Kitasatosporales; family Streptomycetaceae; genus Streptomyces; species Streptomyces sp. NPDC014995. The sequence continues at coordinate 41,765 of NZ_JBIBVX010000027.1, forward strand.
ACACCGTCGCCGCGCTCGGCACATGGCAGTCGCGGCTCACGGCGTACGCCAAGAGCCAGGGCTTCACGGTCCGGGGGGCCTGACGATGACCGTCACGACCGCCGCCCGGGGCACACCCCGCCGACGCGTCCACCGGTCGGCCGGAGCGCTGTTCGTAGCCCCCTTCCTGATCCTCTTCCTCCTGCTCTTCCTCGCCCCGCTCGGGTACGCCGCCTACCTCAGCCTCTTCCAGGAACAGCTCATCGGCGGAACGGCCTTCGTCGGCCTGGACAACTACGTCACCGCACTCAAGGACCCCCTCCTCCTCCACGGCGTCGGCCGGGTCGCCCTGTTCTTCGTCATCCAGGTCCCGCTGATGCTGCTGCTGGCCCTGGTGTTCGCCCTCGCCCTCGACAGCGGCCTGCTGCGGCTGGCGCGCGTGATCCGGCTGGGCATCTTCGTGCCGTACGCGGTCCCGAGCGTGGTCGCCGCCCTCATGTGGGGCTACCTGTACGGACCGGACTTCGGCCCCTTCGCCCAACTGAGCCGGAAGCTGGACCTGCCGGCCCCGCAGTTCCTCACCGACGGCTGGATGCTGGGCAGCCTGGCGAACATCGTGACCTGGGAGTTCGTCGGCTACAACATGATCATCCTGTACGCGGCCCTGCGCACCGTCCCCCAGGACCTGTACGAGGCGGCCGCGATGGACGGGGCGGGCGCCTGGCGGATCGCCTGGTCGATCAAGCTGCCCGCGCTGCGGCCCGCGCTCCTGCTCACCCTGCTGTTCTCGGTGATCGGCAGCTTCCAGCTGTTCAACGAACCGAACCTGCTGATGAAGACGGCCCCGGACGTCATCACCAGCTCCTACACCGCCAACCTCTACGCGTACTCCCTCGCCTTCACCGGTCAGCAGGTCAACTACGCGGCCACGGTGTCCTTCCTCCTCGGCCTGGTCATCGTCATCGCCTCCTACGCCGTACTGCTCACCGCGAACCGCCGGAGGGCCTCGTGACGACCACCATGCCGACGGCCACGACCGCACCGGCCCCCACCGCACCGAGGCGGGGCAGGTCCGCGGCCCGCCGCCGCAACACGCCGCTGACGATCGCCATGCTGGCGGCCCTCGCCTACTTCCTTCTCCCGCTGTTCTGGCTCCTGGTCGCCTCGACCAAGAGCACACAGGACCTGTTCGACAGCTTCGGCCTGTGGTTCTCCCGCACCCCGCAGCTGCTGACGAACATCCGGACCACCTTCACGCAGGACGACGGCGTCTTCGTGCACTGGCTGCTCAACACCGCCGTGTACGCCGGCGTCAGCGCGCTCGGCGCCGCGCTGCTCGCGGCCGCCGCCGGGTACGGGTTCGCCAAGTTCCGCTTCCGCGGCGACCGCGCCGCCTTCAACCTCGTCCTCGGCGCCGTCATGGTCCCGGCCACCGCCCTGGCGATTCCGACCTATCTGCTGTTCGCCAAGGCCGGCCTGGTCAACACGCCCTGGGCGATCATCCTGCCCTCCCTCGTCAACCCCTTCGGCCTCTACCTCATGCGCGTCTACGCCGAGGACGCCGTACCGGACAGCCTCCTCGAGGCCGCCCGCATCGACGGGGCGGGGGAGGCGCGGATCTTCTTCCGGATCGTCCTCAGGCTGCTCGCCCCCGGCCTGGTGACCGTCCTGCTCTTCACGCTCGTGGCGACCTGGAACAACTACTTCCTGCCGCTGATCATGCTCAACGACCCGAACCTGTACCCGATCACCGTCGGCCTCGCGTCCTGGGCCGCCCAGGCACAGAACGGCGGAGCCGGCAGCAGCAGCGACATGCTGCCGCTCGTCGTCACCGGTTCCCTGATCTCCGTCGTCTCGCTCGTCCTCGCCTTCCTCCTGCTCCAGCGCTACTGGCAGAGCGGCCTGGCCGCCGGCGGCGTCAAGCAGTAACGCCCCTACTTTCCCTGGAGGTCTCCCTCATGGCGGAACTGCCCGCCCGTGTCCTGTTCGGCGCTGCCTACTACCACGAGTACACGCCCGCCTACGACCCCCGACTGAACCCCGCCGACCAGCTCAAGGCGGATCTCGACCTGATGGCCGAGGCCCGCTTCACCGTGATCCGCGTCGGCGAGTCGGTGTGGTCGACGTGGGAGCCGGAGAACGGCCGCTTCGACCTCGACTGGCTCCAGCCCGTCCTCGACGGCGCCCACGAGCGCGGCATCTCCGTCATCCTCGGCACACCGACGTACGCGGTACCACCCTGGCTGGCCCGCCAGTACCCGGAGATCACCGGAGAGCGGCGCACCGGTGAGCGCATCGGCTGGGGCGCCCGGCAGGAGGCCGACTTCACGCACCCCGCCTTCCGCTTCCACGCCGAGCGAGTGATCCGCAAGGTCGTCGCCCGGTACGCCGACCACCCCGCGGTCATCGGCTGGCAGGTGGACAACGAACCGGGCCTGCACCTGTTCCACAACCGGGGCGTCTTCCAGCGCTTCGTCGACCACCTGCGGGAGAAGTACGGCGACGTCGAGACCCTCAACCGCGAGTGGGGCCTGGTCTACTGGTCGCACCGGCTGTCGACCTGGGCCGACCTGTGGACCCCGGACGGCAACGAACAACCCCAGTACGACCTCGCCTGGCGGGAGTTCCAGGCCCGCCAGGTCACCGAGTTCATCGGCTGGCAGGCCGACATCGTCCGCGCGTACGCCCGCCCCGAGCACTTCGTCACCACCTGCATCTCCTACACACGCCAGGGAGTGGAGGACGACGAGCTGTCCGCCCGGCTCGACATCGCCTCCGGCAACCCGTACTACGACATGCAGGACGGTCTCCTGCTCCCCGACCCGACGCCCGACGGCCACGAGCAGGTCTGGAAGACCACCGGCGTCTGGTCGATGTACCGGACGGCGGACTGGATGTTCTCCTCCCGCCAGGAACCGTTCCTGGTCACCGAGACCAACGCGGGCTCCATCGGCTTCGCCTGGGACAACCGCCCCGCCTACGACGGCCAGTGGCGGCAGGCCGCGTGGGCGCACGTGGCGCGCGGCGCGCGGATGATCGAGTACTGGCAGTGGCAGACGCTGCGCTTCGGCGCGGAGACGTACTGGGGCGGCGTGCTGCCGCACAGCGGACAGCCCGGCCGGGCCTACGCCGAACTCGCCCGTCTGGGAGCCGAGTTCGACACGGCCGGCCCGCTCGTCGCCGGGCTCGAGCCCCACGCCGACATCACGATGGTCTACTCGACGCCGAGCAAGTGGCTCATGCAGAGCCACCCACCGCTCGCGACCGCCCACGGCGACCCCGATCCCGCCGCCTACCACCGCATCTTCGACTCCTTCTACCGCGGTGCGTTCGAGGCCGGCCGCCAGGTGCGGATCACGCACGCCCGGCAGCTGCACGACCCGCGCGGCGTCGGGATCCCCCCGGCCGAAGGCGGGGGGAGGGAGGGCATGCCGCCGGAGGAGGCCGCACGCCGCCACCCCGTCCTGGTCGTACCGGCGCTGTACGTCGCCGCCGACGCGAGCCTCGACTGGCTCGCCGCCTATGCCGCCGCCGGCGGTCACCTGGTGCTCGGCCCGCGCACCGGATACGCCGACCACGAGGCCCGGGCCCGGCACGAAGCGGCACCCGGACGCCTCACCGAGCCCGCAGGCGTGCACTACGACGAGTTCAGCAACCTGGTACGCGACATCCCGGTCCGCCCGGCGCCCGGCAGCTCGCTGCGGCTGCCGGAGGACGCGACGGCGACCCGCTGGGCCGACGGCCTGACCGTGTCCGACGCCGAGGTGCTCGCCGTGTACGAGCACCCCCACTTCGGCCGCTGGCCCGCGATCGCCTCCCGCCGCCACGGCGAGGGCCGCGTCACCCACGTCGGCACGGTCCCCGGCCGCGCCCTCGCCCGCGCGCTGGCGCAATGGCTGGCACCCGCCGCGTGCCACGGCTGGCGGGACCTCCCGGAATCGGTCACCGCGACGACCGGTACCTCCCCGGACGGGCGCCACGTCCACGTCGTCCACAACTGGAGCTGGGAGCCCGCCCGGGTCACCGCCCCCGTGCGGCTGACCGACGTCCTCGACGACGGCGTGGTCCCCGCGGGTGCCGAAGTGGAGCTCGCCGCATGGGATGTGCGGGTGTTCGTCACCGCCGGCCTCGGCGTCCCCGGCGTCCCCGGCGTCACCGGCGGCCCCGGCAACTCGGCCGTCGGGGGCGGCGGCCATGCGTGAACGACGACTGGAACGGCCGTCACCGCGACGGTCGCCGAAGAACCGACCATCAACCGTGACCATCCCCCAAGGAGGGGCTATGCGGAGAACCCGGCTGGGAAGAGCGCTGGGAACCTTCATCGTGGCGTCCGCGATGTCGGCGGTACCCGTGGGCAGCGCACAGGCCTACGACCCGACGGGCGGGATCATGTACCAGCTCGGCAGCGAGCCGTGTCTGAAGGGCCGGGGCAACTGCGCGGTCTACCCGAAGTCGGCTCAGTTGCCGAGCGGGCGTCTGGTCGCGTCGTTCGAGAAGGCGACCGTCGTACCGGCAACGGGGAGCGCGGACGGAGAGACGCTCCCGGTCTACAAGAGTGACGACCACGGAACCTCCTGGCAGCCGCTGTCGCAGGTCAAGGCTCCGGCGTACCTCTCGAGCGACTCCCGGTTCGCCAAGTACACGAGCAACTGGACGAACCCGTACCTCTACACGCTTCCGCAGGACGTGGGGGAGCTGAAACAGGGCACGCTGCTCCTCGCGAGCGTCGTGTCGGGCGACGACTACTACTACAAGGAGCACAAGGCGGCCGACCCGAACTGGACGCCCTCCAACGACGGGGACCGCAAGGACGTGGCGATCGCCCTGTACTCCAGCACCGACGAGGGCGTGACGTGGAAGGTCCTCAACGTCGTCGCGACCGGCGGCTGGCAGGGCGGCAGCGCCGGCGCGATCGGCCGGAACGTCGCGGCCGCCAACACGTACCGGCAGGTCGACCCCGTCTGGGAGCCGTACCTGATGGTCCACAAGGGCCGGCTCGTCTGCTACTACTCGGACGAGAACGACTACCTCGGCTTCGACCCGGCCACCGGTGTCCCGACGCCGGACCCGGCGAACGACACCGCCACCGACTCGCAGGGCCAGATCCTCGCCCACAAGACCTGGGACGGCCGCGCCGCGCAGTGGAGCGCCCCCGTCGTCGACGTCGCGGGGCTCACCCAGAACATGGGGGGCGGCAAGACGCAGATCGGAGGCGGGCGGCCCGGCATGGCGAACGTCGTCCGCACCACGGACGGCAAGTGGCTCCTTCCCTACGAGTACTGGGGCGGCGGCGTCAACACCAGGTACGCGATCGCCGACGACCCGCTGAAGTTCGCCGCCGGCTCCTCGGGCAACCCCGTCACCTCGCTGCCGGTCGACCCGGGTTCCCGCCCGCTCGCGACGAACGGCAGCCCGGTCGTCATCAGGCTCCCCGGCGGGCGCCTGGTCTACAACGCCGCCGGCAGCGGCAGCGTCTGGGTCAACGAGAGCGGGCGCAGCGACGGCGTGTGGAAGGAGTACCAGACCACCTCGCAGGCCGCTTACAGCCGCAACCTCCAGTACGTCGAGGGCACCGGCCGCATCGTGATCCTCAACAACCAGGGCACCTCGACGATCGCCTACGCGGAGGTCGACCTCGGCCGCTCGGACGGCGCCTACTACCAGTTGGTGAACCGCAGGACCGATCAGGTGATCGGCACCGGCAACAGGACCAACGACGCGAACCTCGGCAACGCGGACGTGCCCGACGTGCGTCTGGAGGAGCCGGGCTCCGTGGCGAACGCGGACACCCAGTACTGGCACGTGGTGACCGAACCGAAGGGCGGCGTGACGCTGCTCAACAAGTCGGGCGGCCGCGCGGCAGCCATCTGGACCGGGAACGCGACGGCCGGCCAGCGGATCGGCCAGTGGGTCGACAACAGCCCCACGGGCAGCTGGAACCTCGTCAAAACCACCGACGGCTTCTACCGGTTGCAGTCGGTCAAGAACCCGGGCCTGTACCTGACCGGCGCGTCCGACGGGGCACCGCTCACCCTGCAGAACGCGGTCGCGGACGGCTCGCAGGACTGGGAGCTCGTCCAGTAGCGGGCCACTTCGGCGGAGGCCGGGACCGCCATGACCGCCCGGGGTGGGCCGGTGAGCCGGCTCACCCCGTCGTCGGCGCGGACGCCGTCCCCGGCAGGCGCAGGACGTTCAGCGCCGTGAGCGCCACGTGCAGTTCGGTGCGCCGTTCCCCGGATTCGAGGTCGCAGTCCAGGAGACGTTCGACGGTGCGCAGGCGTTGGTACATGGTTTCGCGGGAGAGGCCGCTGCGGCGCGCGGCGGTGGTCTTGTTGCCGGCCGCGTCGAGGTAGTGGCGCAGGGTCGGCAGGAGATCGGTGCCGTGGCGGGTGTCGTGGTCGATGAGCCGGCCCAGCTGCCGTTCGGCGTAGTCCTGGACGCGGGTGTCCTCGCGCAGGGCGTACAGCAGGCGGCTCAGTCCGATGTCGGGCAGTTCGTGGAAGGAGCGGTCCGGCGGGAGCGGCTGGCCGGGAGGGGTGGCCTCACCGACCCGGGCCGCCTCGCGGAACGAGCGGGCGCTGTCGGCCAGGTCCGTGACCTGAGAGCCGACGCTCACGACCGCCTCCGGGACCAGGTCCAGCGCGGCGCGGCCCAGGCGTTCGGCCACCGGGCGCCAGGGCTGGGCGGGACGCAGGGCCAGCAGGACGCCGATGCGGCCGGGGGCCAGCTCGCCGACGAGCGCCGGGTTCCCCGCGGTGCTCAGTTCCCGGTGCAGGCGGGTCTCGGGCTCGACACCCCGGTCGCCGGCGCCGAGATCCACCAGGACCGCCAGGAAGCGGGTGTCCTCGGTGGGCAGACCCAGTGCGGCGCAGCGGGCGCGGGCGTCTGCGGGGGAGTGGTGCCGCTGTTCCGCCAGATCGCGCAGGGCGTTGCGGTGGGCCGCGCGCTCCCAGGGTGTGGAGTGGATGAGGCGGGCGACGGTCAGGGCCATCGCCGTTCTCTCCAGGACGGTGACGTGCTCCGGTCCGAAGGCGGGCCCGGAGGCCGGCCCGTCGGCGCGGGCGGGGAGCATGGCCAGGCGGGCCCAGCGTTCGCCCTGGTAGGAGACGGGTGCGGTGAGCCACCCCTCCGGGCCGCCGGTTCCCGGACGGTCACCGGGCGGGGTCGCCCGGGAGCGCCGCTCCCACTCGGTGAGCGCCTCCTCCGGCGTGCTGCCGGACGGTTCGCAGATCAGCGCCTGGTGGACCAGGTTCTCGAGGACGACTGTACGCCCGCTCATCTCGGCCGCCGCCCGCACCACGTCCTCCGGGCCCGCGCCGCGCAGCGTCAGGGCGGTGAACGCCTCGTGCACGCGCTGGGTGCGGCGCATCGCCTCCGTCTGGTTGCCGAGGATGAGGGCGTGCACCACCTGGGTGACCTCCAGGAAGTTGACGTCCTCGGCGAGGGTGACCAGGGGCAGGCCCCGGGCCCGGCAGGCGTGGACCAGGGCGTCGGGCGGGCGGTGGTAGCGCCGTACGAGTTCGATGACCAGGGCGGCCGCTTCGACGTCGGCGAGTTCGTCGACGTACCGGCGCACACCGGCGGGGTCGTCGGGCAGGGGCATACCCGTGGTCAGGACGAGTTCGCCGCCCTTGAGGAAGGAGGCGGGGTCCGTCAGTTCGGTGATGTGGACCCAGCGCACCGGCCGGTCCAGGCAGCTCACGCCCGTGACCACCTCCGGCTGTCCGGCGGTCAGGACGGGGAGGGCCAGCACGTCGGCGAGCGTGACCGGGCGGGCGGGGCCGTGGGCGGCCGGATGGTTGTCGTTCACGGTGTCTCCCTGGGGGTCCCCCCCCGCTCGGGCGAAGCCGAGAGTGGGGGAGTGCCCGGTCACTGTGACAAGCGTCGCTGACCTGCGCAAGAGCCGTCCGGTGCGGGGCCGGTGCCCGGAACGGCCCGGGACGGCTGACACAACGTCCGGATACCGCGTCCCGCCCTGACAGATCGCGCGTTGGCTCCGTCCCGGCCCGCGGAGATGCTCGGAACGACGTACCAGACCACGCCACACGGCCGGGAGACGAACATGACCGCACTGTCGCCGCACCTTCGCCAGGCCACGCCCGTGGTGGCGGCCCGGGGCGAGGGCGTCCACCTCTACGGCGAGGACGGGCGCCGCTACCTCGACTTCACCGCCGGCATCGGCGTCACCAGCACCGGGCACTGCCACCCCAAGGTCGTGGCGGCGGCGCAGGAGCAGGTGGGCACGCTGGTCCACGGCCAGTACACGACGGTCATGCACCAGCCCCTGCGGCGTCTGGTCGACAAGCTCGGCGAGGTGCTGCCGGCCGGTCTGGACAGTCTGTTCTTCACCAACTCCGGCAGCGAGGCCGTCGAGGCCGCGCTGCGGCTGGCCCGCCAGGCCACCGGCCGGCCGAACGTCCTCGTCTGCCACGGTGGCTTCCACGGCCGTACGGTGGCCGCCGCCTCCATGACGACCTCCGGCACCCGCTTCCGGTCCGGTTTCTCCCCGCTGATGAGCGGTGTGGTCGTCACCCCGTTCCCCACGGCCTACCGCTACGGCTGGGACGAGGAGACCGCCACCCGCTTCGCCCTGAAGGAACTGGACTACACGCTCCAGACGATCTCCTCGCCCGCCGACACGGCCGCGGTCATCGTCGAGCCGGTGCTCGGCGAGGGCGGATACGTGCCCGCCACACGAGCCTTCCTCGAAGGCCTGCGGGAGCGCGCGGACCGGCACGGCTTCCTGCTGATCCTCGACGAGGTGCAGACCGGCGTCGGCCGCACCGGCCGCTTCTGGGGCCACGACCACTTCGGCGTCACCCCGGACATCCTGATCACCGCGAAGGGCCTGGCCAGCGGCTTCCCGCTGTCCGGCATCGCGGCCCCCGAGGAGCTGATGGCCAAGGCGTGGCCCGGTTCGCAGGGCGGTACGTACGGCGCCAACGCCGTCGCCTGCGCGGCCGCCTGCGCGACCCTCGACGTGGTCCGTGACGAGAAGCTCGTCGAGAACGCCGAGGCCATGGGCGCGCGGCTGCGCCACGGCCTGGAGGCGGTCGCCGACCGCACGCCGGGCATCGGTGACGTACGGGGCCTCGGGCTGATGCTGGCCACCGAGTTCGTCACCGAGGACGGCAGCCCCGACCCGGAGACCGCCGCCCGCGTGCAGCGGGCCGCGGTGGACGCGGGGCTGCTCCTGCTGCTGTGCGGGGCCTGGAACCAGGTGGTCCGCATGATTCCCGCGCTCGTGATCGACGAGGCGGCGGTGGACGAGGGCCTCCAGGCGTGGGCGACCGCGGTCGAGGCCGGCACCTCGGGAGCGTCGGCACGATGAACGACGCCTTGGCGCGGCTGACCGCCCGGCTCGCCGAGACGGCTCCCGGCCTGCGGGTGGAGACCGGACCCGGCCCCACCGGCCCCTACGCCTACGACGCCTCCAACTACCGGGTCCCGCCCCGGGCCGTGGCCTTCCCCCGCGGCACCGCCGACGTGGTCGCGGTGCTGCGGGCCTGCCGGGAGGCGGGCGTTCCGGTCACCCCGCGGGGCGGCGGCACCAGCATGGCCGGCAACGCCGTCGGCCCCGGCGTCGTGCTGGACTTCTCCCGGTACATGAACCGGATCCTGGACATCGATCCGCAGGCGGGGACCGCGCGCGTGGAAGCCGGCGTGATCCTCGACGCCCTGCGCAGCGCGACCGCCCTGCACGGGCTCACGTTCGGCCCCGACCCGTCCTCGCACAGCCGCTGCACCATCGGCGGAATGATCGGCAACGACGCCTGCGGCAACCGGTCCGTGCGACACGGGCGCACCAGCAGCCACATCGAGGCGCTGGAGATCGTGACGGCCGACGGCGTGCGGGCCGTCGCCGACCGCACCGGCCTGCACCCGGTCGACCCGGGCGACGCCGGCCTCGTCGCCCGCCTGGAAGCGGACGTACGGCGCCTGATAGCCGACAACCTGGGCCCGATCCGCACCGAACTCGGCCGCGTTCCGCGCCAGGTCTCCGGCTACCAGCTGCACCACCTGCTGCCCGAGCACGGCTTCGACATGGCCCGCGCCCTGGTCGGCACCGAGGGCTCCTGTGCGGTCGTCACCGCGGCGACGGTCCGCCTGGTGGCGACCGCACAGGCTTCCACGCTCCTCACCCTCGGCTACGACGACGTCGTCGACGCCGCCGAGGACGTCACCGAGATCCTGCGCTGGTCGCCCACCGCCGTGGAGGGCATGGACGAAGCGATCGTCGCCACCATGCGCGCCCGGCGTGGCCCGGACTCCGTCACCGGACTGCCCGAGGGACGGGCCTGGCTGTACGTCGAGCTCGACGGCGACGATCAGGCGGCCGTCGACGCCCGCGCCGACGAACTGCTGGAGGTGCTCAAGGCCCGGGGCCGGATGACCGGCGGGCGGGTCGTGCACAGCCCGGCCGAGCGGCGCTCGCTGTGGCGGGTCCGCGAGGACGGGGCCGGGCTCGCCGCCCGTCTCGTCGACGGCGGGGAGTCCTGGCCCGGCTGGGAGGACGCCGCCGTCGCGCCCGAGAACCTGGCCGCCTACCTGCGGGACTTCCGCAAGCTGCTGGCCACGCACGGCCTGACCGGCGTGCTGTACGGGCACTTCGGCGCCGGCTGCGTCCACGTACGCATCGACTTCGACCTGGCCACGGATCCCGGGCGGGCCGCCGCCCGCCGGTTCCTCACCGAGGCGGCCGCCCTGGTCGTCGAGCACGGCGGGACGCTGTCGGGCGAGCACGGTGACGGGCGGGCGCGCGGTGAGCTGCTCCAGGTCATGTACAGCCACCGGATGATCCGGGCGTTCGCCGCCTTCAAGGAGATCTTCGACCCCCAGGGCCTGCTGAACCCGGGCGTCATCGTGGCTCCGGCCCGGCTCGACGCCGATCTCGCCCTGCACACCTCCGACGTGCTGCCCGTCGAGACCCTCTTCTCCTTCCCGCACGACGAGGACGGCTTCGCGGGCGCGGTACGGCGCTGTGTCGGCGTCGGCCGGTGCCGCAGCGACGCGGGCGGCGTGATGTGCCCGAGCTACCGGGCCACGGGGGAGGAGAACGACTCCACGCGGGGCCGGGCCCGCCTGCTCCAGGAGATGGTGCGGGGCGGGACCGTCCGGGACGGCTGGCGCTCGACCGAGGTCAGGGACGCCCTCGACCTGTGCCTGTCCTGCAAGGCGTGCTCCAGCGACTGCCCGGTCGGCGTCGACATGGCCACGTACAAGGCGGAGTTCCTGCACCAGCACTACAGGGGCAGAATCCGGCCCCGTTCCCACTACTCGCTGGGCTGGCTGCCCCTGACCTCCGCCCTCGCCGGGTACGCCGCCCGCCCGGTCAATCTGCTGCTGCGCGGCCCGGTCGGCAGGCTCCTCGCCCGCCTCGGCGGCGTGACCACCAAGCGCAGGATCCCCGCCTTCGCCTCCCGGCGCGCCCTGCGGAAGACCCTGCGCGCGGCGAAGACTCCCGAGCCGGCGAAGGCCCTGCTCTTCGTGGACAGCTTCACGCGCGCCTTCCGTCCCGAGGTCGCGGGAGCGGCGAGCCGCGTCCTCGCCGACGCCGGGATCCCCAGTACCGCGCAGGACGGCCTGTGCTGCGGCCTGACCTGGGTCAGCACCGGCCAGCTGTCCGTGGCCCGCAGGATCATGGCCCGCACGGTCGCCCGTCTCGACGACGGCGACGGCCGGCCGATCGTCGTGGCCGAGCCCAGCTGCGCCGCCGCGCTCAAGCGCGACGTACCCGAACTGCTCGGCACCGACGCCGCCCGTCGGGTCGCGGCCCGCGTCCACACCCTCGCCGGCGCGCTGACCGACCTCGCCGCACCGCACTGGACGCCACCCCGGCTGCCGGAGAACGTCGTCCTGCAGACCCACTGCCACGAGTACGCCACCTTCGCCGGCCGCCGCCCGCACGACCTGCTGCGCCGGCTCGGCGTGCGGACGGTCGACGAGGCCGAGGGCTGCTGCGGCCTCGCCGGCAACTTCGGCTTCGAGGCCCAGCACTACGACACCTCGATGGCCGTCGCCGGCCTGGCCCTCGGGCCACGCCTCGACAGTGTCGACGAGACGGCACCGGGCGGCACGCGGACCGTCGTCGTGGCCGACGGCTTCAGCTGCGCCACCCAGATCGACCACCTGGCCGGTGACCGGGGCGTGCGCGCCCTGCACCTCGCGGAACTGCTCGACCCCGCCGCCGATCAATCAGGAGAGACGTCATGACCGACACACTCACGCAGTTGTTCATCGGTGGGGCCTGGGTGGACGCCGCGGACGGCGCCACCCTGCCCGTGGACGACCCGGCGACCGGCGAGATCATCGCCCACGTCGCCGACGCGGGTCCCAAGGACGCCCGGCTCGCGGAGGAGGCGGCCGTGCGGGCGCAGGAGGAGTGGGCGCGTACGGCGCCCCGGGTGCGCAGCGAGATCCTGCGCCGTGCCTACGAGATCATCATCGAGCGCACCGACGAGCTGGCCCACCTGATGACGTCCGAGATGGGCAAGCCGCTGGCCGAGGCCAGGGGAGAGGTGGCGTACGCGGCCGAGTTCTTCCGCTGGTTCTCGGAGGAGGCCGTACGCATCGACGGCGGCTGCGGCATCCTGCCGGACGGCCGCAACCGCATGCTGCTCTCCCGTCGCCCGGTCGGTCCCTGCCTGCTGATCACTCCGTGGAACTTCCCGTTGGCGATGGGCACCCGCAAGATCGGCCCGGCGGTCGCCGCCGGCTGCACGATGGTGCTCAAGCCGGCCCCGCAGACCCCTCTCTCCAGCCTCGCGCTGGCCGGGATCCTGAAGGAGGCCGGGCTGCCGGACGGCGTGCTGAACGTCGTCACCACCTCCCGCGCCGGCGAGGTGTGCGAGCCCCTGCTGCGCGGCGGCCGGATCCGCAAGCTGTCCTTCACCGGCTCCACGGCCGTCGGACGGCTGCTGCTCGCGCAGTGCGCCGACGCTGTCGTACGGACCTCGATGGAGCTGGGCGGCAACGCGCCGTTCATCGTCTTCGACGACGCCGACCTGGACGTGGCCGTGGACGGCGCGATGGTCGCCAAGATGCGCAACATGGGCGAGGCGTGCACGGCGGCGAACCGCTTCTTCGTGCACCGCTCGGTGGCCGAGGAGTTCGGGCGGCGCCTGGCCGAGCGCATGGGCGCGCTGGTGGTGGGCCCGGGCACCCGTGAGGGCGTCGACGTCGGTCCGCTGATCGACGCGGGCGGGCGGGCCAAGGTCGAGGAACTGGTCGCCGACGCGGTGGAACGCGGCGCCCGGGTGCTCGTCGGCGGCCGTACCCCCGGAGGGCCGGGCTGCTTCTACCCGCCGACCGTGCTCACCGACGTGGATCCCGGCAGCCGCCTCATGGACACGGAGATCTTCGGCCCCGTCGCCGCGATCCTCACCTTCGACGACGAGGAGGAGGTGGTACGCCGCGCCAACGACACGCCCTGGGGACTCGTCGGTTACGTCTTCACCGAGGGACTGGACCGCGGCCTCCGCGTCAGCGAACGTCTGGAGGTGGGCATGGTGGGCCTGAACACCGGCCTCGTCTCCAACCCGGCCGCCCCCTTCGGCGGAGTCAAGCAGTCCGGACTCGGCCGCGAGGGCGGCCGGGTCGGAATCGACGAGTTCCTGGAGTACCAGTACCTGGCGGTGCCCGTGCGATGACGGCGGTCCTGCCCTGACATCCGCCCCACCGCGCACCGCGCGGGCCACCCCGTGCGGGCCACCTCCTTCTTCCCGGGCACGTTCGACCACGGGAACCTCGGCACGGACGACTCGGCCCTACCAGGCGGGCAGCCTGCCCGCCGCGCGCTTCCCGTTCCTGATGTGCCGCCGCTCCGCACCGGGACTACCGTCAGGAGTACGTCCGCGGCACCCGCACCCAGGAGGTCGCCATGACCGACAGCGCCGCCCGTCCCGTACTGGAGCCCGCCGCCCAGTCCTTCGTCGAGGCCACCGCGAATCCGCCGTACCTGTTCGACCTCGGCCCGGTCGAGGGCCGCAAGACGGTCGACGAGGTCCAGTCCGGCGACATCGCCAAGCCGGACGTCGACGAGGAATGGGTCACCGTCTCCGGCGGTCCCACCGGCCGGGTCCGCGCCCGCGTCGTCCGCCCCGCCGGAGCCACCGGCACCCTCCCCGTGATCCTCTACATCCACGGCGCGGGCTGGGTCTTCGGCAACGCCCACACCCACGACCGTCTGGTGCGCGAACTCGCCGTCGGTGCGGGCGCGGCCGTGGTCTTCCCCGAGTACGACCTGTCGCCCGAGGCCCGCTACCCCGTCGCCATCGAGCAGAACTACGCCGTCGCCCGCTGGATCGTCACCGACGGCGCCGCGAAGGACCTCGACGCCACCCGGATCGCCGTGGCCGGCGACTCCGTCGGCGGCAACATGACCGCCGCGCTGACCCTGATGGCCAAGGAACGCGGGGACGTCCCCCTGGTTCAGCAGGTGCTGTTCTACCCGGTGACCGACGCGGCCTTCGACACGCCGTCCTACCACCGGTTCGCCGAGGGCTACTTCCTGCGCCGCGACGCCATGCAGTGGTTCTGGGACCAGTACACGACCGACGAGAAGCAGCGCGCCGAGATCACCGCGAGCCCCCTGCGCGCCTCCGTCGAACAACTGCGCGGGCTGCCCCCGGCCCTCGTCATCACCGGCGAGGCCGACGTGCTGCGCGACGAGGGCGAGGCCTACGCGAACAAGCTGCGCCAGGCTGGCGTACCCGTCACCGCGGTCCGCTACCAGGGGATCATCCACGACTTCGTGATGCTCAACGCCCTGCGCGAGACCCACGCCGCCGAGGCCGCGATCAACCAGGCCGTCGCCACCCTGCGCACGGCCCTGCACGCCGGCTGACCTCCCCCGCCCCGGACTCCGGTGCACGGGGGAGGCCGCCGCGGCTACCGCTGCGGGACGGCGAGTTCGCGGCCGCGGTAGAAGCCCTCCCGCTCCTCCACGACGTACGCGGCCATGTTCGCGCGCCGCCGCGCCTCCGGGTCGGAGGTCCGCCAGGAGTCGCACGCCTCCCGGGAGTCCCAGAAGGACACCCCGGTGATCTCCTGCCCGTCCTCGGACCAGTACGCGAAGGCGCGGCGCAGACCTTGCGGGTAGGGGTCCGGGCGCCATGCCCGCTCGAACTCCTCCAAGCTGCCCGGCCGAACGCGGCGCGTCGTCACCCACACGAAGTGCTCCTCCACCACGGCCTCCTGCCTCGTGCCCTCCGGCTTGCCGGCTTTCCTCCGACCACCGTAGGTTCCAGGCACCGCTTCCGCCTGCGGGGCGCCCGGGGAATCGCCCACCGCGGTTACGAGGTGGGGGGCGGGTCGCCCAGGATGTCCGCGGTGATGTCCGCCAGCGACTTGCCGCTGCGGAAGGCTTCGGCGCGCATGAGGGCGAGCGCGTCATCAGCGGTGAGCCCGCGCCTGGCCACCAGGACCCCGATGGCCCGCGCGGTGTCGAACCAGTGGGCGCGGACCACCGCTTCCGGCTCCCAGGTCGGCGCCTGTGCCCCGGTGAGGAGCATGTCGCGGGTCGGCAGGAGCGCGGCCGGGTGCGCTCGCCGCGGCTTCCGCGACCAGCCGCGCCGCCCGCACGGCCTCGGCCGTCATCGGGGCCTCCGCTGCCCCGGTACGTGCCGGAAGGGAGGCGGAGGGCCGGCTTCGCCCGCGAGGAACGCGGCGCCCCGCGGACGTCGCCGTCGAGGCTGCTTCGCCGTGTGCCGATGAGCGGCCATGAGGGCGGAGTACGCCAGGTGGTGGTGGCCACGCCGACGCTCCGGGTGACCGGACGGTCGCGCACGGATCCGCCTCCGCGACGCCGGGAGCGACCCGGAGCGGTCGACCGGGTCACAGTTTCCTGGGCTCCGCGTTCCTGGCCGGGTCGGTGATGTCGGTGCCCGCCGGGACGAAGCCGGTCTGCCCCTTGGCGGCCAGCTCCCTGAGGTGCTGCCGGTAGCGCTCCGGCGAGGTGACCTTGACGTTGAAGAGCATCCGGGCGTGGTCGACGCCGCAGAGCTCGGCGCACTTGCCGCGGAAGGTGCCCTCACGGGTCGGCGTCACCTCGAAGACGTTGACGTTGTGGCCGGGGAAGACGTCCTGCTTCATCAGGAACGGAAGGACCCAGAAGGAGTGGATGACGTCACGGGAGGACAGGACGAAGCGGACCTTCTCGCCCTTGGGCAGCCACAGCGTCGGTCCCGGGTTGCCGTTCTGAGGGTTGCGCTCGCCGGGGGTGCCGACCTCGAAGACGCCTTCGGCGCCCGCGGGGAAGGCCCTGCTGTACCTGTCCGGAACGATCGCCAGGTTCGGGTCGGCCTTCGCGTCGCCCGTGCCGGCCCTGCCGTCCACGTCCTCGACGTAGTTGAAGCCCCAGCTCCACTGGAAGCCGACCACGCTGATGGTGTGGGCGGGCTTTGGGGAGAGTTCGAGGAGCTTGGCCTCGTCACGGGCCGTGAAGTAGAAGAGCACCGAGACGATGATCAGCGGAACGGTCGTGTACAGCGCCTCGATGGGCATGTTGTACCGGGTCTGCGGGGGGATCTCGACCTTGGTCCTGCTGCGCCGGTGGAAGACGGCCGCCCAGAGGATCAGCCCCCACACCAGCGCGCCGACGGCGAGCGCGGCCGCCCACGAGCCCTGCCACAGGGAGAGGACCCTCGGCGCCTCTTCCGTGACCGGTGTGGGCATGCCGAGGCGCGGGAAATCCCGCCAGGTGCATCCGGAGGCGGTCACCAGGACCAGGCCCGCAGTCAGCACGTGCAGCGGCCCTCGCCGCATCGGACGCCGCGGCGAGCGGTCACAGCCGTTCGTAGTCACGTCGCGCCTTCCCGAGAGTCTCGCCCGCCGGTCCGGGTGGGCTGCGACCGTCGGAATGGTCGGTCTTCGGCCTCGAAACGGACGGGAGCTTTGGGTCTTTATCTGGACGAAAACTAGCGGGAGACATGCCGGGAGGGTGCCCAACGCGCCGCCGACGCCTGGACACGCCGAGGAGAGATAGCGAATCGGATGGGGTGGGTACTCGCCGGGAACCAGGCGCTCACCGCGGAGCGCTCCCAGCGAGAAGGCCACCACCATGACCACACGCACCCATGCGACGAGAGCTGCCCACACCCCGGTCCAGCAGGCGGCCCTGCTGGTCGGAGCGGTGTTCCTGCTGGTGGGGGTCCTGGGGTTCATCCCGGGGATCACCACGAACTACGACACGATGAAGTTCGCCACGCACGATTCCGGAGCCGAGCTCTTCGGGATCTTCCAGGTTTCCATCCTGCACAACCTCGTCCACCTGCTGTTCGGGATCGCCGGCCTGGCCATGTCCCGCACCGCCTCCGGCGCGCGTACGTTCCTGCTGGTCGGCGGCGCCATCTACCTGGTGCTGTGGCTGTACGGCCTGGTCGTCGGTCACGACAGCGCCGCCAACTTCGTACCGCTGAACACGGCCGACGACTGGCTGCACTTCGTCCTCGGCATCGGCATGATCGCCCTCGGCGCACTGCTCACCCGTCGTACGGCTCCCGCCTCCCGGAGGATGTGACCGCTTGACCGTGGCGGGGCGACTGCGGAGACGAGGCGCCGCAAGCCCACGGTGCTGGTGAGAACCGCCCGTCGGACCGATAGCGGCGCCCCGTCGACGAGGGCTCGGGGACCTTGAGGCGCTCGGCGCTCCGGCTCGTACCGCAGGCCGCCTCTTACTTGACTTGAACGTCGCCGACCGTCCCCACCGGAGTCCGAGGGGTACGTCGGCGTGCCCGCGGCGATCACCTGTCCCGTCACCACTGTCCGCGGATCGCCGTCCCCGACGTCGCCCGGCGCCCTTCGCGAGTTCAGCGCCGTCGTGTCACGACGGACCGCCCCGCTTCCGCCGGGCTCGGCTGCCGGGCATCGGCAGGTGCCGCCCGCACGGCCTCCGCGCCCCCGCGCCCGGGCTCGTCCCGTTCGGACGTCGGCGGCCTGGTCAGTTCGAACCAGACCGACTTGCCGCGCCCGCTGGGCGAGTTGCCCCATGACGAGGCCAGGGCATCGACGATGCGCAGTCCGCGGCCGTGCTCCGACTCGGTGTCCGCCTCGCCGGAGGCGAGGACGGGTGCCGCTCGACCGGGACCATCGCGGTACCGGTGGTCGCCCGGAGCTCGTGCACCGCGCGCTGAAGCGTCGCGGCGAGCATCCGGTCCTCGGCGCTGAGAGCCGTCACGGGGCTCGCCGGTCGTGCGGGATGTCCCTCGTCTCCCCTTGCCGCTCCAGAGAGCCGAACCCCTTGTTCGAGGCTATACCGCAACGCAGCCGTGCTCGCGTCGACCGTTTCGTCCTTCGGCGCCGCCGGTCGGCGCCCTGGCCGGAACCGCTCGTACCCACCAGGGCTCCGCGGTGAGCGTAACGCCGGGACAGCGACTCTGACCTCGGTGAATGGGTCGCTTTCCGTGCACAAAGATGCGTCAGTCCGTCGTTGACCGGTGATCCGCCGCGGCGTCAGGGTGAGGGAGACATCGGATTCCGATCAGCTGTTTCCGGTCACCGAAACTGCGTGCAGGAGGCCGCGATGCTCCAGACAGCAACCCGCGAACACACCGGGCTCGGGGAGGACGGCGAAGCGGCTGCCGCCGACTCGACGCCGACCGGCATGCCGACCGTACCGGCGGTCTGCCGCGAACTCGTCTTCCAGCGGTGCCTGTGGTGCGGCACCCCGGACTACCGCCGCTCGTCCTGCCGTGCCTGCGGGTCCAGGGCCTTCCAGCGGGAACGCAGCGTGGGCGAAGGGGCCGTGGTGCGCCGCAACGGCCACGCCCAGCAGAACACGTGGTTCGTCGCGATGGACGAGGGCTTCAACCTGCTCTGCCAGGTCACCGGGACGGCACCGATGGTGGTGGCGGTGGGCGCACGGGTGACGGTCGTACGGGCCGTCACCCCTCTCGGCCAGGGCCTTCCCGTCGTCGAACTCACCCGCCCGGCACCGCCTGCGAAGCGCTGGTGGTGACGGGATCCGGCTCCGGCGGAGCCACGTTCGGGCGGGACGATCAGAGAGGAGGGTGCGTGAGCACCCGGCACAACGCACCGGAGGGAAGGGCCGGCGTACTCGACGGAGCGGGGCGGGGCGCGCTGGACGGCCTGCGCATCGCCGACTTCTCCCGGGTTCTCGCGGGGCCGTACGCCACCATGCTCCTCGCCGACCTCGGCGCCGACGTCGTAAAGGTCGAACGGCCGGGCATCGGGGACGAAACCCGGGCCTGGCACCCTCCGGCGGACCATGACGGCACGTCGACCTATTTCCTGAGCGTCAACCGGAACAAGAGGTCGGTCGTCCTCGATCTGACCACGGAGGCCGGGCGCGAACGGGCCCGGGCCCTGGTCGCCGAGTCCGACGTGGTGGTGGAGAACTTCCGCCCCGGCACGATGCAGCGGCTGGGCCTCGGCCACGAGGAACTCCGCGCGCGGCACCCGGAGCTGATCTACTGCTCGATCAGCGGTTTCGGCAGCGGTGCGGGCGCGGCCATCCCCGGATACGACCTGCTCGTGCAGGCCGTCGGCGGCCTGATGAGCGTGACCGGGACCATGGACGGGGAACCGGTGAAGGCGGGCGTGGCCCTCGTCGACGTGATCACCGGACTGCACGCCTCGCTCGGCATCCTCGCCGCTCTCCGGCACCGGGACGCCACCGGCGAGGGGCAGCTCGTGGAGGTGAACCTCCTCGGCTCGCTGCTGTCGGCCATGGTCAACCAGGCGTCGGCGTTCGCCGTCGCCGGTGTCGTCCCGGGGCGTCTGGGCAACGCGCACCCGAGCATCGCCCCGTACGAGACCTTCCCGACCGCCGATCGCCCCATCGCCCTCGCGGTGGGCAACGACAGGCAGTTCGCGGCGCTCGCCGACGCCCTCGGGGATCCCCGCCTCGCCGTCGACGACCGCTTCCGCACCAACTCCGACCGGGTCGCCCACCGCGCCGAGCTGCGGGAGATCCTGACCCGGCTGCTGAGCCCCGGCGGCGCGGATCACTGGTCGACCGTCCTGCTGGCCGCCGGAGTGCCGGCCGGCCCGGTCAACGGCCTCGACGAGGCGTTCGCCTTCGCCCGGCGGCTCGGCCTTCCCGGCATCGTCGAGATCCCCGCGGCGGCGGCCGACGGAGAAGCCGGCCGGCCCACCCGTCAGGTCGCGCATCCCATCGCACTGAGCGGAACACCCGCGCGGTACCTGCTGCCCCCGCCGCGGCTGGGCGAGCACTCCGAGGAGATCCTCCACGGCCCGCCCGACGACGCCTCCGCCTGAGACGGGCGGTCGGCCGACCGTTCGCAGCACCACCCGTACCGAATCCCGACCGTTCGCAGCACCACCCGTACCGAATCCGTCACCCGAGTACACCACCGTGATCACAAGGAGCCCCCTATGAGCGGCAAGCCGCTGAAGGACCCCCTCGAACTGCTCGACATCGCTGCCGTCCTCACCGACGAGGAGCGTGAGATCCAGGCCACCGTCGCCAAGTTCCTCGCCGACCGGGTGCGGCCGCACATCGGCGAGTGGTTCGAGAACGCGCACTTCGCCCGCGAACTCGCCCCCGAACTGGGCAAACTGGGGGTGCTCGGGATGCACCTCGACGGGTACGGCTGCGCCGGCACCAACGCGGTCAGCTACGGCCTGGCCTGCCTGGAGCTGGAGGCGGCGGACTCCGGTTTCCGCAGCTTCGTCTCCGTGCAGGGCTCGCTGTCGATGTTCTCCATCTGGAAGTGGGGTTCACAGGAGCAGAAGGAGGAGTGGCTGCCGCGGCTCGCCGCCGGTGAGGCGATCGGCTGCTTCGGCCTGACCGAGCCCGACTTCGGCAGCAACCCCTCCGGTATGCGCACCAGGGCCGTCCGGGACGGCGGCGACTGGATCCTGAACGGCTCCAAGATGTGGATCACCAACGGCGGCATCGCCGACGTGGCCACGGTGTGGGCGCAGACCGAGGACGGCATCCGCGGCTTCCTCGTGCCGCGCGGGACGCCCGGCTTCACCACGCAGGACATCAAGCAGAAGATGTCGCTGCGCGCGTCCATCACCTCGGAGCTGTACTTCGACGACGTACGGCTGCCCGACTCGGCGCGGCTGCCGCTCGCGCAGGGCCTGCGCGGACCGCTGTCCTGCCTGAACGAGGCCCGCTTCGGCATCCTGTTCGGCGCGGTCGGCGCGGCCCGCGACTCGCTGCAGGCGGCCGTCGAGTACGCCGACTCCCGGGTGCAGTTCGACAAGCCGATCAGCGCCTTCCAGCTCACCCAGAAGAAGCTCGCCGACATGAGCGTGTCCCTGGGCGGCGCGGCCCTGCTCGCTGTGCACCTGGGCCGTCTGAAGGACCAGGGACGCATCCGCCCGGAGCAGATCAGCGTCGGGAAGCTCAACAACGTCCGCGAGGCCCTCGCCGTCGCCCGCGAGTGCCGCACCATCCTGGGGGCCAACGGCATCTCCCTGGAGTACTCGCCGCTGCGCCACGCCAACAACCTGGAATCCGTGCTGACCTACGAGGGCACCAGTGAGATGCACACCCTGGTCGTCGGGCAGGCGATCACCGGCCAGGCGGCGTTCCGCTGATCACCGACGATGGGGAGAGGAACGCCGTGAACATCGTCGTACTCGTCAAGCAGGTCCCGGACACCGGCGCCGAACGCACCCTGTCCGAGGCCGATCACACCCTCGACCGTGAGGATGCCGAACTCGTCCTGGACGAGATCAACGAGCGCGCCGCGGAAGAGGCCCTGAGGCTGAAGGAGACGGCGGACGCCCACGTCACCGTCGTCTCCATGGGACCCGAATCCGCGCTCGACGCCATCCGCAAGGTCCTGGCCATGGGCGCCGACCGGGGCATCCACATCCGCGACGACAGGCTCCGCGGCGCGGACGTGGTGACCACCGCGAAGGTCCTGGCGGCCGCCGTGCGGACCGTGCCCGATGTCGACCTGGTGCTCGCCGGCGACGCGAGCACCGACGGTGGGGCGAGCGCGGTCCCGGCCGTCGTCGCGGACCTGCTGGGCCTGCCGCAGGTGACCCACGTGCGCGAACTCGACGTGCACGCCGACCGGGTGCGCGCCGAGCGGCAGACCGGGAACGGCGAGGCGACGCTGGACGCACCGCTGCCCGCGCTGGTCAGCGTCACCGAGAAGATCAACGAGCCGCGCTACCCCTCGTTCAAGGGGATCATGGCCGCCAAGAAGAAGCCGGTCCAGACGGTCGACCTCGACGACCTGTTCCCCGGCACAGCCGGATTCCCCGCGACCCGCACCCGTGTGGTGGAGGCCGTCCCGCGCCCGCCGCGGACCGCCGGGACCCGCATCACGGACGACGGCTCGGCCGGCCGGCACCTTGCCGCGTACCTGATCGCGCAGAAGCTCCTCTGACCCGCCCCGACGAAGAACCAGAGAACCAGAAAAGCCAGAGAAACCAGAGAACAGGCACCCCATGCCCGATGTCCTCGTGCTCGTCGACCACGACGGGGAACGCGTCAGCACATCCACGTACGAACTCCTGGCCGCCGCACGGCGGTTGGGAGACCCGGCCGCCGTCGTCCCGGGAACCCCCGGCACGGCGGCGCGCCTGAGGGAGTCCCTCGCCCGCCACGGTGCCACGAGTGTCCACGCGGCCGAATCCGCCGAAGCGGCCGAGTACCTCGTCACGCCCGCCGTCGACGCCCTGGAGCTCCTGGCGCGGGAAACCGCCCCCGCCGCCGTCCTGGTCTCCGCGGTGACGGACGGCAGGGAGGTGGCCGCGCGCCTCGCCGCGCGGCTGGACGCCGGTCTGCTCATCGACGCGGTCGATCTGGACTCCTCCGGCGTGGTCACCCAGATCGTCTTCGGGGGGTCGTACACCGTGCGCTCCCGGGTCACCCGTGGCATACCGGTGATCACCGTGCGTCCGGGGGCCTTCGAGCCGGACGAGCATCCGGGCGAGGCAGCGTTGCGGACCCTCACCCTGCCGCCGGTCGACCCCGCGGCATCCGCCCGTGTCACCGCCCGGCGGGCCGCACCCGCGGGCGACCGTCCGGCGCTCACCGAGGCCCCCGTCGTCGTCTCCGGAGGCCGCGGTGTCGCAGGAGCCGACGGCTTCGAGGTGGTGGAGGAACTGGCGGACGCCCTGGGAGGCGCGGTGGGTGCCTCGCGCGCCGCGGTGGACGCCGGCTACTACCCCCACCAGTTCCAGGTGGGGCAGACCGGCCAGACCGTCTCACCCCAGCTGTACATCGCCCTGGGCATCTCCGGAGCCATCCAGCACCTCGCCGGCATGCAGACCTCCCGGACGATCGTCGCGGTCAACACGGACCCCGAGGCGCCGATCCTCGACCTCGCAGACTTCGGCGTGGTGGGCGACCTGTTCGCGGTGGCTCCCCAGCTCACGCGGGAAGTGGCCGCCCGCCGCATAGCCGGCTGACATGACTGGTAGCCCGGGAAGTCCCAAGGGCCCGCCCGTGCCGGGGCGCGTCTCGCCGGGCGACACCAGCCGTCGGAGGACCGGCCGGCAGCGAACCGACTCGCACGTGGTCCGACTGGAGGAGCGGCGGGTGCTACGGCGGACGGTCGTGGACCCGGACGGCCGGTACGGTGACCCGGCCCCGGACCCCGTCGTCCGGCCGGGTCACGACCGGCGCCGTGTCTCGACGTCCGCCATGGGCGCTCCCGGAGACCGAACGAGGTTCCCCCGACAGCCGCCGTGTCATCAGACGGCCAGGCGCCGGAACCGGCTGCCGTGCACCGCCAGCGGCTCCCCGTCGGGTCGGGTCTCGAGACCGTGGATCCCCAGCAGGACGATCGTGTGGTCGCCCGCCGGGAACGCCGCGTAGGGCGGCAGGGGGTACCAAGCGGCGCTGCTGCGACGGGCCGGCGTCGCAGAGCCCGGCGCTTCCCCCCGAGGTCATGACCTCGGGGGGATACGGACGCCCTGGTGACGGATGCGCCGGGTGCCGCCGGCGTAACCGAACGACTCGGCAAGGCGGGGGCCTCGCCAGCGAGGAGCCGGCCCACTCCAGCCACGCCTTCGAGGCGGCTCACGGCATGCGTCCCCGCGAGGCGCGCGCAATCCCTGGATGACCTCAGCCGGTGACTTCGGCCCGCGAAGCGGTCCGTATCGAGCGACCGCTGACGGGCCGGCAGCCCCTGAGGCGGACTCACCACCGCCTCCTCGTCCGTCCGGGGGCGGATCAGACGGGCGGCGGTGGAGCGGTGCGGCCCCATGGGCACGGAGGCCGCGATCGCAGGCCATGGTGTGACAGGCGTCTTCGACGCCGCCGGGCCGCCGCTCCGCGCGGGCCCGGCCCCGGAGCCTGCCCCGGCCAGGCCGATGGGGGACTCCGACGTGAGAGGCCCGCCTGATGAGGGCGGGGTACACCCCCGGGCCGCTCATCGCCCGGCGGGCAGCGGTGGGCGCGGTCGGCGGCGCTGGGCCGGTGGGCGAGGACGACGGGGACGTACGGTGCCCCGCGTGCGGGACACCGTTCTGGCCGGTCGCCGCCGAGGGCTGCCGGTCTCAGGCCGCCCGGTAGGTGAAGAACCCCTGCCCGGACTTACGGCCCAGCAGACCCGACTCGACCATGCGGCGCAGCAGCGGGGGAGGGGCGTACAACGGTTCCCGGTACTCCTCGTACAGCGCCTCGCCTATCGCCGCCACCGTGTCCAGTCCGATGAGGTCGGCGAGGCGCAGCGGACCCATCGGGTGGGCGCAGCCCGCCGTCATGCCCGTGTCGATGTCCTCCGCCGTCGCCGTGCCGGTGCCGAGCATCCGTACCGCGGCCAACAGGTACGGCACCAGGAGGGAGTTGACCACGAAGCCCGCGCGGTCCTGCGCCACGATCGTCCGCTTGCCCAGGACGTCGCCCGCGAAGGCGCGTACCCGCGATTCGGTGGCCTTGGAGGTGTGCAGCGAGGGGACGATCTCGACCAGTGGCATGACGGGGACCGGGTTGAAGAAGTGCAGGCCGACCACCGCCTCCGGCCGTCCGGTCGCCGAGGCGAGCCGGGCGATGGGGATCGAGGAGGTGTTGCTGGCCAGCACGGCGGCCGGGTCGGTGACCACCTTGTCGAGCTGCCGGAACAGTTCGGTCTTGGCCTGCTCGTCCTCGACGGCGGCCTCGATGACCAGGTCCGCGCCGGAGAGACGGGAGAGATCGCCGGTGACCGAGATTCCGGCGAGGGCGTGTGCCCGGTCCTGTGGGGTGAGGGCGCCGCGCTGCTCGGCCTTGAGCAGGGAGTCCGCCACGCCCGCCAGCCCGGCACGGGCCCGGCCCTCCGTCACG
Organism: Streptomyces sp. NPDC014995; assembly: GCF_043080745.1. Lineage (NCBI taxonomy): Bacteria > Bacillati > Actinomycetota > Actinomycetes > Kitasatosporales > Streptomycetaceae > Streptomyces > Streptomyces sp. NPDC014995. The sequence goes on from NZ_JBIBVX010000027.1 coordinate 66,963, forward strand.
TCGCACAACGTGACGGACAGCCCGGCACGGGCGCAGACCTCGGTGATCCCCCGGCCCATCTGCCCGGCGCCGACTATGCCCACGTGCTTGATCGATGTCATGTGCTCCTCCGCCTGTCCCTGCGTCCGGTGGCGGTCGACCGACGCCGCCACGGTCTGTGGTGCCGTGTTGAGCGTAAGGCGGTGACACCCCCTCTGACCTGCTACGACGGTGCGTCGTCCACGCACAAACGTGCGCCGGTTCGGCGTTGACCGGCGCTGCCGGGCAACGCCATCCTGAACGGAGTGCGCGTCGCCGGACGCCCCGCCGGGGACCCGCGACGTCAGCCGGCCGTCACCGTGGCGGCGGCCGCCTCCCGCAGCCGGCGGATCACACCGCGCACCGCGGGCGAGGTCTCGGCCCTGCGGTAGGCGCCCACCAGCCGGGTCGTCAGGGCCACGTCCGCCAGCGGACGGTAGGCCACCCCCGGGATGTTCACGCGACGCAGTGAGCCGGGGACCAGAGCAACCGCCAGACCACCGCCCACCAGTGTCAGAGCCGCGATGAAGTCCCGCACCGGGGGAGCGCACAGCGGGCTGAAGCCTCCCCGCTCCGCCACTTCGCGAATCTGGTCGCGGCAGCCGTACTCCTCGTCGAAGTGCGGGGCCACGAAGCACTCGTCGCGCAGCTTCGCCGCCGGCACCGCCTCGTACGCCGCCAGTGGCGCGGTGGCGGGCAGCGCCAGGACGACCTGTTCGGTGAGCAGGCAGGTGGCCGTGACGTCGGGTGGGTACTCCGGACGCCAGCGCAGGAAACCGACGTCGATGTCCCCGCAGGCCAGCGCCTCCAGCTGGGCCGGCGTCTCCAACTCCCGGACCTGCACCGTCAGATCGGTGCCGGGCGCCGCACAGCGCGTGAGGACGTCGGTCAGCACCCCGGAGAACGCCGCCGAGGCGACGTACGCGATCTGCGCGTGCCCCAGCTCCCCCCGCCCGGCCCGCCGGCCCACCGCCACGGCCCGGGCGGCCTGCGCGAGGGTCAGCCGTGCCTCCTCCAGGAACAACTGCCCGGCACTGGTCAGGGCCGGGCGGGTGCGCCGACCGCGGTCGATCAGCCGCACGCCCAGGTGCGACTCCAGCGCCCTGACCTGGGCGCTGAGCGCCGAGGGCGCCAGGTGCAGACGGTCCGCGGCCCGCGCGAAGTGCAGCTCCTCCGCGACGGTGACGAACGATTCCAGCCAGCGAAGTTCCACCGGCTCCTCCATCCTGCCGGGCCCGTGCCGGCGTCATCACAGGCAGTGTGCACGGCTGTGGTGGATCACCCCGCGGCGGTGTCAGGGCAGAACAGGACCGCCACGGGGTGGGTTCGGGGCGCCAAGTCCGCGTCAGGCGGCGGCCGGCCGGGTCGGGACGCTCGGATCCGCGTCCCGGGACCCGCGGTTCAGGGGATCACGACGTAGTTGCTGAATCCGCCGTCGTGGTCCGTGGCGCGTCCCGAGATCGCTTCGTTGACCTCGGACAGGGGGAAGGGCTTGGTGATCAGGTAGGACAGGTCCAGCGCTCCGGTGGCCACCATGTCGGCGACTTCCTGGCCCTGCGCTGTGGTGAACCAGTTGGAGCCGATCAGCTGGACCTGCTCGTCCATGAGCCACTTCACGTCGAGGGGCAGCCGGTCGGCCACGCCGCCGACGTTGACCACCTTGCCGCCCCGGCGGACGCCCCGCAGGGAGTCGAGCATCGTCTCCACGGGGGCCTTGGCACCCAGGGCGCTGATGACGAAGTCCGCCCCCTCGCCGCCGGTGCGGGACTTCGCCCACTCTCCGGAGGAGCCCTCGCCCAGCCTCATGACCTCGATCCGGTCCGGGGCCAGTTCCCTGACGCGCTTGAGGAGTTCCTCGTTGCGGCCCGTTCCGAGGACCTTGGAGACACCCGAGGCCAGCGCGAGGAGGGTGGAGGCGACGCCGAGGGTGCCCGTGATTCCGTCGATCAGCGCGACCTGGCCGGGGCCGGCCGTGGCGTACTTGAGGGCTCTGTAGGAGGTGCCGATGTAGCCGAGCTTGCCGGCCTGCTCGAACGTCATGTTGTCGGGGATGTTGACGATCGAGTGCTGCGGCGCGGTCATGTACTCGCAGAACCCGCCGTACGGGTAGAGATCGAAGATCCGCTGGCCGTCACGGGAGGTGCTGAAGTAACCGTTCAGCGTGAAGTAGCGGCAGCGGCTGAGCTCGCCGCCGCGGCACACCTGGCAGCTGCCGCAGGACCGCAGCGGGCTCACATAGACCCGGTCGCCGGGCTTGGTGTTGAGGACCGCCTCGCCGACCGCCTCGACCACGCCCGCGGGATCCAGACCGAAGATCGCGGGCAGCTTGGGCAGCGGCTGGTGCGGATACCAGGTGGGCCAGTTGTTGATCACATTGGCCATGTTCGGCACGATTCCGCACGCCCGGACCCGCACCAGCACGTCGGTGGGCCGCGGGGTGGGCACGTCGACCGTGTCCACGGACATCGGCTCACCGAGCGCGTGCAGTCGTGCAGCGAGCATTTTCGCCATTGAAATACTCCTTGAAACTGCTCCGTCCTCACGATCGGAGACGGAGACTTTCTGTTCGACGGCCGAAGCGGCGGAAACAGCGGCCCGGCAATCGCATCCTGTGCATTGACGGGCGTACGGCGCCGAGAACTACGAATTGGGGAAGGGGTTCGGGTAGGTGTCCTCGAGGTCTATGTCCAGCAGACCCATGATGCGGACGCCGGAGTTGTACCAGGCGATGGACAGCGCGAGTTCGACCATCTGCTGCTGGGGCAGGCGCTCGGCGGCGGCGCGCCATGTCTCCTCGGAGACGTCGACGCGGAGCGTGGACTCCTTGGCCAGGCGCATGACGGCCTTTTCCGTCTCGTCGAACACGTCGGCCGTTTCGAAGTCGCCCACCGCGGCGATCTGTTCCTCCGTGAGTCCGGCCTTGAGCCCGTGCGAGTGGTGGTGCGCCACCTCGTACGCGGACCTGGTCACGTGCCCCACGGTCAGGATCGCGAGTTCGCGGAGCGCGGGGCTGAGCTCACTGGCCCGCAGCGAGTTGGCGTAGGTCAGGAAGCCGTCCAGTTGCGCGGGTGCGTTGGCGAGGGCGAGGAAGATGTTCGCCGTCGGTACCTTGCGTTCGGCTTCGAGCCGGTCGTACAGGGGCTTGTTCGCCTCGTCCGCGTCCTCGCGGCGCAGGTAGGGAACGCGTGCCATGTCGTCTCCTCGGGGGACGGAAGGGTCAGTGCGCGGACTGTTCGAGCAGGAAGCGCTCGAGCGTCATCGGGTTGGGAAGCTCGGCGGGCGGCACCTGCGGCGTCCCCACGAAGGGCGACGCCTCGAAGTACCACTTCTCCAGCGCCGGGAACCCCCAGCGGACGTTGGTGCTCAGCGAACCCGCGTCCCAGCGCACCGGCTCGATCTCGGTGTCGATCGTCTGGTAGTGGGCGTTGAAGACCTCCACCCGGTGCCCGTCGGGGTCGCGGAGGTAGGTGAAGAGCATGCCGCCCGGACCGTGCCGGCCGGGGCCCCGCTCCACGCCCTCGCCGTAGCCGAGGATGCCCGCCCAGTCGCAGGCGGTGAAGATGTCGCGGCTCTCGGAGACGGTGTACGCGAAGTGGTGCAGGGCGGGACCGGTGTTCTCCACGAGCGCCAGGTCCAGGGTGGTGCCCTTGCGGTACATGAACGAACCGAGCAGCTTGTCGCCGTGCGCCAGGTACTCGGAGTTGCGGAAGCCGAGTTCGCCGTAGAACGCGGTCAGTTCGTACGTGTCCGGTGCGAAGGTCTGGAAGTGGTCCAGCCGCTGCGCGTGGGCACCCTTGTGGTGCTCGAAGCTGATGTGCAGCCGCGGCCGGGTCTCCATGTGCGCGCAGAGTTCCAGCGGCGTGCCGATGGGGTCGCAGACGTGCAGGGTGCGGCCCTGGTGGGGGAGGTCGACCCACTCCGCGGGCAGCCCCCGGTCGCGGAACCACGTGTAGGCGACGTCGAGGTCCTCGTCGAGGAAGACGCGGAAACCGATCCTCCGGCAGGCGCCGGCGCCCTCTTCGTCCAGTTCCAGTACGAGGCTGTGGTGGCATGCCTCGGCGAGACCGCGGAGGTAGCAGGTGCGCTCGTCCTCGTCGCTGACGACGAGCCCGAGGGCGTTCACGTAGAAGTTCCGGCTCTCGGCGAGGTCGGCCACGGTGAGACGCACGTGGCTGGTTCGGGTGATGTTGAAACTCGGGCGCAGATTGACGGGGGGCAGCATGCTGGTCTCCGTGCTCCGGTCGGCTCTGGATTTCGATGACTGTAATACTTCCGGACTTTTACGACCCGGTCGTGGGAGGCGCGGAATCGGCGAATGCGAAGGCGGACCAACCGCTGAATTCCGCGGAATCACCGAGAGACTCCTCGATGCGCAGGACCTCGTTCCACTTCGCCATTCGCTCGGAGCGCGTGAACGAGCCCACCTTCAGCTGGCCCGCGTCCCATCCGACGCTCAGGTGGGCGATGGTGACGTCCTCGGTCTCCCCGGACCGGGCCGAGACGATCGTGCCGAAGCCGGCGTCCTTTCCGGCGCGCAGGGCCTGGTGGGCCTCCGTGACGGTGCCGGCCTGGTTCGGCTTGACGAGGACGGCGTTCGCCGCGCCGTTGGTGGCCGCCGCCTCCACCCGCTTGGCGTTCGTGACCAGGTAGTCGTCGCCGATCACCTGGCAGCGGTGGCCGTAGCGCCGGGTGAACTCCACCATGCCCTCGTGGTCGTCCTCGCCCACCGGGTCCTCGACGGACAGGATCGGGTACTGCTCGATCCAGCCGCCGAGCATGTCGATCAGCGCCGTCGTGTCCAGCGTGCGGTCGTCGAGCGCCAGCCGGTAGTGCCCGCCGACGCCGAACTGCGAGGCCGCGACGTCCAGTGAGATGCCGACCTGGGCCGAGGGCGCGAAACCCGCGGTCTCGATGGCGAGGGTCAGCGTTTCCAGCGCCTCCTCGTTGGAGTCGAACGCGGGCCAGAAGCCGCCCTCGTCGGCCACGCCCTGGGCCTTCCCCGCCTTGCGCATCAGACCGCCGGCCGCCCGGTAGATCTCCGCCGTCCAGTCCAGGGCCTCGGAGAAGCTCCGTGCCGCGGGGCAGACCACCATGAAGTCCTGGACGTCGACACGGCGGTCCGCGTGGGCGCCGCCACCGAAGATCTGGATCTCGGGCAGGGGGATGCGGACCGGCCGTCCGCCCGCCAGGTGCTGCCACAGGGGCACGCCCGCCGATGCGGCGGTGGCCTTCAGGACCGCCATGGACGTGGCCACGATCGCGTTGCCGCCGAGACGACCGCGGTCGGGGGTTCCGTCGAGATCCACCAGGAGCCGGTCCACGGCCTCCTGGCCGGACGCGTCGCGGTGCAGCAGAGCGGGCGCGATCTCCTGGTTCACCGAGCCCACCGCGCGAAGGACGTCGAGCCCGCCGAAGCGGTCGCCGCCGTCGCGCAGGTCGAGTGCTTCGCCCTGGCCCGTCGAGGCCCCCGCCGGTGCGATGGCCCGTCCGACCGCGCCGTCCGCGAGGTGGGCCTCGACCTCGACGGTCGGCCGGCCGCGTGAGTCCCACACCCTGCGGCCGTAGAGCCTGGCGATCCGGGTGTCTGTCATTGCGGTGCAACCTTTCGGAGTGCGGACGATCGATTGGTGCGGGTCCCTCGCCCGCCCTCGCGGTGCGGACGTCCTCGCCGCGAGGGGCGTGGGAGAGGCCTCCGGAGGTGCGCGCGGACCTCGCGGCGCGGCAGCCGGTGGATCGGCGTGCCGGTGGGACCGGGAGCGGGCGAGGCGTCGTACGGCTCTCTCCGTCGTCGCGGCCGGCCCGGCGAGGGAGTGGGGACGAAGGGTGAGGGCGAGGGTTGCCCGCCCACCGCGGCTCGAATGCTAACGATAGCGCAATGGTGCGGAGTGTCCGTCCCCGTGTCAAGGGTGAGGAGGGAGCTCCCGTCCGGGGTGCCGGGGTTGCACGGTGTCCTCTTGGTGGGCTCCTGGGTCGGTGCTATCGTTCGCACAACCGCCCCGCTGAGGACTCCGGCGGGCCCACGCTCCTGGACGGACGGACAGCACAGGCAGGCGTGGGCCCGCCGGGCCGGACCGCGGCCGAAGAAAGCGAGCCCGACATGACAGCCGAACCCTCTGTGGCACCCATGACCCTCACCACTGTGGTGGCCAGCACTCGTCCCGGACGGGTGGGCAAGTCCGTCGCGGACTGGTTCACCGCCCGGGCCGCGGAGTGCGAGCAGTTCACGTCGCACACCGTGGACCTGTACGAACTCGCCCTCCCCTTTCTCGACGAGCCGCATCCGCCCGCCCTGCGGAGGTACACCAAGGACCACACCCGCGCGTGGAGCCGGATCGTCGACGCGTCCGACGCCTTCGTCTTCGTCACCCCGGAGTACAACGGCGGCTTCCCGGCGCCGCTGAAGAACGCGTGGGACTACCTGGTCGTGGAGTGGCAGCACAAGCCGGCGGCGTTCGTCGGCTACGGAGGCGTCTCGGCGGGCACCAGGGCGGTGCAGATGGGCAAGCAGGTCGTGGCGAACCTCAGGATGCTGCCGATCGGCCCGACCGTGAGCATCCCCTTCGTCAACGAGTGCGTCGAGGACGGCGCCTTCCGGCCCGGCAAGATCCATGAGGCCGCGGCGGAGCAGGTGCTCGACGAACTCGCGCGCACGGCCCGCGTCATGCGACGGCTGCGCGGCGGAACCCACTGACGCGGCAGACGCCACGAAGGCGCCCGGGGTGCATCACCCCGGGCGCCTTCCGTGTACGCGCCTTCCGTCTGCGCGCCTTCCGTGTGCGTGGCCGGCCTCGGTCCACGGTCAGCCGGACGTGGACGGGGTCCGGTCGCCGGGTGGCGCGGTGCTGCCGCGCAGGATCAGCGATCCGGGGGAGAGGGACGTGTACGGGCCGTCGTTGCTCGGCTTGGTCTTGAGCCGGCGCATCAGCCACAGTGCGCAGCCGGTGGCCATCTCCTGGATCGGCAGGCCGATGGTGGTGAGCCCGGGGCCCCACCAGGAGAAACCGGGCTCGTCCCCGAACCCGACCACGGACAGTTCGCCGGGCACCTTCACACCCTGCTCGGACAGCTCCTCCAGGACGCCCAGGGTGAGCTGGATCGACCCCAGCACGAGCGCGGTGGGCGCGACCGGCCCCCGCAGCAGCCGGCGCACCGCCTGGCGGCCGTGGTCCACGGACGACGGCGGCCCCAGCTCCGTGACGCCGGCGGCCTCGGGCAGTCCGCCCTCGCGCAGGGCGCTGCGGAAGCCGCGCAGCCGCTCCGCACCCGTGGGCAGTTCCTCCGGGCCGCCCAGGTAGGCGACGCGGGTGTGGCCCTGGGCCACGAGGTGGGCCGTGGCCTGCCGCAGCGCCTCGTGGTCGTCCACGCCGAACCACTGGGAACCGAGCGAGGGATGGCGGCGCAGAAGCTGTAGGTGGGGCACGGAGCGCAGGAGTTTGACGGACTCGTTGTGCGGGCGGGCGGTGGGCACGATGATGACGCCCGCCACGCGGTTCGCGGAGAGCTCCCGCAGATGGCGCAGCTCCACCATCCGGTCGTCGTCGGTCTCGGAGAGCATCAGCTGGAAGCCCTCGGCCTCCATGTTCGTGGACAGCTCGTGCGCGATGGTCGAGTAGAAGCTGTTGCGGATGTCCGGGATCACCAGTGCGACCACGTTGCTGGACGCGCCGCGCATCATCCGCGCCGCGCGGTTGCCGACGTACCCCATCTCGGAAGCGGCCTGGCGAACCCGGAACTTGGTCTCGTCGCTGATGCGGGGGTCGTCGGCGAGTGCCCGGCCGACCGTCGAGACGGAGACTCCGAGGCGCTCGGCGATGTCCCTGGTGGTGATCACGTAACGGGCCCCCTCTGGCTGCCGTGACTGGGTCTGGTGCGGTCACTTTCCGTGTGCCAACGATAGCGCTGTTGTCGCGCTCCGTGGCCGGAGGAGTGGGGCGCTGAGCCGACCCTCCATCTGCGTGCTAACGTTAGCACTGCTGGATGGGCCGTGCAGCCGCCCCCGGCTGCCCACATGCGGAGGTCTCCTTTGCGGATCGTCAGGTATGCCGTCGGCAGTGAGCGTTACTACGGAGAGCTTGAATCCGGTGATACCCGGATCGCCAGATTCGAGGGCGATCCCTTCACCGGGGCGACCCCTTCGGGCCGGGTCGACGAAGTCGGCGACGTAGTCCTTCTCGCGCCGCTCGAGCGGCCCCGGATCTTCGGGTTCGCCTACAACTACGCCTCGCACATCGACGAGACCGAGCGCGAGGTCCCGGAAGTTCCCGTGTGCTTCATGAAGCCGAGTACGGCGGTCATCGGTCCGGGTGACGCCATCGTCTATCCCTCGGATGGCGAACTGATCCATTTCGAGGGCGAGTTGGTTGTCGTCATCGGAAAGGAGGCCCGCCATGTGAAGCCCTCGGAGGCTCATGAATACATCCTCGGCTACACGTGTGGCAATGACGTCAGTGACCGCATTGTCCAGCGCAGGGAAAGCGCCTTCGGAACGCTGCTGATCGGGAAGGGGCAGGACACCTTCGCCCCCCTCGGGCCGGTCATCGCGACCGCACTCGACCCGTCCGCACTGTGGCTGACGACCCGGGTGAACGGGACGGTCGCGCAGTCGGCCGGCACGGCGGACCTGCTGCTCGCCGTTCCCGACATCGTCGCCTACCTCAGCCGCTACCTGACGCTGCTGCCCGGTGACGCGATCATGACCGGTACGCCGTCGGGAGTCGGGCCGATCCGCCCCGGAGACGAGGTCGAGGTCGGGATCGAGGGCATCGGCGTGCTGCGCAACCCGGTCGTGGCCGAGAGCGTCTGACTCCGGACCTCCGCCGTAGGCCGAACCACGGGGCCTGCCCACCGCTCGGCGGTGGGCAGGCCCCGTGGCATGTGAGTGGTGTGTCGTCCAGTGGCCCGGCCGTGTCCTTCCCGTCAATCCGGGGCTGCGGGCCCACCGGCGTCGGCCGGGCGCCGCAGCCCCGAGTCGGGCTGGTTTGAAGGGCGCGGCCTAGGCCGTTTCTGGTGGCTCTTGGACGGTGTCGCGGAGCCAGATGACGATCGCGGTGACGGTCAGGGTGCCGTTGAAGATGTAGTCGCGCTTGT
>NZ_JBIBVX010000028.1:0-63711 GCF_043080745.1 Streptomyces sp. NPDC014995
GACGCCACCTACCAGGGGTACCGGGTGGGCATCTGGCTGAAGAACGCACGCGCCGCCGCCCGGAAGGCCGCTGAAATCGAGCAACGGCGTGCCGACGACCTGCCCGTCCCGTCGGCGGCCGGCGCGCTGCCGGAAGACCGGCACGAGCAGCTCGAGGACATCGACCCCTCTTGGTGCCCCACATGGCCAGTCGAATGGCAACGCTGCTTCCACCTCACCCGGCAGCACCTGGAAGCCGGCGGCACGCTGCCCACCGGGCCGGGTGACGTCTGTGGCAGTACCTCCGCGAACAAGCTGACTCCACCAAGCCACAGCGGTGGAGGACGCGCGTGCCGCCGGCGCGGAATGGGCTCACTTGGCGCCAGCACTCGCCGTCACAGCGCCCAGCGCTGCCTATAACAAAGCACTGCGGCTACGCGCTGCCGCCATGGCCAATCCATCAGACCCCGGCCGCCCAGTGCGACGTACCCCTGAAGCTGTTCTCCTCGCGGAACGACAGGCAGCCGTTCAAGCTGCCGCCACACGCCGAGCCGAGGAGGAAGCCGCCCGTCGCCATGCCCTCCTGGCCCCCGTCGCGCACCGTCTCCTCGCCCACCGCGCCGAGTTGGACGACGACGATGACGTGACGTTCTGGCTGGAGCAGACGGAAGCTGTACTCCCCCACTGCAAGACCCCTACCCAATTGGTCAGCCTCGGCATCTACGTGGAGGCAACCGTCCGGGAGCTGAGGAAGGCAGAGCGCCATACAGCACGTCCGGCGGGGACGAGCGACGGCGCGCGCCTTGCGATCGCAGCCGCTGCCGAGCTCGTTTCCGGCCGCTGACGTGGGCGCTCTGCTTCTGTACGGATTGGACGCCTGCCCGGAGATCTTGGAGAGGGAGCAGGCGAATGCCGCCTCGACCAGAACTAGCTCGGCGCCCTCGATGAGCCCCGAGCGGGGTTGGGTTGCGACTCTGTCAGCGTGAGCGCAGCGTTGAGAGGCTTGCCGTGCCGACGGCGCTTTCGCAGGCGTGGCGCTTGGCTCACAGCGCCGTGTATGAGCTGACATTGAGCGGCAACACAGCTTGGGTGATTACGGCGTAATCACCCGCGGCTCTCAGCCGCACATCGGTTTGCCCCGTTATCTTCTTCGCGGTCCTGCAAGAGGGCCGCTGGCCTCCGGGCCCGGCATGGCTGTTGCCCCCTGTCGATCGGATGACCTGGGGGGTGGTGTCACCGGGCCCGAGGGGTACCGTCAGAGACGCTGATCAGAGGTCCGACCGCCGTCCGGCCCGGCGCAATGTTTGGCCACTCGCGGGCGGCAGGTCTGCATAACGTGATGCGCGCGAACGGCCCCGACCGCGAGGCCGGCACAGCATCGACGCATGTGGGGGCACGGTGATCGACATCGACCAGGTGGGCGTCTTCCTCGGCTTGGACGTCGGCAAGAGCAACCACCACGGCCATGGGCTCACCCCGGCCGGGAAGAAGGTCTTCGACAAGCCACTGCCGAACAACGAACCCCAGTTGCGGGCCGTCTTCGACAAACTCAAGACAAAGTTCGGCACCGTCCTGGTGATCGTGGACCAGCCCGCCTCCATCGGTGCCCTTCCACTGACCGTTGCCCGTGACGCGGGCTGCCAGGTCGCCTACCTTCCCGGCCTGGCGATGCGGCGGATCGCCGACCTCTACCCGGGCGAGGCCAAGACCGACGCCCGCGACGCGGCCGTCATCGCGGACGCCGCCCGCACCATGCCCCACACCCTGCGCTCCCTCGAACCGGCCGACGAGATCACCGCCGAACTGACCATGCTGGTCGGCTTCGACCAGGACCTGGCCGGCGAGGCCAACCGCACCTCCAACCGCATCCGCGGCCTGCTCACCCAGTTCCACCCCAGCCTCGAACGCGTCCTGGGACCCCGCCTGGACCACCCCGCCATCACCTGGCTCCTCGAGCGCTACGGATCCCCGGCCGCTCTGCGCAAGGCCGGCCGCCGCAGGCTCGTCGAGGTCATCCGGCCCAAGGCACCCCGCATGGCCACCCGGCTCGTCGACGACATCTTCACCGCCCTCGACGAACAGACCGTCGTCGTTCCCGGCACGGCCACACTCGATGTGATCGTGCCCTCGCTGGCGAAGTCGCTGGCCACCGTCCACGAACAACGCCGGGCCCTTGAAGCCCAGATCGAGGCCCTGCTGGAGGCCCACCCTCTTTCCCAGGTCCTGACGTCGATGCCCGGCGTCGGCGTCAGGACCGCCGCAGTCCTCCTGGTCACCATCGGCGACGGCAGCACCTTCCCCACCGCTGCCCACCTGGCCTCCTACGCCGGCCTCGCCCCGGCCACCAGACAGTCGGGGACCTCGATCAACGGCGACCACGCCCCCAGAGGCGGGAACCGACAGCTCAAACGCGCGATGTTCCTCTCCGCGTTCGCCGCCCTGCACGATCCCGCCTCCCGCACCTACTACGACCGCTGCCGAGCCCGGGGCAAAACCCACACCCAGGCCCTCCTCCGCCTCGCCCGCCACCGGGTCATGTCCCCTGTGGTGCAACGCCGTTGCATTACTGATTTCGGCTTTTCGGGGTCTGGATTGGTGACGGGGCCGGTGACGCGGTCAGTCCGGGCTGGTACGCCGGAGGCATGCGGTATCCGGACGGAGGCGGGCTGACCGCCGAGCAGCGCAGGCGCCGGGAAGAGGTACGGATGCGGGCCGTTGACCTCTTCGAGGAGGGCGTGGAAGTCCCATGCCTCGCCCGGGAGTTACGGGTGAGTGAGAAGTCGGTCTACCAGTGGCGCCGCACCTGGAGGACGGGCGGACGCGAGGCGCTGCGTTCCAGAGGCCCCTCCGGCCACGACTGCCGACTCGGCCTCCACCTGCAGGCCAAGCTCGCGATGTGGCTCGACGAGGGCCGGCCGCGCACGGCTGGGCGGACGACCAGGTATGGACCGCAGCAAGGGTACGCACGCTGATCGGACGATAGTTCCACATCTCCTACAGCGTCTCCGGGGTAACCCGGCTGCTGCACCGGATGGGATACAGCGTGCAGATGCGGAGGCACCCGTGACCTGGTGCTGCGGACCTACGTCAACCCGTTCTACGTGGAGCACGCCGAGGACTGGCTGAGCAGGGAGGCCGCCGCCCTGACCCTGCTCCCGGGGACCGGCGTGCCGGCTCCTGAACTGGTCGCGGTTGATTTGACCGCCGCGCATTGCGAGTATCCATCGCTCCTTATGACACATCTGGCAGGCCGGCCGGTCCTCGACGATGAGGGACTGGAGACGCGCGTCCCTTTGCTGGCCCGTCAACTCGTGACGATCCACGCGTTGCGACCCGCTGAGCGGCCCCGAAAGTATGTGACGTTGACGACCGCCGACACCGTCGTGACTCCGAAGGGTGCCGACGCGACGGTATGGTCCGCGGCGATCGACGTGATCCGCAAGCCCGCGCCGCCCTATGAAGGACGATTCCTGCACCGGGACTTCCAGCCCGGCAATGTGCTGTTCGACGTGCCGTCCTCAAGGCCAGCAGGTGCCCGGATCACCGGCGTCGTCGACTGGGCAGCGCCCTCCTGGGGCCCGGCGGATCTCGATGTAGCGCACTGCTCCGTCAATCTCGCACTGCTGCACGGACCGGAGTGGGGCCTGCGGTTCCCCGAGGCGTATGAGGAGGCCGGCGGGGTGCTGGCCGCGGCCGCGAGCGAGCGGCTGTACTGGCTGGTACGGGACGGGATGGCCGCCTCAGAAGAAGTGCAGTTGGTGTCGCAGCCATGGCGGGAGGCAGGGAGGACAGAGCTGACGACGCGAGCTGTGGAGGAGCGACTGGATGCCTACGTCACCGCCCTGATGGACACGCTGGGCTGAGCCAAGACGGTCCAGGGCGACCCCGCCTCATCGTTCAGCGCTCAACGGTGCGGAATAATCGGGCAGACTCTGGGGAATTCGGGCATCCCCATGCTGACGCGGTGGTCCACCTGCGTCCTGCCGCGCCTTCCAGCAGGGAGTGAGCAACTCGGCGGCGAGGTTGCACATCGCAAGCGCCTAGGCTGGTCCAGTAACCATCGCAAGGCGCACCTCGGCCAGGCCGAGGCGGATTGAACGCCGCGCCAGGGGCGTCTCCCTCGGCCCATCACCGTCACCCTGAAGTGCCGAACTCAGTAAGGGCCGTGAGCAGTTCGAGCCGGTCGCGGCCGATGCGGGTGGTGTCGGTGCGGCCGGGCAGCAGCGTCAGCGGGATCACGGGCATGTCCCCCACACCTGCTCCAGCGCCGCGGTGAAGACCGGGTCGTGGACGTCCACGTGGCCGTAGACCTGCTCGACGGTCGCGGCCGAGGCCCAGCCGCCGGCATCCCGAGCGATCACAGCGTTGCCCCGTGCAGCGTCCAGCACTGCGGTGGCGAAGCTGTGCCGGAAGGCGTGCGGTACCACCCGGCCGATCTCCCCACGGGCCGCGGCCCGGCGCAGCATGCCCCGGGCCGCGGCCGTGGTCCACGGCTCCCCGCGGGAAGGGCCGTGCAGGCTGACCAGGAGCATGCCGTGAACGCTCTGGGCGGGGTACTGGGTGGTGATGTACTCGAAGTAGGTGTGGATCACCGCCGGGCTCGCCCGGCGTACCGTCCCGCCGCTTACGGCGTTGTCCTGCCAGGTCCCCGGTGTCTTCGTCTTGACCCGGGCCCGGTTGGCGTTGTCCTCACGGTGGCAGATGTGCACATGCGGACCCCGGCACTGACCGCACGCGGCCTGCTCCCGCAGGTGCAGGTCGACCAGGCGCAGCCCGCACAGCTCACCGATCGGGAAACCGCCGTCGGCCAGCCACGTGACCACCATCCGGTCCCGCGCGCACGACACCGCCCCCAGCAGCAGATCCCGGGCGCCTTCGGGCAGCATCTTGGGATGCCGACGCACCCGCTCCCCCGGAGCCAGAGGGTTCGCGGGCATGCTGTGCAGAACGTGCCCGAGCATCGCCCGACGCCGATCCGCCCGCGTCGGCAGACGCGTCACACGCAGCGCCTCCGCCCGCGACGGGTTCACGCCCCGGATACCCAGGTGGAGGTAGAAGCCCTTCAGGCAGGCCGCCGCGGTCTTCAACGCACTGTGCCCGTACGGGCGTTTCCCCTCTCGCCACGGCAGCCCGAACGGCCCCGGATAATTCGCCCCCAAAGCCGCCATGTAGTGCCGCAGATCCTCCAGCGACACCGACCCTGCGTCCAAGCCCGCGAACCACAGCCACCGCAGATGATCCACCAGCACATACGCGTACGTCCGGTCCGTACCCGCCCGACAGGTACGCAGGAACCCGTCCGCCTACGCCACAAGCGTGCAGTCCGTGTCCACGACCGTGTAGGACACCCGCCCGTCCCCATGGACGATCTCCTGTACCCGTAACTCCCCCACCACCAACCGGCCACCCACCATGTGCCGCCCCCTCCGAACCGGGAACCGCCCCGGTGGCGGCACTCCGGGCCCCGAGTCCACACCCTCCCCCACGTCCCCGGACCACTCCACGCGAACGTCACACACACCCCAGCGACGGTTGGTAAAGTCCGTCACCCTCACACGCCAGGACGCCCCCTCGGGTCGCTTTGACGGCAGGCAGCCTCAAGGGCAGGCGTGGCCGACGGCCCGGTGGTTCATCCATACCGCCACATCGCACACCCGCAGCGCACTCACCGTCTCGGGTAGCCCCGCGGCCTGCCTCAGTTCCAGCAGTCGGCGGTGCAACGCGGCGTCGTCCTCGCGCAGGGCGGCATGGAGAGCGAGCCAGAAGGACGGCGGCCGGCCGACGGCACAGCGGACGACTCGGTCGTAGACCGGGAGCAACCGCGGACGCTTACGCGCCAGAATCTTCCCCGCGATCACCCATCCGACATCGGGCTGGTCACGAAGGAGGTGCCAGGCCTGGTCCGCCGGCGAACCGTCGGCCACGCCAGCCGCTTCGGCATCAGCCATATCGATGTCCCTGGGAATGGCCTGCAGCAGACCGGACAGCCGCGCGCCGAGGCGCCCCTCCAGGATGTCCAGCGCGACGGACGCCGGAACAGTCACCGACAAGGTCTGCACCGCGACCAGGTCCTCCGCCGTGATCCGGTCGGCAACCTCCGGCCGGTCTCCCCCACCCGCCAGATGCTCGAACCGACTGCCGGTGAACGGCACCCCGCCGGGCGGCAGACCGATCCCGAAGTAACGGCGCAGATCACCGATAACACGCTCTGCACTCAGCAGTACGCGCAATCGCTGCCCCAACGGCGACAACGACGTTCCAGTGGAAGAGATCACACGAACCCATCCTTCATAAGACAAGCAGTGGCCTGAATCCCCGGCCGGAAGAGCGTGGAAGCTCCACACCTGGTGCGGGGTGTGGAGCCCAGCTCACTCAGCGGAAGGGACCGTCGGTCGCGAAGGCGTGGGCTGCAAAGCGCTTGCCCATTCGACGGTATGCGGCGGCGGTGGGGTGAAGGCCGTCGGCCAGGTCATCTGCCTCGTCCGGGCCGAGCAGCTCCCGTCCGTCGAGATAGTGGAGGTGAGGATCGGACGCCTGTCGTGCCGCAGCGATCCGGGCCAGCTCGGCACGGACCACCGCCAGCGACAATGCCCCGCCGGCCACATCGGCCGGGTCGCCCAGGGCAGCGAGCCTCCCGTCCGGGCCGGTCGCGGTCGGGCCGGGGGCCTCCTCCAGGGCCGGACAGCTCACCGGAGAGATCAACAGCAGCGGGGTGTCCGGGTGTCCATCCCGAATCGTGTCCAGGAATCCGTGTACCGCCGGGCCGAACGTCCGCAGTCGGAAGGCGGACAGGCTCACGATGTTGATGCCCACCTTGAGGCTGATCAGGTCGGCGGGCGTATCGCGGATCGTCCGGGCGACATAGGGATCCAGCAGCGCGTTGCCCGCCTGGCTGAGGTTGATCACCTCCACCCCTCCGAGCGCAGCTGCCACCACCGGCCAGGTCCCGGTCGGGCCGTCAGCCTCGATGCAGTGGCTGATGGAACTGCCGTGGTGCACCCAGCGGCGCCGCCCGTCCGGCAGCGGTGCCAGCACGTCACCGTCAGCGCGCAGTGCCACCAGTTCCGTCGGGGTCTGCTGTGGCAGCCACAACTCGACGCCCTTCATGCCGGCCGGCAGCCCGGCGAACCGTACGGTCCCTGGCTCGCCCGGGATGAGTCGCTGTACGGCCCCGGGGCCCGCCATCCGCAGCACGTTGCCCACCGGCGCCTGCTGACGCCCGGCCAAGGCGCCGTCCACCAGTAACTCCAGCATCCCGGTCGGGCGAGGGTGGGAGTCGGAGTCGAGCTGGCCGGTGGAGGTGAGTACCTCGAACTCCAATGCGCGCGCATCGGTGCGGAACACCAGCCGCACCCCCGAAGGCATCACGGTCACCCCGTAGACCGACGGGTCCTGGTACTGCTCCTTGGTCCACGCGGGCAACCGGCGCGGCATCACCCCTGCCTGTGTGGTCTCCAGGTCCAACGCACCCCGTAACTCCACCGGCCCGCCCACCAGCGGAACCGCCCGCAGCGCCACCGTCACCGCTCCTGTCCCAGGTCAATGTGCTCCGGAGATGACATCAACCCGGCGCCTTCGTGGCTCATCGACGCCCGCCGAACTCCCAGTCGTGGACCTCGATGTCCGCGTACCGGTCCGGATTCAGGACGGCTCGTGCCGTGTCCGGATCCGGGGCCCTGAGCAGCACCGCCGTACCCAGCCAGGTGTCGCCGTCGTCGGACAGCAGCGGCCCGTACGCGACCAGCTCCTCCCGGTCGAGCGGCAGGGCAAGGTCGGCGGCCGGGCCCTCGCCGAGCCCGAGCACCAGGTACCGGTTGCCATCGGTCCGGCCACCGGGGAAATCCCACATGGTGCGCCCCAGCACGTTGCGCCACCGGCGCACCAGCACATCCCGGTACGCGCCGGCCTGGTAGTTGGGCTCGTCGAAGGCGAACGCGCGGGCGGCAGCGGCGTCGGGCAGGTCGACGATGTGCACGCTGCCGGTGGGTGTCTCACCATCATCGGCGAAGGTCGGGCCGCGAGCGATCAGCTCCTTCGCGTACCGGTCCATGTAGGCCCAGTGCTCCTCCACCAACTCCTCGCGTAACGCGAGGGAGCCGGGCCGGTCACGGTGA
This sequence comes from Streptomyces sp. NPDC014995, assembly GCF_043080745.1. Classification (NCBI taxonomy): domain Bacteria; kingdom Bacillati; phylum Actinomycetota; class Actinomycetes; order Kitasatosporales; family Streptomycetaceae; genus Streptomyces; species Streptomyces sp. NPDC014995. The sequence continues at coordinate 8,094 of NZ_JBIBVX010000028.1, forward strand.
TAGCAGAAGAACTCCATGACCACAGACCCTTCCCCATCAAAGGCACCATCTCAACTGGCTTTTGGCAACGATGACCCCGCGCTCCAAACGAGGCAGCATCCCGTGTAACGGCGTAGCCATCACGCCGCGCGCTCACAACCAAGTGGCATGCCCACACGGCTGCTCCGCAGCCGAGTGACAGAAACAGCGTCCGGCGCCGACATCCCCAGCTCAGGACGGCCCACAGCCGCCCAAAGGTCACGCACCGGACTCTGAGAGGGCGGTTTGTAACTTAATGTTCGGTTCACCGCTGGGCTCGGGTGGGAGGTGCTGTTCGGTCCTCCGTGCCGGAGAAGAGCGCGAGGCGGCCCGCCAGGGCTTCATCAGCAGCCTCAGTGTCGTCGCCGGTTCCCCGGCTGAGCTGCGCCCTTGACCTCAACTTTGGTTGAGGCGCAACACTCGGCGCATGGAGATCGCAAAGAGCAGCACCATTCTCTTCCGCAATACCATGCGCATCACGGACGGTCACCTCGACGGTTTCCGGCGCGCCATCGCGCAGGCGGTGGCATTCGCTCAAGAGCACGGCCCTCAGCTCATGGTCGAGGTCTTCATCGACGAGGAGCGGATGCTGGCGCACAGCTTCCAGCTCTACCGCGACTCCGATGCCATCCGCGCCCACTGGCGGCTCTCGGATCCGTACATCCGCGAGGTAATGGAGCACTGCACCGTGCAGCACTTCGAGATATTCGGTGCACCGGACCATGACATCGTGGCGGCCCTCAAGACCCCCGATGGCGAATCCTTCCCCTTCGTCGTCTCGCCGCGCCTCGCCGGCTTCAACCGTCTTGGGACGCCCGGCTTGGGTGAATCACACTCTTAGCGGGGTTCATGACTCTTTGAGTGGATCTGCTGTCGCCTGATGGTGTGGCTGCGGGGCAGAATCTGCCGGTCCGCGCTTGTTGATCTGGTGATGTGACCGGGTGAGTGAACGCAAGCCGTACCCGAGCGACTTATCGGACGAGCAGTGGGCGTTGATCGAGCCGGTGATCACCGCGTGGAAGGACCGGCACCGCTCGGTCAGCAGTTGACCGTGCCAAAATCCAGCCAGCAGGTCGGACGGCAGGGGGTTGGGACTGTGGCTTGGAGCGACACGTGTCGAGGCGACGATCACCGCGGCCATCACGGGCGGAGTCGTTCCCGAGTGATCGCCGGGGTCGCCGCGTGGGCAGCGGTTCCTCACAGAGCGAGTCGTAGGTGGGCATGAGGAGACTTCGGCACGCTCGTAACGGTGCTGTCGGTGGCGGTAACAACAGGCAGGCAGCGCCAGCACCTGCTGCCTCGATACCTCCGAATCCGGGGGCGGTGAGTGTCCAGGCCAGCGGCCCACGATCAGTGGCCACCGGTGGGAACGTAAACGGGCCGGTCATCGCCGGTAACCACAACGTCACGCACCTGCACCCGCCGCCCACCGCACTGACAGTGGCGGCAGTCCTTTTAGCTCTGGTGGTTCTCGGCGGCCTCATTGTCTGGTACTCGGGCGACGACGATTCCGACATGCCTCCGCTCGCCACCACAGTGGAGTACACGCCGTCCGAGGACGATTGTGATGGCTGGACGTTCCCTGGCAAGAAGCCGGAAGACATTCCCGTGCCTCCGGGGGAGCCCACGGCCGAGTGGGCTCACCGGCACGGCGGTATCGATGAAAGCATCACGCGACTTAGATTAGTCGTCCAGGGAATGAACAGTCATGACGTCGTGCTGCGCAATATGCGGGTAGTCGAGCGGCGAAAGGAGCCGATCCCGCCAGCTGGCACTGACGTCGCGCTCGCCGTCGGTTGTGGTGGCGGTCTCCCTGAGCGCAATTATCGAGTCATGTTGGGCAGCGACGACCCGGACTTCGAGCTCGTAACCCGCAAGGACGACAGGCTATCGGTGATCCAGAGACCGTTCGGGTACAAGGTTTCGGCCAGTGATCCGGAAATCTTCGCCATCGAGGCCAACGCCGCTGTCGATGACGATTTCACACAATGCGATTGCCTCATCACCTGGAAGTTGGGTCTCGATTGGACGCATAAGGGTAAACAGGGAACACTCATTGTCGATGACAAGGGTGCCCCGTTTCGGACCAAATCCACTGAACTCAAATCCCCGTATCCCAGTGTTGTCAAGAAGGATGGGGCTTGGAAATGATGAGTTCTCTGGCTGCGGGCCGGGCCTCGGTTCGGCGGACGCTCACCGGTCCTGCCGCTGGCGCAATGCGGAATGGCTGAGTCCACTTCATTTTTCGGTGATGTGGTGAACGGGTCGTAGTTGATGATGGCTGACATGACACAACAGCGGAGAGTGCAAGCCTGGGCTGGCGCGGTCGTCGGGGCTTTGCTGGCCGGGGGGCTCCTCGTGCTGGTCGTGGCGCGAGACCTCGATACCGCCGACCAAGTCGCCAGCGTGCTAGGGGCAATTGCCGGTTTGGCAGGTCTGGGGGTGTCGATTTATGCCCTCAAGCGGCCAGCCCCCCAGCCAGCGGCAGGGTCGGTCACGGCCAGTGGAGATCAAGCCGTCGCTGTTGGCGGAAGCATTACTGGCGGTGTCTCCACTGGCAGCCACAACGCAACAGCCCCCGCACCCAGCCGCCGGCGGACGATGAGGGTGCCGCCGCCTCCGCCGGCCGGACCGGGCGGAACCGTCCAAGCCACAGGTGAGCGATCGGTCGCCACGGGTGGGAGCGTCTCCGACGGTGTCTCCACCGGGGACGGCAACACTGGTCCTGATGGTTCTTGATCGACGGTAAGGCGGCGGTAACTGCCGAACCTCACAGATGCGGCCACCAGTCGCTACTGGTGGCCGCATCGACCTACCCGTCTTGCTCCCCTGACGCATTAATCCAACGGCTCGTCCCGTATGGTTATAGCGTGACGCTTCCCAACGCCCCGCGTGGGCGTCCCCGAGACAGCCGTGCCCATCAGGCGATCTTGACTGCCACGGTCGAGCTGGTGACCGAACTGGGTTACGCCGCCACCTCCATCGGGGCGGTGGCGGCCCGGGCCGGCGTCGGCAAGGACACCGTCTACCGGCGCTGGTCGGGGAAGGCTGAGTTGGTGTACGAGGCGGTCTTCACCGAGACCGAAACGGCTCCGGCACCGGACACCGGGAGCCTGGCCAGTGACCTGACCGCCCTGCTGGAGGCCCTGATCCAGGAGTTTTCTGCTCCGGCCGCCGCCGCGGCCCTGCCGGGCCTGCTGGCCGACTTCGCCGCCAACCCGGAGTCGCAGGCCCGCATCCGATCTGAGTTCCTGGCCCCGGCCAAGGCCGGCCTGGCGGCCGTGTTCGAGCGAGCCGCCCAGCGCGGGGAGACTGACCCCGGCCTGCCGGTCGATCTGGTTCTGGACACGCTGGCTGGCGCTGTCTTCTTCCACGTCGGCCTGGTGGGCGAGCAGCCCAGCGCGCAGCTGGCCGCGCAACTGGCGGCCATCGTAGGCCGCGGAATCGAGACCCGATGAACGCCTGGTTCCTCGCCGCTGGCATAACCGCCGGGGCGGTCGCCGCCATCCACGCCGTGGCGGGCGGTCAAGATGTCGTCCGGCCGCTGCTGGCCGGCAACCTCCCGGGCGAACCTCGCCGCGTCCTGCACGCGGTCTGGCACATGGTCACCACCGACCTGATGCTGGCCGCTGTTGCCCTGATCTGGCTGGCCCTGGGCGACCGCCCCGGCGGTGACACCATCGCCTGGCTTCTGGCCGCCCACTTCGTCGCCTACTCGGGCGTCTTCCTCGCTGTCTCTCTGGCGGCCAGCTGGTCGAAGCCGCTGCTGCGCCTGCCGCAGTGGATGCTGCTGTTGCCGGTGGCGGTGCTGGCGGCGGCTGGCGCAGCGTGAGTCCGCAGGGGCAGGCTGGAAGGCATGACAAGCGCGCCGATTGTCGTACACCGACCCTCTGCCAGTGGCGGCCGATGAGTAACGGCGCACCGGCACGGCCGTGACGAAATCCTGGGAACGGCCTACTCCGACCATGACCTGGTGGTGTTCCTGGAAGCGGCTGGGGTCGACCGGCCGGACGCTGTCATGGACGACCCTCAGTGGATGGAGTGGCGCGGAGGCCGCCCGCATCAGTGGGACGCCGCTTGACCCCAAGCCGAAAAACTCCGGTACGGCGCTGTCACGTTGGTTGATCGGGTGGAATGATCTTCTGGTTGATCGTGCTGGAGGGGGCTGTCCGTGGGGGCCGTGTCGCCGTCGTACAAGGGTCACCGGTACCCGGTCGAGGTCATCTCCCACTGTGTGTGGCTGTACTTCCGCTTCCCGCTGTCGTTCCGCGAGGTCGAGGAGCTGATGCTTGAGCGGCGGATCGTCGTCTCGTACGAGACGGTGCGCCGCTGGTGCGCCAAGTTCGGGCAGCGGTACGCAGGCGCTCTGCGCCGCCGGCAGCCGGCCTGGTGACAAGTGGCACCTGGACGAGGTCTTCATCAAGATCATTGGGGAGCAGAGCTCCCTGTGGCGGGCCGTCGACCAGGACGGCAACGTCCTTGACATCCTCGTGCAGGACCGCCGGGACAAGGCCGCGGCCAGGCGCTTCTTCCGCAGGCTGATGAAGAAGACCCGCACGGCGCCGCGGATGATCGTCACCGACAAGCTCCGCTCCTACGGCGCGGCCCACCGCGAGGTCATGCCCTCCCTCGAGCACCGGCAGTCGAAGTACCTGAACAACCGGGCCGAGAACAGCCACCAGAACCACCAAGCAACGCGAACGGGCGATGAAAGGCTTCCGCTCCGTGAGCGGAGCCCAGCGGTTCCTGTCCGCGTTCAGCGGCATCTCACCCCACTTCCGCCCCCGCCGCCATCTGATCCCCGCATCCGACTATCGAGCCGAGATGACCGTCCGCTTCGCGATCTGGGAGCAGATCACCGGCGTCGCCGGCCTACCCACCGCGCCGTGAGCACAGCCCGGAACCGGGTCCGCCACGCCCCGGCACACCGTCAGACACCCCCACACCCGTGACAACGCCGGATGCGGTCGCACTCGTGCACTCCTCCGGGAAGACCGTCATCGAGGTGGCCCGGGAGCTCGGGGTCAGCGCCGAGGGACTGCGGAATTGGGTCAAGCAGGACACAATCGACCGCGGGCAGGGAGCGCCGGGAGAGCTGACGACGGCGGAGCGCGAAGAGCTTCGCCGACTGCGGAGGTTGGCCGCCGAGCAGGCGGAGACGATCGAGGTGCTGCGAAAAGCGGCACTCTTCTTCGCGAACGAGCGTGATCGATGAGCGAGGTATATGCGTTCATCGAGGCGGAGAAGACCACCCACGGCGTTGCTCTCCTGTGCCGGCTGCTGAAGGTGGCCCGCTCCTCCTTCTACGCGTGGCTGGCCGGTGAGAAGACCCGGCGGGCGAAGCAGGCCGCGGACGACGCCCTGGCGCACGAGATCACCGTGCTGCACCTGGCCTCCCGCGGCGCCTATGGGGTGCCGCGGATCCATGCTGAACTGCGCCGGCTCGGGCACCGGATCCACCGCAAGCGCATCGAGCGCGTCATGCGCGAGCGCGGCATCGCCGGCGTGACCCGCCGCAGGCGCCGATCGCTGACCCGTCCGGCCAAGAGGGCTGTGCCCGCGGCGGACCTGCTCGGGCGGGACTTCACCGCTCCCGCACCCGGGATGAAGCTCGTCGGCGACATCACCTTCATCGCCACCGACGAGGGCTGGCTCTACCTGGCAACCTGGCTCGATCTGACGACCCGCGATCGTCGGCTACTCCATGGCCGACCACCACCGCGCCTGCCTGGTCGTCGGTGCGCTGGTCATGGCAGCCGGACGCAGCAGGCTCCAGCCCGGTTGCATCGCGCACTCGGACCGCGGCAGCGAGTACACCTCCGACGAACTCCGCTGGGAAATACTCCGGTTGGGGATACAGCAGAGCATGGGCCGCACCGGCTCGTGCTTCGACAACGCCGCCGCCGAGTCGTTCTTCGCACTGCTGAAAGAAGAGATCGGCACGCGCTGCTGACCGGACCGGGCGAGTGCCCGAGCGGAGATCTTCGCCTTCATCGAGACCTTCTACAACCCGACGGCGGCTGCGGAAGCATCCGGTCTGGGGCTACCTCACCCCGCCGGAGATCCGGCAACGACACGAGCAAGGACACGCCCTCCCGGCGTAAGCATCGAGTGTCCAACATCACGGGGAAACTCCACTTGGCGTCTGTTGTGGGCGCAGGTGAAGTGCGAGGTCGGAGAACCTCTGGATGGGCGGACTGTGCTGCCCGGACAGTTGCTGGGTGCGGGCATGGGGAGGCGTCGGCGTCCGGGCAGCCCGCTCCGTGAGCACAGACGGCCCGGGCCTTTGGGCGAGCAGATTGTGGTGGGGCCCCGGCACCGATGCGGTCGCGCCGGGCATCCCCAGCCTCGCTGCCCAGTTGACGCGATGGGCTCCCGCCAGGGGTGACCGTTGCGTTGCTCAGCGCGGACCGTCGTGCCGTGCTGGGGTCAGGGGTGCCTGCGGTTGCGCCTGAGGACGAGTGCCGTGGCGCCTCCGCCTACGGTGACGAGGGCCGCCCCGGCTGCCAGGAGGTACGGCGTAAGAGCGCTGCCGCCGGTTTCCGCCAGGTTGTTGCCCTGGGCGTCTGTGATCGTTTGGGGGCGGGGCGCCGACCGTCCAGGCGCTGCGGGGATGACCGACTGCGCGGCGGACGGTGCCGGGCTGTCGGGTGCGGGCTGAGGTGACCGGCAGGCGGCCTGCGCCAGGGTCACGGTGCCCTCCACCTTCTCGACGCCCAGGTCCAACGGATCAACGGATACCTGCAGTTGGAGTGCGGTGGAGGCGGCCGTGCTGCTCGTCGACTCCTTCTGGGACAGGGACAGCTGGACCGTGCCCACGCCCGGGGCCTCGACGGTGGCGGTGCCGGACGCCAGCGAGAGCCGTTTGCCAAGGGCGGTGATGGGTCCCAGGACCTCGGACTCGGCGGCCGGTTCCTGTCCGGCGACGCAGATTGCCGTCGCCGTGACCTTTTCGACCTCCACCAGGGACAGCACAGGCAGACCGGGCACATGGACCCGTGCCCGCACGAGGTGGGACGTGCCTTCCGCTCGGTCGCCTGCGACGTCGGCTTTGGCCATGGCGGCGTCGGCCTGCAGCAGACGGACCGGGCGGTCGCCGTTGACTTGGTCGAGGGTCACATCGAGGGTCCTCTTCTGCGCGGTCGCCGGAGCCTGAACGTCGTTGAGCGAGGCCCGCAGGGGCACCGTTGCAATCGGCCCGGGCCTGGAGACGTCCAGCGCTGCGCGGAAAGCCACCGCGGTGGCGCTGCCCGTGGAAGCGTCGGTGGCGGGCACGGCAGCGGCTTCAGCCATCAAGGCCGGGCCGGCCAGGAGGACGCCAGACACTGCAAGGGCAGCGAGGCGGTGCATGTAGGCAGTCGGCGGCAAGATTCCGGTCAACGTGGTTTCCTTGCGAACGATGAAGTGGGGGCCGCCTTGGCACCGGCCGGTAACCCGGCGGCGCAGGCAGCAGGGCCCCATTCTGCTCGGGCGAAAGCGGCAAGTCGGGTGCCATGCTGATACTTCACCGCAAGGAGGACGTCTGCGGGCTCCAGTTCGAACTGCGGCTCTCCGGATCAACGCCTTCGAGATGTAGAAGGCCGCGAACGACAGCAACAGCGACGGCTGCACCCGCCGTGCCCGACGGCTCTTCCGGACCGTGCACGCGCTGACCGATGCCGGCCGTTCGTACAGCTCCGCAGCCCGCGAACTCCGACTGGAACGCCGCACGGTGCCCAAGTACGCAAGGGCCCGCACCTGGCACGAGGTAGTGCGCCGGCCTCCACGTCGCCTCTCCACCCTCGACCCGTACCTCGACTACCTGCAGCAACGCTGGGACGAGGGTGAACACAGGACCAAGATCCTGCACCAAGAGCTTCTTACCGAGGAAGCGCGCGAATCGGATGAACGCACGCGCGCGTGGTCTCCGCGCGCGTCACGAACGGTGACCCGCGCCCCGACCCCGCGGTGGACATTCGGAGCCCGCCGCCGCGCCGACGAGGAACCGTCCGCATCACCGCCTGACACTCCCTCAGCACGAGAAGCTGAGGGCCTGATGGGGTCCCTCCGGCGTCAAACAACAGAGGGTCCGTGCCGACTGCGTCCGGCACGGACCCTGGCACAGCGGGACTGTAAATCGTTCGGCTCTGTCCCGTAATCGGTGGTAACGAAGGGTGACGGTCAGTGCAGGAGGATGCGGTGGAGGAGCAGGTCGAAGCCCCCGCGGCCGTGCATCTGCCTCATGATCCGTTTAGTGCGGCTGTTGACGCCTTCGGTCCGCCCGTTGTGGTGCGGGGAGGGTGAGGCCGGCGTTGACGGCTGCACGGTCGAGTTCCAGACCGTTTGCAATCCCCCGCCGGGAGAAGGTCGTCGTCGCCCGGGCCCGCGCCGCCGCCGTACACGGAGGTGGTGCGGTGTGGGGGATCCTGTACGGCCAGCAGCCGGAGGCAGAAGCCGATGAACTCGGGGAGGACGTTATCGGACGGGCCCGATAATCAAGCCCCTTGCGCGTCAAATGGCCCGCGCAGTCACAAAATGCGGTGACTGCGCGGGCCTTAGGTCACAGCTCCTCGAGGAGGCTGGTGACCGAGCCGTTCTCGAAGATCTCCCGGATCGCGTGGGCGACCACGGGGGCGATGGACAGGACCTCGACCTTGTCCAGGCCGGTCGCGGCGGCCGTCGGCAGGGTGTCGGTGAAGACGAATCGGCTGACCTGGGAGTTCTTCAGACGGTCCACGGCCGGGCCGGACAGGATGCCGTGCGTCGCCGCGACGATGACGTCCTCGGCGCCGTTCGCGTACAGCGCCTCGGCCGCGGCGCAGATGGTGCCCGCCGTGTCGACCATGTCGTCCACCAGAACGCACACCCGGCCCTCGACGTCGCCGACGACCTCATGGACGCTGACCTGGTGGGCGACGTCCTTGTCGCGCTTCTTGTGGACGATGGCGAGCGGCGCGCCGAGCCGGTCGCACCACCGGTCGGCGACCCGCACCCGTCCGGCGTCCGGCGACACCACGGTGAGCCGGTCGTGGTCCGTCCCCGCGGCGATGTGGTCCGCGAGCGTGGGCAGCGCGAAGAGGTGGTCCACGGGACCGTCGAAGAAGCCCACGATCTGGTCGGTGTGCAGATCGACGGTGATCACGCGGTCCGCGCCGACGGCGGTGAGCAGGTCCGCGACCATCCGGGCCGAGATCGGCTCGCGGCCCTTGTGCTTCTTGTCCTGGCGTGAGTAGCCGTAGAACGGGGCCACGACGGTCACACTGCGGGCCGAGGCCCGTTTCAGCGCGTCGATCATGATGAGCTGCTCCATGATCCACATGTTGATCGGTGCCGTGTGGGACTGGACGACGAAGCAGTCCGCGCCACGCACCGACTGCTCGAAGCGGACGTAGATCTCACCGTTGGCGAAGTCCCGCGCCTGTGTCGGCACCAGACCGGTGCCCAGTTCCCGGGCGATCCGCTCGGCGAGGTCGGGGTGGGCCCGCCCGGAGAACAGCAGCAACTGACGCTCGGCGCCCCTGGCCACCGCTCTCACTTGCCGAGGGCGGGGTAGTCGGTGTAGCCGCGGTGGTCGCCGCCGTAGTACGTCGACTCGTCGGGCTCGTTGAACGGGCCGCCGGCCTGGATCCGGGCGGGCAGGTCGGGGTTGGCCAGGAAGAGGGCGCCGAGGGACACGGCGTCGGCGAGGCCCGCGTCAAGGATCTGCCGGGCCGTCTCGGTCGTGGCCGGGAAGGAGTCCGCGGTGGCGTGCGGGTTGACCACCAGGTTGCCCTGCCACAGGTCCCGCACGGCGCGGGTGACGGGGCGCGTGACGATCTCGCAGACCTCGAGGAACGCGAGCTCAGGCAGGGCCGGGACCAGGGCGGCGTACAGGGCATCGGTGTCGCCCTCGGCAATGTCGTTGTAGGTGTTGCCGGGTGAGACACGCACGCTGGTGCGCTCGTTGCCGATCGCCGCGGCGACGGCCTCGGTGACCTCGACGGTGAGGCGGATGCGGTTCGCGAGGGAGCCACCGTACGCGTCGGTGCGGTGGTTGGTGTTCTCGGCGAGGAACTGGTGAAGCAGGAAGCCGTTGCCGGCGTGGATCTGGACGCCGTCGAAGCCCGCCTCGACCGCGTTGCGGGCTGCGGTCGCGAAGTCCTCGACGGTGGTGGCGATCTCGTCGGTCGTCAGCTCGTGCGGGACGGGATAGTCCTGCGGGCCGTCGGGAGTGAAGCACTGCCCGGCCGCCGCGACCGGGGACGGGGCGACGGACGTGTGGGCGCTGGCGTAGAGCGACGGGTGGCCGATCCGGCCGGAGTGCATCAGCTGGACGACGATACGGCCGCCCGCGGCGTGCACGGCGTCCGTGACGGTCCGCCAGGTCTTGACCTGCTCGGGGTGATGCAGGCCCGGCGTGTTGAGGAAGCCCTGCCCGACCTGGGAGGGCTGGGTCCCCTCAGTGATGATGAGTCCGGCCGAGGCGCGCTGCGCGTAGTACTCGGCCATCAACTCGGTCGCCCCGCCGCACGGCTTGGCCCGGTTGCGGGTCATGGGCGCCATGACGAGCCGGTTGCTCAGCGGGATCTTGCCGAAGGTGACGGAGTCGAAGAGAGAGGTCATGGATCTTCCTTTGCGGGAGTGCGGGAGTGCGACGGTGTCAGGCGCGCTCGGTCTGATGGCGGGCGTAGGCCGCGGCGAGACGGCCGCCGACCTCGGCTGTGGAGATGAGAACGGCCATGTTGGCCTGGGCGGTACGGCCGCCGGTGGCTCGGTCGACCGCGTGCATCAGGTACTTCGTCAGGCCCTGGCCGGTGACGCCGTCCCGCTCGGCCTGGGCGAGCGCGTCGTTGATCGCGGCCTCGGCCTCGGCGGAGTCGACGGCGTCCTCGGCGCGGGGCGGGGTCGTGAGGACCACGCCACCGGGGTGGCCGGTGGCCCAGTGGGTGGCGACGACCTCGGCGATCAGATCCTCGTCGTCGATGCGGTGCGGTGACCTGACACCGCTGGAGGCGCAGTAGAACGCGGGGAAGTCGTCCGAGCCGTAGGAGATCACCGGGACGCACTGGGTCTCCAGGTACTCCATGGTCAGCTTCAGGTCGAGGATCATCTTCGCGCCGGCGCACACGACCGCGACCTTGGAGCGGGTGAGCTGGATCAGGTCCGAGGAGACGTCCATGGTGGTCTGCGCGCCCCGGTGGACGCCGCCCAGCCCCGCCGAGGAGAAGAACGGGATCCCGGCGAGCTCGGCGGCGACGAGTGAGGACGCGACGGTGGTCGCGCCGCGGCCCCGGCGGGCGAGCATCACGGGCAGGTCCCGGCTGGAGACCTTGGGTATGCCTGACCCGGACGCGAACCGTTCGATGTCCTGCTCGGTCATGCCGACGCGGATGGCGCCGTCCTCGACGCAGATGGTCGCCGGGACCGAGCCGCCCTTGCGGACGGCCGCCTCGACCTTGAGCGCGGTCTCGGCGTTGTGCGGGTACTTCAGACCATGGGTGATGACGTTCGACTCCAGCGCGACCACCGGACGGCGCTCGTGCAGGGCCTCGCGGACCTCTTCGCTGTGGACGACGGGGATGCGGCTCATCGGTTTCCTTCGACGGGGATGGGCTTCGAGTAGTTCGGCTGCTTCCACAGCAGATGGGACTTGTCGTCGATCTCCGGCACGTGGACCCGCTCCACCCAGAGGGAGGGCTCGACGGGCTCCACCGCGAGGGACACCGCTCCGGGCTCGGTCCCGAACACCCGGGTGACGGTCTCGGTCAGTGAGGCGACCAGGTCGGCCTTCTCGGCCTCGGTGAAGGTGCGGGGAAAATGCTTGATGCTGATGTGCGGCACGGCCGCTTCCCTTTCTGAGTGGGGACCTCGCCCCGCGACGGGGGACCCGCGGGGCGAGGAGCTTCAGTGACGGTTCGTCACGCTTCGTATCCGGCTGATCAGTTCGGCGACGCCATGCTTCTTCAGCACCCCGTAGTGGTCCCCGTCGAGATCGACGACGGTCGGTGGTGTCGCGGAGTAGCCGGAGCTGGACTCGAGGAACGAGTAGTCGTCGCCCCGGGCCTTGAAGATCGTGACCGGCGCGTCGATCCGGCGTTCCCGCAGCTCACGGAAGCTGTACTCGAACTCGTACGTCTCCGCGACGATCCGGGTGATCCGGCGAATCGTTCCTTCGTCCAGCGCGGGCAGACGGCCGTGGACGAAGGTCACGAAGGAGTCCTCGTCCGTGGCCTCGCGCAGGCAGGCCTGCACGGCCGGGCCGCGAGCGGTGCCCGCGAAGACGGAGAACAGGATGGTGACGTAGGCGGGGTTGGCGAAGGAGGCCTCGCGGCCCCAGCGCCGCCCGTCCTCGGTGCGCACCTCGGGGTTGCCCGGGCAGATCAGCAGCAGGTTCTCGACCTTCTCGCCGAACTGCTCCAGCTGCCAGGCCGCCTCGAAGGCGACCCGGGCGCCGAAGGAGTAACCCCACAGCGTGTACGGCCCGGACGGCTGGACGCGGCGGATCTCCGCCACGTCGGCCATGGCCATCTCCCGGATCGTGCCGTACGGCACCTCGCCGGCGTTGATGCCGTGCGCCTGGATGCCGGTGACGGGTCGGTCGAGGTCCATGCCCCCGGCGAGCAGCCGCAGGTTCATCGGGTAGCCGCCGAGACCCGGCCAGCAGAACACCGGACTGCCGGCCCCGCCCGTGTGCAGCGGGACGAGGCGGGAGGCGCGCTCGGGAGTGCCGCCGTCGACGCGTGCGGCAAGGTCCGCCAGCTTCGGCGACTCGAAGATCACCTGCAGGGGCAGGGAGGTCTCGTACTCCCGGTTGATCCTGTTGACCAGCGCGACGGCATGCAGGGAGTTGCCGCCCGAGGCGAAGAACTCGTCCTCGGTGGAGACGTCGTCGTATTTCAGCATCCGGCCCCACTCGGCGGCCAACCACCGCTCCGTCGCCGTCGCGGGAGCAATGTACTGCGTCGCGGTCCGGACCTGGGCGACCTCCGGCAGAAGCGCCGTGGCCTTGCAGTCGATCTTCCCGTTCGCGGTGAGCGGCAGTTCGTTCACCACCGCCACGCGGGCCGGGATCATGTAGTCCGGGAGGAACTGCGCCAGGTCGTCGCGGATCATCTCCGCGGGTCCCTTGGTGTGGACGGCGTCCTCGTTCATGCCCTCGTGCGCGGCCTGCTCGGCGCTGATCCGGCTGCCGACGAAGAAGTACGAGGCGGGCGCTGCGGGCTCACCGGCAGCCGCGAGCAGGTCGTCCAGCCGCCGGGAGGCCGGCAGGGGGTTGCCCGTCTTCGACGAGTAGCCGGAGGACATGAAGCCCATCCCGGGGACGCGCTGGAGTCGGTGCAGCAGGGTGCCGAGCACGATGTACGTCCGCCAGTCGTCCGTGGCGCGGGAGACGGCGCTGATCCCGAATGAGGCCGCGTCGTACACGCCCTGGTTGATGGCGATGACGTGCCGTCGCTCCACGACGTCCGAGCCGATCCGGTCGAGTCGCCCTTCCCGGTACCGGTACAGGCCCGCCGCCAGCCCCGCCACCCGGTCGCCGTGGGCCTGCAGGTACAGCTCCACCTCTTCCGGGCGGGCTCTGTCGTGGTCCTCGGTGATCGCGAACGTGCCCAGGTAGTGGTCGTCCTCGGCGACGTCGAGCCGCGTCCTGACGGCGGGCTCGAAAGCGACGGGGCCGATGGTGAAGCCGTGTCCGGGCAGGACCTCCTCGAACACGCCGAGCATGTGGCCGGCCTCGAACTCCAGCACCTCGACGATGTTGTTCTTGTAGACGGGCTCGATCGCCCGCCTCCGGCCGAGGAAGTGCACCCGCAGGCTCGGCGCCGACGCCTCTTCGGGCAGATCTCCGACGCGTACGAGGGTGTGGTCGGCGGGGTGGTGGTAGTAGACGCCGGACAGACCCGACAGGCCGCTGATCTCCAGGTACAGCTGGGTGGCGTACAGGGCGCCCGGTGAGGCGTAGGCGTACTTGGGCAGGAGCCGTTCCTCGCTGCGGAACGGGCCGAACCAGCGCAGGATCCGCCCGAGTTCCCCCAGGGTGAGGTCGGTGAGCGCGCGCGGCGCGTACGGCGTGCGGTGGCGTGGGGAGAGCAGGGCCAGGAGGTCATCGGCCGTGACGGGGCCGCCGTCGTAGCAGCGGTAGGTCTTGCGGGCGAACGCCTCCCGGCGCTGCTCCTGCGTGGCCTCCTTGCCCGGCAGCGCGACGACCTGACGGCCCGCCAGCTCCTCGGGTGTGCGCAGGCCGGGGTTGGCGAGCTGGGCCCGTACCTGGAGCTTGGACGCCTTCGACTGGTGGTGCGCGGCGTCGTCGCGGCCCTGGTCCATCACCGCGGCGGTGCGCTCGTTCAACTCCACGGCGGCGACGAGGGACTTGCTGCCGGTGCGCGGATCGTCGCTGACGATCGCGGCCGCGCGCCGCACCCAGGTGTGTTCCTCGATCCGGGACGCGACCTCCTCCAGCTCGACCCGGTAGCCGCGCAGTTTGACCTGGTTGTCGGTGCGCCCGGTGAACTGGATCGTGCCGTCCGGGTTCCACTGGCACAGGTCGCCGGTGCGGTACAGGCGTTCGGTCGGGTTGAACGGGGAGATGAGGAAGCGCTCGGCGGTCACCTCGGGCAGGCCGATGTAGCCGCGGGCGACCTGGACGCCGCCGATGAACAGCTCGCCGCTCTCACCGATGTCGACCGGCTGCATGTTCTCGTCGACGATGTAGCAGGTCACGTTGTCGGCCGGCACGCCGACGGGGAGGATCCCGGCCGGGGCGTCACCGAGGACGTCGGGGTCGACCCAGTGCGAGGTGGCGTTGATCGTCGTCTCGGTGGGCCCGTACAGGTTGACCAGGGACACCCCGGGCAGGGCCGTGAACAGGTCCTGGGCGAGTGTGCGGGTGAGGGCCTCACCGCCGGAGAAGAGCCGCGTCAGGGAGGTGCACGCGCCCAACTCCTCGGTGTCGACGAGGGCCTGGAGCAGGGTCGGCACGGCCTGCAGCGCGGTCACCCGGTGCTCGCAGATCATGGTGATGACGGCCTCGGGGTCCCGGAAGAGCCCGGGGACGCCCATGACCACGCGGGCCCCGACGGCGTTGGCCAGGATTTCCCACTGTGCGGCGTCGAAGCTCATCGGCGTCTTCTGCAGGATCGACACACCTGGGCCGAGGTGTCCGCAGTTGGCCAGCCACTGCAACTGGGAGACGATGCTGCGCTGCTCGATCATCACGCCCTTGGGCTTGCCGGTGCTGCCCGAGGTGTGGATGACGTAGGCGAGGTGCTCGCCGTGCGACTGCGGCAGCGGGGCCGCCGGGACTTCGCAGGCGTCGGCCGTGGTGACGACCCGGGTGCCCTCGGGTGCGAGGCGCAGTGCCTGCTCGCGCAGGTGCGGTTGGGTGACGATGACTCGGGTCCCCGAGTTCTCGACCATGAACCGGAGGCGGGCTTCGGGATAGTCGGGCGAGAGCGGCAGGTAGGCGGCGCCGACGGTGAGGATGCCCCAGACGCCGGTCATCAGGTCGGCCGATGGCTCGGTGTAGAGGCCGACGCAGGTGTCCGGCGCGACGCCCAGCGCGATCAGGTGGGAGCCCAAGAGGTCAGCTCCGGCCTTGAGTTCGCGGAAGGTGAGGTCGTCGCCAGTCGTCGTGACGGCGATGTCGTCGGGGCGCAGCCGGGCCTGGTAGGTCAGCAGGCTGCGCAGCGACGCGTGCTTGAAGAACACGCCGGATATCGGAGTCTGGGTGTTCATGTGATTGTCCCCCCCGGGATTTTTCGGTGTGGTACTCAGACGCGGCTGGCGGCGCGCGTCGGCGGTACCGGTGTGGTCGGCTTGGGTCTGTTGCGTGGCTGGGCGAGGACCACGGCGGCAACGACGGCCGCCGCGCCGAGCAGTTGGAGCGCGCCCAGGGTCTGGTCGAGGAAGAGGTAGCCGAGGATCGTCGCGCACAGCGGTGAGGCGAACGACAGGAACGAGGCGGCGAGAGCGGGCAGCCTCGACAGTCCGCGGAACCACAGGACGTAAGCGATCAGGGCGCCGATGATGCTGAGGTAGAGGAATCCGCCGACGTTGCCCCAGGTGAGGTGGTCGGGCAGCTCCTCGGTGGCCAGGGTGATCGGCAGCAGGACCAGGCCGCCGACGGTCAGCTGCCAGCCGGTGAAGGTGAGCAGGCTGACGTCGTCGGGGCGGCCCCACTGCTTGGTGAGAACGATGCCGGACGCCATCGACACCGCGCCGAGGAGTCCGGCCACGACGCCGACGCCATCCAGGTCCGCGTGCGGCTGCAGCACGAGCAGTGCCACGCCCGCGGCGCCGATCAGACAGGAGACGAGGTGGACCGGCTGGATCCGGTCCTTCAGCAGCAGCGCGCCGAGCAGCAGCACGATCATCGGCTGGACGGACATCACCAGGGCGGCCACTCCGCCGGGCAGGTGGTAGGCGGCGAGGAAGAGCAGGTAGAAGAAGGCGCCGATGTTCAGCACGCCGAGGACGACGGCCCGCCACCACCAGATCCCCTTGGGCAGGGTCCGCGTCACCAGCAGCAGGATCAGTCCGGCGGGCAGGGCACGCAGGGTGGAGGCCAGCAAGGGCCGGTCCGGTGGCAGGAACTCGGTGGTGATCAGATAGGTGGAACCCCAGACGGCGGGGGCCAGGGCGGTGAGTGCGGACGTCGCCGCGAGGCGCTGGCCGCTCACCGAGCCGCCCGCTGGGCTGCCGGCCTGACTGCTCATGTGTTGGCTCCGGAGTCGGTTGTTCCGAAGAAGCGGTCGCCGAAGTCACCTATGCCGGGGATCATGAACGCGTGCTCGTTGAGCCGGTCCTCGATGGCGCTGGTGACGATCTTCACGTGCGGCCGCTCTTGGGCGACACGGCGCAGGCCTTCGGGGGAGGACAGAAAGTTGATCATGATGATGTGGTTCTCGCGCACGCCGGAGTCGAGCAGCGCGTCGACGGCGGCCAGCGCGGAACCGGCGGTGGCCAGCATCGGCTCCAGCAGCAGTACGTGCCGGTCGGCAATGTCGGCGGGCAGGTGCTTGTAGTAGAGGTGCGGCAGCTTGGTCCGCTTGTCGCGCTGGATGAGGATCTTGCCGATGCGGATGCCAGGGTGGACGTCGCGCAGCTCACCCTCCATGGCCTCACCGGCCCGAATGACGGGCACCGCGCAGATCTTCGTGGCGAACTCGAAGCCCTGGTAAGTGGCGCCGACGGGCGTGGTGATGTCCTTCTTGGTGAACGGCAGCAGGTCCATGCCGGCTTCGAGCAGGAGTCGGATGACGCGACGCGAGTAGAAGACGAAGTCCTCCCGGGTGCAGTCCTTGTCCCTGATGATCGTGTGGATGGCGCGCAACTGGTCGGTCTGCGGTAACAGATGCACGTTGTGGCCCGTGGCCATGGCTGAGCTCCTCGCTGGTGGCTGGAACGCGGATCGCTGGAACGCGGAGGAAAGGTCGGGGCGACCGGTATGTTTTTTCGTCACGAGCGCCCCCTGATTCGGTGGCGCGGACGAGTCAGCCGATCTCGTCGAAGGCGCGGCGGGCCTCGGCGATGAACTTGGCGACCTTGGCGCGGTCCTTGCGTCCGTCGGGGCCCTCAAGGCCGGTGTGCGCGTCGACGGCGGCGGGCTTGACGGCCCGGATCGCGTCGCCGACGTTCTCCGGGTTCAGGCCGCCGGCCATCATCAGCGGTTTGGGCGAGCGGCGGACCAGCTCGGCGGAGACGTTCCAGTCGTGGGTGAGGCCGGTGGCGCCCTTGGCGCCCGTCCTCGGGTCGAACGTGTCGGTGATGTACATGTCGACGAAAGGGTGGGTGTCGTCGACGAGTTCCAGCAGCTCCTCGGCGTTGTCCTGCCTGACGACGAGGGACTTCAGCACGAACAGGTCGGGGCGGATCTCCTTCAGCCGCCGCAGCTGCTCCGTCTCCACATCACCGTGCAGTTGTACGGCGACGACACCGAGCTCGTGGCAGAAGTCGCTGATCTCCTCCGCGTCGGTGAGGTAGCTGATGAGGACGCCCGCGTGCGGGGCCTGGAGTCCCTTGATGATGACGGCGGCGTCCTGCTCGGCGATGTCGTCCTTCCCGGACGGCAGCCGCAGCGCGAACCCGATCCAGTCGGCCCCCTCGCCGATGATCATGTCGGCTTCGTCGGCGTCGATGATGCCGGCGACCTGGACGAGCTTGTTGACAGTGGTCACGTGGACCAACCCCCCTGTTGGATTGCGATTGTTGTGAGATGGACGGCGGCCCTACCGTCCGTACGTCTCGCTGAACACCGTCAGCGAGCGGTCCCTGCGCCCGGGATGGAGCCGTGTCTCCGCCGGGTAGCCGAGCGGCATGAGCAGGGCGATGTGCAGGTCGTCGCGGCCCTCAGCCCCGATCGCCTTCTTCACCTCGTCCTCGTCCCAGCCGTTCATGGGACTGGTCGCGAGGCCCGCCGCGTGGGCGGCGATCATCAGGAAGGACGCGGCGATCATGGCGTCCTTCACGGCGTACTCGCGCTCCAGCCCGCGCCGCCACAGGTTCTCGTGGAAGAGACGCGCGTCGTCCGGCGATGCCACCGCGAACCGCTCGGACCACGCCCCGAGACGTGTCGCCGTGTCCCAGACGTCGCCCCGGTCCTCCCGCCACGCGCCAGGCTCGGCGACGAACACCAGCATCACCGGCGCCTCTTGCGGATGCGGCTGCCCGCCGGTGGCCTCGGTCAGGGCCTTGCGACCCTCCTCACCGGTGACGGTGACGACGGAGCGGGCCTGGAGATTGAAGCTCGACGGCGCTTCCAGGGCGAGATCGACCAGCTCGCGCAGCAGCGGCGCCGGTACCGGGTCCGGCCGGTAGTGGCGGATGCTGCGGCGTGAACGGATGATCCTGGACACGGTGGTGTGGTCGGCAGCGGGCGACTCCACAGGCTAACCCTTCGATATCGAACTATCTGACATCGAGAAACTACGCCATGAACTAGAGTTGAGTCAAACAGTTAGGCATCGAATTAACCTGGATGAAGCAAGAGCAAAGAAGAGGTGACCCCATGCGTGATGCCGTCGACGACTTCCTCGACCAGTGGGCCGCTCAGCGCACCGACCTGGATCTCGACGCGATGGGCGCGATCGGCCGCATCCTGCGACTGTCGCGACTGGTCAGCACCCACCTGAAGGACTACTTCGCCCAGTACGGCATGGAGACGTGGGAGTTCGACGTCCTGGCCACCCTGCGCCGCAGCGGCAGACCGCTGACGGCCAAGTCACTGGCCGCCAGCGTCATGATCGGCTCGGCCGCCCTCACCAACCGCATCGACCGGCTCGTCGCCCGCGGCCTCGTCACACGCGAGGCCGTCCCCGGCGACCGCCGCAGCCTGCACATCGCCCTTACGGACGAGGGAAGGGACCTGGTCGACCGCACGGTGGAAGGTCATGTACAGAACCAGCGGAAGATCCTTTCGGGCCTGGAGGACGCGGACCGCGAGGACCTGACCCGGATCCTGCGCGGGTTGCTCGTGTCCCTGGGAGACACCCGCTGACCACAGCCCCTACATGCCCAACTCCCCTGCGTACTTACTTCTTGACTGTCCGTCACAGTACCCGACGGAAACGCGTTGCACTCTCCCGCGACCCCATGGGACAGTGCAACGGTTTCCGATCAAGCGTGATCACATCTAAGGACCGAGGTTTGCGGCGCCCCCAGCGGCCGCCGTCGGCGCTGAATAGTTCGCGCCACATCCGCTTTCCCTCACGGCGGCCGCCCGGATCGCGGGCGGCCGCTGCGTGCTCGATGTGTGCCGGATGAATGGCTGCCGCGGTCTCCCTCCATGCGGGAGCCTGTTGCGATGGCTGTCGGGATCTTCCGCGTAGCGCCTCTGCCCGGGGAGACGACGTTCTCGCTCCTGTGCCGTGTCGCGGCCCACTATGGGACGGAGGCAAAGACGTTGCGGTCCTGCTGGCAGTGGCGCAACTACCAGCCCCGACACGAGGGCGGTGGCGCGCGGGCTGATGGCGAGGTGCTGCTGAACGCGGCGGAGCGGCATCACCTGTCCACTATGTGCGGCGTCGGACACGAGCTCCTTGCGCGGGCGTTGCCGTCCTGGGAAGAAGAAGACGCCAAGCTGCCCGCCGGGGAGGACGCGGCGCCGGCGGCGGCGTGGCGGACCGGTGGCGCGGTCGCCGGGCCGGTGGCGTTCAGCTGCCGCCTGTGCGCCACCCGGCGTACAGGGACGGCCGTGCGGGTGGTGCGGTACGCGCCGCTCTGGTCCCGGGTGTGCGGCCGACATGGGCGGTGGCTGCTCGATGCGGACGCCGACCAATCCCTGGAACACCTCGACCTGCGTGGCCTGCCCGAGGTGATCGCGGCACGGCGGCGGTAGACCGGTGTGGCGCGGCGGGCGGTGCGGACCGGGGCCTATCCGGAGCGGGTGTTCGCCCTGGCACAGGCGGTGGTGGCCCGGTGGTGGGAGCAGGCCCTGCTTGGCGGGAGACGATCTGGCCGCGCCGCCTGCACCAGGTCGCGGGCGGCAACGCCGGAGACGATCTGGAGCGGTGGCGGATCGTGGGGCGGAACGCGGTCGTCTTCCCCGAGGTGGTGGCCGTCGCCGGC
The DNA here is from genome assembly GCF_043080745.1 of Streptomyces sp. NPDC014995. Lineage (NCBI taxonomy): Bacteria > Bacillati > Actinomycetota > Actinomycetes > Kitasatosporales > Streptomycetaceae > Streptomyces > Streptomyces sp. NPDC014995. The sequence continues at coordinate 28,635 of NZ_JBIBVX010000028.1, forward strand.
GCGCTGCTGGACCCGGCCATGGCTCACCTGCTGTGGATGGACAGTGGTGCCGGTAGGCCGCGGGCGCTGCCCTGTGCAGCAGCGGCATGCTGTCCGTGCGCACCGAAGCCTCCGCAGTCCTCACCCGCGCCGGATACCGGCCGCCCTCCCCACCGGCGACCGCAGCCCATCCGACACTCGCACGCGCCATATCCGCCGCCCTTTCCAGCAGTGAGGGCAGCGCATGAACAGCCCCTGGGAGTTCGCGGCCGATCTCGTCGACCACTACCTGGGCGCCCGCCTCGACGCCGCCGGCAGTCCGGCCGGGCTTCGTGAGGCTGCCGTCGACCTCGTAACCGAGGCCCTGGCCGAGCACGTCGAGACGTTGATGAGTGCTCAGTTGGACGCGCTGGCCCACCCCAGCCGTACTCAGTACCCCGACGCCTACCTCGCCGCCGAGGTCGCCGCCGAAGACGCCCTGCAACAGGCCGCCGCCGGTTTGCGAACCGCATTCGCCCAAGCCGGGCACCTCGGCAACGCCCGCTCTTGCGAACGCGGTGCGGCCGCACGACTGCGCGACGACCCTCGCGCAGCGCTGCGTGCGAACTCGCCCGTATTCCCCGCCCCCTCACCCGCCCCGAGGAGCTGGCTTGGTCACTCGCCCTCTCCGACGCCGACCCCGCGCAGGCGGCCGAACTGCGCGGGTCCCGCACCCTGGTTCAGTGACAGCCGCCAGGAGCGACCGCCCTGGCCACCTTCCGGTTTGGCATCGGTCGCGGGCCTGCGGGCTCTCCCGGGAGGCGAGCCTCACGCGGGCTGGGTACAGATCGGCCTGATCGAACAGCACCGTACCCCCACACGTCGCCACCCGGACCAGCCCGCCCGCCAACCAGCGTCGTGGCCGCCTACCTGGCCATCATGTCACTGCCCGGGGGGCAGAAGTGGGGTTGTCCGCAGGGGCACGCAGCGCAGGGCTCACCGCGGCTTTCGGCGAGCCCCACACCGCCCCCTCGGGATCGGCCAGCCCTCGCGGCTCACGCCCTGCTACAGCTTCGCAACACTCGGCGCACCGGCCGCCGGACACCCGTATCAAGGGCTTCATGGCCGTCACACCGCCCCGCAACTCCAGCAGCGCCGCGCGTCTGCAGCGTGTCGTCCGCCGCCGCACTCGCACCGTTCCCCGCCGTCCGGCCGCTCCGATCGGCTCCCGCCCTCCAGGCCGACGCCGCCGTGCCCCCGCGCCCACAGCGGCCGCCGCTCAGCAGCCAGCCGTCGTTGTCGCACCAGCGGACCGGTGGTCCCGCATCCAGGAGGCCGCGGGCACTCTCGCCGCTCTTGGCTCTCTCGCCGTGATCATCTTCGCCTGGCTGTCGCTCCAACAGGTCGACAACGAGCAGGCCCTCATCCGCAACGAGCACGCCCTCACCCGCGAAGGGCAGGTCACCGACCGCTACAACAACGCTGTCAGCAACATCGGCGACGATTCCGAGGAGGTACGCCTGGGTGGCATCTACGCCCTGCAGCGCATCATGGAGGACTCCCCCCGTGACCAGCCCTCCATCGTCAACGCCCTGTCCACCTACGTCCGCAACCACGCCAAGAGGCCGATAAAGGGGGCACCAGCTCTCAAGTTACTTGCCAGCGACGTCCAGGCAGCCCTCACCGCACTCGGCAGACGGGACCCCATTCATGACGGGGCCGCCCCAATAGACCTGGTCAACACGAGTCTGTTCAGCGCGGACCTGCGCTGCACGCACCTGGGCGGCGCGGACCTGGGCGACGCGCACCTGGGCGGTGCGGACCTGCACAGCGCGGACCTGCGCCGCACGAAGTTGGTCAACGCGGACCTAGAGGACGCTGACCTGTCCAGCGCGGATCTGCTCCGCGCGGACCTGGGCGGCGCGGACCTGCACGGCGCGAACCTGCGCGAAGCGAACCTGCACGGCGCGAACCTGCGCGAAGCGAACCTGCACGGCGCGAACCTGCGCGAAGCGAACCTGCGCGGTGCGGACCTGCGCGAAGCGGACCTGTACGGCGCGGACCTGCGCGGGGCGAAGCGGTAGTGCGCCACCCGACTCGGCCAGCGGCCCGTCGCAGCACGCTGAGCTTGCCATTTATCCTCGCTGGTCACTCGACCTGCTGATCTTGGTGTGTTCCTGAGACAGCAGGGCAGCCGTTCTTCACGCTTCGAGGTGTCGAGCAACGTCGCGTGAAGGAACGGCCGCTGGTGAAGAGTCTTGCCGCTGAACAGTCTGCTGAGGCCGCGTTGGGCATCCTGTCCCAGTTTCGTGTCCAGTTCTACGACTGCCTTTACAGCCGTGCGGATGCGCTCTTCGAGCTCACCGACGCAGTGCTGTGTGCCGATGGTCCGGTCACCTCGCTGGTCGAGCTGACGCTCACGGCCGAGCACCGGCGCGGGCACGGGGCGATGTACGACGCGGTCAATCACGGCTGGCTGGAGCCGCGACGCCTGCGCAGGCTGCTGGCCTCCACACCGCTGCCACGTACCGCCGACGGGCGGATCGTCCTCGCCGTGGACGTGAGCAACTGGCTGCGCCCCGATGCCCCGACCAGTCCGGAGTTGCTGTTCTGCCATGTCTACGGGCGGGGCCGCAGCGCCGATCAGTTCATCCCCGGCTGGCCCTACTCCTTCGTGGCCGCTCTGGAGACGGGACGCACCTCCTGGACAGCCGTGCTGGACGCGATCCGGGTCGGGCCGGCCGACGACGCCACCGCAATCACCGCCGCCCAGCTGCGTGAGGTGGTCACCCGGCTGGTGCACGCCGGGCAGTGACGGCCGGGCGATGAGGACATCCTCGTCGTCATGGACTCCGGCTACGACGTGACCCGCCTCGCCTACGTCCTGGCCGACCTGCCCGTCGAGCTGGTCGGCCGGCTGCGCTCGGACCGGGTCATGCTCCGGGATGCCGGGCCGCGTCGCTCCACCCCGCGTGGCGGGCAGCCCCGCAAGCACGGCGGCGTCCTCACCTTCTCCAAGCCGGAGTCCTGGCACACCCCCGACCAGGCCACGACGTGCGACACCACCCGCTACGGCACGGCCGAAGTCCTCGCCTGGGACCGGATGCACCCACGATTGCAGGCCCGTGGCCCCTGGCTCGACCACTGCGGTGAACTCCCTTTGACCCACGGCACGTTGATCCGTCTGAAGGTCGAGTACCTGCCCGGTGACCGCGACCTCAAGCCGGTGTGGCTGTGGTCCTCGCGCACCGGCATGACCGGCCAGGAGGTCGATGTCCGCTGGCAGGCGTTCCTCCGCAGATTCGATCTTGAACATACCTTCCGGCTGTTCAAGCAGACCCTCGGCTGGACCGTCCCCAAGGTCCGCGATCCACACACGGCCGACCTGTGGACCTGGCTGATCATCGCCGCCCACACCCAACTCCGCCTCGCCCGGCCCCTCGCCGAGGACCTCCGCCGCCCCTGGGAACGGCCCTCCGAGCCGCACCGGCTCACCCCTGCCCGGGTCCGCCGGGGGTTCCGCCACCTCCGCGTGAAGACCGCCCGTCCCGCCGACGTGCCCAGACCCTCCAAGCCAGGGCCCGGACGCCCACTCGGCTCGAAGAACCGCAGGCCAGCCCCACGTCACGAGCCGGGGAAGACCGTGAAACGAATCGAAACCCTCCTCACCGAAGATACTGACGGCGCGAGTGCGCTCGGCAGTACAAAAGCCGTCCCGATGATCCCCGGCCTGTGGGCAGCGGACCGGACGGCCCCATCGCTGGGCGGCCGAGGCATGCCCGTTCCCTCGTCTGGTCCACGGCGTGTCCAAGTCGCTGTTCGTTGTGCGTGGTGTGATGGCGGGCGGTGAGGAGCGGGGTGACGATCGCGGTGGGGCCGAACCGGCCCACGACGTGGGCTGGCCGTATCGGGCCGACCAGCTTCGCTGCGCGCTGAGGTCCCGGGCAGAAGAGGCCATCGCCCAGCGGCTGGGGGTGCTGCCGCCCCTGTTCCTGACCTCGAGCGGCGCCTCAGTTACGGCCAGACCTGGCAGGGCCGTGCCCGGGGCCTGGTCGTAGTCTGCTTCCCATGGCCGACACCCAGACCTTTACGCCCCATGAAGCCTTCGAGATGCTGCTGGACGGCAACAAGCGGTTCGTCGCCGGTGCCCCCGAACACCCGAACCAGGACGCCGCCCGCCGTGCCGAGGTCGTCCCAGCCCAGAACCCGTTCGCCGTGCTCTTTGGCTGCTCCGACTCCCGCCTGGCCGCCGAGATCATCTTCGACCGCGGACTGGGCGACCTGTTCGTGGTCCGCACCGCCGGACACGTCGCGGGACCGGAAGTGCTGGGCAGCATCGAGTACGGGGTGAGCGTGCTCGGCGCCCCGCTGATCGTGGTGCTCGGCCACGACGCGTGCGGCGCGGTCGCGGCCACCCGCTCTGCTGTCGATGAGGGCACACCGGTGGGGGGCTACGTACGGGACGTGATCGAGCGGGTGACCCCCAGCGTGCTGGCCGCCCGCGCCGCAGGTCGCACCGAGGACGCCGATTTCATCGCCGAGCACATCCGGCACACCGTTCACCTGCTGCTGGAGCGCTCCCGCGGCCTGGCGCAGGCGGTCGAAGCCGGACTGGCCGCCGTGGTGGGACTGTCGTACCGGCTGACCGACGGAACGGCCCGCCTGGTCACCGCCCGGGGCCTGGAGGTACCTGCAGACGCGCTTTCGTGACGCCGGGTGTTCAGCGTTCGTGAAGGTCCGGCACGACCGTGCGCCATTCGGGATCGGTGCGCATCCGGTGGGCGCTGTGGCAGCCCTCATCGAACGGATCGGTGCTGGTCGCTCAAGAGGGCCGGGGTCCCGCGGCGCGGCGGAGCCTGTTGGCGATCGCCAGTCCCAGCCCCTCCTCCGCCGGCAACGACGCGACGATGAGGTCGCACCCCCGCTGGTCGAGCTCGCGCAGGCACCCATACAGCCCGCGCGCGTAGGCAGCCATCGAACCGGGAACCGCCACCACGGCGTGCGCCTTCACCGGGGCGTTGGCGAGGGAGGGGGGAAGAAAAACGCCCACCTGGTGCCCCAGCTCCTGCGCGAGCTCCGCTTCGGCGACGACCTTCTCGGGCTCGACGAGGACGACCCGCGCCCGAGGCGCGTAGTGGGAAGGATGCTGGCCCGGCACTCGGACGCGGCTCGTCGAAGGGACCGCGAGCGGGCGCCCCAGCACCGCTTCAAGGTCCTCACGCGTCACCCCGCCGGGCCGAAGGACGCTCGGGGCATCGCCCGTGGCGTCGACGATGGTCGACTCGACGCCGACCGCGCAGGGGCCGCCGTCCAGCACGAAGTCGACGGCATCACCAAGCTCCGCACGGACGTGGTCCGCCGTTGTAGGGCTGACCGAGCCGAAGCGGTTGGCGGACGGGGCCGCCACACCACTGCCGAAGACCGACAGCAGCGCGAGTGCCACGGGGTGGTCGGGCATACGCACGGCCACCGTCTCCAGCCCACCCGTCGCCTCCAGGGGCACCCGGCGACCGCGCCGCAGGACCAGCGTCAGGGGCCCCGGCCAGAAGCGTTCAGCCAACAGGCGCGCCGTCGCGGGCACCTCCTCGACCCAGTCACCCAGGTCCTCCGCGCCGCCGATGTGGACGATCAGCGGGTGGGAGGGCGGACGCCCCTTGACCTGGAAGATGCGCGCGACTGCGTCGGGATCCTCCGCGTTGGCGCCCAGACCGTAGACGGTCTCGGTCGGGAAAGCCACCAGGCCTCCGGCGCGCATTACACCGGCCGCCTTCTCGATGTCACTGGTTCCTGCCATCACCCGCGCAATCCTCCCACTCCTGCGCTCCCCCACATTCCGCGATCCCACCACTTTCGCCCGTGCCAATGCCCGTGCCGCTCCGCCTGTCCTGACACGATGACACGACGCTCCGCATGCAGCCCCTGCCAGGCGGTCGATCTCCAGCAGCAGCACCGGCACCCCGGCCGCCGGCGCCCGCACCACCAGATCCGCCCGCTGCACGTACCCGTAGCCGAGCCGGTGCGGGACCTCGGTCTGGAGGCCGAGCCGGTGCCCGATCCCCGCGCGGTGCAGTTCGGCGGCCGTCGAGGTGACCGCCGCGGCGTGGTCGTCGTAGCCGCCTGCGAGCAGCTCCCCGGTGTCCGGCATCTGCAGCGTTGTCGTCGGTTGCCGATGCTCCGCATCGACGCCCACCTCCGCCTTGTGGGCTGGGGAGTTGGAGTCGGTGTTCGCACGGCTTGCGGGCCGGTTCTCGAGGGTGGATCTGCGGTGGCGGATGCGGGACTACGTGCGGGGTCTGCCGGCTCCGGTGGAACGGAAGAACGGCTGGAAACTGGCCGAGTACGCAGGTCACCGCGGACCGGCCGGCTTCCAGCATCGACCGCGTCAGCGTCCCCGGAGACGCCGTTCCCTGGCCGGCATGTTCACCTGACCGTCTCAGGCCTTGGCTGGGACCGCCATCTCTCCCAGCAGCGACCAGTCGTGCTGCGGAACGGTCATGTTGACGATGCGTGGCGTCTCGGCCAGATGGGGTGGCAGCGTCCGCTGCGCGGCCTTGAAGTGTGCGGACTGCACATGGGTGACCCCGGCATCGTCATCGCGGAAGGCCTCGACCAGGACGTACTCCGTCGGGTCCGCCACACTGCGCGACCAGTCGAACCACAGGCAGCCGGGCTCGGCACGCGTGGCCCGGGTGAAGTCAGCGGTGATCTCGGGCCAGCGGTCGGCGTGCTCGGGACGGACCCGGAACTTGGCGGTGATGAAGATCATGGGATTCCTTCGCTGATGTGTGTGGTGTCCGCCGCGAGCGGTCGGGGGGAGGGGGGAGAGGTCCGGGTCGACGCAGCGCCTCTGCCCGCGTCGCAGCACTCCCGCCACGGCCTCGGCGCCCCACGCCGCGTGGGGGGGCCACCCGGTCGGCGGCCCGCCACGGTGGGAGGGGCAGGTAGTGCGGGAGTGCCCGACGGGCCTTCAGGACCGGAGTACCAACTGACCGTCCGCGTACGGAAGGACCTTGGCGCGCGGCAGATGGACCAGGACCTCCTCGTCCGCCGGAACTCCCTCCTCCCGAGGCGTCTTGGCCCGCACGAGCTGCCCCGCCACCTCGACCTCGAGCACGCGCTGCGCGCCGTGGTCCCTGACGCCCCGCAGTGTGCCGGGGAAGGTGTTGGGACCTGGCTCCGTGACGACCTCGATGTACTCGGGCCGGACGCCCACCTGAGCCTCGGTCGTGCTGTGCGGGATGTTCCAGGCGGCGGACAGCGTCCGGCCACCCAGCGCGAGGGATCCGTCGCGCCGTTCCACGGTCAGGAAGTTCATCGCCGGTGAGCCGATGAAGTAGCCGACGTAGGTGGACGAGGGCGCTTCGAAGAGCTGTTCCGGCGTGCCCTGCTGCACGGCACGGCCGTCCTTCATCACCAGCACTTCCTGCGCGAAGCTCATCGCCTCGTACTGGTCGTGCGTCACGTAGATCACGGTGGGCCTGAACTGCTCGGTGATCTCCCGGATCTTGCGCCGCAGCAGGTGCTTCAGCTGCGGGTCGATGACGGTGAGCGGCTCGTCCATCAGGACGGCAGCGACGTCGTCCCGGACCAGGCCGCGGCCGAGTGAGATCAGCTGCTTGTCATCGGCGGTGAGCCCGCGGGCGGGCTGCCGCAGCCGGCCGTGCAGGTCCAGGGCCTCGGCGACCTGCCGGACCTTGGCGTCGATCCTCGCGCTGTCCCAGCGTCGGCACTGCAGCGGGAAGGCGAGGTTCTCATAGACCGTCATCGACCTGTAGGTGACGGGGAACTGGAAGACCTGCGCGATGTTGCGGGCCTTGGTGGGCAGGGCGGTGACGTCGGCCCCGTCGAACAGCACCCGCCCCCGGGACGGTCTGACCAGGCCCGACAGGATGTTCAGCAGCGTGGTCTTGCCGCAGCCCGAGGGGCCGACCAGTGCATAGGTCTTGCCGGACTCGAAGGTCAGGTTCAGCGGCTTGAGAGCCCACCGCTCCTCCTCGGCACCCGGCGCGTACGCATGCCCCACGTCGACGATGTCCAACTGCGCCATGTCAACGCCCTTCCACTGAAGCGAGATCGTATGAAGGTGTCCGCACGAGCGTTCCCTGCTCGTCGAAGGCGAACAGCCGGTCGGGACGGAGCCGCAGTCTCACCAGGTCGCCGAGGGCGAGATCGTGGATGCCCTCGATCTGTACGACGAAGGGGCTCTCGCCGACGAGCACGTGGACGAAGGTCTCGGAACCGGAGATCTCCACGAAGGTGACTTCGCCCTCGACCCCGCCGGCGGCCAGGGAGACGTCTGTGGCGCGCAGTCCGAACCGGTAGGCGCCGTCGGGCAGATCGGCCAGGTGAGCGGAGGTGTGCGTGGCCTGGAAGCCGGCCACCGTGACCTGGCCGCTCTCGATCCGGCCCGGGAAGATGTTCATGGGCGGGTCGTTGATGATGGACGCCACCGTGGTGGTCGCGGGGCGTTCGAAGACCTCCTGCGGGGTGCCGGTCTGGAGGATCCGCCCCTCGTGCATGACCAGTACCACATCCCCGAGCATCATCGCCTCGGCGGGTTCGGTGGTCGTGTAGATGACGATCGTGTCCCCCTGGTCCGAGAAGAGGGTCTTGAATTCGTCGCGCAGTTGCTCGCGCAACTTGTAGTCCAGGTTCGCCAGCGGCTCGTCGAGCAGGAGGACACCGGTACCGCGCGCCAGGGCCCGGGCCATGGCGACGCGCTGCTGCTGGCCGCCGGAGAGCTGGGACGGCTTGCGCTTCTCGAAGTCCGCGAGCCCGACGCGCGCCAGGCTCTGCCGGACCCGTTGCTCGATCTCCTCCCGTGCCAGCCCGGCCCGCTTCAGCGGAAAGGCCACATTGTGGAACACGTTGAGATGCGGGTAGTTGATGAACTGCTGGTAGACCATGGCGGTGTCGCGCCGCCAGACCGGAGTTTTCAGGAAGTCCGCTCCCGCCCGCGTCAGCGAGCCGGAATCCACCTTCTGCAGGCCGGCCAGGACCCGCAGCAGCGTCGTCTTTCCGGCCATCGTCCGGCCGATGACGGTGTGGAGCCGCCCCGGCTGGAAGGTCGCTGTCACGTTCTTGAGGTGGTCGACGCCGTCGACGGTCAGGCACAGATCAGTGGCGTTCAGGTTCATCGAACCGCTCCCGACAGGTTCCCCTTGGACAGATAGCGCTCCACCCAGATGGCGAGCAGGATCAGCGGTGTCACGCCGAAGAGCGCGGCGGCGGACAGCGTCCACCACGGCGGAATGGAGGAGTTGAGGGCGACGACCGCCTGAGGCAAGGTCTGCACCTCGGTGAAGGTCAGCCGGAAGGCGAAGAAGAAGTCGTTCCAGCCGAACACGGCGCAGAACATCGCCGCCACGGTCAGGCCGGGCAGGGAGTTCGGCAGGATCGCCCGTACGAAGGTCTGGAACGGGCCGCAGCCGTCCAGCATCGCCATCTCGTCGATCTCCCGCGGGATGCCGTTGAAGAAGTCCACCATCACCCACACCGCGATGGGCAGCAGCAGGGCGATCGTCACGAGGACCAGGCCGGGGATGCTGTCCAGGAGGCCGCCCCACTGCAGGAGGTAGAAGAAGGGAATCACCAAGACGACCGGCGGCATAATCCGTTGCGAGACGAAGAAGAAGACAATGTCGCCGTTCTTGATGAAGCCCAGCCTGAACCGGTAGCGGGACAGCGCGTAGGCGGCCAAAGACCCCAGGGCCAGGCTGATGGCGGACGCGGCGATGGTGACGATCGCGCTGTTGACGAAGGGATGAACCACATCGACACCGCCGGCTCCGCCGAAGATGTTCCGCCAACCGGTGAGGGTGGGCTCGTACTGCAGCCAGGGAAGGTAGGTGGGACCGCCCTGGACCGCGTTGGCGTTCTTGAAGCTGGTCGTCATCGCCCAGAAGAACGGTCCCGCCACGAAGCAGGCCCACAGTACGATCACGGTGTATTTGAATACGGGATAAAGGCGTGACCTCATGAGTCCCCCTTCAGCTTGAAGGCCCTGGTGAGCAGGGCAGCAACGACCGTGAGCGTGACGCTCATCAGCACCAGGTAGAGCAGGGACATCGCGCCGCTGTACCCGGTCTGCTGGTCCCTGAGCCCCTGGATGTAGAGGTAGTAACCCGGGGTCTCCGTGGAGGAGCCCGGCCCGCCGGAGGTCAGTACGTAGACGCTGTCGGAGAGCTTGGAAGCCTCGATCAGCCGGATGACGACCGCCGCTACCGACACCGGCGCCATCAGCGGGAAGGTCACCTTCCAGAAGGTGCGCCAGGTGCCCGCGCCGTCGATCGCGGCGGCCATGAATGGCTCCTTCGGCAGGCTCAGCAGACCGGCCAGCAGCAACAGGAACATGAACGGGGTCCACTGCCAGACCTCGACAGTCATCAGCGCGACCAGCGCCGGCCCGGACTCGGTGAGCCAGGGAATCCTGGTCAGGCCCAGCATGTCCAGTAGATCGTTCGCCGGCCCAAGCGACTCATGGAAGATTGTCTGCCAGATGGCGGCCATCACCACGGGCGTGGTCATCATGGGAACGAGGAACAGCACGCGCCAGAATCTGCGGCCGCGTACCTCGCGCCAGACCAGCAGGGCCATGCCGAACCCGATGACGTACTGGACCAGGACCGTGCCGCCCGCCAGCAGGATCAGCCGGGTGATGGACGACCAGAAGCGGCTGTCGTGCAGCACGGCGGAGTAGTTGGCCCCTCCTATGAAGTCCATGTAGGGGTTGCTGACGTTCCAGCCGGAGAAGCTGACGCGGATGGTGAACAGAAGCGGGAAAATGATGATCAGAAAGAGCGTGAGCAGTCCCGGCAGCAGGAACATGCTCTTGTGCCGGCGCAGGCCGTCCATGTTTCTCCTTGCGGAAGGGGGCGGGCGCCCCCGGGCGGCCAGCCGGTCCGGTCCGACCACCCGGGGCGTCCTGCGGTCGGATCAGGAGTAGTCCTCGAGCGCGACCACGTTGCGATAGGCGCTTTGGACCTTGTCCTTGCCGATCTGATCGGTGATCTTGGACCACTCCTCGGCCACGCCGTCCAGCGCGCGCTGCGGGGACTCCTGGCCCGCCAGCGCTGCGGCGACGCCGTTGGCCAGCGCGGACATGTACTGGTTGACACCGGGAACGCGCAGGTCGAAGACGCGGTTGGTGCTCTTCTCCATGCCGGAGAGCGTGCGCACGTAAGACTCGGCGACGTCCTTGTCCCAGCCCTGCTTCTCCCAGAACGCCGCGTCGAAGTGGGCGTAGCGGTAGGGGTTGACACCGAATCGGCCGATGGTCAGGTCGAGGGCGGTGTTGGCCTCGTTGCTGAAAAAGCACAGGTAGTCGAAGGCCATCTCCTGGTGGCTGGATGCCTTGGCCACCGCGGAGGTCCATCCCCAGGTGAAGTAGGCCGCCCGGTTCGTCTTCTTGTCCCACGACTTCGTCGTGCGGTTGTAGACCTCCGTGGAACCCGGCAGCGGCGCCGCCTGGACCTCGTTGCGGATCCTGCTGTCCGGCTGCTGGGCCTGGATGAAGGCGTCGTCCCAGGAGTAGGACATCAGCGTCTGGCCGCCTCCGAAGGAGAAGATCTCGTCTCCCAGACCGAAGTTGGCGCCACCGGGTGCCCAGGCAGACTCGGCCTTCACCATGTCGTCCAGGGCGCGGACGAAGCCCGGCGTGTTGATCAGCGGCTTCATGGTCTTGACGTCGAAGAAGACACCGCCCTTGACGTCCGGGTTCTTCACGTACGGTGCCGCACGGCTGATGAACGCGGAGAACGTCAGGTCGTCGCGCTTGGTCACCTCGGCGCTGCCGTAGTTGCGCTTGCCATCGCCGTCGAGGTCCTTGCCGGTGAAGAACCGGGCTATCTCCTGGTACTCGGCCCACGTCCGGGGGACCTGCAGGTCCTTCCCCGTGGCCTTCTTGTACTCCGCCTGCCGCTTGGGGTCCTTCAGCACGTCGGTGCGGACCTTGAGGTAGTGCCGGTCACCGTCCACCGGGTACTGCACGACCCTCCCGTTCCAGGTCGCCACGTCCATGTAGGCCGGGGTGACGTCTTTCATGCCGGGGCTGTTCAGGTGCTTCTCCGGCACCGGGGCCAGATACGGGGCCATGTCGCCGATCCACAGGGACGGGTAGAACATGACGTCGTACGCCGGCTGGCCCGCCTGAAGGGGCGTGAGGATCTTCTGGTGCAGCTCGCCGAAGGGGACGTTGACGACCTCGACCTTCCCGCCGGTGATGTCCTCGAACTGCTTGGCGTGCAGCTGGGTCGGCTCGCCGATGACGGGAACGGCGTGGCTGATGATCTTGAGTGTCTGGCCGGAGTAGTCCTTGCGGCTGATCGCGTCGTAGCTGCAGGGTCCGGGAACGTCCTTGACCTTCGTCGCCGGGTAGTCCTTGCCGTACTTCTGGTAGCTGATCTCCGAGCCGGGCTTGAAGAGCCCGGCCTTCTCCTTGGGCTTTTGCTGTGCCTGGTTCTGGGCGGTGCACGCGGTGGCGGTCAGGGCCGCCACCGCAGTGACGGCGGCCAGGGCCGTGTACGGTCTGCTGCGCATGGGGCTGCTCCTGAGGTGTCAGGGGACCAAGATCGCTCGGCCGCGTACGGCCCCCGCGTCCAGGTCGTCGAGGGCCTGCTGGAAGGAGGCGAGGGGGTAGCGCTGGGTGTGCAGCGTGACCTTGCCCTGCGCCGCCAGGACCATCAGCTCGGAGAGGTCGTTGTAGGAACCCACGAGGTTCCCGACGAAGTTGATCTCCGTGGAGATGACGTCGATCGTCGGCACATGAAGGTGGCCGCCATAGCCGATGACGTAGTAGTTGCCGTTACGGCGCAGGCAGGCAACGCCCGTCTCGACGGCGCCCCCCTCACCGACGAAGTCCAGGACGGCCTCCGCCCCGTGCCCCGCCGTGAGGTCCCGTACGCGGTCGGCTTCGGTTCCGTCCGCGACGAGCGTGTGGTCCGCGCCCAGTTCCTTGGCCAGCGCCAGAGCCTCCGGGCTGCGGTCGATGACGATCATCTCGACCGGCGAGAGTGCCCGCAGCACCTGAATGCCGATGTGACCGAGCCCGCCTGCGCCGATGACCACGGCCCTGTCGCCGGGCCGCAGTACCCGGGCCGCCTTTGCGACGGCGTGGTACGCCGTGAGCCCGGCGTCGGCCAGGGCCGCCACCGAGGCCGGCTCGAGGGACGGGGCGAGGGGCACCACGGAGCGGGCGTTGGTCTTCAGGTACTCGGCGTAGCCCCCATGGGTGTCGATGCCGGGGAAGGCCGAGTTCATGCAGTGCACGTCGTCTCCGGCCCGGCAGGCGCGGCACAGACCGCAGGTCACCAGCGGGTGCAGGATGACCGGGTCACCGACCTCGACGTGAGTGACGGACTGGCCGACCTCCGCGACCCAGCCGGCATTCTCGTGGCCGATCGTGTACGGCAGGCTGACCCCGCTCTTGTCCTTCCACTGTCCTTCGAGGATGTGCAGATCGGTCCGGCACACTCCGGCGCCCCCGATCTTCACGATCACATCCAGCGGACCGGTGATCTGCGGGTCCGGCACGTCCACGAGCACAGGCGGCTCGTCGTACTCGATGACCTGCACGGCTTTCATGGCGGCTCCCTGCGAGTCGGCGGGTGGATGGTGCGCCGATTACACAGGCCGCCGCTCGCAGGCCGATGTCTCAGAAATCGTCCGCGGATGTCTCAATGTGATACACGCCGTAGGCACCACGCCGTCGAGCTGGTCCAATCACTGCGTTGAGGGAACGTGACGCGCGCCGTACGGGAGTGTTAATGCCCCGCCACCAGCCCGGAAGCTCGCTGAGAGCAGCCACAGAGCTCTACCTGGAAGTCACCAAGGACCCGAGCGCCCGGCCGCTCGTGGTGGCCTCGTGGCAGCGCTCGATGGAGCACCAGGTGAAGTCGGGCAGCCTCGACGCTCCGTATCTGGACAATCCCAATCTCGAGAGCCCCCTCGCCAGGGCGGCGCTGCCGATCCTGGCCAGGCTGCACGAGCAACTCGCCGACGACCCGGTGTCCATGATGATCACGGACCGCAACGGCGTGGTGCTCTCCCGGAAGGTGTCCCACGAGGGGCTGACGACCAACCTCAACCGCGTGCGGCTGGCCCCGGGCCATGTGTTCTCCGAGCGCTACGTGGGCACCAACGGCATCGGGACCGCGCTGGCCAGTGGCCGCCCGGTCATGATCGCCGGTACCGAGCACTACGTCGAGGCGTTGCGGGACTTCCATTGCGCGGCCGTACCGATCCTGCATCCCACCCGGCGCACCCTGCTGGGAGCCTTCAACCTCACCACCATCCGTCAGGGCTCCGACGGCATGCTGATGGCCTTCGCCCGCTCGGTCGCGGCCCAGATCGAGGGCGAGATCGCGGCGATCACCTCGCGCCGCGAGCGGGCGCTGTTCCATGACTACATGGCGGCGTGCTCCTCGGTGCGTCCGGGTCCGGTGCTGGCCCTCAACCGCGATGTCGTCATGATGAACGAGCAGCTCAGAGCGGCTGTGACCGGGTCCGATCACTATGCGCTGCTCGACCACGCCCGCGAGATCGTCGACAGCCCCCGCACGGAGGGGACGCGCAGCATCGCCCTGCCCTCCGGGCGGGTCGCCGAACTCAAGGTCAGTCGCTGCAGGCGCGAGGACAGCGACGCGGGTGCCGTGTTCAGAGTCCGGCTGATCGGACGCCCGCAGCCCGTACCTGTGGTCTCCGCCGCGCCTGCCCGGCCCGGCCTGGGACTGGTGGGCTCGTCCCCGCACTGGCTGCGCGCGGTCGCCGACAGCCAGGCGGCGTTCGTCGCCGGGACGTGGCTGCATCTCCTGGGCGAAGCCGGTGCCGGCAAGAGGACGCTGGTCGAGGCTCTGCACCGGGCCCATGGCGCCGGACGCCGGCTGGAGATGACGCAGCCGCCGCTGTCCGACTCGGCTGCTGTCACCGAGCGCTGGCTGCACGACATCAGAGAACTGCTCGCCGTGCCGTCCAACGTGCTTGTCCTGCGCGACGTCCACCTGATGGGCGACCAGTCGCGGCAGCGGCTGAGAAAACTGCTGATGCATCTGGACGGCACCGGCACCGGGCAACTGGTCCTGACCAGCCAGCCGTCGATGGTCGGCACCGATGACCAGCTGGACCACCTGCACTGCGGCGCCTTGGTGGAGGTGCCGCCCCTGCGCCATCGCCACGGGGACATCGAGCACCTGGCGCGGTTCTTCCTGCGTAAGTACCGGCCGAGCGGCGAAAGTAGATTCTCCCCGGATGCCTTGACCATGTTGCAGCGATGCCCCTGGCCGGAGAACGTCCGGCAACTCGAGTCGGTGATGCGCTCCCTGGCGCGGCGACCCTCCGCCGCGATGATCCACGCCGAGGACCTCCCGCCGGAATGCCGGGTGTCCTCGCACAAGGTCCTCACCACCATCGAGGCGCTCGAACGCGACGCCATCCTGCGGGGGCTGATGGACCACAACTCCAACGTCCAGCGCACCGCGCAGGACCTCGGCATCTCCCGCGCGACGATGTACCGCAAGATGCGCCGTTACGGGATCGTCCCGTCGAGCCTTACCTGACGGGCTGCCTCAGAGGCATGGGCTGGTCCAGTGACCTGAGTCGGAGATTCGTCGGCAGTAGACGGCTACTGTGCCGAGGATCTCGTCGGCTGTCTTGGTCCAGGCGAAGGGCCTGGGGTGCTCGTTCCAGTCGGCGAGCCGGCCCCGGATGTCGCGTTCGAGGGCCTGGACGGAGCGGTGGACGCCTCGCTTGAGCTTCTTGCGTCAGCTCGGCGAACCACCGCAGGTGTGTCGGGCCTGTTGGTTCTTCTTCGTTCACTCCATCAGCGATGAGCGGGAAGACTGCGGCCTCGTACAGCGCGATGCCCAACAGAAGCACGTCCGCCGTCCCTTCTGCGTGCCCCCTTGCTTCGGCGGCTCACCGGGAATCCACCACACGGCGGCGGTAGAAGAACAGCCCGGCACCCGCGACAGGTCCGGCTACACCCGCCCCAGTCGCGGCCACCCACCAACCGCCCAGGAGAAGGCTCAGGCAAGCTCCGAAGCACGCCCAGCACACCGCGACGCGCTCGGCGACCGCCGACCGCCGACCGCGGCAGATCGGCGCTGCCTGGGAGGCTGTGCGCACCAGCGCGCCCACCCCCACCCTGCGGTGCCGCGGCGCCCGCCCGGCAACGTACTGAGCGGCCTCCCGCTCAGTGTCTTCGACCGGTTACGCGGCCTTGCTCCCGTCACCGCCCCTTCCGCTCGCCGCGCCGCCCCTGGGCACGGCAGGCACGGCTGCCGCAGCAGGCGGCGTCGTCTTCACGCGTCGCGCCGTCCGGCGCTGCTGAGCCCCTGGATCGTTGTAAGTTCATGCCCGCCCAGCACGGCCTGTCGCTTCCCCCATGTCCAGATGCGCGGCGCCCTGGCCGCCGGCCTCACCGCTCCGGCCCTCGCCGCGCTCACCGCCGTCCGGACCGACGTCGAGCAGACCCTCTCCCCCGACATTCCCCAGGACCTGGCCGACCTGGAGGCCGCGGCGGCTGAGAGCTACAGGTACGGCTACCACGGCCAGCAGCCCACCCGCGTTCTCGCCGACCTGGTCACCGACTTCACCACCCTGCGCCCGCTGCTCACCGTCCCGCAGCCCGCCCCGGTACGGGCCAGGTTGTGCCGGACGGCCGGGCAGATGGCCGGGATGACCGCGATCGTCTTACACGACCTGGGCAGCCGCCGCGAGTCCCGCGCATGGTTCGCCACCGCCGCCCGGGCCGCCGCAGAATCCGGCGACCCCCAGTTGCACGCGTGGGTCTTCGCCCAGGAGGCGATGGTCCCGCTCAACTACGGCGCACCGAAGGCGGCGGCCCATCTCGCCGAGCAGGCCCACCGCACCGCCGGGCGGCATGCTGCGGGCCGAGCCCGACGTGTTCGGGCCGGTAGCCTCCGACCCGGCCGTCTCCCGTATCGTCGACGCGCTCGCCGCAGGCGGCAAGCGCGCCCTGGCCGCGATCCGCACCGCCCGCGCCGAAGTACGCGAGCACCTCTGGAGGCTGGCCGGCAATTCAGCGCCGGACGCCGACGGGCAGGTGCTCGTGGACCTCGACGGGGTGCTCGTCATCGCGCATTTTTGACAAGCAGGACGCCGCCGCGACCTGGAAGAAGACCTATGGCCATCACCCGCTGATGGGGTTCGTGGACCACGGCCGCAGCGGGGCCGGGGAACCGGTCGTGGGCCTGCTGCGGCCCGCTGTGCGTGGGTGGCACAGCACGCGCCGAGCAACCCGAAGGCGCTCGCCGAGTTCGAACGCCGGGTGGTGTCACTGCGGGACGGGAACGAGACGGTGCGGTGGTATCCGTTCTGAGCTCGTCGTTCACGTTGAAGCGGCGAGAAGACACGGCCGACGGCCCTGGGGCACATCCGCTCACGCATCGCTCACCCGGGTATCCGGAGAAGAAGCAGTCACGGGCGGGCTTGCGGGACCACGGCGGCCAACGCCCCTTCCATGGCGGCGGCGAAGGCAACCGCGCCGCAGGGGGCGCGGGCCGACCTGCCCGGTCGGCACCGCCCTCTCCATCCGGTCCGGCGTCGCGCGGCCTCAGGGCTCAGCCGGGCACCTCGTGCCGGGCCGCACCGCCAGTACCTCACCCGGCTCGAGCATCACCTCGCCCTTGCCTCCGGACAGACGCAGGTCTCCGTACCGGGAGCGCAGCAGCGTTCCGCACCGGTCTCCCGACGGTGTGGTGATCCGCAGCACCGGCTCCTGACGCGAGGGCCCGTACCACGTGGCCGCCACGGCGGTGACGAGGAACAAGGTGCACAGTCCGGTCAGGGCGATGCCCTTCTTCAGGGCCCGCGCCGCGGACAGCGCCTCCGCGTGGCTGTCGGCGGTGCCGGACCGCAGGCTGCCGGCGGAGGCGACGGACGGCAGGCCGTGGGCGGAGCGCATCAAGGTGAGTGCCGCCGCCGCGCCGGCCAGGAGGGAGAGAAGGAGCAGCAGCCCCACCACGAGGGGCCAGCGCCCGGCCAGCGTGCTGATGTCGGAGCGCCCGCGTACCAGACCGAACCCGACGAGCCCCGCGAGGAGCGCGGCCAGGCCGTTGCGCCACGCGACCGCCGCTTCCCGAACCCTGGTGAGTTCGGTGCGCAGGGCCTGCTGTCGCTGCCGAGAGGTCAGAAGATCGTCGGAAGTGGCTTCCGCCGGCTCGAAGCGAAGCGTCACGGCGCATCACTCGTCAGGGACAGAGCCCAGTAGGCGCCGCAGCCCTCCTGGACTTCCGGCGGACGCTGTGGATGGTCGCACCGGCACGTGCAGACGAGCGTGAGCTTGTCCTGATGGGTACCGGGTTCCGGTGACGTGCCGCCCGAGCGTACGAGTTCGTCGGGGAAGGCTGCCTCGATAGCCACCGCGCAGCGGGGGCACCGTCCGCGCAGCACCAGCATTCCATCGGTGACGTCCCAGGTGAAGGGGCCGTCCAGGAACGCGGCGGCGTAGGTGGGATCGCTCGCCTCCCGATAGGGCAACAGCTGTTCCTGGCTCATGTCGAATCCCCTCGTCCCGGCAGCCGGCAGGCTGAATGTCGCGTCACGGCGCGTAGCAGACATACGCGGCCCACAGCGAGGGCCGTTCCCGATTCGCACGGTAGACCTCCGCACAGGCGGAGCTGAGTGCGAGATGGGCCGACCGCACTCCCTTCTCGGCGATCCGCGCGTATACGGCACGCGCCACAGCGGCGGCTCCGGCGTCGTTGACGTCCCACAACGTGCCGATGACGGTGGGGTAGCCCGCGGCCTGGAAGGCCGACGCCGGATGAATCGCCTGCTCTGCCGCCATCAGGCCCGGACTCGCCGTCGAACACGCCGAGAGGTAGGCGAGTCCCGCTTTCGGAAGGTTCAGGGTGAGCAGGTCACGGACGGTCAGGGGCTTGTTCCGGTGGTCGTGGAGCATGAGGGCGCTGCGCGTCGGGTAGAACGGGTCGTTGGTCCCGTGACAGGCGAAATGCGCGATGGTGCTCGCGGGAAGCTCGGCCATGACTGCCGCACGCGTCGCCTTCTCCCCCAGGAGAACGGGGCGCAGTCTCTCCCCGAAGGCGTTCTTGAGCACGCGGACTTCCAGGGCGGCGAAGGGCATGGCCGGGAGCCCCGGAGTCGTGGGCAGGGCCACAGCCAGCACGTCCTTGCCTCGCTGCGCGTCCGGTTCGATCCGCTGCTCGCGCGCACGTGCCTGTTGCAGCCCCTGCAGACCGGACGAGAAGACGGGTGAGAACAGAGTGAAGGCCGGAACGCGTTCTCCCCCGTCCTCGGGCGACACGAGTGCGGCCTGCACGGGAAGCATCGCCAGCCAGCCGGACAGGAGCCACCGAAGTCGCCGGTCCGGCGCTGTCCCTTGCGCCGACTGCCGCAACGCCCGTAGCACCGGCTCGACCAGGGATTCACCGAGCCAGACGAGCAGCCGGTGGAGGGCCGGCTCGTCACGGGGTCTGCTGTCGACGGCTCTCGCGAGATCGCTCAGCCGCTCCATGACCACCAAGGGTGTGAGGTCGTGGAGGGGCACATGGCTGCAGCCGCCCTTGCCGATGATGACGGCGTAAGAGCAGATGTCGCTCAAGGTGACCAATACCAGCGGCTCATCGCCGACGATCTCCAGCAGGTCGGGCAGCCGTGGGGGTCGGAGAAAGGACTCGAACCCGTCCCACTGACGCACCTCGGTCAGGATGTCTGCCGCCTCCCGCTGGGCCTGGCGACCAGCGGCACTGGAACTGCTCGCTCGGTCGAGAAGCTGCATGAGGCGCGCGGCCTTCTCCGCGTCCCTGGATTCGAGACGGTCCAGGTCCGGATGCCGGATGTCCAGTTCCCGGGCCAGCAGTCCGGCCCGCCCCTTCTCCCAGCTCTCGATCGCGCCCCGCAGGTCGTCGCGGGCGAGATGGCAGGCAGCCGCGTCCGAAGCCAGATCGTGGAACCGGTCGAGCTGGTAGACGGCGTCGCCGCCCGGCTCGTGCCGTGACGACAGTTCCCGTAGGGCGATCGCGTTCCCGTAGGCCTCGCAGGCCGGCTCCCAGTCGCCGGCGCGGGCGGCGAGTCTGCCCAGGGCCATGGCGGCGACTGTCTTGACCTCGGGAGACGTGGAGTCATGGCGCATCGCCTGCGCAAGGTGGTCCCGTGCCTCCCGCAGGTCGGCGGCGTGTGCCGTACGCCCGCCGCGCACCCGCAGCACCGAGCCGAGGTTGACGAGAGCGGCAGCCTGCTGGGGATGCGGCGGAGCGGCCGCCCGCACGGCCTGCCGGCCGTAGTCGGCCGCCTGGTCCAGCGCTTCCTGCTGGCCGGTGAGCAGGTACAGCCTGCCGTGAATGCTGCACAGACGGCTGAGGAACATGCCCCGCTCGGCGTGCTCGTGGCCCGCGCTCTCCGCAGCGGCCTTCGCCACGCGCGCTGCTTCGACCAGGTCGTCGGTCTGCTTCGTCAGCTCGTACCGGAGGTCGAGGGCCCAGGAGAGGTTGCCAGACGCGCCTGCGAGGAGATGGCGGTCGTGACGACTGCCGTCGACGCAGCGGCGGAAGAGATCGACGGCCTCGGTGGCGTCGGTCTCCGAATGGAACCGTTCCGCCCGGCGCAGCAGGGCGAGCCCCAGATTGTTGGCCGCGCTCGGCGCCAGTTCGGGTGGGAGATTCGGCGAGGCCACCGACTGGCGTGCCAGCTCGACGGCCTTCGCCAGATCCTCCAGTGTCCCGAGCGTCCCGTATCGGGTGCGCAATGCTATGGAGTACTCGGAGAGTGCCCCAGGGTCCCGTTCGCCGTCAGGGCCACGCCACGCTGCGGCCTGCTCGAGGTGGACGATCGCGTCGTCCAGATCGTCGGACGAGCCCATGACGTCGTACTTCTGGATGAGCATGGCACCGAGCTGTACGAGAGCGTGTACACGAGGCAGTCCCTCGGCGCTCAGCGGCACAGCCCTGCGGGACGCGGTCAGCGCTTCGACGAGGTCCTGCGCGCGCCCCGTCTCCAGGAACCTCGTGTGGTGGGCGGCGCTCAGACTGGTGAAGGAGGCGTACGCCCAGGGCTCGGTCTCGCGCAGGTCTTCCGTGGCGGCGCGCCCGTGGGCGATGGCCTCCTCGAGGTCGGACCGTCGGCCCGTCGCCTCGAAACGGATGCGGATGGTGTGACAGAGGTTCGACAGGAGCAGACCGCGCAGTGGATGTCCGGCCGGCGTACTGCCCAACGAACCGCGCAGTACCTCGACAGCCTGGTCCAGTGATGCGACGCTCCGGCCGGACCTGTTGTCGCTCAGCAGCGCTCCGGCAAGGAGAACCGAGGCGGCCACGTCGGCCTCGTGCCCGCCGGGCTCGGCCGTATCGGACGTGGTGTCCCACGGGTCCATGAGCGTCGGCTCAGGCGCGGGGTCCGGTTGCTCCGTTGTCTCGCCGCGCTCCTGAATACACATGAGCAACTGGCGCGCGAAGGCGCCGCGTCGGGGAGAGTCGGCGGGCACGAGGGGGATGGCCCCCTCCAGTAGTTCGATCGCGCGCTCGATATCGGCCGGATGCCGGTGCGAGCGGTATCTCCTCAGCAGAAGCCGGGAGATGCCGAACCAGGCATCGGGCCTGTCGGTCTCGGACAGTTCCGCGGCCTCGTCAAGCAGGGCCATGGACCGGGACAGGTCCCCGGGGGTGTCGGCCCTGGCGTGCCGCTCCTCCAGTAGCTCTGCCAGCGCCCGAAGTTGCCGCGAACGGTCCGCGCCGTCACCTGCTCCGCCGGTCGTCTCGGAGAGCAGGTCCTCGCGTACCTCGATGGCCCGGTCGAGATCCGCGCCGACGGAACCCGCACGGTACCTCGTCCACAGGGCTGCGGCGAGCGCGTCCCGCCTGCCGGGGCTGGCTTCTTCCCAGGATTCCTCGCCGATCGCCACGGCTTGATCGAGCGCCGTCGCGTCGTCGGTCCGCACACCCAGAGCGGCGAGGAGCTGGGTAAGCATCGCCCGGCACGCCTCTGCGTCGGCGGAGTTCCTCGGGCTCGCCTCCAGGGCTGCTCTCGCGTACCCGATGGCCGCGTGCAGGTGCCCGGCGTCGGGAAGCTGCCGCGAAAGGTCGGCCGAGACGCGGGCGAGATCCCAGAGGACGAACGCCCGGGCCGGGTGCTCGGCCGACAGTCCCGCCAGGAGTCTCTGGGCGTGGAGGGCGGCCGTCCACAGGTCACCGGTGTCCCGCAGTTCCACGAAGCGCCGACGCAGGGAATTGCAGAGGAAACGGCAGATCTCCACGGCCCCGTGCTCGGTGGAACAGTTCTCGAGTGCCTCCTCGTCCGCGGCGATGCTGAGATTCAGATCTGCCGGATCACCGCTCAACTCGAATCGCGAAGCGGTGGGAACGGCCCTCACGAAGTGCAGCTCCATGGGGCGGCCCGGGTCGTCCCGCGGCACCAGCCGCAACAATTCCTCGCCGTACCGCAAAGCGGTGTCGAAGTCGGCGAGGGAGTTCTGCAGTGACGCCCTCTGGCGCAGTGCGAAGCACAGGGTGCGCAACGAGTGGGCCTCCGTCTCCCGGTCTGCGGCCAGCACCGTGCGGTGCGTCTCTCCGGTGTGGATGACGGCGTCCAGGTCGGAGACGCTCCCGGAGACCAGGTACCGGGCCACGCGCCAGTGCTGCCCGTTGAACAGCGCCCGGGGGCGGAGTTATCCCTGAGTCTCGGCGGCTGTGTCGAGCAGACGCAGTCCTCGGTCGAAGTACTCGGTGTTCTTCTCCTGCTGCCCCCATCGGCACCACAGGACGCCCGCGTTCAGCAGGCGCAGGGGGCGGGAGGGGTGAGTGTTCTCGGTGGCTTCGACCGCTTCGGTCGCGACCTCGGCGGCGTCACCCAGAACCCGTCGGTCGCCGAAGATCTCGTACTGTGTGCCGAGAGCCGTCGCCAGAGCGGACAGAGCCGCGCCGCGTAAGGCCGGATCGCCGCCGGCCGTGGTCGCGGCCACGGCGGAGCGGCCCACCTCCACGGCCGCTTCGATGTCTTCATGGCACCGGGACTCCAGTGCGTACTTCTGCAGCATCGCGCAGAGGCCCGTCCACGCCTGGGGATCCACACCGTCGCGGCCGGACACCCTGGTGAGACGCCTCAGGACGGAGACCACCTCCGCGATGTGCCGGGCCTCTCCGGTGCGCTCCACCCGTGTGTAATGACTGTTGATCAGCTCCGCCACGCGCTCTGGGAGTCGCTCGTCCTCGGCAGGTGTGGCCAGGACCACCCGGTCGAGGATCTCGATGGCACGGCTGATGTCGTCGACGGAACCGGTCCGGTGGAACCTGTTCATGAGGATCCGGGCGATGCGGTCCTCAGCTGTGAGTCGCTCCTCGGCGTCCCGGGCCCTGTCGGCCGCCAGCTCCAGCAGTCGGACGGCCTGGTCCGCCTCGCTGAGAGGGCCGCCTTGCTGGAATCGCAGATAGTGCCCGACTGCCCGTGTCGTGAGGCTCAGGTCGTCGTCCGCCGACCGGAGCAGAGGATCGTCCAGTATGTCCCGCATGCGCTCGTCGGTCATCGCCTGCTGGGCGAAACGGGCCCTCTGCAGGCCCTCAGCACGGTGTTCGCGCTGTGGATCCGCGGGGTCGGTGTGCTGGACGGCCAGCTCCCAGCGGTGCACCGCCTCCTGGATATCGGCGATGTCACCGGTCAGGCCGAAGCGCTCTTCAAGGGCCCACGCGGTCACCGACGCGTGGAGGGCGCGAAGATCGGCCTGGGACTCGAGGGCCGAGTCGACCGCGTGACGGTGGCGCAGAACCTCTTCCAGGTGCTCTCGGTTCTCGGGGGTCCTCATGAGGACCCATCGCTGAAAGTGAAGCTGCTCCAGTTGGAGCGTGTACAGGACGGGATCGAGGTATCCGCTGCCTTGTGTGAGCTCGACGGCCGTGCGCATCTGGGTGATCGCGTCGTCGAGCAGATGCACGTCCGTCGCGTCCGCGCAGCGGCGCCAGAGGCTGAGTGCCCGATCGGCTCGCTCGCGCGCCATCCTGCGCGTGGGGCCCTGAAGCGGCGTGTTCTCCCCCGAGATCATGCGGTCTTCCCTCCCCACGCCGACCTGGCCCAACACATCTCAGAAGATGACAGACATATACGATCCGATCCGATCCGATATGTCCGTGAACAATCGGCCTGCCGCCGAGGCGTCACGGTGGAACGAGTGCCGCGGCGCCGTCAGTCGTCCTCGGTGTCCCGGCCGCTGATGGCGGCCGCGGCGTTCCGGAGTCGTGTTGCAGAGGAAGCCGGCGGGTCCGCGCCGGGCGGTGCCTCACCGCCAGGACGCGGCCGGAGTCGAGGTGTTGTCGGTGGACTACCAGGCGTTGACGGCCGCTGCCCTGGACGCGGGGTCCGATGGGCTCGGTGCCCGGCGGGCAGCGGTGGTGCTGGGCTGGGACAGCGCGTCCGCCCCCCGCGTCGAGGGAACGAGGGCCCGGCTGAAACGGCTGGTGGAGCGGGGCTGGCTGGTCGAGGAAAAGCCAGGCAGGTTCACGCTGCCCGCGCCGGAGCAGGACGCTGTCGGCGCTGGGCGGCCAGGCGGCGGCTCAGAGGGCAGCAGGATGCGGGCGGCGTCCCGGTCGGCAGTGGAGGCCGGCGTGACCAGCACGGCCAGCAGGAGCCCGAGGGTGTCGGTGAGCAAGTGGCGTTTGCGCCCATTGATCTTCTTCCCGGCGTCGTATCCCCGTGAAGCGAGGGCGACCGTGGCGTTCGCCTTGACCGACTGCGAGTCCACGACGCCTGCGCTCGGCTCCGGGCTGCGGCCCTCAGCCAGGCGGACGGCCTCGCGCAGCCGTTCATGCAGCTCGGCCACCAGCCCCGCATCTCGCCAGCGGGCGAAGAAGGCATACACCTGCGGCCATGGCGGGAAGTCGGACGGCATCGCCCGCCACTTGATGCCGTTGTCGACGAGGTAGCGCACCGCGTCGATCATCTGCCGGTGGCAGTAGCCCTCCGGACGCCCGCCCCGGCCCGCCAGCCACCCGGGAACCGGCAGCAGATCCCGCACCGACGCCCACTCGGCATCGCTCATGTCCGAGCCGTACCGGGGCCGGCGCTCTGGCCGGTCGGCCGCGTTCCCGAACCGATGGGCGAGGCAGTCACACCCAGGAGTGGACCAACTGGACCCGGCAACCACGACCACGCGACACTTCGACAACAGGGCCTCTTGCTTCTCGCTGGACTCGACAACCGCGAGCTACCAAGAGGCCCTTCCTTCATGCCCCGGCATCGGCCAACTCACCCGATCCAGGACCCCCTTCGAACCGGACCGAGCACACGAACGGATAGAGAACGGCCAGTTAGCGCGCCGCACCGGGCTCCGGATGCCTCGGCTTCGTTCGCCCATCCCGAGAGGCTTGCTTCGACACGGTCACGGCAGCAGCGACCGACAGCAGGTGCCCGACGACGATAGGTCATGCGTCGGGAGATCCACTGAGCCTTTTCCAACCTGACTGCGGCGGTGAGGTGTTGGAGGCTGCCAGCTGTACGGAACGACGAAGCTCCTGGTAGACGGGTTCTCGACCAAGATCACCCGTGTCCGCCAGGAGCTTCGCGTGCTTGTCTACCCGTCGTCGATCGATCTGTCCAGCCGCACCCTGCGCTTCCTGACCACACGGCTGCGTGCCCGGCAGCGAGAGATCGGGACCCGGTGGCGACGGCTACCTGTCGGCCGTCAGGCCCTGCTCGTCCTCGCCCACCTGCGGTGCGGGGACACCTACGCGCGGCTCGCCGCCGGGTTCGGCATCGGCGTCGCGACCGTGTACCGATACATACGTGAGGTGATCGACGTCCTGGCCGCCGCCACGCCGACCCTGACCGAGGCGATGAAGACCGTACGGGCGAAAGCCTTCGTGATCCTGGACGGCACCCTGCTGCCGATCGACCGGATCGCCGCCGACACCCCGTACTACTCCGGGAAACACAAACGCCACGGCATGAACGTCCAGGTCCTCACCGACCCGTTCAGCCGACCTAACCGCCGCCCGGCGCCACGGCATCATCGACGCGCTCGCCGAGGCCGACGTGAAGTGCTGGGCGGACAAGGCTTACCAGGGCGCCGAGCGCCCCGTCCGGGTGCCGTTCAGGGGCCGTCGGCTCGAACGCTGGAAGCGGCGACACAACAGCACCCATGCCAAGATCCGCTGTCTCGGCGAACAGGCCATAGCCACCCTGAAGGGCTGGCGCCTTCTGCGAAAACTCCGCTGCAGCACCAACCGGATCACCAACATCGTGAAGGCTGTCGTCGTCCTTCACCACGCCTCAGCCTGAGGTTAGAAAGGACTCCATGAGTTTTGACATCTTCGTGTGCCGGTTCGAGAACGGTGAGCCGGCGCCGCTGGACATGAGTGCCGCGCACGAGGTCCTCGGCCCCTATGCGGTGGTGCGGGACCCCGAGACGGACTTCCTGCTGGTGAGTACGGCGGAGGGGGACGAGGCGGGTGTGTACTTCAACAGCCCGACCGGCATCACCTTCAACCGCTTCGGAGGGGACGGGATCATGGACCTCCTGGCCGTCCTGCTGCGACGGCTGGATGCCGTGCTCGTCGTCCCGGGCGGGCCGACCATGATCCAGCGGGACGAGGACCGCGAGCTTCTGCCCTCCTCCCTCAGTGACGAGTGGCCCGTCGTCGTGGCCCGTACCGGCGCGGAGATCGACCGGGCGATCCGGGCTTCCTGAACGAACGGGCGAGGGGCCCGTCCCCGGTGCATGTCACCGGGAACGGCCTCGTCGTCTCCGCGCGGGCGCGGCCGTCGGCCAGTACGCCTCCGCCACAGCAGCCACGCCAAGATCCGATGCATCGGCGAACACGCCATGGCCACCTTCAAAGGCTGGTGCCTCCTGCGAAAGCTCCGCTGCAGCACCAACCGGATCACCGACATCGTGATGACCGTTCTCGTCCTTCATCACGCCTCAACCTGAGGTTGGAAAAGGCTCAGCTTGTTCCTTAACCTCGTGCGGCGTCGGACAGTCGCGCGGTGGGGCAAATTGCGGTGCGTGTCGGGGGCAGACCAGTCAGACTCGCGGCATGACAGCGAAGATCAGGCGTATCAACCCCGATCAGTTGCATGAAACGCCGGGCTACCACCACATCACCGTGGTGGAGACCGGCCGAACGGCTTATCTGGCGGGGCAGTGTCCCCTCGACCAGGGCGGCTCTCTCGTCGGCGCGGGCTCCCTCGACGTGCAAGTCGATCAGGTCATCGTGAACGCACTCGCTGCCCTCGCGGCGGTGGATGCTCAGCCGCAGCACGTGGTGCGTTCGGTGATCTACGTGCGGAGCGATGACAGGGAGGACCTGGGCCTCGCCTGGCACCGGCTTACCGCTTCCGCCCTCGGTCCGGCCTTCACGTCCGCCAGCACGCTCCTGGGGGTTGCGCAGCTGGGCTTCGCAGGGCAGCTGGTCGAGGTGGACCTCACCGTCGCGCTGCCCGACTGAGCGGTCCTCACGCCTCGAACAGCCTCTCGAACTGCTTCGCCCACATGGTCATGTGCCGGACGCCGAGGCGGCCTCCGTCTGATCATGTGCTCCGACCAAGGTGCACTGACCACGACGAAGGCCGTGAGGGTGAGTCTGCTGTCTGAAGCCGCTGCGGGCGAGGCGTTCGCGGAAGCGTCACGCTTTCGGGACGAGTTGTACGCGTGTCTGACCCTGCGGGGCGACGAGCTGTTCGAAATGTCGGATGCGGTGTTGTGCGCGCCAGGTGCGGTGCATTCGGCGGTGGAGTGACGCTGCTGCCCGAGCACCGGCGCGGGCACGGCGCGATGTACGACGCCCTGAACCGCGGCCGGATCGACACCGGGCGGCTGCGGTCGCTGCTGGCCGGCCTGCCGCTGCCCCGGTTCCCGGACGGCCGTCGGGTACTGGCGGTGGACGTCTCGCCGCAGCAGGACGTAGGACGGGGCTCCGGTGATCCCGTATCGCTCGGTTGCGGCCGGACAACGCGTGATGTCGGCGCGGACGGCCGTCAGGCGGCCCGTGTAGTCGTCGGCGATGCCACCCACGACGAGGTCCATCACCCGGCAGGGCTCGATTGCCTTGGGCCATGTCCCGGTGAAGTATGCGAGGACCGGAACTCCGCTCATCCCGAGGATGAAATTGAACTCCGCGTCCTCACGGGGTCGGTGAACCCGCTTCGCCATGGAAGCTCCTGACCTCACGTCCGTTATTCCATCCCCATCATCCCTCGCGCGGTGTGCCAGGCCGGCCCGGTCGGTCGTCCGGTTGACCTGTCGGAAGGGAGGCACGGGGCCGTCGCAGAACCACGGTGGTCCCCGGCGCGAGCGGCCAGGCCCCCCGCCCCTGGTGACCCGGCCTGGCCGCCCCGCCGGTCACCCAGCTGCAGCCCGCCGCGCGCCCGTGGGTCAGCTCGTGCCAGAACAGCGCCCTCCACGACGACACGAAAGCCGTTTTCCAGGGCATAGCGGCCCAGGTCGCCGATCAGATGCTCGATGAGCGCGTCGACGAGCGGGCCGGTGCGCATCGTCCACCGGATCCAGTCGAGCCGTATCCGCCACCGCGCTTCTCAGAGACAGCGCCCCCGGCGGGCTTCCCGAGGCCTTGTCTGGTCTTCACATCAACCCCGGTCTCAGCTGGCTAATACCGCTCTTCCCCGGGCCGCATGAGTCAGCTGATGGCACCGAGAACGAGGCAGTACTCGTCAGCTGACCCGAAAACCGACCGCCAGCGTCAATTCAAGGACCCGGTGTGGCGATGCGAGATCCGGAAACAGCTCCCGCAGCTGCGACATCCGGTACCGGACGGTCTGGGGATGGACGAACAACGCCGCCGCCACCTCGTCCCGCCTGCCCTGGTGCAGCAGCCACGCCCGCAACGTCTCCTCCAGCCGCCGTGCGGTCGCGACAGGCAAGGTCCGCAACGGTGCGAGGGCTCGGGCACGCAGGTCTGCGAACGCGTCCACGTCGGCGCTCAGCACCAGCTCGGGCAGGTGGTCCTCGGTGTCGCGAATTTCAGCGGAGAGGGAGCGCGCGCGTACGGCTCGTGCGTACGAGGCGGACGCACGAGTCCATGGCCGGGCCGGGCCGACCACGGCGGTGCGGTCGGTCAGCTGCCGCAAGAGACGTGATCGGTCGGCATCGGGGACGAGCAGCACACCGGTGGCGTCCGGCAGATCGTCGAGGACGAGGGTGCCTGGGTCGAGCGCGCGGAAGGCGGGCCGGGCCTGGGCGGCGGGCAGCAGGACCGCGGTCAGCGAAGCGGGGGGCTGCCACCCGGCCCGTTGAGCAGAGGCCAGCAGCACGTCCGGGCTCGCGCCGGCGAGGAGGTCGCGGGCCAGGTGTTCCAAGTGGCGCTCGTGGGCCCTGCCTCGGGCGGCCAGTTCGTCGGCGTGGCCCGCGGCGCTCGCGGCGGAGAGCTCGTCGATGTAGGCGAAGGTCAGCTCGGCGAACTTGGCGACCTCGGCGGCGGGCAGACCTGCGGGTACGGCACCCGCTGCCAGGCATCGCCAGGCCACGCGGGCGCCGACGCGGTAGGCGCTGAGCAGGGCGTCCATCGAACGACCGTCGCGTACCTCGCCGCGGCCCAGCTCGTAGGCTGCGTCACCGGCGTCGCCGCCTGTGGCGTTCCCGCTCGCGAGGTCCAGGTAGTGCCCCAGGGCGGTGCGGACGGCTCGGCGGATGGTGGCGCCCATGTGGCCCGACAGGGCGTTGGCGTAGGGAGGGACCTCGTCGATGATCGCCTGGACGACCTCGTCGGCGGTGGTTTTCAGCGCGGCCCGCAGTGCGGTGACCGTCGTCTCGTCCAGGGCCAGTTCGCTGGCCCTCCGGATTGCATGCCCCATGTTTTGTTCCCTGCGAACAATTCAGCCGACCAGATTTACGTCCTGCGGTCAGGACTTTACGCCCTGAGGCGCATCAAGCTGGAGTCATGACGAGTGCAGCCCTCCGCAGCAGGGCGTGGAAACTGCTGGAGATGGTCACGACGCCGCTGCTGCCGTCGGACTACCTCGACCTGGTCAGCCCGCTGCGTGCGGGCGCTGATCTGCGTGGGCGCATCGAGGCCGTGCACCCCGAGACGGGTGACGCCGCGACTATCGTGATCAGGCCGGGACGGGGCTGGCGCGGCCACACGGCCGGTCAGTACGTGCGGATCGGCGTCGACGTCGACGGGGTGCGCCTGTGGCGTGCCTACTCCATCACCTCGCCGACAAACCGCCGGGACGGCCGCGTCACGATCACCGTGAAG
This sequence comes from Streptomyces sp. NPDC014995, assembly GCF_043080745.1. Classification (NCBI taxonomy): domain Bacteria; kingdom Bacillati; phylum Actinomycetota; class Actinomycetes; order Kitasatosporales; family Streptomycetaceae; genus Streptomyces; species Streptomyces sp. NPDC014995. The sequence continues at coordinate 58,763 of NZ_JBIBVX010000028.1, forward strand.
GCGATCCCGGACGGCAAGGTCAGCAACCACCTGGTCCGCAGGGCGAAACCGGGCACGCTGATCCAGCTCGACCAGCCGACCGGTGACTTCGTGCTGCCGCAGGCCAAGCCCGCCAAGGTGCTCTACCTGACGGCCGGCAGCGGCATCACGCCCGTGATGGGCATGCTGCGCGACATCGAGTTCGACGACGTCGTCATGGTCCACTGCGCGCCACAGCCGCAAGACGTGATCTTCCGCAACGAACTGCATGACCTGGTCGCGGAGAGGAAGCTGCGGCTCACCGAGGTGCACACCGACACAGACGGCATGCTCGACATCGCCCGTCTCGACGAACTCGTGCCCGACTGGGCCGAGCGCGAGACCTGGGCCTGCGGGCCCGCGGGCCTGCTCGACGCCGCCGAAGAGCACTGGACCGAGCACGGCGTCCAAGAGCGCCTGCACACCGAACGCTTCCGCCCCAGCATCGTCGTCGCCGGCGACGGCGGCGAGGTCACGTTCAGCGGCACCGGCAAGACCGTCGACGCGGACGGCGCCACGCCGTTGCTGGACGTCGGCGAGGAGGCCGGCGTGTTCATGCCCTCCGGGTGCCGCATGGGCATCTGCTTCGGCTGCGTCACGCCGCTCAAGGCGGGCGCCGTCCGCGACCTGCGCACCGGCGAGATCACCGAGGCCGAGCCGGGCGTCCTCATCCAGACCTGCGTGTCCGCCGCGGCGGGCCCCTGCGACATCGAACGGTAGGAGCACCTTGACCGCCATCGACCCCACCGCCCACCTGACCGCGGAGCAGATCGAGGATCTCGGCCGCGAGCTGGACGCGATCCGCGACGAGGTGATCGCCGACCGGGGCGAGAAGGACGCCGCCTACATCCGTAAGGTCATCTCGGCGCAGCGCAAGCTCGAGCTGGTCAGCAGGGGCGTGCTGCTGTTCTCGATCTTCCCGCCCGCGTGGCTGCTCGGCACCGCCGGTCTGTCCGTGGCGAAGATCATGGACAACATGGAGATCGGCCACAACGTCCTGCACGGCCAGTGGGACTGGATGCGGGACCCGAAGATTCACTCCACCACCTGGGAGTGGGATCACGTCTCGCCGTCCGAGCAGTGGCGGCACTCGCACAACGAGCTGCACCACACGTACACCAACGTGATCGGCAAGGACAACGACCTCGGCTACGGCATCATGCGCGTCGACGAGGACCAGAAGTGGCACCCGTTCCACCTCGGCCAGCCGCTGTGGAACTTCATCAACGCCTGCTTCTTCGAGTACGGCATCGCAGCGTACGACCTGGAGCTCGGCAAGAACCTGCACAAGCGCCGCCGCAAGGACCCGGAGTTCCGCGCGCGGGCCAAGGCCGTGGGACGCAAGATCCGCAAGCAGGTGCTCAAGGACTACGTGATCCACCCGCTGCTGTCGGGCCCGTCGTTCCTCACCACGCTCGCCGCCACGTTCACCGCGAACCTGGTCCGCAACATCTGGTCCCACTCGGTGATCATGTGCGGGCACTTCCCCGAGGGCGTGCAGGTCTTCGAGCGCCGGTCGATCAAGGGCGAGACGCGCGGCCAGTGGTACCTGCGCCAGATGATGGGCTCGGCGAACATCAGCGGCAGCAAGGCCATGCACTTCATGACCGGCAACCTGTCGCACCAGATCGAGCACCACCTGTTCCCGGACCTGCCGAGCAACCGGTACGCCGAGGTCGCGGTGAAGGTGCGCGCGCTGTTCGAAAAGTACGAGCTGGAATACGTCACCGGCCCGCTGCCCAAGCAGGTGTTCTCCGCGTGGCGCAAGGTCTTCCGGCTCTCGCTGCCGAACAAGAAGCCCAAGGTCAAGACGCCGGACCGCGAGCAGGAACTCGTCGCGGCCTGATCCCGGTATTGGTTCAGGTCTTGGACGCTGCGAGACGCCCTCGCCGGCAGTCGTGGCCGCACCCGCCGGGGCTGAGCCCGTTGATACAGTCCGGGCCTTTGCCGGCTCAGCTGGCGGCGCGGACGCGGCAGGGCCGGCGGATGTCTGGGGCACCTCCATGTCCTTGGCGGGTGCTCCCCCCGCATCAGGCACCGCCGGGTCCTCAGCCGGTGCCACGGCGTCGGCGGGGTAGGGCTCCGCGAGTTTGTCCAGCAGCCGGGCGTACGCCTCGCGTTCCGGCGGGCGGGGCTCGGTCTTGCCCGCCTCCCAGCCGCCGATCGTCGCCCGCCGCACCTGCACCGGCGGCCTCACCCACCTACCCACCAAGACCCGGGCATCCGAACGCCGCATCGCCCTCCCCACCGAATGCATCCACTCCCTCAAGGAGCACAAGAGGCGGCAGGACAGGGAGCGTGAGACAGCAGAGGCGGCCTGAGCGACAGCGGCCTCGTCTTCACAAGGCGGACTGGACGGCCTCTCGACCCAGCTAGCCTCACCCGCCGCTTCCACAGCTTCCTCGACCGGGCCGGACTCCGACGCATCCGCTTCCACGACCTCCGCCACTCGACCGCCACCCTCCTCCTGGAACAGGGCGTCGACCTCGTCGTGATCACGGAACTCCTCGGCCACGCCCACATCGGCGTCACCGCCGGCGTCTACGCACACGTCCGGCTTCGCCTCCAACGCCAAGCCATCAACACCCTCGGCAACGCCCTCGTCCCGACCGACGACCCTGACGACCCACCCATCGCAGCCGTCGTCCGCTGACGTTGCCGTCAGCGTTGCCGTCAATAGATCATGGGTGTTTCCCTCGGCTCGGAACCGAGGGAAACACCCATTTCTCCACCAAAACGGCCTGTTCGGGTTCTGCTACCGCAGGAGCGTCCTCATTCGCCGCGCGATATCAGCCGCCTTCTGGCGAACCTGATCATCGTTCAGCAGATCCGGCATACCGATGCCAGATGAATCGCAGTCATGCGCGACATAGAAGAGATCTGTCGCCGCCTGATACTGCTCGGCAGACGGATACGGTCCACCGCACCCCTTGTACGAGGGAAGACAGACAAAAGAGAACTCTGAAGGAGAGATCCTCCCTTCGGAAACGGCCTCCGCGAGTACAAGGAACGGCTCCAAAGCCGCCATCTACAGCTTCCCTTGCATGGTCAGGTACCAGAACTGGTCTGAAGTCACATTTGATTTCCAGGCACCAAGCATCTCGCCCGACTCAATGTCCACCGAGACGTGACGCCCGGTATTGAGATCCACGTAGCCGGGCAGGCGTCCCGCGATACGTTCCCGCAATCGGACGTTCCTTGGATCCTTAACGAAGCCTTCCAAAGCGCTCACGAATTCCGACTTGCTCGCTTTGCTCTCCTTCGCAGTGATCCCGAAGTCAGCAGCATGCTTGAAATGATGAGGCACCCTGTTCGAATCGATCCATACGGATCCGCACCCCGGACCCGAGTTATGAACAAGAACCGGAGTCTGCCCCGCCAGCACATAGTACGTAACGACCAGGGGTTCCTTGGTGCTGTCGGGGAGGATCAGCCGGCTTGAGGTGACCTGGTAGAGGTTGTTGTAGCCGGTGACCTTGCTGGTGTACGCCTTGCCGGTCAGGCCGCCGTCGTAGCGGACAGCGGTGTCCTGCTGGCCCTCCCTGAGGACGTCGAACGTCCAGGCGGCGTGGTCGACTTCGCCACCGGCGCCACCACGAAGGTCAGAGCTTCTTGCACGCTCCCATAGCGGAAACCGAGATGCCGCCCTTGTTCGGGCTTACTCTGGTCCCGAGCTCCTGCGGTATCGGTGCGACGCCGAGCGTGATGCCCCACTTGCCGGATGACAGCATGATGACATCGTTTACCTTGATGGCGCCGTCGAGCCTCCACCCCCGTTTCTGCAGGCGGTCGGTGAAGAGGACGAGTTCGTCATGGCTGGGGACCTCGTGCGTCAGGATCACGCCGTGCGCCTGGCAGGGCGGCACCTTTGCGGCTTCTTGGCCCGGCAGACTCACGGGGCTCACGCTGTCGTCTCCGATGTCCTCGGCGGCGTAGCGGACGTCGCCCAGTACCTGCTCCACAGTCTTCTCGCCGGCGGGCGACGCCTTCGTGGTCGGAGCGGGGGATGCCGTCGCGGATGCTTCCGGAATTCCCTTCCCGCCGGCGCCCGCGCAGCCCCCGAGCAGCAGCATCGCCGCGAGCGCGGCCACCGTCGTGAAGCGTCTGAGCCCTGCCAATGTTCCACCCCTGTGCGATGCGGACCTGGCACGGAGCGCCAGGTCAGAGGGTGGGAGTCTGCCATGGCGGCTCACGCTTGCACACGTGCATCCCCTGCCACGGCGGCCGTGCCCTTCGCGACGGTGATCGGCGCTGACACCGCGCCGCTGTTCAGCCGCCACTTGTAGCTGACGACGTCGGACTGGACGCCGGCGGTGGCGGGGTCGGTGTCAGCGGGCGTGAAGAGGAACGCGCCCGTTACACCCACGCCCTCCGCAGCCTGACCTGTGTCGGCGGGCTGGTAGCGGCCGTCGGAGCTGGACGACGGCGACGGCACCCCGGTCTTCCCGAGCCCGGCGGGGCGGAGGTGGGACTCGGCGGGTGACACACCGGCCACGGTCACTCCCACGACTACGGCTGGCGTCACCACGCAACTGACCCGCACCGCCGCTGCGACGGAGGAGGCCGCGGGTGAGCCGGCCCCTTCGGAGGGCCCCGGCAGTGGTGACGCGGCGGCCGAGCTGCCGCTCAAGCTCACCGGCACCACTCTCGAAATCACGCCCGACCCGGCGCTGCTCCATGGCGAGGACACCGTCTTCCCGCTGTACATCGATCCGCCGACCAAGGGCATCGCGCTGGGTGACTGGACGGCTCTGGCTTCGAACGGCACCAAGTACTGGGAGTTCGACGGGGACAAGGGTGTGGGGCGCTGTTCCAACTACGCCGGTTACCTCTGCTCTTAGAGGTCCTAACAAAGGCGTTGGACGTGTCGGTGGGTGATCAGGCAGGCGGCGAGGCCGAGGAAGGCCTCGTGGATGTCGTCGCGGCGTTCC
>NZ_JBIBVX010000029.1:0-54729 GCF_043080745.1 Streptomyces sp. NPDC014995
TGCGCCACAAGAACAACGAGGTGTGGGTGGAGAAGAACGACGGGACGTCGCTGTTCGCCGCTGACGCCTCCTTCACGGCCCGGGCCGGCCTCTCCACAGTGAGCCGGCGCCGCCCGCCCGTCACTTCCGCTCTGTCGTCCGGACGGGGAAGGGCTCGGCCGAGCGCAGGTGTTCCCTCAGCCACTGCTCGGTGTTGCTCACGTGCAGCAGTGCGGCGGCCTGGCTGAGGGCGGCGTCACGGGTGGACAGCGCGGTGAAGATCGCCTCGTGCTCGGCGAGGGTGCGGCCCGCGGCCTTGTCGTCGACCAGGCCGCGCCAGATGCGGGCGCGCAGGGTGCGGCCGGAGATCCCTTCCAGAAGGGTGAGGAGGGTCTCGTTGCCCGTGGCCGAGACGACGGCGCGGTGGAAGGCGGCGTCGTGGGCGTTGAGTTGTTCGACGTCGTCGCGGGCCTCGCGCATGGCGTCCAAGTGCCGCTTCACTTCGGCCAGTTGGGCGTCGGAGATCCGGGGGGCGGCGAGGGCCGTGGCCATCGGTTCGAGGAGCCGCCGTACCTCCATGAGGTCCTGCAGGGCGACCGAGTCGCCCTGCAGCAGCTCCACCGCGCCGCCGAGACCCTCCAGGAGCAGGCTCGGCTGGAGGCTGGTCACGTACGTGCCGTCGCCCCGCCGTACCTCCAGGACGCGGGCGACGGCCAGCGCCTTGACCGCTTCGCGGGCGAGGTTGCGGGACAGTCCCAGCTGGGCGGCCAGGTCCGGCTCCGGTGGGAGCTTCGAGCCCGGCGGCAGCGCACCGGTCCGGATCAGCTCACGGATCTGTTCGATGGCCTTGTCCGTCAGAGACACCGCGCATCCCTCCCCCCACCATGCCCCGACAGCACGTCCGACCGGATCAACCCCTGAGTGCGAAGATCGTCCCAGAGGCCGTCGGGGACGTGTTGACCATGGAGTTCCACGTTTCGTCCGACCTGTTCCGCAGTCCGCATGCCGAGGGTGACGTCGATGATACTGGGATGCGTGTTCGGGAAGGCGATCGCGGCGGCGGGCAGGGTGGTCCCGTGCGCCTCGCAGACCTCGGCCATCGCCCGAGCGCGGTCGACCAGGGCCGGTGGTGCGTCGCGGTAGTCGTACTTCATGCCCTCGGCGGGCCGGTCCCGGGAGAGCAGTCCCGAGTTGAAGACCCCCACCGCCACCACGCTCTTGCCCAGTTCTCGTGCGGCGGGCAGGACGTCGTCCAGCGCCGACTGGTCCAGGAATGTGTAGCGCCCGGCCGGCATCACCACGTCGGCAGCCGTCTCGCGCAGGAAGCGGGCGAGCATCGCCGACTGGTTCATGCCGGCTCCGATCGCGCCGATCACACCCTGGTCGCGCAGCTCGGCGAGGGTGGGGTCGTAGGAGACGGTGACGCCACGGCGGCGGGCCGCGGCCATGGCCTCGTCCGCGACGTCCACCGTGGTGTCGGACAGGCCGGCGAAGATGCCGCCGGTGTGGAACCAGCGCACCCCGGCCGCGAACACCGTGTCCCAGTCGACATCCCCTGTGCGTAGCTGAGATACGGCGGTGTGCGCGCGGTCGCTGACGCCCAGCGCGCCGTGGATGCCGTAGTCGCGTTCGACGAAGTCGAGGCCGTTGCGGGCGGTGCGGCCGATGCCGTCGTCGGGCACCCAGCGGATCAGCGAGGTGTCGACGCCGCCCTGGAGGATCAGGTCCTCGACGAGCCGGCCCACCGCGTTGTCGGCGAGCGTTGTCACGACGGCTGTGCGCAGGCCGCAGCAGCGCCGCAGTCCGCGTACGACGTTGTACTCGCCGCCGCCTTCCCACACCTGGAAGGTCCGGGCGGTGCGAATGCGTCCCTCGCCCGGGTCGAAGCGCGCATCACCTCGCCGAGGGCCACCACGTCGATCACGTCATGCTCCTCTCCACCGCCTCCGCGGTCAGCCGGCGGGTCTCCTCGTGGTCGCCCCGCTCCAGGTGGGCGGCAGTGGCCAGCCAACTGCCGCCGACGGCGAGGACCGCCGGGTCGGCGAGGTAGGCGGCCAAGCGGGAGGCGTCGATCCCGCCGGTCGGTACGAAGCGCGTCCGCGGGAAGGGCGCCGCGAGCGCTCGCAGCGCCCTCACGCCGCCGAGCGGTTCGGCGGGGAAGAGCTTGACGGTGTCGAGGCCCGCCTTCAGGGGGCGCATCAGCTCGGTGGCGGTGGCGATGCCGGGAACCATGGGCACCCCCGGCTCGCGGCACTTCGCGACGACCTCCTCATCGAAGCCGGGCGAGACCACGAAGCGGGCCCCGGCCGCCACGGCCCGCTCCGCCTGCCGGGGCGTGACGACCGTGCCGGCGCCGACGGTCAGACCACCGTGGGCAGCCATCTCCTTGAGCACCGGCTCGGAATCGGGGGTGCGGTAGGTGACCTCGGCGCACCCGGCACCGCCCGCCGCGAGCGCGTCGGCCAGCCGGCCGGCGGTCGAGACGTGCCGCATGGTCAGCACCGGCAGCACACGGGCGCCGTCCAGCACGGAGGCCAGGTCGGTGCCGGTCATCGGCCGAGCCATCCGCCGTCGACGGGCAGGACGACCCCGTGCAGCCGGCCGGGATGCGGTCCAGGATCGCCTTGCGTGGCCCTCGGCGTAGGAGCGCTGAGTGGAGAACGCCTTTGTGTGGCCGTGCCCGTCACGCTGTGCCTTGCGCAGCAGGGCGAGCGTGCCCTCCGGGTCGGCGATGCCGATCTTCCGGCCGCGCGCGGTGCCCGCGGGCAGGAACTGCACGAACTCGTCCACGTGGCCGATGGCGAGCCCTCCGGTGTCGAGCACCCGCGGGTCCTGTGCCTGCCGGGCCCTTGAGGAAGGTGGTGTGCGCGGACAGCCGCGAGCCGTGCCGGCCGGTGATGATCCGGCCCGCCGGGTAGGACTGCTCGGCAAATCTGCGCTGGCCGGGATCCTGCCGGCCGCGGTCCACGACCAGCGCCTGCTCGACGCGCTGAAGATGGTGCTGGCCTCGGTGACACGCACCGGCGTTGCAAGACCAGGCCGCCGGACGGCCGCCGGCTGTCCCATGCCCGGCTCCAGGCCTGCAACGACGCCCAGGGCAACGTCGTACGGACGCCGGAACACCTGGCACCCCTGCGCACGGTCCCGGGCCTGGACGGGCGGGACGTCATACGGGAGGGCTGGGACGGCCGGATCACCGTACGGTTCACCGTCACCGACGGCGGCCGCACCTCCACGGACGAGGTGATGCTGTGTGCCGCCCCGGTCCTGACGCGTTGGGCGGAATCCCCGGTGACGTCGACCGCCCCGTCCCGGTTCACATCGGCGCGAATGTCCGCGCGTACGCCCCGGGTGTCAGCGGCCACGGCGGCCGGCACCGTGCCGGAGACCACTGCCAGGGCTCTCGCCGACACAGGCGCCGTCTTGGGCCCGACGGTGCTCATTCACCCGCTCCTCTCGGCCTTGACCTGCACCTCCATCCCATCGCGGCGCCCGAAGCCGCACACTCCCCCGACCAGCGGGACCACCCCCGCCGACAGGCCGGACTCCGGCCATCCGAAAGTGGGACGCGTTGCACCGACGGCGGCACCGTTGCCCGGAAAACCGCAGCACATGCTCAGTCGGAGAGGCAGGCCGCTCGCATCAGGCAGCACACCCGGCGTCGTGAGTGATCTCGACGCCGGCCATCCGCGCTCCGCCGCGCCCTATGCGCCGGCGAAGGAGGCGCTCCTTGCGGCGTGACCGCCGATCGCGGCTGCGACCAGCCGGCTCTCGAAGGACCGCAGTATCTGTTCGAGATCCGTCGCGTCGAACGACGTCGCGTCCGTCCCGAGACTGATTCCGGCCGTCTCGGACATGCCCCACACATCGAAGGAGAGGTTCCCGGAGTACGCGTCGACGGGTTTGGGAAATCGTCGGTAACGGCTGGAGGCCATGGCTCGGTCGAGGTCCTGCGGTGCCCTGTCCGTGCGAGCCCGGATCAGCGTGCGGGGCGCTATGGGGCGGATGTTGACCACGTACGGGTTGTGTGCGGAGCGGCCCAGTTCGGCGGAGACCTCGTCCAGGGATCTGGCGTAGCGGTCGGGCTCTCGCAGGCTGACGGAGGAGGATCTGACGAGTGCCGCGTCGACGGCTCGGCACAGCGCCGGGAACCGGTCGCTGCCCAGGGACGTGTCGACCGGGACGAGGGCCCTGCCGGCGATATGGGCCACCGCCTCGCGGGCAATGGTGGTGTGCCGGTTGGGCATCACGGTGTTGAACACGCAGGTGCCGATGCCGAGGTGCTCGGCGAGCGTGCGCGCGTATGCGGCGTGCAGGACGGCGGCCGCGGATGTCCGGTACTGCTTCGCCAGAGCGGCTGCCGCGAGGGCGACCGCCGCGGAGTCGAGGCATACGAAGTTGTAGACGGCGGCCCTGTGGCCCGGGGGCGCCTGGAGTTCGGGCATGGCGGACCGACGGAGCATGGCCCGGTCATGGGTGTCGACACGATGGGCGTGCCGCCGCCCCGAGGGACTGGCTTCGAAGCTCGCGATCTGCCGCGGCTGCCACCCCGAGCCGAGGTCGGCGCCCGGATCGGCGACCAGTCGGGCTATGTGTTCGGCCGCGATCCGGGCGCTCGTCGTGTCCGCCGAGAAGTGGTGCAAGGACAGCGCGATGTGGATGGGTCTGCCGTCCACGGTGATGACGGCGGCCCGCAACGGCAGGTCGTCCGGCGCGAATCCGGGCTCGGCCAGTCGGAGCGTGAAGGCGCTCAGCTCGTCGTAGGTCGGCGGGGCGTCGGAGGCGTACTCGTCGATCCGGAGCACGCCGGAAGCCACGACGACCGCGCGCGGGTGTCCGTCCGCGTCACGTGGATAGAGGGTGCGCAGCGCCTCGAAGTGAGCCATGACCGCGGCGAAGGCATGCAGCACCGCGGACATGTCGGGCCGGCCGTCCAGTGCCCGCCCCATCCGTACGTTCCTGTTGCGGGGTCCGTGGAGATGGGGGTGGCATCCTTCGCGTTCATGGGCCTTCTGCGACCAGGTGAGTTCATGCTCTCCGGCGGTGCCGGCGACGAAGACGACGTCATGGCGTGCGGTCTGTCGCATACCCGCCCCGGCCCTCCTCCGGTACGGACGACGTTCATGCAGAGGATAGATCCGTGCGTCACTGCTCGGAAAGTGTGGAACGCGGGGGCGGACCGTCTTCTTGCCGCGTCCCGCCGCTCCTCAGCACGTCCCGCCGGCGATCGCGGCCAGGTGGACGCCGCCCCGCAGAACGAGATGCAGATCGTGCACCCCGGTCACCTCCTCCGGTATCCGCGCGCTGACCGTGCGCCAGTCGCACCGGCCGTCGGTGCCGGTGGTGACGCGGAGGGCGGCGAGCAAGGTTCCGGCACCGGGAGCGCCGTCGGCGTAGATCTCGACGGTCGCGTCCTCCTCCGTCGCGCACGACACCTCGGCCGTGATGACCCGCGGCCCGTCTGCCGGGCTGCCCAGGTCGACTGAGCCGTAGCGCAGTGCGCAGGGGATGTCACCGGTCGCCGGGGTGACCGCCTCCCCCTTCTCCCGGGTGGCGTCGACGAGCGTGCCGCCCTCGCACTCGTCGAAGTCGACGGCCTCCAGTCGTCCGCCGAGGAGAGTGCGGGCGGGGAGCGCCGGCCCCGTCACGGTGAGGGGCGCTGTCAGGGCGATGGCTTCGGCCGAGTGCCCGATCAGGATCTCGTACGGCCCCGGGTCCACGGCGAGGGCGCCCGCCGAGACGGACCAGTGGGCCAGGGCCGCGACGGGCAGGTCGAACTCCAGCCTCCGCCGTTCACCGGGGGCGAGGGAGACCTTGCGGAAGTCCGTCAGTCTGCGCCTGGGCGCGCGATGGCGGGCGGCGAGCGCGCGGGTGTAGAGCTGCACGGTCTCGGTGCCCGTGCGCGTCCCGGTGTTGGTGAGCTCGACGCTCACGGTCAGGGTGTCGTCCTGTGTCGCTTCCCGGGCGGACAGCCGCAGGCCGGAGTAGGCGAAGCTGGTGTAGGACAGGCCGTGCCCGAAGGGGTACAGCGGTGCGGCGTCGTGGTACTGGTACGTCCAGCCGGCGCTGATGATGTCGTAGTCGAGGCGGCCGGGCAGGGGGTCGTCGCCGCGGTACCAGGTCTGCGGGAGCCGTCCGGAGGGTTCGGCCCCGCCGAGCAGGATCGCGGCGAGTGCCCGGCCCGTCTCCTGCCCGCCGTGGGAGGTCCACACCACGGCGGGCAGGTGCTCGTCCGCCCAGTCGACGGCGTACGGGTAGCTGCTCATCACGACCAGTACCGACTCGGGACGCTCGGTGGCGACGGCGCGCAGCAGGGCCTCCTGCGGGGGCGGCAGCGAGATGCCCGCACGGTCCTCGGTCTCGCGGCCGTTGATGTGCGGGTCGTTTCCGAGGACGACCACGGCGACGTCCGCCGAGGCGGCGGCCGCGACGGCTTCGGCGATTCCGTCCCTGACGACCGTTCGGGTCCAGCGTTCCGCCTGCTCGGGGGCTTCGGCAGAGAGGGTGACGCGGCCGGTGGCGGGGTCCACGGCGGCGTAGCGGCCGTTGCTGATGTTGCGCAGCAGTTCCGTGCCGTCCGGCTGGGGTTCCAGCCGGAAGGTCTCGTGGACGAACCAGCCGTTCGGCTGCGTCTGGTCGGCGGCGAGGGTGAGGTCGCCGTCCTTGAGGGTGACGTAGCGTTCCGTGCGCGCGTTGCGGAGGGTCAGCACGCCTTCACCCCAGTCGAACAGGTCGTGGCCGGCGTTGTCGCCCGTCTCCTGCTCGTCCGAGGGAGCGCCGGCCACCATGGGCCCGCCGGGGTCGAGCGCGGGCACGCGCAGGAGGCCTCCGGTGGAGGCGGCGCGCAGCGTGATCCGGTCGACTCCCTCCGCGCGGACCGCTTCGGCGCCGTGCTCCTTGAGTGCCGCCTCCAGGCCGGTCGCAATGGTGATCCGGTACGGCATGGTGCCGCTGTACCAGTCCTCGAAGAGGGTGTCCGCCAACGGGCCGACGAGCGCGACGCGCCCGCCGGGGGCCGGTGACAGCGGCAGTGCGCCGTCGTTCTTCAGCAGCACCACCGACTCCGTGGCGGCGCGCAAGGCGAGCGCCCGGTGGGCGGGGCTGTCCACGGCGTCGTCGCGGATGCCGGCGTAGGGGTCGAGGTCCGGATCGAACTCGCCGAGGCGGAAGCGTATCGACAGGTGGCGGCGCGCGGCGCGGTCGATGTCGGCCTCGGTGAGCAGCCCGCGGTCGACCGCCGTGCGGAGCCTGCCGAGGGTGATGCTGCCGTCCTCGTCCAGTTCGGTGATGCTGTCGACACCGGCCCGTACCGCCGCCGCGTGGGAGGTGGGATGGTCGTCGAAGTAGTGCTCCGATTCGGCGAGGTTGGTCACCGCTCCGGCGTCGCTGCAGACGAACAGCTCGTGGCCGGTGGGCTCGGCCCAGCGCCGTACCTCGGTCTCGAGCAGTGGACTGACATGGCAGGGGCGGCCGTTGATGAGGTTGTAGGCCGGCATGACGCCGGTGGCGGCGCCGGACGCGATCGCCGGGCGGAAGGCGGCGAGGTCGTATTCGTGCAGCACCCTGGGCGGTACCACGGAGGAGGTGATGTCGCGCTCGTCCTCGTTGTTGTAGGCGAGGAAGTGCTTCAGGAGCGGTGCCGTGCGCAGATAGACCGGGTGGTCCCCGGCCAGCCCGCGGCAGAAGCTGACGGAGAGCCGGCCGGTGAGCAGCGGATCCTCTGCGTATCCCTCCTCGTTGCGGCCCCAGCGGGGGTCGCGCAGCAGGTTCACCACGGGGGCCCAGACCTGGAGGCTGTGCCGGTGGCCGTCGGCGGCGGGGCGCTGGTGGAAGGCGCGGGCCTCGGTGCCGACGGCCGTGGCGACCTCGTGCAGCAGCTCCTCGTCCCAGGTGGCTCCCAGGCCTACCGCTTGCGGGAACACGGTGGCCGGCCCCAGCCAGGACACGCCGTGCAGCCCTTCGGTCCCGGTCTTGAAGGGGGCCAGTCCGAGGCGCGGGACTCCTGGTGAGTACTGGTAGAGCAGCTCGATGCGCTCGTCGAGCGTCAGCCGGGAGATCAGGTCGTCGACTCGCCGGGCGAGGGGGAGCGCGGGGTCACGGAACGGCAGGTCGGTGGTGGGCGGCTCGGGGGATGTGGCGGCGGTACTCACCTGAGAAGTCCCTTGCAGGAGGTCGACGGAGAAGGCGTGGGAACCGTGGGCGACTGCGGAGCCGGGCGGCGTACCGCTTTTGTCGATCACACTGTCGCGGAGGGAATCGAAGCGCTTCGACGTTGGCATGACGGTGAGTCGTGTGTCAATCACAGGCCGCCCAGCCGTCGCGAGCCATTCGTCCGGCGCCGGCGTTCCTCTTTGAGAGTTCACCTGGAAGACCAGCTCACCTGGGGCAAAGCCACATGGAGGGCGGTGCGTGCTCTCACCCACGACCGTGCCTGTTACCGAAAAGTGACCTTGGCGGGCCGTTGTCGCCCCCGGAAGCACGGCCTTACTCTCACCGAAACGTCGAAGCGCGTCGACTCGGTTTGCTCCCGCCCTCCGGACATGAGACCACCGGACGACGCAGCGTCTGCCCGCCCGTCGGTCGGATCGACGCAAACGAAGGGCCGCAACGACATGAGCAGTGAGATGAACCGCCGAGTCGTCCCGCGAACAGCCGCCGGCGTGGAGACCAACTCCGGCCTCAGCGACGGAGAATCCATCACCGAGCGCCTCGGCGGTCCCCCGACTCCGGCCGCCCCACCGGTACGGCACCCTCGTCGCGCCGGACGAGGCCTGCGGAATCGCCTTCTGGAGCCGGCCGGCCGGACCGCGGCTTGTGCGCAGGCCCCGTACGGACCCGCACCCGAAAGGCAAGGACCCGTCATGACCCATGCCCCGCATCTCTCCCGCCGAGGCCTGCTGGCCGCAGGCGCGGCCACGGCCGCACTCCCCCTGCTCGCCCCCTCCGGTGCCTCGGCCGCACCCGTCACATCCGCCACATCCGCCCGCGTGGCCGGGAAGGTCCGACACACGCCCTACACCTTCCGCAACGCCGAGATAGTCGGCGGTGGCTTCGTCACCGGCATCGTCTTCAACCAGCGCGAGCCCGGACTGGTGTACGCGCGCACCGACATCGGCGGCGCCTACCGCCTCGACACGGCGTCCCGGCGGTGGGTCCCCCTCACCGACTGGATCGGCTGGGACGAGTACGGCCACACCGGCATCATCAGCATCGCCACCGACGAGGTCGACCCCGACCGCGTCTACCTGGCGGCGGGCACCTACACCCTCCCCGACTGGGACCCGACCATGGCGGCGATCCTGCGCTCGACCGACCGCGGCCGCACCTGGAAGACCACTCCCCTGCCGTTCCGGCTGGGCGGCAACATGCCCGGCCGGGGCATCGGCGAGCGGCTGGCGATCGACCCCCACCGCAGCAGGATCCTCTACCTGGGAGTGCGCGGGGGCCACGGGCTGTGGCGCAGCACCGACCACGGCAAGACCTTCGCGCAGGTGACCAACTTCCCCAACGTCGGCGACTTCGTGCCCGACCCCACCGACCCCGACGGATACAACGGCGACAACCTGGGCGTGCTGCAAGTCGTCTTCGACAAGCGCACCGGCAGAGCAGGCAGGGCCACCCGGACCCTCTACGTCACCGTCGCCGACAAGGACAACATCCTGTACCGGTCGACCGACGCGGGAGCGACCTGGGAACGCGTCCCCGGACAGCCCACCGGCTTCATCCCGCACCACGCGGTCTTCGACCACGTCGGCGGCTACCTGTACCTGGCGACCAGCGACACCGCCGGCCCGTACGACGGCTCCAAGGGCGACGTGTGGAAGCTGGACACCGCCACCGGCACCTGGACCCGCATCAGCCCGGTCCCGTCCACCAGCGACGACAACCAGTACGGTTACAGCGGCCTGACCATCGACCGGCAGAACCCGGACACCCTGATGGTGTCCACCCAGGTCAAGTGGTACCCCGACTGCATCCTCTTCCGCTCCACCGACGGCGGCGCGAGCTGGACCCGCGCGTGGGACCTGGGCCCGAATGCCGAGCGCACCCTGCGCTACGACATCGACATCTCCGCCGCCCCCTGGCTGACCTGGAACGCCTCGCCGTCGCTGCCCGAGATGGCGCCCAAGCTGGGCTGGATGATGGAGTCCGTCCAGATCGACCCCTTCGACTCCGACCACTTCATGTACGGCACCGGCGCGACGATCTACGGCGCGGACAACCTGACCGACTGGGACGGCGGCGGCACGGTGCACCTGTCCGTGCGGGCCCAGGGCCTGGAGGAAACCGCCGTCATGTGTGTGATCAGCCCGCCCGTCGGCGCGGCGCACCTCTTCTCCGGCGTCGGCGACGTCGGCGGCTTCCGGCACACGGATTTCCGCAAGGCGCCGAAGATGTACGACAGCCCGACCTTCGGCGGCACCCCGGCCCTGGACTACGCGGAGCTGGCGCCCCACACGATCGTGCGGGTCGGCCACCCCACCAGCGGCTGGACCCAGCACTTCGCCATCTCCACCGACAGCGGCGACACCTGGACGCCGTCGCGCAGTGAGCCGGCCGGCGTCACCGGGCCCGGAGTCGAGGACCAGGCCGTCGCCATCAGCGCCGACGGCAGACGGATCGTCTGGTCCCCAGCCGGAGCGCCGGTGAGCTGGTCCGACGACCACGGAGCGACCTGGACGGCCTCGAAGGGGCTGCCGACCGGGGTCCCCGTACGCTCCGACCGGGTGAACCCGGCGAAGTTCTACGCCTACGACGCCGGCGTCTTCTACCTCAGCACGGACGGCGGCAAGAGCTTCGAGGCCACGGCGGCGACCGGCCTGCCCACCGCGGGCAACGTCCGCTTCAAGCCGGTACCGGGCCACGAGGGCGACATCTGGCTGGCCGGCGGCACCAACAAGCCCACCACCCCCACACCGTACGGGCTGTGGCGGTCGACCGACTCCGGATCGTCCTTCACCGGGTTCGAAGTGGTGGACCAGGGCGACGTCGTCGGATTCGGCAAGGCCGCACCCGGGTCCCCGTACCCCGCCGTCTACACCAGCTCCAAGATCCACGGCGTGCGCGGCATCTTCCGGTCCGACGACGCGGGCCGGACCTGGATCCGCATCAACGACGACCGGCACCAGTACGCCTGGACCGGCAACACCATGACCGGAGACCCCCGGATCTACGGTCGCGTCTACTTCGGGACGAACGGACGCGGAGTCATCTACGGCGGCCCGAGGTGAGCTTCGGCTCCCGGCCGCCCTGTGTGATCCCCCCACTCAGCACACGTTCCGGAGGGCTGATGAAATCCCGTAT
Organism: Streptomyces sp. NPDC014995; assembly: GCF_043080745.1. Classification (NCBI taxonomy): domain Bacteria; kingdom Bacillati; phylum Actinomycetota; class Actinomycetes; order Kitasatosporales; family Streptomycetaceae; genus Streptomyces; species Streptomyces sp. NPDC014995. Next base: position 11,284 of record NZ_JBIBVX010000029.1, read on the forward strand.
CGGCTGGGCCGCGCTTCTCACGGCTCTGGCTCTCGTCTTCACCCTGCCGAACTCGGCAGTGGCAGCGTCACGGACGTACTGGTTCAAGCACTACGCGACCGGCAACGCGATCCCGGCCGCGACCAACGTCAGCCTGGGCGGCCGCACCTGGGACATCTACGAGTACACCTGGAGCAATGGCGGCCACACCCTCAGCTTCCTGGACAGGAGCAAGTCCGGCTGGTGGTCAGGCAGCCTCATCCCGTTCTTCAACTACGGGCTGAACAGGGGCTTCTACACAGGCGACCACTACCTCAACAGCGTCATGGCCGGCTGGGAATTCGGGCCCGGCGACTATACGGCTCACTCCTGGGGCGCCGTGGGCTTCTGACGCCGCGCCGCCCTTGTGCATCACCGCGCCGCACACCACGGCCACTGACCTGGAAAGGACACCATGGAGAACGGACAGCGGAGCTTCCGCTGGGGTCACGACGCCCTGCATCTCGAGTTCGTCCTCGGCGACGACGGCAGCGCCCGCCTGACGCATCTCGGACTGCCCGGCGAAGCGGGCAGCGACCCCGGTGCGTCCCTGCCGCTGGTGGAGGTGACGGCCGCGGGTCACGGCCGTGGCTGGTCGGGCAGCCGCCTGATCGGGACAGCTCTCGGCGGGCGGCTGCGCCACCGGGCCCACCGCGCGGCCCGCGACGGCGACTGGCACACGCTGACCGTGCATCTCCACGACCCGGAAACCGGATTGGTCGCGGAGGTGACCTACCGGTCGCCGGACGGCATCCCCGTGCTCCGCAGCGAAGTGACCCTGCGCAATGAAGGGCGGACCACGCTGCACCTGGAGTCGGTCAGCTCGCTCGCGGTGGGCTGCCTCACCCCGCAGGACCCGGCGGCCGTCGACGCCGCCGACCTGCTGTGGGCGGACAACGACTGGCTCGCCGAGTGCCGCTGGCAGCGGCAGCCGATGCGCCGGACCACCCCTGACGTCAGCGGACGCGTGAAGTACGGGCACGGCAAGGCCGGCTTCGCACTGAACGGCCAGGGCACCTGGTCCAGTTGCGGACACCTGCCCATGGGCGGCCTGACGGACCGGCGTACCGGCCGCACCTGGGTGTGGCAGATCGAGCACAACGGCGGCGGCTGGCGCTGGGAGTGCCAAGAGCACGACCATGCGGCCTACGCGGCACTGTTCGGGCCCACCGACGCCCACCACGGCTGGCGCCACCCTCTGGAACCGGGCGCCGTCTTCAGCACCGTACCCGCCGCCCTGTCCTTCAGCGCCGACGGCGGCCCCGACGCCGCGTTCGCCTCACTGACCCGCTACCGCCGCGCCCACCGCCGCCCGCACACCGATCACCGGCGTCTGCCCGTCATCTTCAACGACTACATGAACTGCCTGATGGGCGACCCCACCACCGACAAGCTGCTGCCGCTGATCGACGCGGCGGCCGAGGCCGGCGCCGAGTACTTCGTCATCGACGCGGGCTGGTACGACGGCGACAACGGCGGCTGGTGGACCACCGTCGGCGCCTGGGAACCGGCCGCCTCCCGCTTCCCCGGCGAGAAGGGGATCCACGAGGTGCTGGACCGCATCCGCGAGCGCGGCATGGTCCCCGGCCTGTGGCTGGAGCCCGAAGTCATCGGCGTGCACAGCCCCATGGCCAAGTCCCTGCCCGACGAGGCGTTCTTCCGTCGCAACGGCGTCCGCCTCACGGAGTCCGGCCGGCACCACCTGGACCTGCGCCACCCCGCGGCCCGCGCTCACCTGGACCAGGTCGTGGACCGCCTGGTCGGCGAGTGGGGCGTCGGCTATCTCAAGCTCGACCACAACATCGACCCCGGCTCCGGCACCAGCGCCCACCCCGGCGAGACCCCGGGCGCCGGCCTGCTCGGCCACAACCGAGCGCATCTGGACTGGCTCGACGGCATCCTGGACCGCCATCCGCACCTGGTGGTGGAGAACTGCGCCTCGGGCGGCATGCGATGGGACCACGCCCTGCTGTCGCGGCTGCAACTGCAGTCCACCAGCGACCAGCAGAACCTGCAGCTCTACGCGCCCATCGCGGCCTCCGCACCCACCGCCGTCACCCCCGAGCAAGGCGCCGTGTGGGCCTATCCGCAGCCGGAGGACTCCCTCGACGAGGTCGCCTTCACCATGGCCGGCGCCCTCCTCGGCCGCATCCACCTCTCCGGCAACTTGCCCGAACTGGGGCCCGAGGCCCGCGCCCTGGTCCACGAGGCGGTCGCCGTGTACAAAGCCGTCCGCGCCGACCTGCCGGGGGCCGTGCCGTCCTGGCCGCTCGGCCTTCCCTGCTGGGACGCCCCCTGGATCGCCCTGGCCCTGCACACCCCCGCCACCACTTACCTCACTGTCTGGCGCCGACCGGGCGGTCCGGCCACCACCACCCTCCGGCTGCCCGAGCAGGCGGGCGACGCGGCCCGTGTCGAGGTGCTGTACCCCGCCGCGCGTCAGGCCGTTGCCGTCTGGAACCGGGACACCGCCGACCTCACCGTGACCCTGCCCACCGCGCCCTCCGCGGTGCTGCTGCGCATCACCCGCACGGAGCCGGACGCTCGCTGAGCGCCGTCCCTGCTGCCCACCCGATGAAAGGACGACCAAGGGTGCCCGCCCAGAACCAGCCCGCCAGCGCCACCAACCCCGTGCTCCCCGGGTTCCACCCCGACCCGAGCATCTGCCGGGTCGGCGACGACTACTACCTCGCCTGCTCCAGCTTCGAGTACTTCCCCGGCGTACCCCTCTTCCACAGCCACGACCTCGTGCACTGGCGGCAGATCGGCAACGCCCTGGACCGACCGGAGCAGTTGCGCCTGCCGGCCTCCATGCCTTCCTCGGGCGGCATCTACGCCCCCACCCTGCGCCACCACGACGGCCGATTCTGGCTGATCGTCACCAACTGCAGCGAGGGCGGCGGCAACCTGATCGTCACCGCCACCGCCCCCTCCGGACCGTGGTCGGATCCGATCCCCGCACCCGACGTACCCGGCATCGATCCCGACCTGGCCTGGGACGAGGACGGCACCTGCTGGTGCACTGTCGCCGGGGTCGCACAGGTCGGCCTCGACCCGTCCACCGGGCAGACGTACGGCACACCGCACAAGCTCTGGTCCGGCGGCCCCGGCGCCAAGGCCCCGGAGGCGCCGCACCTGTACCGGATCGGCGACTACTGGTACCTGCTCATCGCCGAGGGCGGCACCGAACGCGGCCACGGTGTGTCCATCGCCCGCGGCCGCACGCCGACCGGCCCCTTCGAGCCGTGCCCGGCCAACCCCATCCTCACCCACCGCGGCACCGACCACCCCATCCAGAACACCGGCCACGCCGACCTGGTCCAGGGCCCCGACGGCTCGTGGTGGATGGTCTTCCTCGGCGTCCGGCCGCGCGGCGGCACCCCCGGCTGGCACGTGCTCGGCCGGGAGACCTTTCTGGCACCCGTGACCTGGGAGGACGACTGGCCCGTCGTCGGCGAGGTCACCACGGACCTCTCCACGCTCCCGTGGCCGCTCTCCCCCGCCCCCGTCGAGGAAGGGCGCGACGACTTCGAGCTCAGCGCACTCGGGCCGACCTGGATCTCCGTGCGGGACCGCCCCACCGAGCTCTGCACCACCAAGGAGCGCCCCGGATGGCTGACGCTCCACGCGCGGGGCGGCTCCCTGGACGAGCCCGACGCGGTGTTCACCGGCCGCCGCCAGCAGCACCTCACCTGCCGGGCCCGCACCCTGGTCGACCCGGAGCAGGGTCGCGGCGGCCTCGCTGTCCGCCTCGACGAGCGGCACCACTACGCGATCGAGGCGTCCGGAACGGAAGTACGGGTGATCGCGCGCGTCGGCTCCCTGCGCACGGTCGTGGCCGAACAAGCCGTACCCGCCGGGCCACTGGTCCTCGCCCTCACCATCTCGGACCCACCGCCTCCGCACGGGCCGTGCACCGGACCCGACATCGTCTCCCTCGGCATCGAGCAACCCGACGGCACGTTCACCGAACTCGCGGCCCTCGACGGCCGCTACCTGTCGACCGAGGTCGCCGGCGGCTTCACCGGCCGCGTCATCGGCATGTACGCGGCTGCGGGCACCGTCCACTTCGACTGGTTCGACTACGAGCCCCTCGAAGGCTGAACCGACAGAAGGGCACGACCAACCGAAAGGGCCCACACATGCAGGACCTACGGCAACCCGCGCACCACCGCGGCCGCGGCACCAGCCGCCTGCCCCCTGTTCCTGGCCCTCGCCGTCATGCTGGGTCTGGCCGGCGGCGCCTCGACCGCCGCGACCGACCACACGGCAGAGCCGACATGGTCCGCCATCAGAGTTCCGGCCCGCGCCATGGACGCCGTCGCCGCGATGCAGCCCAGCTGGAACCTGGGCAACACCCTGGACGCCATTCCCCACGAGGAGAACTGGGGCAACCCGAAGGTCACCCGGGACCTGTTCACCACCATCCGCGGGGAGGGCTTCCGCAGCGTCCGGATCCCGGTGACCTGGTCCGACCACCAGTCGCTGAACGACCGCCATCTGATCGCCACCGTGCACTACTACAGCTGGTATCCGTTCAGCATCAACCTCGCGGGCGGCACCCACTACGACGAGGTCGCCCGCAACGACCTCAACGACGCCTTCGCCCGCATGCGCGACACCTTCGTCGCCAGGGACATCCCCGTCTACCTCGGTGAGTACGGCCTGCTCGGCTACCCCGACCACACCCATCCTTCCCGTGTCGAGCGGGGCGAGGCGCTGAAGTACTACGAGCACTTCGGACACGCGGCACGCCTCGCCGGAGTCACCACCGCGCTGTGGGACCCCGGAACTCGGGCCTACCTGAACCGGGAGACCCTGAAGTGGACGGACCCGGCCCTGGATCGCCTGGATCAAGGCCGGCTGGACCACCCGTTCGGGAACGGCCTCCTTCGACAGGGTCTTTGTGCCGAAGTCGGAACCGATCACGGCCAAGGCGGTCACTCTGAATCTGAACGGGTCCAGGTTCCCGGGACCGTGGCACGGCAAGACGGAGCTCGTCGAGGGACGCGATTACACCCTGTGGGACAAGACGCGGCTCGTCCTCACGGCCGGCGCGCTGACCCGGCTGACGGGTGACCGCGAGTACGGCGTGAACGCCACGCTCCAGGCCCGGTTCTCCCGTCCGACGGCAACTGCGGCGTGGGAGCCGGCTCCTCGGCCGGACAGTTCCTCCCGGAGGTCGCCTACAAGATGATCCACGGCTACTGATCCGGGGCCGCTCGGGCGCGGTTCCGGCACCGGATCAGGGGCGAGGGCCCTCCTCCAGATGGATCAGCGCCTACCGCGCCACGAGGTGATCTGAAAAAGTTCCCGGCTCGCGGCAACCTGTGCGGAACCTGTGGCGACAAGGAAGCGGATCCGGCCAGTTCCGGGGCCGGGATCCTGCTTTCCACTGTTGAACAGCATGCAAGGAGAACGCCTCTCCATGAACAACCCCACGAACGGCGGGCGCCGCGGCCGACACCGCCGTCGCTGGACCGCCACCGCTGTGATGCTCGGCGTGCCCGCCGCGGTCGTGCCGTATCTCCTGTTCGCGCAGGAGGACTCGCAGGCCGCGACGGTCGACGGCGATGCCTACTACCGTCTGGTCTCCGTGCGCAGCGGCAAGGTGCTGGACGTCAGCAGCTTCTCCACCGCCGACGGCACCCGTATCCAGCAGTACACCGACCAGAACGCCGCCAACCAGCAGTGGAGACTGAGACCCACCGGGGACGGCTACTACGAGCTGGTGAATCGCAACAGCGGCAAAGTGCTGGGTATAGCGGGCAATTCGACCGCCCAGGCGGCCGCCGCCGAGCAGCAGACCGACAGCTCCGCCACCTCCCAGGAGTGGCGGATCAGTGATGTGAGCGGTTCCGACGCCGTCACCTTCACCTCCCGCCGGAGCGGCCAGGTCCTGGAGGTCTTCGGAGGCTCCACGGCCCAGGGCGCGGCGGTCATCCAGTATCCGGGCCACGGCGGCACCAACCAGCAGTGGAAGCTGGTGAAGACGGCCCAGACCCAGGCGGCCGGGACCGGCGGGGCGCAGACCACGGCCGCGGCCGGACCGTACAGGTGGCAGAACGCCCAGGTGGTGGGCGGCGGTTACGTCACCGGGCTGGTTTTCAACCCACGGGAGAAGGGCCTGCTGTACGCGCGCACCGACATGGGCGGCGCCTACCGCTGGGACACCGGGGCCGAGCAGTGGATCCCGCTGACCGACTGGCTCGGCGAGAAGGACTGGAATCTGCTGGGCATCGACTCGCTGGCCACCGACCCCGTCGACCCCAAGCGGCTCTATCTCGCGGCGGGCACCTACACCAACGAGTGGGCGGGCAACGGCGCGATCCTGCGCTCCACCGACCGGGGCCGCACCTTCCAGCGCACCGATCTGCCCTTCAAGCTGGGCGGCAACGAGGACGGCCGCGGGACGGGGGAACGGCTGGCGATCAACCCGTCGGACAACGGCACCCTGCTGCTGGGGACCCGCAAGAACGGCCTGTGGCGCAGCACCGACCACGGCAAGACATGGCGGCAGGTCTCCTCGTTCCCCGTCAAGGACGGGGCGAGCAGCGGCGCGGGCATCTCCTTCGTGACGTACGGCCCGGCCGGCAGCAAGACGATCTACGTCGGCGTCGCCGACAAGTCCACCTCCCTCTACCGCTCCAGCGACGGCGGCAGCACCTGGCAGGCCGTCTCCGGGCAGCCCACCGGCCAACTGCCGCAGCACGGCGTGCTCTCCGGTGACGGCTCGCTGTACCTGACGTACACCAACGCCCTCGGACCCAACGGTGTGACGGCGGGTTCGGTGTGGAAGTACACGCCGGCCCGCGGGGCGTGGAAGAACGTCTCCCCGTCCCAGGGCAGCTACGGGTTCTCCGGTCTGGCCGTCGACCCGCGCAAGCCCTCCACGGTGATGGTCACCACCCTCGGCCGCTGGTGGCCCGAGGACGAGATCTACCGGAGCACCGACGGCGGCACGACGTGGAAGGCACTGGCCGAGAAATCGGTGCGGAGCGCCTCCGCGGCTCCGTACGTCGGTACCCACACCGGGCACTGGATGACCGCCCTGGCCATCGATCCCTTCAACTCCGGGCACGTGCTGTACGGCACCGGCAACGGCATCTGGCGCAGCAAGGACGCCACCGCCACCGACAGCGGCGGCACCAGCCACTGGAGCTCGGGGGCCCGAGGGCTGGAGGAGACCGCGCTGCTGGACGCGGTCGCCCCGCCCGGCGGCGCGCAAGTCGTCACCGCCATGGGCGACCAGGGCGGTTTCCGCCACGACTCCCTGACCAAGGTGCCCGCCGGGCGACTGAAGAACCCGCTGATGACCAACAGCACCGATATCGACTTCGCCCAGTCCAAGCCCTCGATGATGGTCCGCGTCGGCCGGGGCGGCGACAAGGACGGCGCCTACTCCACCGACGGCGGCGCCAGCTGGAACGGCTTCAAGGCAGAGCCGGTGGCCGGTGCCCAGGACGGCCATGCCGCGCTCGCGGCTGACGGCTCCACCATCGTCTGGACCCAGGCCGGTCAGGCCCCGTACCGCTCGACCGACAACGGGGCGAGCTGGTCGAGGGTCAGCGGCCTGGGCAACGACGCCGTGGTCGTCGCCGACCGCTCCTCGGCCAGAACCTTCTACTCACTGTCCGGTGGCACGCTCTACGCCAGCACCGACGGCGGCGCGACCTTCACCGCCCGCGCCACCAACCTGCCGGCCGACGGCCGGCTCGAGGCCGTCCCCGGCATCGCCGGGGACCTGTGGATCGCAGGCGGCGGCAAGGGGCTGCTGCACTCCACCGACGGCGGCCGCACCTTCACCACGCTCAAAACGGTGCAGTCCGCCTCCGCCCTCGGCTTCGGCAAGGCCAAGCCGGGCACCAGCTACCAGGCCCTGTACCTGATCGGCACCGTCAAGGACGTCACCGGAGTCTTCCGCTCCACCGACAAGGGCGCCACCTGGCTCCGCGTCAACGACAAGGCCCACCAGTGGGGCGCCATCGGCGGCGTCGGCGTCATCACCGGCGACCCCGACACCTACGGCCGCGTCTACGTCGGCACCAACGGACGCGGCCTCCAGTACGGCGACCCGTCCTGACCCACACACCCGAGCGGGGCCGCAGCCACTACGGCCGGCGGCCCCGCCATGGCTGAGAGACCTCGCGGGAGGCGTAGGCCGCGTCACCTCACCCTGGCAGGGCGTCCAACACGGCCTGCTCGACATGCGCAGCGGCGGAGCGGAGCATGGTCCGAGACCTTGATGACCGATGGCGACGCTCAGCAGACCACCACGGTGAAACGCGGTGCGAGGCCAGCCGTCGAAGGACGTTGGCGGTGACACATCCGCAGGCCGGAAGAGCCGCGGGCATGGAGGCGTCGAGGCCCGGGAGTACGCAAGCCGCCCACACCCCTGGAACGCCGATCTCGTACGACGTGTCGGCGAGGCCGTCTCCCCGCCGTGGTGAGCAGCGCCGTACAACTCCCGTATCTCCGCCACGAAACCCTGAATGTCATATACATGCCCTTCGGGCCGTAGCAATCTCTTTCTCGAGACGGTCTACACGAGGGTGAGGCAGATAAACGCAGGTAGTTCTGTCGAAGCGTGTGACCTGTGTCAAAGGCGAAGGCCGTCCTCCACCTTCTCGAAGAAGAACTCGTGCTTCAGGAAGGAGACGTCGTACTCGTGACCGGGCTGCGGGGGCAGCAGTTGGGAGGCCTGGAACAGACGCCACCCGTCCTGCAACGCGCCAAGCCCGGTGGAATAGGGCGGCTCGTCGCTGTCACCGGTCGTCGGACGGGTCCGGCCGGTCCCGTCGTAGCGGGACCAGCCCACGACGGGGGAGTCCAGCGCCGACGTCGCGAGATAGAGGACCAGAACCTGCTGCCTCATGCGTGACTCCCCAGGGCCGGCCGGTTGCTGACGCGCGTGACCCAGTAGTCGACGTCGAACGAGTCGTCTCCGGTCAGGGCCCGCCACAGCAGGACCCGGTTGTAGATCTCCAGCCGGCCCGTGGCCCACTCGTACCAGGGGAAGTACGTGTTGAGTTCCGCGGTCACCGCGGGGTCGTGCAGGTCGGAGACGTCCCACAGACGCACCTGCGGCACGGTCGGGTTGAGGCGGAGTTTGTACATGTAGCGCCGGCCCGCGGTGTCGTTGCGGCGGCCACTGTGCCAGATGCCGTGATGGACGAGAACGACCGTGCCCGCCGGGCAGGTCAGACGGGTCTGTCCCCGGAGGTTCTGGACGCGGCCGACGTCCGTCTCGTTGATCCTGCGCAGATGGCTTCCGGGCACGCTGAGGGTGCCGCCCATCTCGGCGGTCACCTCGTGCGGGTAGTACATGAGCTGGATGTCGAACGCGTCCTGCCGGACGTCGATGATCGCGTCCCCGTGGAGCGGCTGCGCCTGTCCCTCGTGCGGCTCGCGCACATGAACCGCATGGTGGTCGACGGTCGGCTCGGGGCCGACCAGGCTCTCGACAGCGCCCGCGACGACCGGCAGGGCGAGCAGCTCGTGGACGAAGGTGTCCTGCGCGAACGCCCCGCCCAGCGGAGTGCCGTAGGACACTTCCGGCAGGCCCTCGGTCAAGGCCGCGATGGCCCGCTCATTGATCTCCTGCGGCACCACCCCGTCCAGGCGCAGGAATCCCTGCCCGACGAAGCGCGCCACCTGAACAGATGTCAGGAGTTGCTTGCTGGTTGACATGCGACGAACGTAGGTGCCCAGTCCGGCTCGGTCGTGGGCTGAAATCGTCCAGTGCTGGTAATTTTCCGTCCTCGTGAAACACGTGACGTTGCGGCTCGACGAGGCGCCCACCGTGGTTGATGCCGGCATCGGGGTACACGGCGTCTCCACCGCCCACGATGTCTTCCGGCTGCCTGATCTGTGGCAGCTGCACCTCTACCACTACGTGGGTGCTCTGTCCCTCGGGCAGTCGGTCCACCCCATACGCCCTGGCCACGTCAGCCTCGTGCCGCCGAACACGGAGGTGCACTTTCACTACCGGGGCAGGTCGGAACATTTCTACGTCCACCTGCGGCTGCACGACGGCGGAACCGCGCGGGTGGTGCCGGTGATGCAGGACGCCGCGGCCGAGAGCACCCACCTGGCCGACCTGCTCCGACACGCGGTGACGGCCATGCCGACCTCTGCCCCACGAGCCACGGCCGAGGTCTGGACCGCTCTGTGGCGCATCGCCGAGCTGCCGAGGGGCGAGGGAGCCGGGCGCCGCCACCCCTTCGTGGCCGCAGCCCAGGCCTACGTCGAGGAACACCTGGCAGGCCCGCTGTCCGTACCGGACGTCGCTCGCGCCGTCGGAATCTCCCACACACACCTGACACGCGTGTTCCGTGCGGAAACCGGCCTCACGGTCGTGTCGTACATCCGGCACCGACGCCTTCAGCGCGCCCGTCACCTTCTGCTGTCCTCCACCCTGTCCATCACCGCCGTCGCCGCGGCCGTGGGCATCGCCGACCTCCAGGCCTTCAACAAGGCCTGCCGCCGTGAACTCGGCGCGAGCCCGCGCGACGTACGTGCGGCTGCCCCGACGGGGCTGGGCGACCGAGGCCCGCACGAGAGCCCCATCGAGACGGCACGCCAGTGCCGCTGACGGGGCCTCATTGCTCGGCGTGACCCCGAGCGGCCACGGTCCATACCACGAGTGATCGAATAACCGTCGAAGCGTGCTCCCCGCCCGGCGGGCCCGCGTCGACACGGGGCAGTCTCCAGTCGTTTGTAGCAGCAGAGGGCGGCGGCGAGGCCGAGAAAGGCCAGGTAGTTGCGAGGATCGCGCTCGTAGCGAGGGCTCAGACGTCGGTAGCCGGACAGCCAGGACATCGTCCGCTCGATGACCCAGCGGTGGCGGCCCAATCGTTCGCTGGACTCGATGCCTTTGCGCGCGATCCGTACTCCGATGCGTTTGCCGCGTAACCGTTTTCGCAGGTCGGCTCGGTCGTAGGCTTTGTCCGCGTGGAGACGCCGGGGCTTGAAGTGGCGGCCGCGGTGGGGGTCGTGTCTCGTTGCAGCCGCGAGGAGCTGGACGCCGTGGCCGCCGAGCTGAACAGTCGACCACGAAAGACGCTCGGCTGGGCTACCCCAGCCGAGCGCCTCGCCAAGCTCCTGGCAACAGCCAGTCGATCAACTTGTGTTGCAACACCCCCTCGAATACGCCTCACCCGACGTCGGGCCGCCGACGCCTGCAGCCCTGGGGGTTTGCACGGACCGGGTGGCCAGAGTCGGCACAGGCAGAGTCGTCACCACGAACAGCCACCCCAGCGCAGCGGGGGAACCTCGCTTCAACATGAAGCGTGGGTTGGTTTGGTGGCCGAGTCAGAAGGCTGGTGCGGATCGCTCTGTATGTTGGCCCTGGCGACGCGCCCCGAGCACAGCGTCTCGTATCCGGCCCTGAGCCATGGTCAGGCACGCGTACACCGCTCCTTCTGCCGTCGACAGGCCGATCACCTGCGTCACCGCCTTGATCTCTGGGACCGCCGGAAGGCTCTGGTCCAGTCGCCTGCGCACCTCGGGAAGCACTTCTTCGACAAGCGGGCGCAATCGACCCACGAAATAAACCGATTCAGGGTCCAGCATCACGGCGACGACGCTGACAGCAGCCGCGATTGCCGTGGTGAACGCTTCCAGCACCTCGGCGTGCGCCATCTCTTCGTGTGGTTCCAGCCAGAGGTCTTCGATGCGTTCCAGGTCGAGTCCGCGCCCACGGGCAAAGCGAAGAAGACCTCTCGTGCTCAGCAGCTCATCGAGGATCTCATCGTCAACCCCGGAGGAGAGCACACCAATGTCCCCGAAGGTAGGCGTCCGCCCGCGGGCGAGTTCGTGATCTGTGCAGCTGGCGAAGTTCAGGTTGGTGCTGAGGCTGAAGAGCGCGGCGTTCCTGACGGTGGCGTCGTTGGTGAGGATCCCGAGCAAGGACGCATTGGCGTCACTGTCGAGGAGCACGGGAGCATTGATCAGGTCTTCAATGGCTCGCTGAAGATCAGAGCCAGTGAAGATTTTCATCGGCTCCGCCGGGCCGAAGATCTCCTTGCCGATCCGGACCCGGCCTGGCACCGCGGCGACGACCTGGCGCAGTGGTCCCTGTGCGGATTCGCTGGCCTTCGCAATCAAGCCGACCAGCCATTCGGCGCCTGCCCTGACCTCGTCGTGGTCCTCGGTGGGAACCGTCACGTGCTGGACCTCGCGGCCCCTCAGATCGGTCACGAGGACGCAGGTGGTCTGCGCGCCGAAGCTGATACCCACGACGTGCCCGGTCGTGCCGGGCACGTCCAGATAGGTGGACCGGCGGCCGCGGCCGACAACCTCATCCACTCCGCCGTCGATGACGAAGCCATCCGCCCGAAGCTCCTCTACGGCTCGGGACACCGTGGCCTTGCTCAAGCCCGTGAGCTCGATGAGCTCGTTCCGCGTCAAGGGCGCCCGGGTCAGGACTACATCAAGGACCGAGGCCTTGTTGTAGTCGCGCGATGTGGGGTTGCTGGTCACCTCATGACCATAGCGAGCCCGATACGCCGAGCGAGCCGGGCCCGGTTTGGACGCGACGATCAACGGTCCTGCACCGCATGTCGCCGAGCCGACGCTCACGGTCAGCGCCTTGCCGCCGGCAAGTCGGACCGCCTGAGCCGCAGGAAATCGGGGTGCTTTGCCACGGGCAGGCTCGATGATGTTACGCCCGTCGTCGAAGCTTCCGGGGGCCGCGGCCAGCGAAGAGACAGGAACGCCTCCCGCCGGTCAGCCTACCCCTGGCCGGTAACTCGGGGCCCAGCGTCGCGCTGGTCGGCCGATGGATCAAGGTCTTAGATTGAGACGCTATAGATCGACTTGCCTGACGAACGCAGCAATGATCGGGTCGAAGGGCGGGACGGGCGCCGGCGAAAAGCCCGGGGTCGAGTGAGGCCATGGTCGACATAACCGCGAGGAGACCTCACGGAGCGCCGTACCGGCTCGACGAGCACCGTGCAGCTCCCGCAGGCTTATTGTTTCAGGTTGGAACTGGAACCAAAAACGGGTAGGGTCTCAGCCGCAGCAGCAAGCAACTCCGACGGAACCAGGCCGAAAGGTTGTGCCCACGATGACTTCGACGCTGAGTCGAGCCCTCGCCCACTACCCCAACCGGTTCGACCCGGGCGGCCTGAGCGAGCTCCCCGAACACCTCCAGGAGACCATCCGACGCCGCAACAAGGTGCTCGGTCCTGGTTACACGCTCATCTACAAGGAGCCGGTCGAGTTCGTCTCCGGTCACGGAGCCCACCTGATCGACCGCGACGGCTACGACTACCTCGACGCGTACAACAACGTTCCGTGCGTCGGGCACGCCCACCCACACGTGGCCGAGGCCGTCTCCCGCCAGATGAGTGCAGTCAACACCAACACCCGCTACGTCCAGGAGTCGCTGGTCGACTATGCGGAGCGGCTTCTCGCGACCTTCCCCGAGGAGCTGTCGAAGCTGAGTCTCGCGTGCAGCGGGTCGGAGGCCAACGACCTCGCGGTGCGGGTGGCGAGGTTCCACACCGGCGGTGAGGGCATCATCGTGACCCGCTGGGCCTACCACGGCCTCACTCGTGAGGTGGCGAGCTTCTCGCCGACTCTGGGCACAGGATCACCGCTGGGACCGAACGTCCGGCTCATCGATCCTCCTGACCCGCGGCTCGTCGCGCCCGGAACCACGCTCGCCGAGCACATGCGCAACCAGGTGCGCGGCGCGATCGACGACCTCGAGCGCCACGGTTACCGACTCGCGGCGCTGATCACCGACTGCGCCTACTCCAGCGATGGAATCTTCACGGACCCGGTCGGTTACATGAGGGCCGTCGTGGAGGAGGTGCACGCGGCCGGCGGTGTCTACATCGCGGACGAGGTGCAGTCGGGATTCGCCCGGCTCGGGGATTCGATGTGGGGCTTCACCCGCCACGCTGTGCTGCCGGACATCGTCACCATGGGTAAGCCGATGGGCAACGGATTGCCGATCTCCGGTGTGGTTTTCCGACCCGAGGTCTGCGAGGAGTTCGGACAGAACGTTCGCTACTTCAACACCTTTGCCGGCAGCTCGATCCCTGTGGCCGCCGGCGCCGCAGTCCTGGATGTCTTCGAGAACGAGAACGTGCAGCAGCGCGCTCTCGAGAACGGCACGGCTCTGCGCGCAGGGCTCCAGGAGATCACGAAGGATTCCCCTTACGTAGCTGAGGTGCGCGGCAGCGGTCTCTACGTCGGTGTGGAGCTCGTCAAGGACCGGGAGACGCTCGAGCCCGACCGCTCACGCACCGAAGACGTCATCAACGACATGCGCGACCGTCGGATCCTCATCAGCGGCACGGGCAAAGCGGCGAACGTTCTGAAGATCCGTCCCCCGCTGGCCTTCACCTCCGCCGATGTGACCCGATTCCTGGAGACTTTCTCCGAGATCGCGAAGGACCGTCTGTAGCAGGCTGGCCAAGGAACTGACCATGAACAACTCACCGGCAACGAGAATCGCTCAACGGCTCTTCGAGGAGAGCGGCCTGGCATCGTCTCACGAGCCCATCGACGTCATGCTGGTGAGCGCCCTCCTTGAGCGGCATTACCACGTCGGCGGACGCCTCGATCGACTGGCGACGGAGAAGGACGACACGTTCAGGCTCAGGACCGACTCGAACGACTACCTCGTGAAGGTTTCCCACCCTGACGAGGCAGAGATGACTGTCGCTCTACAGACCGCCGTGATGCGTTTTCTCCAAGGCGCCGCTCCGGAATTGCCGGTCCAGCGGGTGAAGCCGACCGTCGGCGGAGACGACCGTGTGGCCATCGAAACGAACGACGGCAGGACTCGAGTCCTGCGGGTGTTCGACTTCGTCGAAGGTCCGGTCCTGGCACGAACGAATCCAACCGCGGAACAGCTCGCCCAGGTGGGCGAGATGCTGGGACGAGTCGACGTGGCGCTGAAAGCATTTGAGCACCCCGCGGACCGACGAGGGCTGGTATGGGACCTCCGGCATTTCCACCAGCTGACCGGACTTGTCGAGCACACGCCGAATACCGAGCACCGTCAGTTGGCTCAGGAGGTCTTCCGGCTTTTCGACAGAGCCGTCGTCCCGAGGCTGAATGATCTCGAAACGCAAGTGATCCATGGCGACTACAGCCCTTACAACGTTGTGGTGGATCCGCAAGGCGACGACTTTGTCACCGGCGTCATCGACTTCGGTGACACCATGCGCAGTGCCGTGATCTTCGACCCTGCTGTCTCCCTGGCGAACCTGCTCGGCCGGGCGCCGGATCGCCCCTGGCGGGATGCCTGCGCCTTCGTCGCCGGCTACGAACGGGCACGCCCCATCGAGGACTGGGAACTTCCGCTGCTGCCGATTGCCGCGCTGGCACGACTCACGCTGCGCGCGCTGATCACGAACTGGCGCGCGGAGCGCGTACCAGAACGGCGCGACTACCTCCTCGGCCACGCCAAGGACGATTGGGTCAACGTCGGGCGGGCCATGGCCGTACCCCTGGGCGACGTCATTGCGCAACTTCGGGAAGGCCGTCATGACCTCGCCTGAACAGGAGCGACCCCCCGGTCGTGCGCGAGCTCGACGGCGCCCGGCCCGAACAGGGCGTACTGACGTCGAGCCCTGCACACCCATTGTCTCAACAGCATCGCGCAGTTCCCTTTTGAATTGGCGTGTTGAAGCCAATCAAGAAGGGTGCGCTTGCCGTGAATCGGCGCGTGTTCTGGGTACCGCCGGACGCGGTACGGGGAGGGGTCCGGGCGGGTGTCGTCGAGGGATGGGACAACCTCCCATCCCTCGAGGACGCCGTTGGTGAGATGGCCGACGACCCCGTCCTCCTGTCACCACATCACCGGGTAGACCCCCTCCTCAGCCTGTACTGCCAGTCCGGCACCTTCCGCCGCTACGAGGAGGAGACCCGCCGCAACTACGTCACGGACATCACCCTGCTACTGACATTCCTGTGGAAGCGCGGGCGGGGCTGGTTGGAGACGACGCCGAGTGATCTGGAGGACTATGAGCACTGGCGGCGCAGGACGGAGGGGAATCCAAACCGGGTTGGCGGGTCGAAGTGGGGGCGTGAACCGGCCGCGTTCGCCAGCCTGTTCCGATGGGCCATCCGCGAGGAAGTCGCCTTTACCGACTCTCCGAGTGTTCCGGTCGGCCCTGACCTGTGATGATGCGCCACGTAGGTGTTCATGACGAGCAAAGTCCGTCCCCTCTCACGCCAGCTGCTCTAATGTCGCCGACGCTGGATGGGGTGTGGTCTTCATGAGACTGCCTCTGTCCTCAATCTCTGCGGATGGCTGCGAGGTAAGAACGGCATCGCAGGACGACCAGGCAGGCTGGCTGAGCAGGGGGCGAAAGCGGGTGAACAGGGCGAGGAGTTCGCCTCCCTACTGTTCCCGGAAGGACGGGTCGATGCAGACGAGGTCGAGTTCGTTGGCGGCCGTGCGCTCGGCGATGTCGTGACGCCGTTGAGGTTCGGGGAGGCCAGCGTGACCGGTGACCCGGTTGCTCCGATCACCGCCGCGAGTTCGGCACGGCGGTTTAGGGACAGCAGCGCGGTGTGGAAGCCGTCGGTGCCGTAGTACGCGTGGCACAGGCCCGCGAGCCGGAGGGCGGGGCGGGCGCCCCACGCCGCGAGCTGCTCATGGACGCGCTGGAGGCGCGCGAGGAGGCTCCCTCCGGGACGGACGAGCTCCGCCGCACCGATATCGCGCAGGAAGGCAACGGCCTGAGCGATGCGGAGGGGAAGGCAGACACGGGCGGGCTCCTTCCGTCGCTCGGTCGGCGCCCGTCCGTGCCTTCGCCTGGAGCCCGGACCGCGCGAAGACGCCGGACGGGTTGCCGTTGCCTCGGTGTGCGCCCTTGGCCTCGCGCTTTCACACCCCGCCTCGGTCTGGACGGCAGCCGTCGAGTTCGTGACGGGATCCGCGACTGCGCTTTTCGAGTGCCGGAAACGACATGGCAAGGGCCAGTGGCGGGCGGACACCGCCAATGGCCCTTCCGGTGAATCGCTGTTGGTCAGCGCAGGCGGTCCTTGGCCTTGTAGTACGCCCCGCCGAAGGGCAGGAACCAGGCGGTGCCGTTGTAGAAGGGGACGGGAACCTTGGGGAAGCCAAGGTCACGCAGGGGGTTGGCCTCCGGCTTGCCGTCCATCATCTCGGCGACCGCCCGGCCCATGTAGGTGGCCATCTGGACTCCATGGCCGCAGTACCCCATGGAGTAGTACAGGCCCTTGGCCCCCTCGGCCTCACCCGCGTGCGGGATGCGGTCCCAGGAGAAGCCGACCATGCCGCCCCAGACGTAGTCGACCCGGACGTCCGCCAGTTGCGGGAAGATCTCCGTCATCTCCCGCTTCAGGACGTCCCCGCTCTTCACGTCGGAGGCCGGGTTGGAGGGCGCGAAGCGGGCCCGGCCACCGAAGGCGAGGCGGTTGTCGGGGGTGAGGCGGATGTAGTGGCCGACGTTCTTGGAGTCGACCACCAGGCGCCCGTTGGGAATGATGTCGCGAGCGCGCGCCTCGCCGAGCGGTTCGGTGACGATGATGAAGCTGCCGACGTTGATCAGCCGCTTCCGGAACCAGGGCAGCGCCTTGTCGGTGTAGGCGTCGGTGGCCGCCATGACCTGCTTGGCGCGGATGGTGCCGTGCATGGTCTCGACGAGGAAGCCGCCGCCGGGAGTCCTCGTCAGGCCCGTGGCGGCGTTCCGTTCGTGGATCTCCGCACCGGCGCGTTCGGCGGCCTCGGCCAGGCCATGGACGAACTTGCCCACATGCAGGGCCGCGCCGAGCGGGTCGAGCAGGGCGCCGTGGTAGTACTCCGAGCCGAGTTCGGCGCGCAGTTCGTTCTTGGTCAGCAATACCGTGTCGTGGCCGTAGTTCTCGGCCAGATCGCGCTGCTTGGCCCGCATGGCGTCGAAGTGCTGGGGCTTGAAGGCGACGCCGAGGCGCCCGGCACGGTGGAAGTCGCAGTCGATCTTCTCCTTGACCGCTAGCTCCTCGACGAGGTCCACCGCGTCGCGGAACGCATCGTAGATCTCACGGGCGCGCTCCATCCCGTAGCGCTTGCGGGCCTCGGCCGGGCTGATGGTGATGCCGGGGTTGCAGTGACTGCCGTTGCGCCCTGAGGCACCCGAGCCGACCTTGTCCTTCTCGACGAGGACGACCCGGGCGCCCTTGCGGGCGGCGTGGTAGGCGGTGGACAGTCCGGTGAGGCCGCCGCCGATGACCACCACGTCGGCCTCGTCCGGCAGGTCCTTTCCGGACCGGTCGGGCAGGGCGGGAGCGGTGTCGAGCCAGTAGGGGATCTGCTTCATGGGCGTGCGTCCTTTGCGTTCTCTGTCCTGTGTCGCCGTGTCGCCGTGGGGTCAGCAGCCGAGCAGGGCCGGCAGGCCGGAGAGGTCGGGCAGCTCGTCGTAGGGCTGGTAGTCGGCGCTGCCGCTGTGGAATTCGTAGCGGTTGATCCACACGCGGCGAGCGAGGCCGAGGTCGCGGGTGGGGATGAGGTCGTACTCCCAGCCCTGGGCGACGTGGATGACCTGGGCGGGGTCGATGTCCATGGTCTGGAAGGCGTACTCGAAGGTCTGCCGGGACGGCTTGTACGCCTTGGCCTGCTGGGCGGTGATGACATGGTCGAACTCGACGCCGATGTTGGCCAGGTTGTGGGCGATGAGGTCGTCGTCCGTGTTGGAGATGATGGCGATCTCGTACCGGGACTTCAGCGCCCGCAGGGCGGCCGGGACCTCGGGGTGGGGGCCGAAGGTGGGCACGGCCGCGACCAGGGCCTCGCCGTCGGACTTCCGGTACTCCAGGCCGTGCAGACGCATGGCTGCCTCCAGGCTGGAGGGCAGCGCCTCGCGGAAGGGGCGGTAGGCCTCCAGGACGGCCTGGAACCGCATGACGCGGAAGTCGTCGAGGAACTCGTCGACGTTCAGGCCGTCCAGGTCCAGCCGGTCGGCCAGGACCTTCAGGGTGGTGGGGCCGAGCTGGAAGTCGACCAGGGTGCCGTAGGCATCGAAGGTGACGATCTGACGCATGATGTTCAACCTCTTTCCGGGCGTATCGGACACCCCGTTCACCGGGAGTCACGATCTCGTCGAGCGTGGCCAGGTCCGCCGCATCGGGGGTTCAGGAGGCTGCCGCGGCGTTGGCGGCGACCTGTTCAGGGGGCAACGGGGCTTGCGGGGGTGCCCGAGGGGCCGCCGCTGGAGGACGAGCCCCCCGGACAGGGCCGGGGACGGTGAATGCTGATCAGGTAGTCGGCGGCAGCACCATTACTGCTCCGAGTGCGATGAGCCTTTCTCCAACCCGAGGTGATGCGTCAGTGAAGCACCGTGGACAATCCGGCAACAAGGGACGTGAGGCCGCGAGATCGACCGCGTATTTTGTGCCTGTGCACAATTTCCTGTCAGGAACCTGGTGCGGTTCCCGCCCGAGCCGGCAGGCACGAACTGCCGCCGCTTCGCGCTGCCGCCCGGCGGCGTGACCGGACTGTCGGCCGCCAAGACTGCCGTCCTCATGAAGGGCATGTGGCCTCTGACCGCGGCGCTGCGGCTCCGGCTCTCGCGGTCCCCGGCCGGTTGCCGCAACCCGTCCGGCAATCGGTGGATCAGGACACCGTCGCTCGGAAGCGGGCGCCCGCGTCCGTGTCCAGCCAAGCCAGGGCGAGGACCAGCCGGGCGGCGTCGTTCGGTCTGGACAGCTTCAGCCCGGTCGCCTCTTCCGCGGCCTGCAGGCGATTGCCCACCGTGTTCCGGTGACGGTAGGTGCGTGCGGCCACCTCGGCGACCGAGCCCAGGTCGAGGTACCAGCGCAGGGTCTCGAGGATGCTGTCGCGGTCGCGCAGCTCGAGGAGTGGACGCAGCACGTCGGTGGCCATCGCACCGGTGAGCTCCTCCTGCGCCGACATGATCGCCCCGACCCAGTGGCCCTCCACGTGGCGCACTCCGGGCTGCGCGGAGCTGCGGATCGCCGCCCGTGCGAACCGGATGCCCCGTGCCGTCAGCGCCAGCCCGGGGACTTCCGCGACGCCGCAGCGCCACGGGGCGAACGGCCGGAGCATGGCGAGCATGGTCACTTGATCGCACCGTCCGTGACGGATGATGCCGAGGAGCTCGTCGCCCATCCATCCGAAGTGACGCAGCAGGCCACCACGACGCAACGCATCGTCGACCTGGGACAGAGCCGGGTCCCCGGTAGGAACGGATTCGACCACGACCACGGTCAAGGCGACGTGCTCGGAGAAGCCCAGCAACGTCGAGGCCTCGGCGACCGTGGAGGGATCCTGCTCCCCTTCCAGGACGAGGCGGCTGAAGGCGCGGTTGCGCACCTCCGTACGACGGCTCGCCAGGTCGCGCTCGGTGCGGCGGTAGGCGTCGACGACCTCGACGCTGTTGGCGTCCGTCGCCTCCCAGACGCGGATCAATCCGTCGAGGAAGTCGGGATCGGCGCTGATGCCACGTGCTCGCCCCTCCGCGAGCACGGCCTCCCACAGGGTCCTGAGGTCCAGCTGGAAGGAGTGCATCAGAGCGGTCAGGGGAAACGCCTGTTCCGCTCGCTCGCGTCCCACGTCCTCGGTGGCGCGCGAGACCGTCCGGGGCACGGGACCGCCGGCCAGCCGGGTCAGGGCGAGTTCGAGGGTTCGTCGCATCCCCTCCCGTTTCTGGACCGGGTCCCAGTCCGCCGACGCGTAGGCGGCCTCCTCGGCTTCCAGCTGTTCGAGAGCACGAGAGGTCAGTTCGTCGAGTCGTTCCTCGAGGAGCTGGCGCGCGATCGCCTGCACGGCGTCGTGGCGGGCCCCACCCTGGCGGCGTCCCGGGCCGCTCACGAGGACCGCCCCTCGCGACGACAGCCGTCACCGGACGGATACGGGGCCGTCTCCGGGAAATGCCGCTGACATGCCGGTGGGGCTTCCTGCCAGAAATTGTGCACAGGCACAAAATACAGGGCCGATGTCGCGGCCTCGCGTCCCTTGTTGCCGGATTCTCCGCGGGGTTTCATGTTGATGCATCACCTCGGGCTGGAGATGGCTCGTGAATGACCACCCACTTGGAGCAGCCATGGCGCTTCCGTAAGCACCTGATCCCCAGTCCGTCAATTTGAGTAGGCGCTGCTGAGAGGCGCCGCGTCCCTCGGGTCAGTCCCAGCCTTCCCCTACGGGGCCCGCCAGGACCGCGATGGCCAAGGCGGCCGAGCCAACCGGTTCGCCAGGCAGAGCGGGATCGGGATCACCCAGGATTCCCCCAGAGACTACGCCGAGCTCAAGGCGAGGGTCGAGGACCAGAACGTCACCCGGGACGTCATGACGGCCGCCGCGTGAGCTGATGACCGGTCTCGATGAACGCTCCGCCTTTGACGCACGGCCCACCTCGGACCTGATCGCCGACCAGGAGTTGGAGCGCGTCCTGGTCCGGGCCCCTGCAGCCGTGGGAGTGGGGCATCGAAGTACCGAACGGGGGACTTCGCCTGGACCTGTCGGTCGCCGACGTGGTCGAGATCTGTGCAGCCCGTGAAGCGATCGAGACCGCAGCCGCGGCCGCCGGCCCGCCTCCGCCCAGGAACCGCATCGATCGGACCGCCCGGGAGCCGACCGACACCGTCGGGCAAAGGTCCGACATGGGTGGTGGCGGGGGGCCGGCCACGCCCCGAGCGTCGTGACGCAGGCCCACGGTGAGTGATGAGCGACCTGACGACGAGAGAGAGAACGCACCGATGACCTCAGCGACCACCACCGGCCAGGACGGAACGGCCATCCCCGGTCACACCGGCCAACTGCCGGGCTCGCTCCTCGATCAGGTGCTGCGGCAGTCCTTCGGACTCGAGGGATATGTCCAGCACCCACTGGGAGGGGAGGTCGACCAGAACGTCCGGATCACCGGCGATGACGGCATGCGCTACTTCGTACGGGTCACCCGCGCGGAGCCGGACTCAGCCGACGTCTTCTGGCAGAACTCACTCCTCCAGCATCTGGCCTCCACCGTTCCCGACCTTCCGGTGCCACGACTGGTCCCGACACGTGACGGGAAGTGCCTTGCCGGCGTCGTCCACGGGGGCCGAACGCACGTGGTCCGCGTGATGAGCTGGCTTGAGGGCCGGGTCCTGGCGGATCTCGACGACCACCCCGCGGCGCTTCTGCGTCAGCTGGGAGAAGCCGCTGGGCGGCTGAGCCTCGGACTCTCCAGCATGGAGCCACCGGTGGGCTTGCAACCGCACGACTGGGACATGCGCCGGGCCGCTGAGATCGTCGAGGCGTCGCTGCACGCTGTACAGGACGCGGACCGGCGGGAGTCGGTCCGCACGATCATGGGCTGGTACGACGACCTCCTGCCGGCATTGGACCGACTGCCGCGGAGCGTCCTGCATCAGGATCTCAACGACGCCAACGTTCTGGCCGACGCCGACGAGGACGGGGTGCTGCGAATCTCGGGCATCGTCGACCTGGGCGACTCGCTCTACAGCGTGCGCGCGGCAGAGGTGGCGATCGCGGCGGGCTACGCCATGGTCCGCAAGGCCGACCCGCTCGCTGCGGCGGCCGAAGTCGTGGCCGGCTTCCACTCGGTACTCCCCCTCACGGCGGAGGAACTGGCGGCTGTCTATCCGTTGGCGGCCGCCCGGCTGTGCATGAACGCCGTGACGTGGACGCGCCGGGTCGCCGAGAGCGACACGCCGTACGGGCGGACCCGCGTGCAACACACCTGGCCGACGATCGCGCAGGTGGCCGAGGTCTGCCCCGACGTCGCCGAGGCGACGTTCCGGATCGCCTGCGGACTCCCCCGGACGCCGGAGCAGGGGGGCTTGGAAGGGGTCTTGGCAGAGGCGGCCCGAGACGGTGCCCCGCACACACCGGCCCCGCAGCTGCTCGACCTGCGACCGGCAAGTGATCTCTACGACGAAGTCAACTGGCACGATGCGAGGGCGGTGCGCGCGCACATCGACGACGCCCTCGACGGACGGCGGCGGCGGGGCTACGTGCCCCACCTCAGCGCCTCCCTGCTCCTGGGGGGCCGGCGCCGCCCGGGAGTCGACGAGCCCGCGACGGTTCAGGTCGGCGGCTCGCTGATCGTGGCAGACGCCGAGGAGGTTGCCAGCCCGCTGCCCGGCGTCGTCGAGGCCCACGGTGGCCCCGGCATGCCGTTGGTGCTGCGACATGCGGTCGAGGGGCTGGAGTTCTGGACCTGCTGGTGGGGACTCGACGACACGCCGCCCGTCGCGGCGAGAGTCCCGGCCGGGGCGCCGTTGGGACGCGCCGGCGCGAGCGATGAGACGGACCCGCTCGGGCCCCGCGTCCAGGTACAGGTCCACCGCACCGCGCGGATGGCCACGTGGCCGCCGCCGCGCGCCGTGCCGCCCTCCGCACGGCAGGTATGGAGCCACCTGTCACCCGACCCCGCCCGGCTCTTCGGGTTCACCGAGTCCCCCGCCGCGGCCCCCACCATCGACGACGTCGTCTCCGTGCGCCGTCGCCACATCGCTCGCTCCCAGCGCAACTACTACCGCGACCCGATGAACCTCGTGCGCGGGCGGGGCGTGTGGTTCCACGACGAGGACGGTCTGGCCTATCTGGACTCGCTGAACAACGTCACCCACGTCGGCCACGCCGAGCCACGGGTGACGGCCGCCGCCACCCGGCAGCTGCGCAAGCTCAACACCAACAGCCGTTTTGTCTACCCGCAGATCGCCAGTTACGTGCAGAAGCTGGTGGCGACGCTGCCCGACCCGCTCGAGGTCGTCTTCCTCGTGTGCACGGGCAGCGAGGCAAACGACCTGGCGCTGCGGATCGCCCGCCAGGTGACAGGACGTCAGCACATCGTCAACATCGACGGCGCGTACCACGGAAACACCGGCGTGGTGACCGGGATCAGCCCGAACCGTTACAAGGGCCCCGGCGGCGCCGGTGCACCCGCCACCACCCACGAGGTCGTCATCCCGGACCGCTACCGCAGCACCTACGGGTACGACGACCCGGACGCCGGAGTCAAGTACGCGCGCGACGCCGCGGCCGTCATCGAGCGGATCGCGGCCGACGGCCGAGCCCCAGCCGCCTTCATCGCCGAGTCCCTGATGGGATCGGGTGGGAACATCGTGTTCCCCGACGGCTACCTCGATGGCGTGTTCACCGCTGCCAGGCGGGCGGGCGCCCTGTGCATCTCCGACGAGGTCCAGGTCGGCGTCGGACGACTCGGGCCCTGGTGGGGTTTCGAGCTCCAGGGGGTGGTCCCGGACATCGTCACGATGGGCAAGCCGCTCGGGAACGGGCATCCCCTCGCGGCGGTGGTCACGACTCGGGAGATCGCCGACGCGTTCGACACGGGCATGAAGTACTTCAACACCTTCGGCGGCAACCCGGTCTCCTGCGCGATCGGCGAGGCCGTACTCGACATCGTCGAGCAGGATGGGCTGAGGGAGAACGCCGTGAGCGTGGGCGGGTACTTCGCCCAGTCGCTGCGCGAGCTCCAGCGGCGTCAGCCGCTCATCGGCGACGTGCGGGCAGAAGGGCTCTACCTCGGCGTCGAACTGGTCCGTAACCGCACCACCAAATTGCCGGCCACGGAGCAGGCCTTCATGGTCACCGAGCTCATGAAGGAGCGAGGCGTCATCGTCTTCCCCAATGGTGTGCACGACAACGTACTGAAGATCAAACCGCCCATGACCTTCCGCCGCGAGCACGTGGATCTCTACGTCGACGCGCTGGACGAGGTCCTGTCCCTGCCCGAGCTGCGCTCGGCCGTTCAGTCCTGAGACGGGCAACCGTCCACTGAGGCAATGAACGAGAGCGGCCGCGCAACGCGAGAAGTGCCCTGCTGGCCGGCTTCTCCGGCCAGGGCTTCAAGATCTCGCCCGCCATGGGCGGCATCGCCGCGGACCTCGCCCTTCAGGGCCGCACCTCCCAGCCGACCGACTTCATCACCACAAACGGCCGCACCGCGGCCTGAGCCAGAAAGAGGAAAGACATTGGCCCGCTGCGGGCCGAGCCCGGCCAGAAGAAGCGCGGGGTTCTGCCCGCCGGCCTGGGCACCACGACGGCGGAGGTTCCCCTGATCCTCGTCAACGGCTCCCGTCCCGGCCCGCGGGTCGTGATCACCGGTGGCGTCCACGGCGGCGAGTTCGTCGGCGTCGACGCCGCCACCCGCCTGGCCGGGCTGCTGGAGCCGGACGACGTCGCTGGCCAGGTGGTGATCTGCCCCGTGGCCAACCCCCCGGCCGTCTACGGGGGCAGGCTCAACATCTCCCCGCTGGACGGCGTGAACATCAACCGCGTCTTCCCCGGCGACAAGGACGGCGGCCCCACCGACCGGATGGCGGCCTGGCTGTTCGAGCACCTGATCGACGGTGCCGACGCCTACGTGGACCTGCACAGCGGCGGCATCGACCAGCATCTGCTCGACTTCGTCGGCTACCGCCTGACCGGCGACGACGAACTGGACGCGAAGAACAGGGCGCTGGCCCACGCGGTCGGATACGAGCGGGTCATCTTCAGCACCAGCCCGGACGGCGGCAACAGCCACGCCGCCGCGAACCGGCAGGGTGTCCCCGCGATCCTCGTCGAGACCGGGCAACTCGGCTACCGCGACCCCGCCACCGTACGCAGGCTCCTCGACGGTCTGCACCGGATCCTGCACCACCTCGGTGTCATCGAGGCGCCGCAGCACCTCGCACCGGTGACCGTGCAGCCGCGCGACTGGATCTGGACGGGCGAGGTCGAATCTCCGGCCTCAGGCCTCTGGTACCCGGACGCGGTCACCGGTGACGAAGTGACCGAGGGACAAACCATCGGCCACATCATCGGCCCCGTCGACGGCGCCGAACTCAAGGTCTCCGCCGTCTCCACCGGAACGATCATCTACAACATGAACGGGCTGACCGTGCGCCCCGGCACGCACCTCGCCGCCATCGCCACCCCCCACGACTGACGTGCCTCATGCCCGCCCACTCAACCGCCCCCGTCCCAGTGAGCCGGCCTTCCCGCCGAGCCCGTCCTCCCCGGTGGCCGATCTCAGCTCACGGAGGGCGAGCGCGACGCACTCGCCGGTGCGCCCAACCACTACGACAAGGGCTTCGACACGGACATCGACTGGTGGCTGCAGAACGAAGCGCCGTCACCAACGCTGGTTGGAGTGGACCCACGGCTCGACACGGTGTCGCCACACCGTCCGTCAAGGTGGCCGGCGGCAAGCCGGCCACCGCGACCGGCGCAGCGCAAGAAGCTCCGCGACCAGCCTGGTCCGCTTCGACCGGAGCGGCGGCCTGCTGAAGGCCCGCCGCCACGGCCTCGCCTCCGGCACCCGGTCGCGCCGGAGACTCCTCCCTCGCGGAACAGCAGGGGATCCGGGCGGTTGCCGTGCCTGCGCCGCCTGAAGGTCTGCGGCAGTACGCCTTGCCGAGGGGGTTTGCAACCTCGACCGATTCGCGAAGGAGACGGTCCGCTGTGGACACCATCGACGAGAAGATCATCGCCGAGCTGACCCGCAACGCCCGCATCTCGCACTCCGAGCTGGCCGGCAAGGTGCTGCTGTCCCGCAACGCGGTGCGCCAGCGCATCGAACGGCTGGAGCGCCAGGGCCACATCGCCGGCTACACCATCGTCCGCGTGGGCCACGACACCGGCGATGCCGTCTCCGCCCTCGTACTCGTCCACCGCCAGGACCGCATGCGCGGCGGCGACGTCCTGGCCGCACTCAAACGCATCCCCGAGGTCGTCATCTGCGAGATCCTCAGCGGCGACTTCGACATCATGGTGCGCCTGGAAGCAGCCTCACTGGAACGCGTACGGAGCATCTGGGAGGACATCGCCAAGATGCCCGGCGTACGGGACACGGTCACCGCGCTCACCCTGTCCAGCGTCGTCAACCGCCCACGAGGAGAACGGAGTACACGGAATACAACGCCACCGGGGTGAGCAGCGCATCGGCAGGTGCTCGCCGGTTACCGTTCAGTGCCAAGGGTTCGCGCTCGGTACAGAGACGGTCATTGGACCACTTCACTGATGTGGTTGACGCAGACGACCTTGGGCTGGGTCATCTCCTCGAAGGCGAAGCGCACGCCCTCGCGGCCCATGCTGCCGTACTTGAATCCGCCGAACGGCATGGCGTCGAAGCGGTAGTCGGACGAGTCGTTGATCATGACTCCGCCGGCTTCCAGCAGCCGGGCCGCGTTCAGGGCGCGGTCCAGGCGGGAGGTGAAGATGCCCGCGTGGAGGCTGTAGTCGATGGCGTTGGCCTGCTCGACGGCGTCCTCGAAGGACGTGAACGGCTGTAGCACGACGACCGGGGCGAACACCTCCTCCTGCCGGATCGAGCAGGTCGCCGGGACGTCTTCC
The DNA here is from genome assembly GCF_043080745.1 of Streptomyces sp. NPDC014995. Classification (NCBI taxonomy): domain Bacteria; kingdom Bacillati; phylum Actinomycetota; class Actinomycetes; order Kitasatosporales; family Streptomycetaceae; genus Streptomyces; species Streptomyces sp. NPDC014995. The sequence continues at coordinate 38,591 of NZ_JBIBVX010000029.1, forward strand.
AGGACGGCCGGCGTGTACAGGGTGCCGGTGGCGTCGTTGCCGCACAGCAGCACCGCGCCCTCGGCCACCGCGGTGTCGACCTTGGCCCGGGTGGCGGCGGCGGCCTCCTGGGTGATCATGGGGCCGACGTCGGTGTGCTCGTCGAGGGGGTCGCCGACGCGGAGCAGCTTGGTGCGGGCGACGAAGGCGTCGCGGAAGCGCTCGTAGACCTCGGCGGCGATGAGGATCCGCTGGGTGCCGATGCAGTTCTGGCCCGCGGCCCAGAACGCGCCGGAGACACAGGAGGCGACGGCCTCGTCCAGGTCGGCGTCGTCCATGACGATGACCGGGGCGTTGCCGCCCAGGTCCATGGCGAGCTTCTTCAGGCCGGCCGTGCGGGAGATGGCCTCGCCGGTGGCGAATCCGCCGGTGAAGGACACCATGCGCACGTCGGGGGCGGCGACGATCGCGGCGGCGATGCCGGCGTCGCCGTTGACGACGGTGACGATCTCCTCGGGCAGGCCGGCCTCGATGAGGGTGTCGACCAGCCGCAGTGCGGACAGCGGCGTCAGGGCGGACGGTTTGAGGATGACCGCGTTGCCGCCGGCGACGGCCGGGCCGAGCTTGTGAGCGACCAGGTTGAGGGGGTCGTTGAACGGGGTGATCGCGGCGATGATGCCGAGCGGTTCGCGGGTGAACCAGCCCTGCCGTTTCTCCGAGCCCTCGTAGGAGTCGAAGGGGATGACCTCGCCCGCGTTGCGCCGTGCCTCGGCTCCGGACAGGGACAGGGTGTTGACCGCGCGGGCCACTTCCTTGCGGGCCTGGGTGATGGTCTTGCCGGCCTCGCTGACGATCAGCTGGGCGAAGGACTCGGCGCGCCGCTCGATCAGGTGGGCGGCGCGTTCCAGGACCGCGGCCCTGGAGGCGCGGGACAGCGCGGCCGCGGTACGGCGCCCGCACCTGGCCTGCTGCAGGATGCTGCCGACGGCGCCCGCGTCGACGGTGGGCACCGAGGCGATGACCTCGCCGGTGTAGGGGTTGTGCACGGGCGCCGTGTCGGTGCCCGGTTCGATGTCGCGGGGCACGGCGGTGTCAGACACGGTGGGTCTCCTGGAGAACGGGGAGGGTGGGGGCGGTGTCATCGTCGGCGTGGCGCTGGTGGATGGCGATGACGTCCGACAGCAGGGCATAGGCGGTCTCGATGCGCCCGGCGCCCGGCCCGGAGACCGTGACGGTGCCGAGGAGGTCGGTGTGGAAGGCGACCGCGTTGAGGGGGCCGGAGATCCCGGCGAGCGGGTGCTGGGCGGGCAGGGCGAGCGGGGCGACGCGGGCGTCGACGCTGCCGTCCTCGTGGCGAGTGGCGGAGCCGACCAGCTTCCAGCACAGGCCCTTCGAGGCGGCGTCTCGCACTTCATGGGGGGTGATCGCGGAGATGCCCTCGCAGAAGACGTCCTCGCGGCGCAGGTCGGCGCCGAGGACCTCGTTGGCCAGGATCATGACCTTGAGCTGGACGTCGTGGCCCTCGATGTCCGCGGTGGGATCGGCTTCGGCGTACCCGAGGTTCTGGGCTTCGGCGATGGCCGCCGACAGCTCGATGCCCGCTTCGAGGCGGCCCAGGATGTAGTTCGAGGTGCCGTTCATGATGCCCTGGACGCCGGTGATCTCCAGGCCGCCGAACATGCGCTCGGCGGTGCGCAGGACGGGGGTGCCGCTGAGTACCGAGCCCTCGAACTCGAAGCTGACACCACGCTCGGCGGCCAGCTGCTTCAGTGCGCGGCCGGCGAGTGCGACCGGTCCCTTGTTGGTGGTGCACACGTGCTTGCCCGATTCCAGGGCCCAGCGCACATGGGAGAGGGCGGGCTCGCCGTCGGTGGGGTTGGTGAACGTCGCCTCCGCGACGATGTCGGCCGGGACCTCGCGGATCACCCACTCGTTGCGCGGATCAGCGCTGCCTCCGGCAAGGCCCGCGAAGCGCAGCTCCCCGGGCTCGGCGGCCAGCAGCGGCGTCAGATCGATGCCGTCGGTGTCCACCAGGGAACCGGCCCGCAGATCGGTGATCGCCACCACCCGCAGGGCGAAGCCCAGCTCCTTCGTCAGGCGTTCCCCGTTCTGGGATATGAGCTCGGCCAGCGCGCGATTGACGCCGCCGAATCCGATGAGGGCGAGATCGTATCGGACCATGAGTTCGCTCCTTGACAGTCCGCCGCCTCCACGGGGCGGCTGCTCAGAGCCTCGCTTCCCTGCCTGTCACCTGCTCCATGCCACAACGACCACGAGGCGTGCCGATCTGCTGTGTCCTATGGCATTTCGCTCGCCCCGCGTCCGGCAACACCGCGCTGGAGAAGGCCGGACGGCCTGTGCCGGGACCGGGACGACGGCCCCCACCGTGCGCCTACTGCTCCACAAGGCGGACGGCTGAGGTTGCGGCAGAACGAGTCCGCGGGCGCTTCGGCACGGCCGCAGTGCGCACGCCGCCCTCGCGTGACCGACTCGCTCAGCCGTCGGCCGGGTGGCGCGGGCGCGGCGGCGCCGTCCTCGTCCAGCGCGGTGAGTCCTTCGGCGACGGACAGCCTGCTCAGCACGGTGGCGTCGTTGCTGTACGGCGACAGGGCCTGCACCGGCGGCACGGCGAGCGCCACCCGCAGCCGGCCCAAGGCGAGACTTACTTGACCTGCCTCGACAGGTGAAACCTCAATCAATGGACGGCTCGTGAAGGGCCGTTCGGCATACCTGCGGCCAGGACCGACCAACGCCTCGATGCATCCGCCGACGTCCTGTCGCCGCGGTGTAGTGCCAGGTCATGGCGTCCCCGACCGCATGGTCCTACCATGGCGTGACCCGGCTCACCGTCGCCCCGGCTGACCCATGGTCCGGCGTCCGCCCAGGCGACGAGCGTCGGCGGCGTCCCGCGAACAGCCAGCGCCGAGGGCCTCGCATCCGGCTTCGCAGGAGGCATACGGTGACGGACGTCAGGATCGACCGCAGAGCGTTCCTACGCGGGATCGGCTCCGTCGCGGCAGGTGCCGCCGCCACTGCGTTCACCGCATGTGGAGGCCGTGCCGACCGGAAGACCAACGACGCCGGGAGCAGCAAGACGCTCGTCGTCCGTGACATCGGCGGCGCCTACGGTGAAGCGAACCGCAAGGCGGTCTACGAGCCGTTCAGCAAAGAGACCGGCATCCAGGTCAGCGTGGTCAACATCCCCTTCTACGCGCAGATCCTTGCGCAGATCAAGGAAGGGCGACCGCAGTTCGACGTCATCGACATCGACATGAGCGCATTGGCACGCTTCGAGCGGGACGAGGCCACGCAGGAGCTCGACCACGACCGGCTGAAGAGCACGAGAAATGCCGGCATCGCCGAGTCGCTGCTCACCTCACACGGCGTCGGCAAGAACTACTGGGCCAGCGTCATGGCGTTCCGCACCGACGCCTTCGGCGGGAAGAAGCCCGATTCCTGGGCGGACTTCTGGGACAGCGGTGCGTTCCCGGGCAGCCGGGCCCTGCAGGGCCCGGACGCGGGCCCACCGGAGCTGGAGTTCGCCCTGCTCGCTGACGGTGTGGCCCAGGACAGGCTCTATCCCCTCGACGTCGACCGCGCCTTCCGAGTCCTCGACGAGATCAAGAGCGCCGTGCGCGAATTCTGGGCCGACGGCGCTACGCCGGGACTGCTACTGCAACGCGGACACGTCATGGCCTCCAGCGTCTGGCACGGCCGCCCCAACCAGCTCATCAAGCAGGGCGCACCGCTCGCCTACCAGTGGAACGGCGCCCGCCGGCAGAGCAACGGCTTCGGCATCCCCAACGGCGCCCGGAATGTCGACGCCGCCTACAGGCTCATCGACTTCGCCCTGCGGCCCGAGGTGCAGGCCCGCTTCGCGGAGGCCTACCCCATGGGCCCGGTCGTGCCCGCCGCCTACAAGTACCTTCCCAGGGCCGCCGCGGACCTGGCCAGCTCCCCGGAGCACCTTTACACCGGCTTCGACCTGGACGTCGACTGGTGGGTGGAGAACAAGGACGCCGTCACCAAGCGCTGGCAGGAATGGGCGCGGTCCTGAGACGACGCGGAAGGGGCCGGACCTGTCCGGTCCCGTCTCTCCGCCACCGATTCCTGCCGGGCGACGGGAGGGACATCCCGTGAACATGACCAGCATCTTCGGTCGGCACCAGCGGCCCCACGGGCCCCCTGCCCAGCCGCCCGGAACCCGTGTGCGCTCCATGCTGAACGTGCGCAGCGTCGCAGGCCAGGTGTTCCTCTGGCAGCTGGTTCTGGTGGTCCTCTTCGCCGCTGCCGCGGGGGTGGCGCTCGTCCTGCAAGCCCGGCACTCAAGCACGCAGGAGGCCCGCCGGCTGTCGTTGGGGGTCGCCCAGACCTTCGCGCGCGCCCCGGGCACGGTGGACGCCATGAAGTCCGCCGATCCGACCGCCGTCCTGCAACCCCGCGCGGAGGAGACGCGCAAGCTGACGGGCGTCGACTTCGTCGTGGCGATCGATCCACGGGGCTACCGCTGGACCCACCCGGACCCGAAGCTGATCGGGGAGCACGTCTTCGCGCTCCGCAAGGAGGCGGCCGCCGGCCGGCCCTTCACCCAGGACCTCGAAGGCAGCCTGGGCCTCGCCGTGGAATCGACGGTCCCCGTCTTCGACACCGGGGGACAGAAGATCGTCGGCCTGGTGTCGGTCGGGGTCACGGTCAAGAACGTGAACACCGTGGTGCAGCGCCAGATGCCGCTCCTGCTCGGTTCCGTCGGCGGCGCGTTGGCGCTGGTCATGGGTGGTACGGCACTGGTGTCGGGGCGGTTGCGACGGCAGACCCACGGTCTGGGCCCGGCCGAGATGACCCGGATGTACGAGCACCATGACGCCGTGCTGCACGCGGTGCGGGAGGGGGTACTGATCATCGGCGGTGACGGCCGGCTGCTGCTGGCCAACGACGAGGCACGGCGACTGCTGAATCTGCCCGCGGACGCCGAGCAGCGCCACGTCACCGATCTGGGTCTGGAGACGGGCACCGCCGAACTGCTGCTCTCGGGCCGGGCCGCCACCGACGAGGTCCACCTGACCGGCGACCACCTGCTGGCGGTCAACCTCCGGCCCGTCGACCAGCACGGCGGAAAGGGGGGCAGTGTGGCCACGCTGCGCGACACCACCGAGTTGCAGGCGCTGACGGGCCGGGCGGCCGTGGCCAGAGAGCGGCTGCGCCTGCTGTACGAGGCGGGCGTGCGGATCGGCACCACGCTGGACGTGGTGCGCACCGCCGAGGAACTGGCCGAGGTGGCTGTCCCCCGGTTCGCCGACGTCGCCACGGTCGACCTCCAGGATCCGGTCCTGGAGGGTGACGAGCCGGTCGGGCAAGGCGCCGAACTGCGCCGCGCGGCGGTTCACGGCGTGGGCGGGGCCTGGCCCCTCTTCCCCATGGGGGAAGTCACCCGCTTCGTTCCGAGCAGCCCCGTGGCCGTCGGCGTCGAGCGCGGCCACGCCGTCCTGGATGCCGACCTGACCGCGTCCCACGGCTGGCGGGCCCAGGACCCCGAACGCGCCCGGCGCATCCTGGACCGCGGCCTCCACTCCCTGATCACCGCGCCGCTCCAGGCGCGTGGCGTGGTACTGGGTGCGGTCAACTTCTGGCGTGCGGAGCAGGACGCCTTCGAGGAAGAGGACCTGGCCTTCGCCGAGGAACTGGCCGCCCGGGCCGCGGTGGCCATCGACAACGCCCGGCGTTACACCCGCGAGCATGCCCTGGCCGTGACCCTGCAGCGCAGCCTGTTGCCTCGCTCCCTGCCCGAGCAGTCCGCCGTCGAGGTCGCCCACCGCTACCTGCCCGCCCGGGCCGGGGTCGGCGGCGACTGGTTCGATGTCATCCCGCTGCCCGGGGCCCGGGTCGCCCTGGTGGTGGGCGACGTGGTCGGCCACGGCCTGCACGCCGCGGCCACCATGGGCCGGCTGCGCACCGCGGTGCGTACCTTGTCGTCCCTCGATCTGTCCCCGGACGAGCTGATCAGGCACCTGGACGAGTTGGTCACGCGGGTCGACAGCGAGGGGGACGACCGTGAGGGAATCACAGGGGCGACGTGCTTGTACGCCATCTACGACCCGGTGGCCGGCCGGTGCTCGCTGGCCAGATCCGGGCATCCGGGACCGGCCCTGGTACACCCGGACGGCACGGTTCAGCAGTTGGACGGGCCCGTCTCGCCGCCGCTGGGGCTGGGCGGCGGGCTGCCCTTCGAGGCCGCCGAGTTCACGCTGGCCGAGGGCTCCCAGCTGATCCTGTACACCGATGGACTGATCGAGGACCGGAACCGGGACATCGACACGGGCCTCAAGATGCTGCACGACGCCCTGACGGGGCCCGGCCGGACCCCGGAGGAAACCTGTCAGGCCGTCCTCGACGCCCTGCTGCCGGCCCGCCCGAGCGACGACATCGCCGTACTCGTGGCTCGCTCCCGTCTGCTCGATCCCTCCCAGGTCGCCCACTGGGAGGTGCCCGGCGATCCCGCCGCCGTCGCCGGAATCCGCGCCGATGTCGCCCGCCGCCTGGAGGAGTGGGGGCTGGAGGAGCTCGCCTTCTCCACCGAGCTGGTGATCAGCGAGCTGGTCACCAATGCCATCCGCTACGGCACCGGCCCGAGACGGCTGCGGATACTGCGCGACGGCGCCAGCCTGATCTGTGAGGTCGCCGACGGCAGCAGCACCTCACCGCACCTGCGCCGGGCGACCGACACCGACGAGGGCGGGCGGGGATTGTTCCTCGTCGCCCAGTTCACGCAGCGGTGGGGTACCCGCTACATGCCTCGCGGCAAAGTGATCTGGACCGAGCAGTCGCTCCACGGTGCGACGACCGAGCCTGACGCAGACATGACCGAAGCGCTGCTGGACCAATGGAGCGACGCGGACTGGTGATGGCGGTGCCGCGCTTCGGGTCCGGGCTGCACCGGCGCCATACCGTGGGGTTCAGAACGCCGTGTAGCCCCCGTCCACGGGAAGCACGGCACCGGTGATGTATGACGACTCCGGGCAGGCGAGGAAGAGAACCGCGTCGGCGACCTCCTCGGGTGTGGCGAGCCGGCGCAGCGGTATGGAGTCCTCTCTCATCCGCCGGTAGGCGTGGGGGTCGGGACGCCGCTGGAACGAGGCCTCGATGATCGGGGTCACGGTCAGACCGGGCGCGACCACGTTGACGCGGATGTTGCGGGACGCCCATTCGATGGCAGCACCCCGGGCCAGCGCGATGAGGCCGCCTTTGGCGGCGGAGTACATGGTCTGGTTCGGCATGCCGACCATGCCGAGGCGAGAGCTGACGCACACCATCGACGCTCCTGACTCGGGAGCCAGCGGCATCAGGTGCTTCATGACCAGGAAGGCGCTCAGCAGGTTGCTGTGGAGCAGGTCGCGGGCGTCGGCGGCAGTCGTCTCCGCGAGCGGGCTGGAGCGCTGGAGTCCGTGGCAGAGGACGACCACTCCCACGTCCCCCAGGTGATCTGCTGCTCGGGCGGCGAGCTCGGCGACGAAGGTCTCGTCGTTGAGGTCTCCCGCGAGGTACAGATCGTCCGGGTGGCTCTCGGGCAGCTCAGGTCGCCGTCCGGTCAGCAGGAGGTTGGCGCCTTCGCGACGGAAGTGGGCGGCGACCGCCTGACCGATCCCGCTCGATGCTCCGGTGATCACGGCGTTGACGTCCTGCAGTCTCATGTGCGTTCCTCGTCGGGCCGGGACTTCCCTGCGAAAAGGGCGGGCGCGTCAGGCCAGTACCTGACCACTGCCGGCCACGGCCTCCGGGCGAAGCAGGTCGGTGAGGGTCTCGGCGGGCAACAGGCCCTTCTCCAGGACGAGTTCGGCCACGCCACGCCCGGTGGCGAGGGCCTCCTTGGCGATGTCGGTGGCGGCCGTGTACCCGATGTGCGGGTTGAGGGCGGTGACCAGACCGATGGAGTTCTCCACGGTCGCGCGCAACGCCTCGGTGTTGGCGGTGATGCCGTCCACGCAGCGCTCGGCGAGGGTCACACAGGCGGCCCGCAGGTGGGTGATCGACTCCGACAGGGAGTGCAGGATGATCGGCTCGAACGCGTTGAGCTGGAGCTGTCCGGCCTCGGCCGCCATGGTGATGGCCACGTCGTTGCCGATCACCTCGAAGGCGACCTGGTTGACGACCTCGGGGATCACCGGGTTGACCTTACCGGGCATGATCGACGAACCGGCCTGCACCGGCGGCAGGTTGATCTCACCGAGTCCCGCGCGCGGCCCGGAGGACAGCAGGCGCAGGTCGTTGCAGCTCTTCGAGAGCTTGACGGCGATCCGCTTCAGCACGCCCGACATCTGGACGAAAGCGCCGCAGTCCTGTGTCGCCTCGACCAGGTTGGCGGCCGTGACAAGCGGCAGACCGGTGATGGCGGCCAGGTGACGGCGGGCCGACTCGGCGTACCCGGCTGGGGCGTTGAGGCCGGTACCGATCGCCGTGGCGCCCAGGTTGATCTCATGGATCAACTCGACGGCCTCGGCAAGACGGGACCGGTCCTCCTCGATCATCACGGCGTACGCGGAGAACTCCTGCCCCAGCGTCATCGGCACCGCGTCCTGCAACTGCGTACGGCCCATCTTCAGCACGTCACGGAACTGCACGGCCTTGCGGGCGAAGGCGTCCTGCAGGACAGCCATCGCCTTGAGCAACCCGCGCACCGCGAACACCGTCGCGATCTTGACCGCGGTCGGGTACACGTCGTTGGTCGACTGACCCAGGTTGACGTCCTCATTCGGGTGCAGATACCGGTACTCGCCCTTGGCATGGCCCAGCAGCTCCAACGCCCGGTTCGCGATCACCTCGTTGGCGTTCATGTTCGTCGAGGTGCCCGCGCCGCCCTGGATGACGTCGACGACGAACTGGTCATGCAGCTCGCCGGACCGGATCTCCCGGCACGCGGCGACGATCGCGGCCGCCTTCCTCGCCTCCAGCAGCCCCAGCTCCTCGTTCGCGAGGGCGGCGGCCTCCTTCACGGCGGCCAGGGCGTCGATCAGGTGCGGGTAGGCGGAGATGGGAGTGCCGGTGATCGGGAAGTTCTCGGTGGCACGCAGGGTGTGAACACCCCAGTACGCCTCGGCGGGAACCTCCCGGTCGCCGAGAAGGTCGTGCTCGCTACGGGTGACGGCGGTCATGGGTGTACGGGCCTTCTCTCTGGGGGCATCGCGGGGGCCTCCCGCACGGCTGCGCGAAAGGCCCCCGCTGTGTCACCGGTTTCGGCACCTGCTCAGAGCAGGCGGTCCTTCGCCTTGTAGTAGGCGCCGCCGAACGGCAGGAACCAGGCGGTGCCGTTGTAGAAGGGGACGGGGACCTTCGGGAAACCGAAACCGCGCAGCGGGTTGGCCTCCGGCTTGCCGTCCATCATCTCGGCGACGGCACGGCCCATGTACGTGGCCATCTGGACGCCGTGTCCGCAGTAACCCATGGAGTAGTACAGGCCGTTGACCTCGCCCGCGTGCGGAATGCGGTCCCAGGAGAAACCGACCATGCCACCCCATACGTAGTCGATGCGCACCCCCGCAAGCTGCGGGAAGATCTCGGTCATCTCCCGCTTGAGGATGTCACCGCTCTTGATGTCGGAGGCCGGGTTGGAGGGGGCGAAGCGGGCCCGGCCGCCGAAGGCGAGGCGGTTGTCCGGGGTGAGGCGGACGTAGTGGCCGACGTTCTTGTGAGCAACGAGCAGGCGGCCGTTCGGGATGAGCTCCTTGGCGCGCGCCTCCCCCAGCGGCTCGGTGACGATGATGAAGCTGCCGACGTTGATCAGCCGCTTGCGGAACCACGGCATCGACTTGTCGGTGTAGGCGTCCGTCGCCGCCATGACCTGCTTGGCACGGATGGTGCCGTGCATGGTCTCCACCACGAAGCCGCCGCCGGGGAGGCGGGTGAGGCCGGTGGCGGCGTTGCGCTCGTGGATGTCGGCGCCGGCCCGCTCGGCGGCGTCCGCCAGGCCGCCGACGAACTTGCCCACGTGCAGGCCCGCACTGTCCGGGTCGAGCAGGGCGCCGTGGTAGTAGTCCGTGCCGAGCTCGGCCCGCAGCTCGCTCTTGCTCAGGACGACCGTCTCGTGGCCGAAGTTGTCGGCCAGGTCGCGCTGCTTGGCCCGCAGACCGTCGAAGTGCCCCGGCTTGCAGACCGCGCCGAGGCGCCCGGAGCGGTTGAAGTCGCAGTCGATGTTCTCGGTCTTGGTGAGGTCCTCGACGACGTCGACCGCCACGCGGAAGGCGTCGTAGAGCTCGCGGGCCCGCTCCTGCCCGAAGCGCTTGCGCGCCTCGGCGGGGCTGATGGTGATGCCCTGGGTGCACATGCTGCCGTTGCGTCCGGAGGCGCCCGAGCCGACCTTGTCCTTCTCGACGAGGACGACCCGGGCACCCTTGCGGGCGGTGTGGTAGGCGGTGGACAGGCCGGTGAGGCCGCCGCCGATCACCACCACGTCCGCCTCGTCGGGCAGGTCCTTTCCGGAACGGTCGGGCAGGGCGGGGGCTGTGTCCAGCCAGTAGGGGATCTGCTTCATGGCGTGCGTCCTCTGTGTTCTCAGTCCTGTGTCGCCGGTGTGCCGTAGGTCAGCAGCCGAGCAGCTTCGGCAGGCCCGACAGGTCGGGCAGCTCGTCGTACGGCTGGTAGTCCGCGCTGCCCTTGCGGCCGTAGCGGTTGATCCACACCCGGCGCTTCAGGCCCAGGTCGCGGGTCGGGATGTGGTCGTACTCCCAGCCCTGGGCGACGTGGATGACCTGCGACGACTCGACACCCATGGTCCTGAAGGCGTGCTTGAAGGTCTGGCGGTCCGGCTTGTAGGCACCGGCCTGCTGGGCGGTGATGACATAGTCGAACTCGACGCCGATGTTCTTGACGTTCCGCGCGATCAGGTTGTCGTCGGTGTTGGAGATGATGGCGATCTCGTACTTGGTCTTCAGCTTCCGCAGGGCCTCCGGGACCTCCGGGAAGGGACCGAAGGTGGGGACGGCGTCAACAAGGGCCTCGCCGTCGGACTCGCGGTACTCCAGGCCGTGCAGGCGCATGGCGTTGCGCAGGCTGGAGTGCAGGACCTCGTGGTAGGGGCGGTAGGCCTCCAGGACGGCCTGGAAGCGCATGACGCGGAAGTCGTCGAGGAACTCGTCGACATCCAGGTTGTCCAGATCCAGCCGGTCCTCCAGGACCTTCAGGGTCGTGGGGCCGAGCTCGAAGTTGATCAGGGTTGCATAGGCGTCGAAGGTGACGATCTCTCGCATGGTGTCCAGCCTTGGTCTCTCGCGGTTTTCAGAGGGGGTGGGGGCTTCAGACGACGCGTTCGCCAGGGGCGACGATCGCGTCCAGCACGGCCAGGTCTGCCGGGCTCGGTATCCAGTCGGCCGCCGCCGCGTTGGCGGTGACCTGTTGCGGGGTCATGGCTCCGCAGATGACGGAGCCGACGGCGGGGAGGGCCGCCAGTGCGCCGACCGCGACCTGGAGGAGGGTCAGGCCCCGGTCGGCGCCGTATGTGGTGAGCGCCTCGGCCCTGTCGAGGGCCGCGTCGGTGAGCCAGCCCTGCCGCCAGGACAGGCGGCTGCCGGGCGGGGGCTCCTCGCCGCGCCGGTACTTTCCGCTGAGCAGGCCGTTGGCCAGCGGGTAGTACGGCAGCAGGCCGACGCCGTGGTGCAGACAGGCCGGGATCAGATCCCGTTCCGCACCGCGGTCGAGCAGGTGGTAGCGCGCCTGGGTGGACACGAAGGCGTCCGTGACCTGCTCGGCCGGGAGGTTGGAGCAGCCGATGTACCGGATCTTGCCCTCGGCGACCAGTTCCTGGAGCGCGGCGACCGTCTCCTCCAGCGGCGTGACGCCGTCCGGTTCGTGGTACTGGTACAGGTCGATCCGATCGGTGCCGAGCCGACGCAGCGACGCCTCCACCGCGTACCGGATGTAGGCGCGGGATCCGCGCGGACCGTACAGGTCGGCATCCCTACTCATCTCCATGCCGAACTTGGTGGCGAGCACGACGTCGTCGCGGTGGCCCTTGAGGGCGGCGCCCAGCAGGCGTTCGCCGTCGCCGCGCGAGCCACCCCGCTCACCGGACCCGCCGTACATGTCGGCGGTGTCGAACAGGGTGATCCCCGCGTCGAGTGCGGCGTGGACGACGACCTTCGTGCCGTCCTCGTCGAGACGGCTGCCGAAGTTGTTGCCGCCCACGCCGACTACAGAGACGGTCGGGCCGCGCTCACCGAGCGTGCGGTATCTCATGACCGGTTTCCGAAACCGATGCAGACGTTCTTGGTCTGCAGGTAGCTGGCCAGGCCCTCAAGGCCCTTCTCCCGGCCCCAGCCGCTGTGCTTATAGCCGCCGAAGGGGAGCTCGACGCCGGTGCCGACGCCGGTGGCGTTGACATAGACCTGGCCGGCCCGGATGCCCTCGGCCATGCGCATCGCCTTGTCGATGTCGCGGGTCCACACGTACGAGGCGAGGCCGTACGGACTGTCGTTGGCGATCTCCAGCGCCTCGTCCGCGTCGTCGAACTCGATGACCGTGACGACCGGGCCGAAGATCTCCTCGCGGGCGCACCGGGCCTGGTTGTCCAGTCCGGTCAGGACGGTCGGCTCGACGAAGTAGCCGTCGGCCAGCGCCGGATCCGAGGGAGCGCCTCCGCCGGCCCGTGCCACGGCGCCCTCCTCCCGCGCCAGCTCCAGGTACCCGAGGACCCGGTCCCGCTGCCGTGCGGCGACCAGCGGGCCGACGTCCGGGTCGGTGAGACCCGGGCCGACGCGCAGGGACGCGGCGTGCGCGGCGAGCTTGTCCAGGAACTCCTCGGCGCCGCGCTGGAGCAGCAGCCGGGTGCCGGCCGAGCAGGTCTGCCCGGCGTTGCCGAACGCGGAGGCGGCGACCGCGCCGAGCGCCAGGTCGAAGTCGGCGTCCGCGAAGACGACGACCGGCGACTTGCCGCCCAGTTCGGTGACCGAGGGCACCACGTTGGCGGCGGCGGCCTGCGCCACCTTGATGCCGGTCGGCACGGACCCGGTGAAGGTGACCTGGTCGATGTCCGGGTGGCCGGCGAGGGCCGCTCCGGTCTCGCCGTCACCGGGGACCACGTTGAGCACGCCCGGCGGAAGACCGCACTCCAGGGCGATCCTGCCGATCTCCAGCGGGGTGAGCGGGGCCTCGGGCGACGGCTTGAGCACCACCGTGCAGCCGGCGGCCAGCGCCGGGGCCGAGCCCCTCGCGGTGTTCTGCAGCGGGTAGTTGAACGGGATGATCTGGCCGGAGACGCCGATCGGCTCACGGACGGTGTAGTCGATCAGGCCGGGACCGAGCGGGATCGTCGAGCCGCCGAGCTTGTCGGCGACGCCCGCGTAGAACTCGAAGTAGCGGGCGGCCGCCTCGACATCGGCCTTCGCCTGGCGCAGCGGCTTGCCGACGTCCTGGCTCTCCAGGCGGGCCAGCCGTTCGCCCTGGTACCGGATGGCCTCGGCGATCCGGTACAGGATCCTGCCCCGGTCGGCTGCGCGCATCCGGGCCCACGCGGGTGCCGTGAAGGCCGCGCGGGCCGCCGCCACCGCCTGGTCCACATCGGCCTTGCCGCCCAGCGCCACCTCGGCGATGGCCGTGCCGTTCGACGGGTCGAGGACGGTGAAGGTACGGCCGTCGGCGGCGGGGACCTGCTTGCCGTCGATCAGCAGCTCGCTCAGCTGCGGTTCGCCGCTCATGGCTGGATCTCCCCCAGCACCTCGCCGAAGATGACGACCTCGTCGCCGGGACGGACGGTGCGGATCCGGCGCACCCAGAGCACGATGCCCTCCTGCGGGGCGGTGACCTCCTCCAGCGTGTTGCCGTAGTGGTCGGTGATGGTGGCGATCAGGTCGCCTTCCTTGCAGGTCTCCCCCGGCTCGGCGCGGGCGACGAAGAAGCCCCCGGCGGCGGAGCGGGCGAAGGTGCCCGAGACGGTCGTGTAGGTGTCCCGCAGCTCCGCCTCGCCGTCGGTCATGCCGAGGCTGCGCAGGATGTTGCGGATCGAGTGCATGTGGTGCTCGACGTTGGTCTCGCGGTACGTGGCGCCACCGCACTCGATGGTGATGGCGGGCTTGCCGGCTTCGAGGACGGGGTGGCGGACCGTGCCGCCCCACTTGCCGCCCTTCCAGACCAGCTCGTGTCCGGCGGCGAGCGCCAGGTCCGTCGCCAGGTCCTCGTAGCCGCCCTGGAGGATGACGAGCGGGGCGATCTCGCCGTAGGCGCCTCCGGTGTGCAGGTCGACCACGGCGTCGACGGCGGGGACGACCTGCTCGACGAAGGTGGCGGCCAGGCGCTGCGAGTAGGAGCCCTCAGCGTCACCGGGGAAGATGCGGTTGAGGTTGAGGTGGTCGATGCCGCTCGCGCGGGCGGCGGCCTCGAAGGCGGGGGTGTTCAGGCAGGGGATGCCGACGACGGTGCCGCGCAGGGTCGCCGGGTCGATCTCGGCGAGCACGCGGCGGATGGCCTCCTGGCCGTCGTACTCGTCACCGTGGACGCCCGCGTCCACACACAGGACCGGGCCGTCCTGGGCGCCGTTGACGACGATCAGCGGAATGCCGAGCTCCACGCCGTAGCTGCTGGTGCCGACCGGGATCAGGCCTTGGGCGCGCTCGCCCGGGGCGACGGTCAGCGGACCGATGGAGTACATGTGGATCCTTTCCAAGAGGTGGATCAGATGCGGGCCGATGCCTCGGCGAGGACGCCCGCGATGATCGCGGCGATACGGTCGAGGACGGCGCGGTCGCTGATCAGCGGGGGCGCGATCTGGACCAGTGGCGCGGAGCGGTTGTACACGCGGGCCAGCAGGCCGGCCTCGCGCAGCCGACGCGGGATCAGGTCGCCGATCAGCTCGGATCGGGCCTTGGCGCTGAAAGCGCCGTCGCCGAGGTCGCCGACGAGTTCGCAGGAGTAGAAGAACCCGGTGCCGCGGACGTCGCCGACGATCGGCAGGTCCTTGAGCGCCGCCATGCGCCTGGCCAGGTCGTCCTGGAGACCGCGGACGTTGTCCAGGATGCGGTCCCGCTCCATGATCTCCAGGTTGCGCAGGGCGATGGCCGTGCTCAGGGGGTGCCCGGCGAAGGTGTAGCCGTGGTTGAGGACCGCGCCCGGCCGGTTGATGACCTCGGTGACCTTGGTACCGACCAGGGTCGCGCCCAGGGGGGCGTATCCGGCGGTGATGCCCTTGGCGACGGTGACCATGTCCGGGCGGGCGCCGTAGCGGTCACCGCCGAACCACTCCCCGATCCGGCCGAAGGCCGTGATGACCTCGTCGGCGACGAGCAGGAAGCCGTACCGGTCGGCCAGCGCCCGCAACCCCTGCCAGTAGCCCTGGGGCGGGGTGATGCAGCCGCCCCGGTTCTGCACCGGCTCGGCGATGAGCATCGCGACGGTCTCCGGGCCCTCGGTCAGGATCGCGGCCTCCAACTCCGCGAGCAGCCATGCCGTGTAGACCTCGTCGTCCGCGAACTCCGCTGCGAGGCCGAGGCGGTTGGTGTTCGACACGAACCGGGTGTCGATCGCCGGCGGGCCGTACGGCTCCGTGAGGCCGGGGTCGTCGTTGAACGACAGGGTGCCGATGGTCAGGCCGTGGTAGGCGCCGCGTCGGGCGATCGCCTTGGTGCGGCCCGGCTCGCCGTGCAGGGCGTGGTAGCGGCGGGCTATCTTCCAGGCGGTCTCGACGGCTTCGGCGCCGCCGCTCGAGAAGAAGGTGTGCTCGATGTCGACGGGGGCGATCCGGGACAGCCGCTCGGCGAGTTCGATGGCCGAGGGATGCGCGGAGCCGGTCCACAGCGGGCTGTAGCACAGCTCGCGCAGTTGCCGTTCGGCGGCCTCGGCGAACTCGCCGCCGTAGGAGTAGCCGAGCTGGCAGCAGTACAGCCCCGACAGACCGTCGATGTAGCGCCTGCCGTCCGCGTCCTCGACGTACGGGCCGTCCCCTCGCTGAACGACGAGGAGGTCCTCGCCCTGGTCACCGAGCGATCCGTTGGCGGTCATGTGCAGCAGCAGGTGCCGCTGAGCGGTGGCCGCGGTCAGCTGAGCGGCGGCGGTGGTCATACGGCGTCGCCTCCGGGGTTGGCGACTCCGACCGTGTTCTCGACCGACAGCAGTGATTCCTGTCGTCCGGAGCCGAGCCAGCGCACCAGGGCCACCAGGCCCAGGGCGAGGATCGCGAAGGCGATGAG
>NZ_JBIBVX010000030.1:0-46704 GCF_043080745.1 Streptomyces sp. NPDC014995
CGATCCACGGCCGTGACTCCCTCTTCCCCACGACAAACCAACGAGCAACCAGGACGACAGTCACATGATCAACAGCTTCTGTTAGGACCTCTAAGGCTGAGCGTCAGAAGGCAGACCAGCTTGCCGAAGAAGCCGCTGAGCAAGTCCGGCTTCTCACCGAGGAACTCGAACGACTACGCGGTAAAGTACCCGACGTCACCGCTACCGCAGAAGCGGAGACGACGGCGCCGGCCGTGCAGGCACCGCTGGATGTCGAAGCCGACGACATCGATCTGCCTTTCTCCAAGGCTGCCCGCCATCTGGACGACCGAGCCGACCGCCTTGACCAGCTCGCCAGCGAAGTTCACTTGGACAACCCGCCGGACATCTCGCTCACCTCGAACGATGCGCCGGACAACCCGCAGATGTCCGAACCGGATACGGTCTACCTGACACCCGAACACGTCGTCGACGCGGTCAAGGCGCTGCTGACCGAGGACGGAGCTGACGACGATGCGGAGGGCCTGCTCCATCTGGCGGGGCAGACGGTGGATCGGTTCCATACCCAGACGACGACCGGCGCGAGCACCCAGTTCGCCCGGCGCTGCGAGTTCACCCGACTGAGTACGGCTCCCCTACCTCTTGAAGTGCGTCTACATGGCGATCATGTCGCTCGACCCCACCGGCACAGGTCAGGCGCGCTGGACCAGCCGCTGGAAGACCGCCCTGAACGCCTTCGGCATCACCTTCGACGGCCTGGCTCTCCGCAGCCCGCCAGTAACCCAACCACCCTGGTTACACCGTTCGTTGGCAGACCCGGCCGAGGCCGCCAGCGAATTTCGTGCCGCGGCCCTTGGGCACACCCCTCGAAAGTCCGGCACACTCCCGTCACCGGTCCGTGGAAGATTGGCTGCATGGCGACTGTCGTGGCGTTCCACGCCCACCCCGATGACGAAGTGATCATGACAGGAGGCACCCTTGCGTGCGCCGCCGCCGAAGGACACCGCGTCGTAGTCGTCACTGCGACTGACGGCAACACCGGCGAGGCAAGCGGCAAGGAGCCCCTGCGGATGCGCGAACTGCGGGCGAGTTGTGCAGCGTTGGGGGTCCACCGGGTCGTCCACCTCGGGTACGCGGACAGCGGCAGGGATGAGCCGATGCTCCCTGACCCTCCCGGCCGCGTCCGTTTCGCTAGGGCGGACACGGAGGAGGCGGCAGAGCGACTCGCGGCGATCCTCAGGGCTGAGCGGGCAGACGTCCTGCTGAGCTACGACGCCAACGGCGGGTACGGCCACCGTGACCACGTGAAGGTCCATGAGGTCGGCCGCAGAGCTGCCGCACGTGTCTCTGTCGCCGTCCTGCTGGAGGCGACGCTGCCACGAGAACCCATCGTTAGGGCGCTGCGCCTGGCTTGCCACCTTGGCCTGCCACTGCGGGGGACCACCGAGGCGTTCCACAGCGCCTACACTCCGCGCGCTGCTATCACGCACCGCGTCGACACGCGGCGCGCCGCCCGCCGCAGGCGGGCGGCGCTGGCCGCGCACCAGTCGCAGGTCCATGGCACGGGCCGGATCGCCCCGCTGATGCGCTTCGCCCTACGGCTGCCGGCGCCCGTCTTCGGTTGGCTGCTGGGGCGGGAGTGGTACGTGGAGCCCGGTGCGGCACCCGCGTACGGACTCCGCTCCTCGATCTTCGCCGAACCGCCCCGCTGACACCGGCTCCGCCCCCGCCCCGCCCTCGACCTCGACCTCGACCTCGACCTCGACCTCGAGGATGATTCGGCGAAGGCTCGGCGGGGGATCCCCTGGGGGGGGATCTCTTGGGGGAGGGGACATGCCGCAGCAGCTCTCGCGCGACGATCTGAAAGAACTCCTGAACATCGCGCTCAAGGAGTACGAGTGGCTCCGCCGTGAAATAGACCAGCGCGTCGTCGCTCGCAGTCAACTCATCAGCTTTATAGGCGCGATGGCCGTCCTGGCGTCGGCCGTGGGCACGATCCTACTTAAGGACGGGAAGCAGGGGCTGTCGGGCATCTTCGTCAGTGGCATCGGCGCGTTCTTCGTACTCGCCATCGTCTACTGGCGGACGAGCAACAAATCCATCGTTCGGCTCGGCGCCTACCTCGAGGGGCTGGAGAAGAAGATCAACACGCTGACCGTGGAACTGTATGGAGAGGTCACGGTCGAATGGGAGACCCAGCGCGAGGGCGTGCGCCAACAGTCCCCGAACTGGCTTATGAAGGTCGGCGGATCCGTCCTCGCCCTCTACCGCAGGGAACCGATGGCCCGCCCCACGCCCTTCAACCGCGTTGGATGGCCCTAACCTTGCGCTTTCGCGAAGCACGATGTCCAGCAGGTGATCAGATAGGCGAAAAGTGCCTCTGACAAGCAAGAATGAGGATTGTCGAGGTCCTTGTTCCTGCCATCGCCGGAGGCACTTCTCAGGTGAAGAAGACTATCGCGTCGTACCCGCGTGTCCGCGGCGAGGGCGGTGGTCGCGGGGTGAGCTTGTTCCGCTTTGACGGACACCATCGGTGTGGTGGTCAGGCCGCCAGTGCGGCCTCGTAGTCGGCGGGACTGCGGTAACCGAGGCTGCTGTGCAGCCGGTGCAAGTTGTACCAGCTCTCGATCCACTCAAAGATCGCGGTGTGGGCGGCGGACCAGCTCGGCCAGGGCTGGGTGCCGCTCAGCTCGTTCTTCAAGGTGGCGAAGAACGACTCGGCCAGCGCGTTGTCCCAGCACTGGCCGGTGCGGCCGACCGACAGTCGGATGTCCAACTCGCCTGCCAGCAGGGAGAATTCATGACTGGTGTACTGGCAGCCGCGGTCGGAATGAAAGATCACCGACCCGGCGGGGCGGCGCTGGTGGCAGGCAGCTCGCAAGGCGTCGGCGACCAGCTCGGTGCGCAGGTGGTCGGCCGTTGCCCAGCCGACCACCCGGCGGGAGGCGATGTCGATGACGGTGGCCAGGAAGAGCCAGCCCTCGTCGGTGGGAATGTAGGTGATGTCGCCGCACCAGCGGGCGTCGGTCGCCATCGGGTCGGGCCGGAAATCGCGCAGGACCAGGTCGGGGCGGATGGCCGCGTGCGGGTCGGGGATCGTGGTGCGGTGCCGTCTTCTGCGGTGCCGGCCGGCGAGCCCGGCGGCCCGCATCAGCCGGGCGATGCGTCTGCGGCCGCACGCCGTGCCCTCGCGCTTGAGGACGGCGTGGATGCGCGGGGCGCCGTAGGTGCCGCGGGACTGGGCGTGGACGGCGGTGATCTGCTCGGTCAGCTCCGCGTCCTGCGCGGCGCGGGGGCCCGACAGCACCGGTGCGGCGGGCATAGAAGGCGGCACGGGAGACCTTCAGCAGCTCACACGCGCGTTTGACGCTGTGGCCCGCCTGCTTCTCCGCCTCGATGAACGGATGCACGTTCACCGGGTCTCCTTCGCGAAGAAAGCCGTGGCCCGCTTGAGGACCTCCACGTCCTCCCGCAGTCGGCGGTTCTCCCGCCGCAGCGCGGCCAGTTCCTCACGTTCGCTGCTGGTCAGCCCGTCACGCTCACCCGCGTCGACCTCGGCCTGCTTGACCCAGTCGCGCACCGCGGTCTCGGTCAGGTCGAAGTCCTTGGCGACCTGACCGACCGAGCGGTCCCCGCGCTGGCACAGCTCGACGATCTCGGCCTTGAACTCCGGCGTGAACGAGCGGCGAGGACGCGGCTTCTTCTTCCCCATGCTCTCCATGATGGACATCATCCTTCCGGGGGCCGATCTTCGATGTCCGTCAAAGCGGATCAAGCCCAGTCGACGGTGTTGCCCTTGTCCCGGGCGTGCAGGACCTCACTGGTGGTGAGTTCCACGCTGGTTGCGGCGCCGGTCGTGCCCTTGACCTTGACGTGGCGTTCCTCGGTGCCGCGGGCGCAGCGCAGGTCGTAGGGCTTGCCGAGCTTCTCCACCGCATGAGTGGCGGGAAAGTGATCGCTCGATCGGATGGTTGGCGCGTTGAGGCGTGTCACGAGGGCGGAGCGGGACAGGTTGCGGGCGTCCCATTCGTCCTTTGCGAAGGAGCACATCATGCGTGTACGCCGGTCTATGACCGTGGCCGCCACTAGGGCTGCCGCCTGCCCGAGCCGCCGGCGGTGGCGCCGTACGGCTGTCGCTGCGGCTGCGGTGTGTGCCGCGCTGGGTGGCGTGCTGGGCACTGCGACATCCGCAGCGGCTGAGGTGTCCGGCGGCACCGGAGAAGTCCGCAACGCCAGCACCGGCCGGCACATCGGAACCTACGGCAACTACGGTCAGGTGCTTGCTGCGTTCACCGATGCGAACTGGCCGGGCTCGTCCGACAGGAGCTGGACCTTCACTCCGCGCGAGCACGGCAGGTACTACAGCATCCAGAGCACCACCAAGGGAACGTGCTGGACCCGCAGCCCGAGGCCGGCAGCCGGTGGCGACTGGGAACGATACGGCCCATGGGTTGTCACCCTGGCGCCGTGCAGCCCGAACGCCACGAACCAGCAGTTCCAGCTGTGGTCGGTGCCCTACCCGGCGCCGCGCGGGACGGTCTCCATCCACCCCCGGGACGACATCTCCACCGTCCTGAGGCAGACCAGCACCCTCGGTGACGGCGGTACCTGGAACGCGCTGAGCCTGGAGAACCCCCAGCACACCAACGACGAGTTCTGGACGGTGCCCGTCACTCCCAACGTCGGCTGGTGATCCCCTACACCTCCGGCACGTCCTGCGGCATCGAGGCAACGGCGAGTCCAGTCGTGACAGGTATGCGCCGCCCCTCATCAGAAGCGTCAGCAGAGCGTCCGCAAGGCCCAGGGCCGACCGGACCGCGTAACCACGTCGGCGTCGCCCGCGACAGCGCCGGACGCTGGCGGCACCCGGCCGGCCCCCACTGCATCCGCGCGGACGTCGACGTACAGGAGGTGCCGCTGTTCCGCGAAGGCGACACCTTTCCTTGAGCCAGGTCCGGGCCGTGGTCGGCTCCATGGTCGGGCCGACCACGGCGGCCGGTGAGCTCCTGGCGCAGGTCCAGGTAGCAGCGCAGCCGTACGCCGGGCTGCCCTGCGTCCCGCGTCGTCTGCTCCGCAGTCGCCGCTGCCCACCGTTCGGCGAGCAGCTGCTGGAAGGCCAGGGCGGTGTCGTCGTCGGCGGCCGCGACGTCGACGACGACCAGGCCCGGCTCACTCACGTGCGCCTTGTTGATGGGGCCCATGTACGGCAATACGCCTGCGGGTTCCGCAGCGGCGGTGTCTTCACCCGACCGAGTGCCGGTGGTCAGGGGCTGTCGCCGCCCCAGTCCCAGCGGGCCGGGTCGCCGGGGCGCGGGTCGTAGAGCGCCCGGCCCCCGGGTCCGAACTGGCCCGAGTTCCGTGAGGAGGGAGAACCCGTCGTCGATCTCCTCCGGCCTCCAGCCGGTGATGTCGAGCAGCAATCCGTCCAGCAGCCCGCCCACCAGTTCGGCGTAACTGCGTCCCGGATTCGGGCCCGGATGGTCGTGGTCGGTGCTGTAGATCCGGCCGCGCAGCAGCTGCTCATCGTCACTGTCCATGTCGTCCAGCCTTGCAGCCGCCACCGACAACGAGGGCTTGCCCAAGGGGTGCTTGGGCAAGCCCTCGCGCTGCCAGGGGTGGCTTGCCCGGATCAGCTGCGCCAGCGTCCGAGCCAGCCGCCGGCCTTCAAGGCCTGCGCCGCCGCCTCCTCCTGGCGCTCCTGCTCCTGCCGCTCGCGTTCGGCCTGTTCCACCTGCCGCTCCGCTTCGAGCGCCCTCGCCTTGCAGTCGTCGCACAAGTGCGGGTGACTGTCCCCGCGGCCCCAGTCGACCGCGACGCTGGCCTTCCACCAGTCGTCGGTGAACTTCTGTCCGCAGTCGGCGCACACCGGACGCTGAGCCTCGCGTTCGGCTGCTTCCTGCGCGAGACGGTGCCGCGCCTCTTCGGCACGGCGGGCGAGGGCGGCATCGCGGCGGGGCGCGGGCCGCGGGCCGACCTGGTTGGACACGAGCAGGACCGGCGGGTGCGTCGCGTCACCCCACTCGGGATCGGGGACGGACCAGCGGGTGCGCCACATCGGCTTGTCCTAGCCGTCAGTGTCCTTCGCCTTCCGGTGGAAGTGGCGCATGTACTTGTCGAACTTCAAGGCGATGACGCTCGCGTCCTCGGTGCAGTTGTCGGCCTCGATGAACAACAGCGGCAACCCCACCTCCGGGGCGACGAGGACGATGTCGGCCCACGCACATCCCACGCCGGGGTTCCTTCACGTGCCCGTCGACGGGAGGACGACTTCGGTGGCGTAGGAGGTGATGCTGCCGATCCCGTCAGGCGCGTCGACCCAGCCTGGGCGGCCGCGATGGCTTCGGCCGGCTCACCCGCTATCAGGTGAAGGTCGGACTTCGGACAGATCATCGCGATGACCGTCTCGTTGACCGTCATCGCGCGAGGCGCCGGAGCGGCCCGCGCTCTTGGGCATGCCGCCCATCTCCTCCGGCCCCCGGTCCAACTCGATCGCGGCAGCGGCCAGCCCGTCCTTGGTGAGCAGGCGCACCTCCTTTCCTCCTCTGCTGCGGCCGCCGTCGACGGACAGGCCATGCCGTCGCAGCTCGTTGAGCGCGCCGCGATGGGAGGCGGTGCGCGCCTCCTTCCGCAGGGCTGGCGTCTTCTTCGTGGTGTGCCGGAAAGTCAGGTGCGGTGAGGACAGACGCTGTATCTGATCCGCCGTCGCGGCCTTGAGCACCCGAGCACGCACAGCAGATCGGCGTGCAGGTTGTTCGTCGATCCCGCCTCGTTCGTCCTGCGCTTGCCCGCCATCAGCCCCGCCCTCCCGTGCGTCGCGACCGGCCACCGGCCGGGCGCCGGCCCCCGGCCGCAGAGGGCACCCGGCGCGCCCTCAACCCGGTGATCGCCTCCACCACTGGCACCCCCACCTATTTCCAGGGCTTGGTCAGTGAGAGGAGGAGAGAAGAGGGTCGTGACGACGCGCGACAGTCCCGGAAAGCTGTGGTGGCCTGGGGAAATGCGGTCAGCGCTCGCGCCGGGCACGGAAGTGGGTACGGCAGTGGGATCGCAAGCGCCGGCGGCAGGGGACTGCGGCGGCTTGCCCAGCCGACCAGCCCTCCCAGACCTGGGTGCTCGGCTCCTTGGTCGGCGGCGTGGTCAGGGTACGGCGGGCGCCTGTGTCCGGTCATCATCCCGGGTCTCTCCCTTGCGTCGTGGCGTCCTCCACCGGCCCTGTGACGGCCGGTGACACACCCGCGCGAGGCAGAACCGCCCCGATGCTCGGTGGCCGCTGCATGTCCCTCCTGCGGGCGCGCGGCGGCCATCGTGAACACCCACCCCTTGTCCGCGACCTGACGGCGGCCGGTAGCGAAGTTGGTCAAGGAGAAACGCCCACTCCTGGCGGCCCTCGCGGAATCGGACAAGGGGTCCGTGGTCGGCCCGACCGCGATCGGACAAGGGGTCGTGGTCGGGCCGACCAGACTCGACAAGGGGGCCCGGGTCACCCCATGCAGTCCTATTCCATCCCGGTTTGAAAAGGGGGGAGAGATCTCCGGCCTCTGTCCACAGGCTGACGGGCTGACCCTGCTGGAGACGTCGTCGTGATCGGCACGGCGACCGTACGTCAGGAGCTGCCCGTGTCCCCCAACGTTCCCCCGCTGCCCCCGCACCTGGTCCAGCTGGGCTTCGACTACATCCTGGCGGTGGAGAGCGGAGACGGCGTCCAGGCCGCGCGGCTCGCGCCCGAGGTGGAGCAGCTGTCGGGGCTGCTGCCGGGCATCACGGAACTGATCGTCTTCCCCGTGACCGCGCTGTCCGACGACACCGACCCCTGCGCCGACTCCTTCGTCCTGGACGAGGTCGGCGTCATCTACCTGATGGCGATCCGCGCGTGGGCCACGCACGCTCCCGCGGCTGCCGCGCCGGGGATCGCCCACACCGTCGCGCACTTCGTCGGCCATGTCCTCGCCGACGCGCCGAAGGACGTCGTCCGGGCTCTGCAGGCGCTGCGCGATGAGGAGGTGGAGCGGGCCCGCGCTGCGCACTGCGCAGACGGCGCGCGCCGGTAACCGCACCTGCGCACCGCGCGGGTGCGCACCGCCTGCGCATTCGGTGCGGCCGATGCGCACCAACCGGTGCGGATGACCGCACCGGTGCGCGCGTGGCGCGATGCGTAGGTTCTCGCGGATGGTGTCCTGCCAGCGGGCGGCTTTCGCGTACCGGAGCACGGTGTTGAGGCCCCAGCCCAGATGCCGGGCGATAGCCCGGCGTGAGTGGCCCTGGGCAAGCATCTCGTGGACCAGGGCGTGCGCTGCCTTCTTCCGCTCGGCCCGCCGGCCGACGGGCTCCGAGTCGTCCTGCGACCGACCGGAAGCTGGTCGGGTGTCCTGCGACAACATCCCGGGGGAACCTCCGGGCGACAGGTTGCGCAAGCAGTCGCGGTGGGCGGCGACACAGGTCTCCACGGCTCGGCCGAGGCCCTGCCACAGGTGGAACCGGTCGGCGACCTGCAGAGTGTCGGGGGCGCCGCGACCGGGCGCCCTCGGCGTAGGCGCCCGCCCGGTCGCGGCAGATGATCTCAACGCCGGGATGACGGATCAGCCAGGCAGCCAGCGGCCCGGCTTCACGTGTCGGGAGCACATCGACCACCTGGTGGTCTTCGACACTGGTCAAGACGGTGGAGCAGGTCTGGCCGCGGCGGATCGCGAAGTCGCCCACGCCCAACACCCGCGGCGTGCTGAACCGTGGATCGGGCAACGCCATGACGCTGCGTAACAAGGTCATCCTTCCTGCACCGAAGCCCAGTTGGGCCGTCAGCCGGGCGCCGGCCCGCCCCGCCAGGGCGAGCCCCACTCGCTCCAGGGAGCGGTTGAGCCGCGTGGTGAATCGCGCATACGGCGCGGCCAGCTGGGAGAACGGCTCGGCGAACGTCCGGCGCCGGCAGTCGGCCGATCCGCAGATGAAGCGCCGGACCGCCGGCCGGATCACAAAGACCTGCTCAGCGAGCGGAAGATCCTTCAACCTGCGCTGGTAACGGTCGTGGACCCGGTTCGAAAAGCAGCCGCAGTCCGGACATCTGCCCCGGCCGCGCGACCTTTCGCCACCACCTCGACCGTACCGAACGCGGCCGTAACCGCCTCGACGTCCACCTCGTCGATTCCCTCGAACACCAGCGAGTCCCACAACGGTGCATCGGTCTGCATGACCAGCACCATCACCATCACCATCACCATCCACAACCGACCGCAGCAGCTGTCGACAGACACCTGAGGAAGCATCAATTCTGACCGTCCAGCGACAAGGCGGTGCGCGGTCTCATGCCAACCCGACTCCTCACAATCGACCATCGAGGTAACGTTCCGCGACCACTCCCCAAGATCTGTGCCGGAACCGAGTTTTGGGAACGCCGCGAAACCGCTGGTCGCATGCGGGCGTGCGTACTTGTGCTGCAGGAAGTCTTGGGTCAGAGCCGGATCGCGTTTGGAGCTTCACTCCCCAGGCGGCTCAGCTCTTGCATGGCCTCGCGCTCTATGTGTGAAAGATCGAACAGGACGGTGCATGCCTGCACCAGGCACTGCACATCACCTGATTCACCGGCTTTTGTGATCAATGCGGCGACTTCCGTCCACAGGGTGGCTGCCTCCGTGTACAGCCTGTGACCGGTACGCAGGTGTCTACTGCCGAGCAGTTGAGCGCATTCGCCGAGGAAGTCGCGGTAGAGATTGCGGAACAGGGCGCCGCCAGTGCCTGCTTTCTCCATCAAGACGGCAGCCTGCGGCAGGTCCCGCTGCGGATTGTCGGTCCGCTGGAGCCATGTGCGCACCAGCTTGCCGGCCTTCTCGATCCCTCGGTAACCGAGGTTGGCGATAGGCGGGTTGAGGAAGACGTCGGCGCAGGCGGTGATAGCGGGAACGATCTGGCGCGGTAGGGAGGGCAGGTTCCTCGGTGCGGTCAGGGTGAAGGACCTGTGCTTGGCGGTCATCGGGCCGCGCGCGGCCCTGGCCTGGGCGAGGCTGGTCAGGCTGGTGGATACGGCTCCGCCTTGCCGGTGGGTGTCCACCAGGTAGGCGTCGTGGTCGTCGTAGCCATGCATGGCGACGATATGACCGCCGAAGTGCACCTTCGACGTGAAGTAGTCCAGGTAGTAGCTGTCGAGCTGCAAGCCGACCGGGTGGCCGGCGTCGATGGGGACCACCACGTTCTCCCAGGCCCTGCGGGGGGAGGTGGTCTCTTGGACCCGGAGCTCCAGCCCGAGTCTGGTGGCCAGGTTTCTGGTGAGGTCGAAAGGCTTGACCCTTCCCCCGAGGAAGGGGAAGCCCATGTTCTTGCTGTCCCAGTAGATGAAGGACAGGCCGGAGCCGAGGCCGAAGAGCATGGGCTCGGTCAGATCGATTCCTTGGTGCCGCAACAGCACACCCGCAGCTGTCGTCTCGCAGTGCTGCGCACCGCAGGCATCAATCTCCATTGCCGTGGTCATGCCATGCATTCCTGGGCGGGGATGATCAGCCGGGTCATCAGTTCTTCCTGCGCGCCGGGTTGGTACTGCACCAAGGCGTTCTGCACCGTGGCGCAGCCCACGCCGTACTTGTGCATCACGGCCACTTTCGTCAGCCCGGCACGGTAACCCCCAAGTTTCGCCGCGTACAGCTCGATCTTGGACTTCGGCACCATCAATGCCTCCTCGCAGCACGGAGCACGTCCATGCTCCCACCGCAAGCCCTTTGGTGTTGCCGAAACTCATCGACATCCACGCGCTTCGATCCAGGGTGTTGTCGGCGCTGACCGACACCCGTTCCCGAAACTTACTGGCACACCCACTTGATTGGGTCGGTGGGAAGCAGCAACATCTGAAGCTCAGTTGAAACTGCTGCAAGGGGGCGTCCGGTCCCCCGCGTCAGCGCAGTCGGCTGCGGGCGTGCGCACTTGGGTTGCAGGTGGCAGTCACGGTCGGACGGCCGCTGGCGCCAACGAGCCTGGGCAGGGTCAACCTGCCTCCTCTGTTCAGACCTTGCCCTGCGGCTGGTCTGTGCCTTGGGCACGGCTTGGGTGCTCCTGTCGTGGCGTCCGAGAGTCCGCGACGGGAGGCAAGCGACAGTTTTGCCTGCGCTTCTCCCGTCGGGCGGAGCCTGTTGCGCGACGTTGAAGATGTGCAGGAAGGCGATGTGGTCACTGTCGATAAAGCAGCGTGAAACGACCCCGTGCGGTCGCCGGGCCGCCGGGCCGCCGGGGTCGTGATGAACACGGTGTCGGTTTCGTGCTCACGGTGTCGCGTGGGTCTTGATGGTGGCGGGACAGTCGTGTTGGTGGGGCTGGGGTCCCGCGATGTTGAGGATGGGCTCTTCTCCTTCCAGGATTTCGAAGACGAAGACGACGCCGGAGGAGGTGGCCTGGATGGCGCACTGGTTGTCGAAGGTCAGAGGCGTGTAGGGCCGCCAGGCGCAACCGGCGCGGTCGAGAGCTACGATCATGTCGGGGTACTTCGGGTGGCCGGGGAACGTCTGCCTGTTGGCCAGGCAAGCCGGAAGCTCGATGACATCACGCCAGGTCTGGAGGCAGATCAGGATGATCTTCTGGCAGCGGCAGACGCTCAGCTCAAGGTCGCCGTAGGCGAACAGACGCGGACATGACCGACGCCTCCCGACGACCACTTCAAAGGGCTCGCCGAGCGTTTCGGTGACCGTGTCCCAGGCCGCGCCGTTCGCGACCGGGCCCAGCTGTCCCGACCGGGCGAGTTCCGTCAGGACGTCGAGTAGTTCCATGAGGGTGACCGAGCGGGGCAGACCGCGGCTGGTGAGGTGGATCAGCTCGACGGCGCGTCGGAGAACAGGGTGTCCTGCCGTCCGGCGATCGTGATGTGGTGCTTGATGTAGCTGGAGGTCTCCTCCTTCGTCATCGTGGGCGCGACCGTGGCGGCAAGATCGACGTTTCTCTCGTCGGACGCGGGAAACTCCCCCGCCGGCTCTCGCGCCAGTGTTGAAGAAGTCGGATGCCTACCGGAACGAGACCTACCGGCGTGACCGGTACCGGACGGGGTTCACAGCCCGAGGTCGGAGAGACCGGGGTGATCGTCGGGTCGGCGGCCCAGCGGCCAGTGGTACTTGCGCTCCTCCTCGGCGATGGGCAGGTCGTTGATGCTCGCGTGGCGCACGCGCATGAGGCCGCTGTCGTCGAACTCCCAGTTCTCGTTGCCGTAGGCGCGGAACCAGTGCCCGGAATCGTCGTGGTACTCGTAGGCGAACCGGACGGCGATGCGGTTTCCGTCGAACGCCCACAACTCCTTGATGAGGCGGTAGTCCAGTTCCCGGTTCCACTTGCGGGCCAGGAACTTCACGATCTCGTCGCGGCCTGTGACGAACTCCGCGCGGTTGCGCCAGCGCGAGTCGGGCGTGTAGGCGAGGGCGATTTTCTCGGGGTCGCGGGTGTTCCAGCCGTCTTCGGCCTGGCGGACCTTGGTGATCGCCGTTTCCCGGGTGAACGGCGGGAACGGGGGGCGCTGCTCGGGCATGACGCACTCCTCTGGGAAGCCCTGCGACAGTGAGAACGGTCGTTCTCGCAATGTCCCCATACACTAGGAGAACGACGGTTCTCATGCAAGGGGAAGAAGTCTTGGACACCGAGCTGGCACGCGAGCGCATCCTGGACGCCGCCGAAGACCTCTTCTACGCCCGAGGCATCCAAGCCGTCGGCATGGACCTGATCCGTGACGCCTCGGGTGTCACGCTGCGGCGCCTCTATCAGCTGTTCCCCTCCAAGGGCGACCTCGTCGAGGCCTACCTGGCCCGTAGGGACACCCGCTGGCTCCAAAGCCTTGCAGCCCATGTCGACACAGCCGCGGAAACTCCGCAGGAGCGGCTGCTCGCCGTCTTCGACTGGCTGGAAGACTGGTTCACCCAGCCCGGCTTCCACGGGTGCGCCTTCGTCAACTCCTTCGGCGAGCTGGGCGGCACATCACCCCGGGTCGCTGCCGCGGCCCGCCACCACAAGGACACCTTCCACGCCTACCTGCGGGAACTCGCAACAGCTGCAGGAGCGGCAGCGGATACCGGCACCCAGATCGCCCTGCTGGCCGAGGGAGCAATGACCGTCGCCGCCATCTCGGGCGCACCCGCAGCGGCCCGCCAAGCCAAACAGGCGGCGCAGCTTCTGCTGACGCTCGCCACACGCCGCGTCAACACTGATCTCCCCTCGTAGCCGGGGAGGCGTAGCGCCTTTGCGGTGCAGGAGGGTGACGATGCGGGACGGTCGGCCCGGCCAGGGCTGCTCCTGCTCTCCGTTTCGGCGGCGGCCTTCGTGGCGCCGTACGGGTGACCGGATCGGGCAGGCACCTCTCGTCGTAGCGGACGCTCGCACCGGAGAACACCGAGACTGAGCAATTCAGTTGGCCGGTCAGGGTTCGAGTCGGCCGGCTGAGTGTTCCTCGCGAGCGCTGTGCCGTGGGGTGGTCCGCCAGAACTGGCGCAACGCGCTGACGAGCGCCTCGGGCGCATCTTCGGCGATGTGGTGGCCGGAGTCGATCGGCCCGCCCTCCAGCCGGTCGGCCGCCCAGTCGCGCCACACGCTCAGCACGTCACCGTAGAGGTCGGCCATGTCGTCACGGGTGGCCCACAGCACCTGCAACGGACAGCCGATGCGCCGGCCGGCCTGCCGGTCAGCGTCATCGTGCTCCCGGTCGACACCGAGGCCGGCTCGATAGTCCTCGCACATGGCGTGCACGGTGGCCGGATCGTGGATCGCGCGCCGGTAATCCTCGTACGCCTCGGTGCCCATCTGCTCGGGGGTGGCCTTGTACCAGGCGTCGGGGTCCGCGTTGATGATGCGTTCGGCGGGCTTGTCGGTCTGCCCGAGGAAGAACCAGTGCCACCAGCTTGCGGCGAACGTCGCGTCGCAGCGTCGGAGCGCCTCCCCGATGGGGACGGCGTCCAGCACGCTGAGGGCGGATACGGACTCCGGATGATCCAGGGCGAGCCGTGTGGACACGTACGCGCCCCGGTCGTGCCCGACGACGGCAAACCGGTCGTGCCCGAGTCGGCGCATGACCGCCAGGCAGTCGCTTGCCATGGCGCGCTTGGCATACGGACTGTGCCGCTCGTCGGTCGGGGGCTTGTCGGACTCGCCGTAGCCACGCAGATCCGGGCAGACCACCGTGTGGCCGGCTGCGGCCAGCAGCGGGGCAACGCGGTGCCAGGTGGCGTGCGTGCGCGGATGGCCGTGCAAGAGCAGCACCGCCGGACCGCTGCCGCCGTAACGCACCCGCAGGTGTGCGCCGTTTCCCTCGCACCGCGTCAACTCAAAGCCGTCGAACACGTAGCCTCCTGCGCCTCGGACATCGCGGCTCACCTGCCCCGCGGCGCTCCGCCCACACGTCGGTACCCGGTTGACTGTGCGTGTCGGCCTTTGTCGTGCTCACACGGCCAACTGAAGCGCTCCTTACCCAGCCCTCGGGCACCCGAGCCTCCCTCGTCGATCGGTTGACTTGCGCCGGGTGGGCGTGAGTCGGCCGGCGACCTGGCTGCAGAACCGCGAGGTTCGCTCCGGTCGCATCAGCGGCAACATGCGCCGACCACTCGGCGCACGGCCATCCCAGCTGGGAATGGGATCGGCATGAAGGCGGCGACACGCCACCCGACGGTCGCTGCGGCACAATCAGAGGTCATGGTTGCGCACCCTGATCCAGCCGTTCTGTATCCCGACGTCGCGACCCGAGGCAGCCTCGGCGCGGCGCTCCAAGCTGTGGCGGAAGAGGGCGGTTTCTCCCTCCCCGTTCGGGCCTCGGCCTCCGATCCGTTGCACTGTGCCGCCGTCGACAGCGCACTGCCCCATCGCAGGGCACTGCTCATCAGCTCGTCGGCGATCAAGCGCTGGTGGTCGATCCGCGGTGAAGGTTCGATCCAATACGTGCCACTCATCCAGGGCGACACCGACGATCTGACGCAGGTCGCCAGGGCCGCACAGGCCTGGCACGACGGGGTGGCATTGACCGACATCCCCCAGGCCACGCCGTTCGTGCACCTGACCGGCCGTTTCGAGGTCCCCGACCACGATCCCGTGCGCCTGACCGAATCCCAGTGGCAGGGCCTGCGCACCGAGGCGCGCGCAGCGGAGCAGCCCGGGTATCAGGCACTGGTCGAGGCGGCATATGCCGAGCCGGCGCTGCGGAATCTCTATCCGTTCACCAGCCACTGGGCGCTGCGCTTCTCGACCACCACCGGCCCGTTCACGTCGATCGTCGGACCGTGCCTGCTTGCGGACGACATCGACCGGTACACGGTCAGCGCAGCCTTCACGGGCAAGGACCCTCTCGCAGAAGCCACTACGGCGCAGGAGGCAGTGGCGGCAGCCGTGCGCCATCTGCCCTCCGGCCTCGGGCCTGTCACGTCCGGGGCATTCCCCGCCGAGAATCGGCGTGAACTCGGTTCATGAGCTCCGTTGCCGTCACCAACAGGTGACGGCGCAGCCAAGGGCGACGAAAGCTAGGTGGATCTCAGGGAGGTTTAACAGGAGTTCGTGCGCTCTGTCGTGTTCTGTCCACCGCTTCCAGGCGAACGAGCGAGCGGTGATGTCGTGCGACGAACCGAGTACGACGCGTCCCGGGCCGTCAAGCGCCTGAAAGTGCCCGCAGGCGCGTTCCAATGGGCGCGGCACAGTGAACACCACCGGCCCGATGCCGCACCCCGCGCACTCCGCGGGCCGGCCCCCACGCCGCGCGAGCTCATGCACCCGGGCAGGCTCACGGTCCTGCGGCCCGCCCGATGCCGGCATGGCCGACGCCGTCCGCCGGCGCGGCGAAGGGTGTGCGTACGCTCGCCGCGGAGACGGCAGAGGCAAGGTGTGACGGGGGTCACGGGAACTCGGTGTGTGCGGCGCGGCAGCTAGTGGGGGTGAGCACTCATATGCGTACCCGGATACGGGCCGGGGATCCGAGCGCCTTCGCCGAGCTGTTCGACAGCTACGCCCGCGCGGTCTACAACCATGCCTTCCGACTCACCGCCGACTGGTCGACGGCCGAGGACGTGATGGCCGAGACCTTCACGGAGGCATGGCGACTGCGTGAGCGGATCGAGGCCGAGGGCGGCTCCCTGCGCCCCTGGCTGCTGGGCGTCGCGACCAACGTCGCCCGCAGCCACTACCGCAGCAACCGTCGCTACCGGGCGGCGGCGACCGCCGCCGCGGAGGCCGAGATGACGCTGCCCGACCACGCCGAGGAGGTCGCCGGCCGGCTCGACGACCGACGGCGCATCGCTGCCGCACTCGGGGCACTCGCCGCACTGCGCAGACCGGAACGCGAGGTCCTGGCGCTGTGCCTGTGGGAGGGACTGGAGTACACGGCCGCGGCCGAGGCGCTCGGCATCCCCGTGGGCACGGTCCGCTCCCGCCTCTTCCGGGCCCGCGCGAAACTGCGGAAGCTCACCGAAGCGGAACTGGCGGGAGAGCCCGGCGAACTCGTGCACGGGAAACGGGAACTCGGGCCGCCGGATCGACAGACAACAGGAGAACGTACCAACTCGATCCGGCCCGTATCGGAAGGAAACCGATGAAAGCGACCCCGTCCCGGCAGAGTCCGGCCGAGTGGGATGAGAGCGCACGCCTCCACCCCCTGAGGGCGCGCGATCTCCCGACGGGCCGTCACCAGTTCCACAAGGAGCAATTGATGGCCCACATCCAGCAGGAAGTCCAGCAGGACGAGCGCTCGGCGGCGACCGCCCTTGCCCGGCCGAAGACCCGGCGGTTCCGGCTGCCCCGCCCGGCCGTCACGCTTCCCGTGACGGCCCTCGCCCTGGCTGGCGCGGTCGTCGCCGGGACAGCGATGAGTGACGGAAACGGCGTCAGGACCGGCGTCGCCACCGGACCGGCCCTGACCACCGAGCTCGGTACCCCGACCACCAAGGGTCTTCCGCAGCTGGTCGACCGGATCTCGCTGGCGGCGGCCGAAGGGCCCCACCCCACCGTCAAGCCGGGCCAGTACGTCTACATCGAGTCCAAGACCGCCGACACCTTCGTCAAGACCGTCGACGACAAGAGCAGCCTGGCCAGCCACAAGCTGCACCGGCGCCAGGTGTGGCTGTCCGCCGACGGCACCAAGGGCTGGCTGATCGACCCGGCCGTCAACGACAGCCCCGAGGGGGAGACGCTGAGCCTGCCCGATGAACAGGGCAACACCCCGGTGGCCGGGCTCAACCACCCGTCGTACGACTTCCTGGCCACGCTGACCACCGACCCCGACAAGCTGCTGGCGATGATCTACAAGGAGACCCAGGGCCAGGGCAACAGCCCCGACCAGCAGGCGTTCACCACGATCGGTGATCTGCTCGGCGAGAGCTATCCGCCGGCACAGCTCTACGCGGCCCTCTTCAAGGCCGCCGCGAAGATTCCCGGAGTCGTCGTGGTGCCCAATGCCCAGGACGCGATGGGCCGGTCCGGGGTGGCGGTGGCCCGGCTGGACGAGACCACCGGCCAACGCGAGGAATGGATCTTCGACAAGAACACCCACGCCTTCCTCGGTGAGCGCAGCGTCCAGGTGAAGGTGAAGGCGAGCGACGGCCCGGACAGTCTGATGAAGCCCGGTACCGTGACCTTCACCAGCGCCATCGTCAACCGCGCGGTCGTAGACGGCATCAAGCAGACCCCCACCCGGACCGGCTGACGTCCTGCCGGCCCGACGGCCTCCCCCACGCTTCCCTACGGCGGCGTGGGCGAGGCCGTCGGGCCGGCGGTGCATGCAGGGGCAATCACACGGAGCGAAAGCACAGCTTGTGCAACTGCCGGCTCCCGGCCCGCGACAGGTGGATGGCCGCCGGAAGATCGGTGTGGCACACGAGACCGCCGGGGCGGCTCATGCCGCCAGCCACCGCACGACATGCCGGACTTCGCGCCCCGGCGGCACACCGGCGGAGCCGGGAATGGCCCACCGGTGTGCCGTTTGCGCGTCACGGAGTGAGAGAGGTGAGGGTTCCGCCTTCGACCTTCAGGGCCGCACCGGTGGTGGCCGAGGCCCGGTCGGAGCTGGTGAAGAGGATGAGGTCGGCGACCTCGGAGGGCCGGATCAGCCGCTGGATCAGGGACGTCGGGCGGAAGCGGGCGATGAACTCGCGCTGCGCGGCGTCGAAGGACTCCGCCTCGGGGATGAGGGCGGTGATGTACTCCTCGATGCCTTCGGTGTGAGTGGGGCCGGGCAGCACCGAGTTGACGGTGACGCCGGTGCCGGCCGCGGCCTTGGCCAGGCCGCCGGCCACCGCCAGCAGGGCGGTCTTGGTCACGCCGTAGTGGACCATGTCCAGGGGGGTGTCGATGGCCGTCTCGCTGGAGACGAACACGATGCGGCCGAAGCCGCGGTCCATCATTCCGGGCATGTAGTGGCGGGCCAGCCGTACGCCGCTGAGAACGTTGACCTCGAAGAAGCGACGCCACTCCTCGTCCTCGATCTCCAGAACCGGGGTGGAGGCGAAGATACCGGTGTTGTTGACCAGGACATCCACCTCGGGCACCGCCTCCAGCAGCGCCTGAGCGCCTTCGGTCGTGGCCACATCCGCGGCCACGGTGACGATGTCGGCGTCGGGCACACGCTCACGGATGCCGTCGGCCGCCGCCTTGAGGCGGGCCTCGTCGCGGCCGTTGAGCACGGTGCGGGCTCCGGCGCGGGCGAACGCCTCGGCGGTGGCCAGGCCGATGCCCAGCGTCGAGCCGGTGATCAAAGCAGTGCGGCCGGTGAAGTCGATGTGCACGATGTCTTCCCTCGGTAGTCCGGCGACGGGACAGAGAGGCCCGTCGACCGCCCGTCTGAGACGGAACGTTCTCTCCGAGAATGAGACGGAACGTTCTCTCTTGTCAAGCCTTGCTAGTGTGAGAACGTTCCGTCTCATCATGAGGGCGACCCCGTGGTGAGCCTTCGTCCCGACCCGAGGAGGTCCCCGTGGCGCGACGTTCGCCGGAGGAGACACGGCGGCACATCCTGGAGGTCGCCGGCGACCTCTTCTACAGCCGCGGCGTCCGCGCGGTCGGCATGGATCTGGTGATCAGCACTGCCGGGGTGGCCAATGCCACGCTCTACCGCCAGTTCGCGACCAAGGACGAGTTGGTCACCGCCTACCTCGTCACACGCAACGAGCACTGGTGGCAGCGCCTGCGCGAGTCAGCCACCGCGCCCGACGCCCGCGAACGGATCAGGGCGCTGTTCGATCTCATCCGCCAGGACATGACCGTCCCGGGCTACCGCGGCTGCGCCACCCTCAACATCACTAGCGAGTTCCCCGACACCGACCACCCGGCCCACACCGCCGCCATCGCACACAAGACCGAAGTGCAGGCCTGGCTGCGCGACCAGCTTCGCGAGGCCGGCGACCCGGATCCCGAGGACACGGCCGGCAAGCTCATGGTCATCCTCGACGGCGCCCAGGTCCTGGCCGCCGCCCTGGGAACCGACGCCCCCGGTGACCACATGACCCAACTGGCCGAGCAACTCCTCGACGCACGGCTGCCCGCCGCCCGCTGAGCCCACGACCGGCACGCTTCCGATCTGCGAAGAAGCGTGAACGGCAGCAGGTGGCGGTCCGGGCCCCGAAGCGCGATCCCGATTTCGAGGGTTGACTCCCGAAAGTGTGAGTGATTGAGTACTCACATGAAGACGCAACGCCCCCGCCAGTTGTCCACCGCCGAGGAGCGCCGCGAGACGGTGCTGCACACCGCCATCGGCGCGTTCGCCGCCCGCGGCTACTGGGCGACGACGACCAGCGAGGTCGCCAAGGCGGCCGGCATCTCCCAGGCGTACGTCTACCGGCTGTTCCCGAGCAAGGAGTCGCTCTTCGTCGCCGTGGTGGAGCACTGCTTCGTGCAGGTGCGGGGCAGTCTGGAGCGCGCCGCGGCCAAGGCAGGCGGGAGCAGCCCCGGGGTCGTACTCGCCGCCATGGGCGAGGCCTACGCCCGGCTGATCAGCGACAACGACTTGATGCTGGTCCAGCTCCACGCCCAGGCCGCGGCCGTCTCCGAGCCGGCCGTACGGGAGGCGGTCCGCCAGGGTTACGCCCGTCTGGTGGAGTACGTACGTGGTGCGTCGGGGGGCAGCGAGAGCGAGGTCCAGGAGTTTTTCGCGCGCGGCATGCTCTGCCACCTGATTGTCTCCATGGGAGCGGAGGCAGTGGACGCCCCGTGGGCGCGGACCCTCGCGGCGGGCATCAGGCATTACTGAGCCCACCGGGCATCGGGCGTCGTCGGACCTGTCGGCGGGGTGTGTCACCCCGCCTCTCTTTCGCTCACGGTTGTGAGTGGTTGACCACACATGGAGTGGGGATGTTCAAGCCAACCAGCACCACCACCGGCCCGGGGCCCGCTCTCGCGGCCCTGGCCGGGGCGCAGTTCACCGTCATGCTCGCCACCTCGATCGTGAACGTGGCGCTGCCGCAGATCCGTGCGGGCGTGGGCCTGACGGAGAGCGGCACGACCTGGGTGGTCAACGCCTACGGTCTCGCGTTCGGGGCGCTGCTGCTGGCGGGCGGCCGCGCGGCGGACCTGCTGGGACGCCGTCGCGTCCTGCTCGCGGGGCTCGCGGTGTTCGGCGCCGCATCGGTGGCGGCGGGACTGGCCGGCTCGTCCGACATCCTGATCGCCGCCCGCGCTGTGCAGGGACTGGGCGCCGCGGCCGTCGCCCCTGCGGCCCTGGCCCTGGTGATGGACGTGTTCCCGCCCGGCCCGGGCCGAGGGAAGGCGCTGGGCGTGTGGGGCGCGGTCTCGGGTGCCGGCGGCGCGGCCGGTGTCCTCCTCGGCGGTGCCCTGACGCAGGCCTGGGGCTGGCCCTGGATCTTCTACACCGTCGCGATCGGAGCGTTCCTCGTCCTGGCGGCCGCAGCCGCGTTCGTACCGCAGGCAGCCGGCAGGGAGACCGGTTCGTTCGCCCTCGCGGGCACCGCCGCCGTGACGCTCGCCCTGACCGCCCTGGTGTGGGGGCTGACCACCGCACGCCGCTCCGGCTGGACGGACGGCTCGGTGCTCGGATCCTTCGCCCTGGCAGCCGTACTGCTGGCCGCGTTCGTCCTGATCGAGCGCCGCCATCCGGACCCGCTCCTGCCGCCCCGCCTGTTCCGCGCCGGTCGCGTCACCGCGGGCAACGTGCTCATGGCACTGCTGGGCTCGGTGTGGATCGCCCTGTTCTTCTTCCTGCCGCTCTACCAGCAGCAGGTCCTCGGCCACAACCCGCTGGTGACCGGCCTGGGCCAGCTCCCGCTCGCCGCCGCGAACGTGCTCGGCTCCACGCTGGCGCCGCGCATCTCCCGCCGCATCGGGGCCACCGTAACCGTCGTCGCGGCGCTGCTGACCGAAGCCGCCGGGCTGCTGTGGCTCTCGCAGATCAGCGCCCACGGCAGCTACCTCGCGAGCATCCTCGGACCGAGCATCCTGATCGGCCTGGGCCTGAGCATCGCCTTCGTCCAACTGACCGCCCTGTCCGTGGAGGGCGTCGCCAAGGAGGACGCCGGTCTGGCCGGTGGAGTGGTCAACACCACCCGTCAGGTCGGCGGCGCCGTCGGCCTGGCAGTCCTCGCCACCCTGGCCGGCTCCGTCACCGCCGACGCGGCCACCCACCGGCCGCACCTGGAGGCACTGACCGCCGGCTACCGCACCGCGTTCACCATCTCAGCCGCGGTCCTGGCCGTCACCGCCCTCCTCGCCGTCCTCATCACGCGGCGGGGAACCGCACCGGCAGCACACGCTCCGGGTACCACCGCGCCCCTCCCGTCCGCCGTCCGGACCCGCTGACCACCTCCACACACCGCACCACACCACTCAGCCGCCACCACATCAACCGGAAGGAAACACCGGCATGTTCACCATCGACGAGACCGCCCCCGTCATCGTCCGCCTGTCCACCGTGATCGACGCCCCGCTGGAGACAGTCTGGGGCCTGCACGCCGACATCGAATCCTGGGCCGACTGGAACGCGGACGTCGACCGGGCGAAGCTCGACGGCCCGCTGCTGCCCGGCACCTCCTTCAGCTGGAAGACCCACGGCCTGGACATCACCTCCACCATCCGGGAGATCGTCCCCGGCGAGCGGATCGTGTGGGGCGGCCCGGCGGGCGGCATCGAAGGCATCCACGTGTGGACCTTCGAGCAGACCGGCAGCCAGGTCACCGTCCACACCGAGGAGTCCTGGAGCGGCGCCCCCGTCGACGCCGCCGCCGAGGAACTCGGCCAGGCCCTGCGCCACTCCCTGACCACCTGGCTCGCCGCCCTCAAGGCTCGTGCCGAGCAGGCCGGCTGACAGCCCGCCGGACCCTCCGACACGTCCTCGCCCCGTTCGCCCCTTACCGAAGTGAGATTACCGACATGACCAGCAAGCCCTACCTGACCGGCCACTACACCCCCGCAGTCGACGAGATCACCGCCACCGGGCTGACCGTCGAGGGCTCCCTCCCCCCGGAGCTGACCGGCCGGCTGATCCGCAACAGCCACAACCCGAAGCCCGGCATCACCCCCACCCACTGGTTCAAGGGCAGCGGCATGGTGCACGGCATCCGCCTGCGCGACGGCCGCGCCGAGTGGTACCGCAACCGCTGGGTGCACACCCCCGCCCTCGACGGCGCCCCCTACATGACCGAGCACGGCCCCGACATGACGGCCAGCACCGCCGGCACCCACGTCATCGAGCACGCCGGCCGCCTGCTCGCGCTGTGCGAGTCCAACTTCCCCTTCGAACTCACCCGGGACCTGGACACCGTCGGCGCCCACGACTTCGCCGGCAAACTGCGCAGCGCCATGACCGCCCACCCGAAGACCGACCCGGTCACCGGCGAGCTGCACTTCTTCGGCTCCTCGCCCTTCCCGCCCTTCTTGACGTACTACGTCGCCGACGCCGAGGGAGAGATCACCCACAGCGCCGAGATCCCCGGCGCGACCGCCTCCCTCAAGCACGACTTCGCCATCACCTCCCGCCACGTCGTGTTCATCGAGGGCACGGTCACCTTCGCCCCGGCCGAGCACTCCGGCATCCCCTACGCCTGGAACGACGACCAGCCGGCCCGTATCGGCGTCATGCCCCGCGGCGCGGACGGTGCCGGCAAGATCCGCTGGTTCCCCATCGAGCCCGGCAGCATGCTGCACGCCGCCAACGCCTACGAGGACGCCCGGGGTCGCATCGTCCTGGAGGGCCCCACCGTCGACCGCGAGGGCTTCCGCCTCTCCTGGAACTGGTGGGTCGGCGCGCCCGGCCGCGGCTCCGAGCCCAACACCCGCTCCTACACTCGCCGTTGGGTCATCGACCCGGCCGCCGGAACCGTCAACGAGCAGATCATCGACGACCTCGCGGTGGAGTTCCCGACCCTCAACGAGGACTATCTCGGAGCGGAGCACCGGTACCAGTACGCGGTCTCCTTCCCCGACCAGGAGGGCTACGGCGGTTACGGCATCGTCAAGTACGACCGCACCACCGGCGCCCGCCGCATCCACCAGGTCGGCGACGCCCGCCTGCCCAGCGAGGCCGTCTTCGTCCCGGCCGCCGACGCCACCACCGAGGACGACGGCTACCTCCTCACCGTCATCTCCGACCTCAAGCAGGACGCCTCCCGCCTCCTGGTCCTGGATGCCTCGGGCCTGGACCAGATCGCCGCCGTCCAGCTGCCGCGCCGAGTCACCGGCGGCATCCACGGCTCCTGGATCCCCGACACCGCCCTCGACCTCACCCGTAGCTGAACACCACCCCAGGCCTTGGGGGCGCGCCCGGCTCGTCCCCAAGGCACCCAGAACGCGCACGCCCGTACCGTGCCCGACCCGACCTCTCCCCCGCCGCCGTCCCCCGCCCGACGTCGCCGCCGCACCGACGGCGGCACGGGCGCGGCGACCCCGCCACGCGCAACCCGTGGCATGGCGGGCCACCTTGCATGAGGCACCCGCCCACGTACCGAGCAGGCTCCCGGCCACCAGGTCGACCGCCACTGTCCAGTAGGTCGCCCAGGTCCGTGAAGGGCACAGCGGCCAGCCTGGCGGGAAGAGCCGTGATCACGACGGCCAGGCTCATCGCCTTGTTCAGGACGACGGCCGGCAGAGCCGCGAAGCCGAACAGGCTGATCAGCAGCGGCAGCTGAACTCCGCGCCGCCCAGGCCGACCATCCCGCCCAGCACGCCGATGGCCGCCCCCGCCCCGAGCACCAAGGGCGCCGAGTGCGTCGGACGTACGGGAGCGAGGTCCTCGTCAGTGGCCGTACCGGGCATCCTCGCTGGCAGTCGTAACCTGACCGCTGCGGGATGAGTCCTGTGCCGGGCGGGCGACCGGGAACGGGCCCGCGCCGAGGATCGGGCGGGTGGCGAAGAGTTGCGGGCGGCAGCCGGGTCGCTGGAGGCCGACGGCCCCGGTACTCCCGGGGCCGTCGGACGGTCAGGCGGTCGTGGGCACGAGCCGCCACTGCTGGCAGTTGTTGTTCAGCCAGGTCCACTGACGTACGTCGACGCCGTTGCCGGTACCGCAGTTGGCGACGTCCGCGACCTTGCCGGTGGCGGCGTTGACGATCCGGACGTAGTCGCCGCCGGTGTAGATCAGGCGGAACTTCTGGCAGTTGTTGTTCAGCCAGGACCACTGCCGGATGTCGGTGCCGTCGGCGGAGGAGCAGCCGGCGACGTCCGCGACCTTGCCGGTGGCCACGTTCACCAGGCGGCTGGAGTCGTCGGCCATGTCCTCGATGCGCCACTTCTGGTTGGCGCCGCCGGTGCAGCTCCATTGGAAGATGTTGGTGCCGTCGGCGGTGTTGCCGCCCTCGACGTCGAGGCACCTGCCGCTGTTGCGGTTGACGATGGTGTACGCGGTCGGGGTGGTCGCGGTCTCACCCGAGGGGCCGGCCAGTGTCACCCCCGTGGCGACCGGGGTGCCGAAATTGGGCGTCCCGTCGGCGTTCCATGTGAACTTCTGCGCGCGGGTGGTACGGGCGTTGCCGCAGCCGCCGTTGGCCGCGCTGTTGGCGTGGTAGACGATCCAGTTCTCGGTGCCGTCGGGCGAGGTGAAGAACCCGTTGTGGCCGGGCCCGTAGACCCCGGCTGCGTCATTGCGCTGGAAGACCGGCGTCTGCTTCTTGGTCCAGGAGGCAGGGCTCAGCGGGTCGCTGCCGGTGAGTTCCAGCTGGCCCAGCTTGTAGTCGGCCGTCTGGCAGGAGCTGGCGGAGAAGGTCAGGAAGGTGCGGCCGTTGCGGTACAGCGGCTCCGGCCCCTCGTTGACCGCGCCACCGGAGGTCTCCCAGCTCAGGGTGGGGCTGGAGATGATCGTGAAGGGACCGCTGAGCGTGTACGGGTTGCTCATCGGGGCGATGACCAGGCTCTGCGTACTGCCGTTGATCTTGCCGCTGCCCAGCAGGTACAGCTTGTTGTCGTGCTTGAGGACACTGGCGTCGATCAGCCAGCCCTGCGCGGCGGCCGGGCCGGGGGTGAGGCTGTCGTCGGTGAGGATGTTCTTGTACGTGTACGTGCCCATCGGGTCCGTGCCGGAGCTCTCCAGCACGTGCGTGCGCTGGGTGTCACAGCAGGTGGCGCCGGCCTGTGCGGCCGAGTAGTACAGGTACCACTTGCCGTCCAGGAAGTGGATTTCCGGCGCCCAGATGTTGGCGTTGCGGCCCGCGGTGGTGTCCGACCATATCTCCACGCTCGGGGCGGTGCTCAGCCCGGCGAGGGTGGGGGACTTCCGCATGAGCAGCTTGTTGGTGAACGTGGTCGTCACCAGGTAGTAGTTGCCGTTGTAGTACTCCAACCAGGGGTCGGCGCCCTTCTGCGTCTTGACCGGGTTGGTGAACGGCTTGCCGTCGGCCGCGGCGGTGGGCTGCGTGACGGCGAGGGACAGGGACGTGACCAGGGACAGCAGGGCTGCCCCGAGGATTGCCCAGCGACGACTCGACCGTCGACGGCGCAGGATGCGGAGCACGGGTGGTCCTTCCAGCGGCGGCTCGTCCAAACGACTCACCTCAGCCAATCATTCGAAATTACGAACGTCGTGCGGAACTGCGGACGAAACGTAGAGGGGCGTCAGGAGCACCGTCAATGGATCGGACGCGGCCGATATCCCGAACACCGCCGACCACCCGAACAACCGCCGTCAGACACACGGAAAGCCCAGGTCAGGCGGCGCAGGGGGCGGGATCGGGCGGGGACGGCCGTACGCGGTCGGACACCGGTCAGTTGGTGGTGCGTGCCGCGCTCGATGGCGGATCAACCGGTTCGGCGCCGTGGAGATGTATGGCAGTACATCAGTGAATTCACCGTCCCGGCCGGCCCCGTCAGCCAGGTGGCCTCGGCCATAACGGTGGACCTGGAGGTCGGGTTCGTCGCGGACCGGGCGGTGCGGCCGAAGGCCGGCGTCGTGGTCGGTTGGCTTCCCGGAGGGACGGGTCGCGAGGCTGAGGGCCCGAGGTGACGGACATGAAGGCGGGACTGGTCCAGATGGTCCACGCGCCGGCGTCCCTGTCCTCCCCCGACAGACACGGCCCAGAAGGCGGCCCGGGTGCCGGTCGGCGATGTGGCCACCGGTCTCGGGGAGCGATGCCGCAGGGACGGTTCCGGGAGTGCCGAACCGTCCCTGCGGCATCGCTCGGACGGTTCGGCGGGTGCCGAACCGTCCCGGCCGTAGCGTCAGGGCCATGACGCACACGACGCATGAATTCGACCGCTATGAGGATGTGCGGGTGGCGCTTGCCGACCCGGCGCTCGTTCCACAGCTGCCGACGGCGGACGACGGTCCCGCCGGGGCGAGCGTCGCCTGGCTGCGTGCCACCGTGGCCCGGTTCAGCTCCGGTGAGCCCCACCGGAGGCGGCGGGCTCTGGTGGAGGCCGAACTGGCCGAGCTGGAGCCCGCCGTACTGCGCCGGTCGGTGGCGGCGGGGTCCGAAGAGGAGGTCCGGGTTCGGGTCGTGCGTTCCCTCGCCGAGGCCCTGGGGATGCCGGAGCCCCGAGCGGTTGCGGAGGCAGTGACGGTGGTCGCCGGGACCTACTTCGGAGGTACTGACCCGGCCGCGGACGCGGCGGTGGCCCGGCTGGTGGCGCAGCTGGGACCGGCCGATGAAGCCGGTCTCGAGGCTGCCGCCAACCGCATCGGGCTGCTGGTGCAGGCCTGTGCGGCGACGGCTGCACTGGTGGAGGCCGCGGCCGACAGTGACGTACCGCTGGCGCGGGCACTCCGGGAGGTTCCGCCGGTACGGACCATGCGCCAGGTCGCGGCCCGTGCCACCCGGGTCGCCGGTCGAGAGATCGCCGAGGGCGATGTGGTGCTTCTCGATCTCGCGACCGCCCATCGCGTGCACCCCGTGCCTCTCACCTTCGGCGCGCCGCCGCGGGTCTGCCCGGGCCGGGCTCACGCCCTCGCTGTGGCCGAGGGCCTGCTGCAGCGCCCGCTGACCTCTTTCGCCCGCCTGCATCACCAGGCCACCCCGCTGCTGTTGCCCAACGCCTGGGACTACGCCTCCGCGGCTGCGCTGGCGGCGCAGGGCTTCCAGGCGGTCGGCACCACGAGCCTGGGCGTGGCCGCGGCCGCCGGCCTGCCGGACGGGGCGGCCGCGACCGTCGAAGAGACCTTGGCACTGGCCGGCCGGCTCGGACGGGGACCCTTCCTGTTCACCGTCGACGCCGAAGGGGGCTTCAGCGATGCCCCGGAGGAAGTGGCCGAGCTGGCCCGGCGGCTGTACGACGCGGGCGCCGCAGGGATCAACCTCGAAGACGGTCGCCCGGACGGGACCCTCGCCCCCGTGGAACTGCACGCCGAGAAGATCGCCGCTGTCAAGGCCGCCGTGCCCGCGCTGTTCGTGAACGCCCGCACCGACACCCACCGGCTCGGTCGCCAGGAGGAAGAGACGACGGCGCGCCTCGCGGTCTACGAACAGGCCGGCGCGGACGGGGTCTTCGTGCCGGGGCTGTCGGATCCGGACGCGATCGCCGCCCTGACGGCAACCCTCCTCGTCCCACTGAACATCCTGTACACGCCGACCGGCCCCACCCTCGCCGACCTGGCCTCACTCGGCGTGCGCAGGATCAGTTTCGGCTCACTGCTCTACCGCAGGGCCCTGGCGGCGGCCGTGGCCGCCGCCACCGCCATCCGTGACGGCCGGTCGACGGACCTCACGTCCCTCTCCTACGCGGAGGTACAGGCGGGGACGCCTGAGAGGACGTCGCCGTGCAAGTCCATGTGATGTCGAGAAAGCGGAGGAGTTCGGTCTGGGTGAGCAGGGCGTCGACGGTGACGACGTGACCGTCAGGACGAGCGGTTGCGGCAGGGGCCCGAAGGCGGTGACGTCGTTCGTTTTCGCGGGTATTTCGCGCCGGGCGAGGACGACGCCGTCCGTGCGCAGGGCGGACACGCGATGAACGGGGCTGCCGTCCGGCCGGATCGCCCCCGGGGGGAAGGGCCTTGCCGTCCATGGCGACCTGGACGGCAGCCGAGGACGACGCCACCCTGAGAGTGATCCACGTCACTGGTCAATGCTGTCAGGGATGCGGGGGCTGTCTCGTTCAGGGAGCACGCGAACCAGACAGGAGCGAACCATGCAGCACCG
The DNA here is from genome assembly GCF_043080745.1 of Streptomyces sp. NPDC014995. NCBI lineage: Bacteria > Bacillati > Actinomycetota > Actinomycetes > Kitasatosporales > Streptomycetaceae > Streptomyces > Streptomyces sp. NPDC014995. The sequence continues at coordinate 28,458 of NZ_JBIBVX010000030.1, forward strand.
CATCGTCGTCCTCGGGGCCGGATACGCCGGAGCCTTCTCCGCCGGTTATCTGGCCCGCCAACTCCACTGCGACGACTTCGAGATCACCGTCGTCAACGCCGAACCCGATTTCGTCGAGCGGCTGCGCCTGCATCAGCTCGCCGCCGGACAGGATCTCCGCCACCGGCCGCTGGCGGAGGTGTTCGCGGGCACCGGCATCCGGCTACGACTGGCGCGGGTGACCGGCATCGACGCCGAGCACCGCACTGTCACAGTCGCCGACGGCGAGGGCATCGACCGGCTCGCATACGACACCCTCCTCTACGCGCTCGGCAGCACCGCCGCCGACCACGGCGTTCCGGGCGTCGACGAGCACGCCTTCCACGTGGCCGCGCGACCGTCCGCGCTCCGCCTGCGCGCACGCCTGGACGAGCTGGGCGAGGACGGGAGGGTGCTGGTGGTCGGCGGCAACCTGACCGCCATCGAGGCCGCCACCGAGATCGCCGAATCCCGTCCAGGACTCCGGGTCGACCTCGCCACCAGCGGCGAACTGGGCGGCTGGCTGGGCACGAAGGCCCGACGTCACCTGCTGCGTGCCTTCGACCGGTTCGGTATCACGGTCCACGAGCACACCACCATCGAGCGCGTCGAGGCGGCGGCGGCGGTCGCCGCCGACGGCACCGCCTTCGCCTCCGACGCGACCGTGTGGGCCGCCGGCTTCGCCGTCCACCCGATCGCCGCCGCCAGCGGCCTCGAGGTGGTGACCAACGGCCAGATCACGGTCGACCGTCAGATGCGGTCGGTCTCGCACCCGGATGTCTACGTAGCCGGCGACAGCGCCTTCGTCATCGGCGGGAACGGCCGGCCGTTGCCGATGTCCTGCGCCTCCGCGGGATCCACCAGCATGCAGGCGACGGCCGCGATCATCGGGGACCGGACCGGGCGCAGGATCTCGACGACCTCGCTGTCGTATGTCGGCAACCACATCAGCCTCGGCCGGAAGGACGGGATCTTCCAGCTGGTCGACGGTGAGGCGCGATCGAAGTCGTGGGCCCTATGTGGCCGGGCGGCCGCGCGCGTCAAGTCGGCGATCCTCACGACTGCCGCCTGGAGCCTGAGCCACCCGACCTTGGGAAGGCCGAGTCACAAGTACCGCTTGGCCACCACCCGAGAGCAATCGCCCAACATGGTCGCCGGATAAAGTCGCGCTCATGGACACTGCCGCCGTGTCGCGTTTCGAGGCCAGCCGGAGTCGGCTGGCCTCGCTCGCCTATCGTCTGCTCGGCTCGGCCGCCGACGCCGAGGACACGGTGCAGGACGCGTTCCTGCGGTGGCAGGCCGCCGACCGGGAGCACATCGAGGTGCCCGAGGCATGGCTGACCAAGGTCGTCACCAACCTGGCGCTCGACCGGCTCCGTTCGGCGAAGGTGCGGCACGAACGCGCGGTCGGCGCCTGGATGCCCGAACCGCTCCTCGACGGCGACCCGATGCTGGGCCCGGCCGACACCGTCGAGCAGCGCGAATCGGTGACCCTCGCGGTGCTGACGCTCATGGAACGTCTGTCGCCGGTCGAACGGGCCGTGTACGTGCTGCGCGAGGCCTTTGCGTACAGCCACGCCGAGATAGCCGGGATTCTCGACATCACCGAGTCCGGGAGTCAGCAACACGCCCACCGAGCCCGGCGTCGAATCGCCGCCGCCGGCCACGGAACCGACCTCGACCACGCCTCCGCGCGTCGAATCGTCGAGGCGTTCGTCGATGCCGCCTCCTCGGGCCGGACCGAACGGCTGGTGGCGCTGCTGACCGACGACGCGACCGGCATCTCCGACGGCGCCGGGCTGGGGCTGGCCGCGAAGCTGATCCGGTACTCGAGCCCGGAGCGGATCGCCGGCGCGGTGCGGGCCGGCTTCAAACCGACTCCGGCCAAGCGGAGACTCGCCGGTGGCTCGCCCTCGATCCATGCCGCCGTGGTCAACGGCTGCCCGGCCATGCTCGCCACGCTCGACGACCGGGTCGTGGGCGTCATGATCCTGGAGATCCGTGACGACAAGATCGCGGGCGTGCGCGGCATCGCCGCCCCCGACCGACTCGGTCGCCTCACCGACGAATGGCAGCGACAGGAGCATGATGTCCCGCTGATCGAATCGTGGTAACCGGCCGTCCGACACTCGGTCTCCCGTTCGTCCGTCACGTCCCGTCGAACCACTCGGCGAGCACCGCGGCTCGGCCGTGGTCGACGTCGTGGATGGCGGTGAGCAGCGTGACGTGATGCTTGCGCGCCCGTTCGCGGAGGTCGGTGCCGTAGCGCGCCACCTCACCGAGACATCCACCGCGCCGGCGTCCGCATGAAGCATGTGCCGGGACCGACCGTTGACGCGGACGCGGGACACGGACGGACGGCAGCCTGGGTCGGCCCACCACTTGATCGCCGACCACGCCCCTGACCCGTGTTGCCCTGGCCCGAGCCCGCGCCCGGCATCGCCGGTCCGCCGAAGGCCCGTGGCCGGGTGTGATGGACATACCGGGTGAGGGTCGGTGGGACACGGGGAAGAAGTGGCGACATTGGATGGGAGGTTGCCATGGATGGTGGAGATCTGGAACTGGGCGAGCTTCTGGCCGCTGCGGAGGCCGCGCCCCCCGGGGAGTCCGTCGACGTGATCGCGCACGACCTGCGCAAGCGCTTCGGGGCGGAACGTGTGTCGTTCCTGTTCGTCGACCTCGTGGGGCAGCAACTGCTGCGCCTGACCGCGCGCCCCGAGGGCGACACTGCGGACGGTGCCGAACGGATCGATCTGCGGGGCAGCGTCTACGACACGGTTCTCCGCAGCCAGCGCCAGCACGTGGCACCGGACGGCCAGGGCGGGCGGCGCGTGATCTCGCCGGTGACCAACCGCGGCGACTGCATCGGTGTGCTGGAGGTGACCCTGCAGTACGCCGACGACACCGTCCTCGCACAGATCAGCGACGCGGCCCACGCACTGGCCTACATCATCGTCACCGACCGCCGCTTCACCGACCTGTACCACGCCGGCCGGCGCACCACCCAGACCAGCCTGGCCGCCGAGATCCAGCACCAGCTGCTTCCCTCCGCCTCCTGCTGCGAAGCGCCCCAGTTCACCCTCGCGGCAGGACTGGTCCCGGCCGACGACATCGGCGGCGACACCTACGACTACACCCTCGATCGCGACACACTGCACCTGTCCATCACCGATGCCATGGGCCACGACACCAACTCCGCTCTTCTGGCCACGTTGCTCATGGGCGCGTTGCGTGGGGCCCGCCGCAGTGGCTGCGACGCCCTCCAGCAGGCCAGACGCGCCCACGAGGCCCTGCTGACCCACAGCCGTGGCCTGGCCACCGGACAACTGCTGTGCATCGACCTCGAGACGGGCATGTGCGAACTGGTCAACGCAGGGCATCCCTGGCCTCTGCGCCTGCGCCAAGGCGCCGCCGAAGTCGAAGAAGTCAAGCTCGCCGTCAACCTGCCGTTCGGCGTGGCGGCACCCACCTCCTACCGACTCCAGGAACTCCAGCTACACCCCGGCGACCGCCTGGTCCTGCTCACTGACGGCATGCAGGAACGCGGTGCCGGAGCTGTCGACCTGGCCTCACTCGTGCGCGGCACCCGCACCTCGCATCCCAGAGAGGCCGTCCGAAGCCTGACGACGGCGGTCCTGGATGCCTGCCGGGGCAACCTCAAGGACGACGCGACGGTCCTCGTCCTGGACTGGCACGGTCCCCGGGCGCGATGACCGGCACGACGGAGAGCCCCCGGACCTACGACGAGGTCGTCGCCGACCTGGCCCGCTCGGTCGACGGCTTCGTGCCGAGCCCGGCTCACCGATGAACCGCCTCCGCTTGATCTGTGACCCGCAGCTCGCCGCGCTCAGCGAGCTGGGCGTCGAATGGGCATGACACCGCGTCCGTAAGGTCGGTGAACCGGCCGGATGCGTGAATACAGACAGGCCCGGGCCGTCCCACTGTGCCAGCACCCTCCGACACCGACACCGACACCGACACCGGCCCCGGCATGGGTGAGGGGTGCGGGCTGCGGACGGTGTCGCCAGACGATCGGCGGCGGTGCTGATCTGCTGAAAGACGCTTCGGGCCATGACCGCTCACCCGGGACGTCGTGTCCCTGCCGGCTGATCCAGCCCGCTGAAGCAGTTCGTCCGATATCGAGGCGGGCCGCCGGTCGTTATGCGGGAGAAGAGGAAGGAAACCCGCCATGCCAACACAGGGACCCGCGATGCAGCCCACGACCGAGCTCGACGCCCGCTACAGCTCCGCCCTCAATCCCCGCCCGGGTGCCGCAGACGTCACCGCCACGGAGTGGGCCGAGGCCCAGCGGCAACTCGAGACCGCCGAGATCTTCTGGGTGTCCACGGTGCGGTCCGACGGCAGACTGCACGTCACGCCCGTGATCGCCGCCTGGCACGACGGAGTGCTCTACTTCTCCACCGGCCCGGGGGAACAGAAGGCGAGGAACCTCGCTCATGATGCCCACTGCGCGCTGACCACCGGGAGCAGCTCGCTCACCGAAGGGCTCGACCTCGTGGTCGAGGGCAAGGCCGAGCCGGTCTCCGAGCCGGCGGTGCTGGAGGAGGTGATCGCGGCCTTCGAGGCGAAGTACGGGCGCCACATCACCTCACCCGAAGGCACCTTCCACGGGATGGGGGATGCATTGCGGAAGGGGGACGAGATGGTCTTCGCGGTGGCCCCGGCCACGGCGTACGGCTTCGGCCGGGACAACGGGGTTTACACCCATACCCGGTGGTCGTTCTGAGCAGCGGAGTACCCACGAGGCCGTAGGCGGGCGTTCCGCCAGCCGAACGGGCAGAACAGCCCCACCGCAGCGGCCCGCACAACCGCAGTGGCCGGCACAACTGCCGCATCACGCGACGGCGGTCCCCTCGAGCTCGACCATCTGGCCGGGGACCGCCAGCCGTGTCACCCCGAGCATCGTGGTGGTCGGCGCCACCCCGGCGGCGCCCAACCGCGACGCCGGCACGCCGTAGTGCGGGAACAGCAGATCGACGTCGGTGGTGTAGACGTTGAGCCGGACGAGGTTCGCGAGGGACATGCCGGCCTCGCCGAGCACGGACTCCAGGTTGTCGAGGCTCAGCGCCAGCTGCGCCGCCATGTCACCGTCGTGCTGGGGCTTGCCGCCGCCGCTCATCGCGGTCTGTCCGGAGCAGTACAGGGTCCGGGTGTGCCCGGAGACGATCGTGTGTTCGACACGGTTCTCGTATGCGCGCCGATCGGCTGGTCTCGCTGGTGCTGGTGCTGCTGCTGCGTCAGCGCGGTCGTCTGACCGCGGACACGCTGGCCCGCGAGCTGGAGGTATCCACCCGTACCGTGCTGCGCGACATCGAGGCGCTCTCCGCAGCCGGCGTCCCGGTCTACGCCGAACGCGGCCGACACGGCGGGTTCGCGTTGTTGCCCGGCTTCCGGACCGAGCTCACCGGACTGTCGACCCAGCCGCCGCGACGACGGCATTTTCGGGCGACTTCGCAAACCTCCAGAAGACGCACAGCCGTCCCGGCACCCTGTCCGCTGCACGGAAGTTGAGGCAGGGAGTCTGAGAACGGGAGGCAGCCCCGCGGCTTGACGCGGTCCGGGCGGACGACCGACCGGGTCGGTGCCACCGTCGAGGGTCAGGCTTGCTGAATCGGCAAACGAGCTCGTCTTCTGGGCGGGGTCTTCCGCAGGATCGGCGTTGAGCCAACGGAACGGCGGAAGGGGGGCCGTCCTGGGGCCACAGAAGACCGACGGGTTCGGAGGAGACGCATGGAGCAGCACGTCGCGGAGATCACACACCGGTTGGTGTCCTCCCCGGGAGGCCGGATTCACCTCGCGGAACAGGGAACCGGGCCCCTGGTGCTGCTCGTCCACGGCTTCCCGGAGTCCTGGTACTCCTGGCGGCACCAGCTGCCGGTACTCGCGGCGGCGGGATACCGCGCGGTCGCCGTTGATGTCCGCGGCTACGGCCGCTCCTCCAAGCCGGCTGCGCCGCGTGCGTACCGGATGCTCGACCTCGTGGAGGACAACGTCGCGGTGGTGCACGCCTTGGGTGAGGAGACGGCGGTGGTCATCGGCCACGACTGGGGCGCGACCATCGCCGCGAACTCCGCCCTGCTCAGGCCGGAGGTCTTCCGGGCCGTTGGGTTGTTGAGCGTTCCCTACACCCCGCGCGGCGGGCCCCGCCCGAGCGACGTCTTCGCTCGGATGGGCGGGGACGAGGAGTTCTACGTCTCGTACTTCCAGGAGCCGGGCCGTGCCGAGGCCGAGATCGAACCCGATGTACGCGGCTGGCTCGCGGGCTTCTACGCGGCCCTGTCCGCGGACACCATGCCCGCACCCGGTGCTCCCGATCCGCACTTCGTCAGCAGGGCCGGGACGCTGCGGGACCGGTTCCCCGTCGGTCGACTGCCCGCCTGGCTCAGCGAGCGGGACCTCGACGTCTACGCCGGCGAGTTCGAACGGACCGGCATGACCGGAGCGCTCAACCGCTACCGGAACATGGACCGCGACTGGGAAGACCTCGCGGCCTTCGACGGTGCCCCCATCGCCCAGCCGTCCCTGTTCATCGGCGGCAGCCTGGACGCTTCCACGACGTGGCTGGCCGACGCGATACAGGCGTACCCGGTCACGCTTCCGGGCCTGACCTCCTCCCACCTCCTCGACGGCTGCGGCCACTGGATTCAGCAAGAACGCCCCGACGAGGTCAACCGGCTGCTGATCGACTGGCTCGCCATCCTGCCTGCCTGACACACTCACGGCCGCCACTTCCGACGTCGGTGTGCACCCGCGCTTCCCCACGGGTGCACACCAAGCACCGCCGGAAGGCTGTCAGTCCTGGTTCATGGGATCACGGCGTGAGTGATGCCTTGGCACGTGCTCTCCTGGCGGGCAGTTGGGTGGTCCGCGAAGACTAGGAGCAGCTACGAGAGGTGGGCGAGACCTGGCCCGGTGTTTCTCTCTGCGGCGGCTGTGGGTGGTGCCGGCGGATGCGTCCTTTGCCGGCGGCTTTGGCCGCGTACATGGCGAGGTCGGCCTGGTGCAGGAGCTCCGCCGGGGTGATTCCGGGAAGGGCTGTCGCCATGCCGATGGAGGCCGAGACCACCGCTTCCGTGCTGCCGAGCTGGTAGGGCTTGGTCAAGGAGGACAGGATTCTCTGGGCGACCTCGTAGGCGGTGGAGGGGTCCGTGCCCGCCTCCCATTCGAGGAGGACGGCGAACTCGTCGCCGCCGAGGCGGGCGACGGTGTCCGCTGCCCGTACGGATGCCTGGAGCCGACGGGCGGCGTGGGTCAGGAGGGCATCGCCCGTTGCGTGTCCGGCTGAGTCGTTGACGGCCTTGAAGCCGTCCAGGTCCACGAAGAGTACGACGGGCGGGATTGCGGTCGCGGTTCGCTTCCGCAGGGCGTGGCTGACCCTGTTGGAGAACAGGGCCCGGTTGGGCAGGCCGGTCAGTGCGTCGTGGAAGGCGAGGTGCTCCAGTTGTGCCTGCTGCGCTACCCGTTCGCTTACATCCCGGCTGGTGAAGATCATTCCCTGGGGGTGGTGGCTGATCGTCGATTCGACGTGACGCCATCGTCCGTCGGCGGTCTGTACGCGGCAGGCCACACGGCGGCCCGGACTCGACGTGCCTGATTCGGCCTCCTGCCGCAGTGCCTGTACGGCTTGCATCAGCGTCATGAGGTCGTCCGGGTGGCAGTACAGGGGCAGCCGGGCGCCCACCAGTTCCTCGGGTCGGTAGCCGAACACCGGGTAGGCGGCCGGGCTGACGTAGAGCACACGCCCGTCCAGACTGACGATGGTGATCACGTCGAGCGTGCCGTCGACCAGCGTGCGGTAATGGGCCTCCCGGGCTTCGGCTTCCTGCGTGATGCGCAGGTGGTCGGCGTGGGTGACGCCCTGCCGGATGCCGAGTGCGAGCAGCACCGAGCCCGCCAGGCTCGCCAGCACAAGATCGACGGGTCCCCCGGCGACGGTGTGAGCCGCCATGGCCAACGCGCAGACGATCACGGGCACGAAGGCTGCCACCACGCCGATGACGGGCATCATCCGCTGGTCGAGTCGCACGAGGCTGGCGCCCCCTGGCAACCAGGGTGCGATCGTGATGAGCAACAGTCCGGTCATCGAGCAGGCTGCCGGGACGGGAATCCCACCCCATGTGCCGTCCGCCGGCCAGAGGATGCGCAGCATGTCGCCCGCCGACAGGACCACCAGGGCCAGGGCGCTCACCGTGGTCGATGTGCGCTCGTCGCGGTTCAGGCAGAAACCCAGGGCGACTACCAGGCCCAGGACGAGAACGTCCGTCACGACGCGCGCGAGACTGAGGACCGATGCCGACACACCGCCTTCTCCTGCGCGGTGCAGCAGCAGGACCCAGGCCAAGGTGAGCAACGAGCCCGCGACCAGCCATCCGTCCAGCAGGCGTCGTAGCCAGATCAGGGGTGTGCCGTTGTCCGCGGCCGCCAGCACCAGCCCGGTGACGGCAACCGCCAGGCATACGGCGATCCCGGCGCCTGCCAGCAGGCGAATCAGCAGCGGCAGGACACCCGCGGAGTGCTCCTGAGAAGGAGCGAACTGACTCACCAGGAGGTGATGAACGCCGCCTGTTGCGACTGAGCCAGCGAACAGTGTGAGACGGCACCGGACCCTGCCCGGGGCTGTCCTGGCTCGGGCGAGAAAGGACAGGGCGGCTGCCGCGTGCGCAGCAGGAACACCGATGCCCACCGGCACGAGTTCGGCTGTCACCACACCTGCCACGGCGACGGCGGCGATCCCGGCGACGTTGCACAAGGCTTTTCCCACCCAGGCGCCGCGTAGCCGGTTGGCGCCAGCGATGCGAAGGAACCCTTCTGAACCGGCCCACCCGTGGATCATGCACCCCCCAACGATCAAGTTCACCAGCACAGACACGACCACGCCCGGGACTGTCTGAACGGGTTACGAGAATAGGACGATCCTCTTGCGAGAGGCACGACCGGTTTGAGGGACTTCACCTGAAATAACGACAACTGAGCCCGCTGCGGACGTCAGTGATGAGGAGCTGGTAAAAAGCGGTTGAGCGGAAGGCGCAGGGGCACTCAGGGCGACCGGCTGACCAGCAAAGGCACCTTCTGACCGACGACCGGGTCCGCCCGCTGACCCGGCAGACCTCGCCGGGTCAGCGGGGCGACGGTCCACCGACCTGGCGAATCAAAACGTCCCCTCGGTGGCTCAGGCAGCCGCCACTTCGGAACATGGCGCTCCCGAAGGGCCCTGGCAGCGCCACTGGGGCCGCCTGCCCCCTCCTCAACCGCACCCCGGGCCACAGCTGAGGCTCCGGCTCGGCAACCTACGACCGAGCGATCATTCGGTCGCCAAAGCTCGCCGGCTTGTGCGTGGCGTCTTTCGCTGCGTCCACCGCTGAGCCATCATGATCCGCCGTCAGCCGTTTGCTGAACGCGAAGAGGTGAGGCGCATGGCCAGACTCCGTATGGGTGAGGGGATTCTCCGCCGCAAACCCATTGAGCACATCGAGGAGACCGAACTCGTCGAGGGCACACGGCTGGAACGGTCGCTCGGGCTGTGGCAGCTCACCGCGATCGGCGTGGGCGGCATCATCGGCGCGGGCATCTTCACCCTGGCGGGCACCGTGGCCAACGGCACGGCGGGGCCGGCCGTGCTCGTCTCCTTTCTCGTCGCCGGTGTCGCCAGCGCCGCAGCCGCGCTGTCGTATGCCGAGTTCGCGGGGCTCATCCCGAAGGCGGGTTCGGCGTACACGTACGGCTATGCGGTGCTCGGCGAGCTCGCGGGCTGGTTCATCGGCTGGGACCTGCTGCTGGAGTACACGGCCATCGTGGCGGTGGTGGCGATCGGCATCTCCGGCTACTTCAGCTTCCTCGTCGGCGCGGTGGGCGCCGACCTGCCGAACTGGATGCTGGGCGCGCCCGGCACCGGCGACGGGCACCGCATCGACCTGTTCGCCGCGCTGCTGTGCCTGCTCATCGCGTACCTGCTGAACCTCGGCATCAAGAACGCGGCCCGCTTCGAGACCGCGGTGGTCGTGCTGAAGGTGCTGGTCGTGCTGCTGGTCATCGCGGTCGGTGTCTTCCACATCAACACCGCGAACTACAGCCCCTTCTTCCCGTACGGGATCGGCGGCGCGTTCACCGGTGCGGCGACCGTGTTCTTCGCGGTCTTCGGGTACGACGCGATGTCGACGGCGGCCGAGGAGTCGAAGGACGCGCAGCGGCACATGCCGAAGGCGATCCTCTACTCGCTGGCGATCTCGATGGTGCTGTACGTGGCCGCCTGCCTGGTGCTCACGGGCATGCAGAACTACACGGTCATCGACAGGGAGAGCGGGTTCTCGACGGCGTTCGAGTCGGTGGGACTGAGCGGACTCGCGAATGTGATCGCGGCCGGTGCCATCATCGGCATCCTGACGGTCATGTTCACGTTCATGCTGGGCGTGACCCGGGTGTGGTTCGCGATGTCCCGCGACGGGCTGCTGCCCGAATGGTTCGCCAAGACGCATCCGACGCGGCACGTCCCGACCCGGGTCACCTGGATCGTCGGGTTCGCCTCGGCGGCCATCGCCGGCTTCCTGCCGATCGGCGAAGCGGCCGAGCTGACCAACATCGGCATCCTGCTGGCGTTCGTGGTGGTGTGCACGGCGGTGATCGTGCTGCGGTACCGGCAGCCGGAGTTGCCGCGGACGTTCCGGACGCCGTGGATGCCGTTCGTGCCGGCGGTGGGTGTCGTCTTCTCGATCTGGCTGATCACGTTCCTGCAGTCCCAGACCTGGCTGCGTTTCGCCGTGTGGTTCGGGATCGGGCTCGTGATCTATTTCGGGTACTCGTACCGGCGGTCGGAACTGGCCCGCCGTTAAGGGGGGAGGGAGGGCCAGCAGGGTCCGGCGGGCCCTTCTCCCCCATCACCAGCCCCGCCAGGCCCGGTGCTTGGCCGCCGGTGCCCCCGGCACGCCCCTTGGGACCGAGGCGGGGCGGCCGGCCTCGACGACGGCTGACCAGTTCCTGTCCGACCTCGGGTCGATCATCCCGCGGCCGGCCTCCGAGCTTTTCCTCGGCTCGGAAGATCCGCCAACGGGGCGGCTCCCTGGACGGTCCAGCAGCGCGTCAGGCCGAAGGTGCGATGTGCGCGAACCATGGTGGTGGCCCCGGACGAGAGGGAGGAGAGACCGTGGACAACCCTGACACTCGGCAGTTCCGGAAAAGTACATCGGCCGGCACAGGCGGTCCTGGCGCCCCCGCCCAGGCAGGGATCATCGGCATGGGGCTCGCCGCCGTGATGACGATCGCACTCGCTCAGGGTTCCTGGGAGTGGTTCGCCGCATACATCGGAGTGACGCTTCTGGCGGTGATCTTCTCCGCCTACCGCCTGCCGCCGTGGACGCCCGGTCTCCGCTCTGCGTACACGCAGAATCTGGTCGCGTACTCGCTGGTGGTGGGTCTGTGCGTCGCGATCACGCTGGCTCCGATGCTGCAACGCTCGGCGTGGCTCTTTCCCATGCCAGGGACCCGCAGCGACTGCCGGGAAATGGGCAGGTACGAGAGCCTGCAGACAGAGGCCGCGCTGGCCGACCTCGCCGGTCGCGACGGTGCCGCCCTGGCTTTCGCGCGGGAAAGCCAGAGACATGTCGCCACTGCCGACTGCCTGGCAGCCACCACGACCCGGTGGCTGCCACTGTATGGACTTGGGGCGGCCGTACTGGCGGGTCTGGGAACATGGTCTGTCGGCCGTACCCGGGCGCTGAGGCAAGCGGAACCGGCCACCCGAACACCTCGTCGGGGCTGAGCACGGGGCTGAGCAGCTGCACGTCATCGAGCAGGGCATCGACATCGACACTTGCGCCCTGGAGGGCCGGGAGAGGCCCCGGGGGTGGTGTCCGTACTCGCCTGACTTCCGCGCGAACCGATGGCGGGGCAGGCCGTGTCCGGCGTCCACCGCGATGAGCACGTCCGGGTCGCCGCCCTTCCGCTGCCCGGCTGCGATCAGGCGCTCGACGAGCTCGCGTGATGTCCGGCCCGGGGCGCACGCGGCCGCAGGGGCCGGCCGTCGACGCTCGGAGTGGGACGACGGCAACGGCCGCCGCTGGGAGCCGCTCGACGATCAGGACGGCAGGGTACCGCCGTCGACTTCGCGCCAGAAGGCGTCGACCCGTGCGTTGAACACGTCCGGGGACTCCTGGAACGGCTGGTGGGCCTCCCCCGCCAGGATCTCGAAGCGGGCGCCCGGGATGGTGTCGGCCACGAGCCGCCCGAGCCGCGGCGGCGTGGCGATGTCCTGTTCGCCGGCCAGGACGAGGGTCGGTGCGGTGATGCCGGGCAGCCGGTCGAGCGTGTCGTGCCGCATGAACGGCTCCAGTTGACGCTGGAAAGCCTCCGCGGACTGCGGGTACGGGAAGGCGAGCGTTTCGTCGATGATCCGCTGCACCGTGCCGTCGGCGTGGGCGCGCGGCGTGTAGATCCACAGGAGGAACGCCTCCAGCATGGCGCGCTCGTCGGGCGCCTCCGTCGCCAGCCAGCGCCAGAAGCGGGTCATGGTGGTGAAGTAGGGGTCCGCCCGTGCCCAGGTACTCATGAGGACGAGACTGCGGACGGACTCCGGGTGACGGAGCGCCAGCTCCTGAGCGATCGCGCTGCCGCCCGAGAAGCCGGCTACATGGGTCCTGTCGACCTGGAGCACCCGGAGCAGTTCTGCGGCATCGTCGGCCATCATGGCCACGGTCATGGGCCCGTCGGGCAACGGCGTCCGCCCCGACCCCCGGTTGTCGAAGGTGATGACCCGGTACCGGTCCGACAGCCCGTCCAACTGCGCCTGCCACGCCTCGGCGGGGTCGCTCAGCCCCGCGATCAGCAGGACGTCGGGCCCTTGGCCACGGCTTTCGGTCCAGATCGTGGTTCCGTTGGCTTCGACGTAGTCGCCCATGGAAACACCTCCCGCCCCATCATCGCCACGGCCGGCCCGTGTTCGAATACCGCCGCGCCGCACACACTCCTGAGTGGTGATCCGAGCGCCCCACCTGCCACCGCATCGGCCGCAGGAGCGTCATCTCCACCTTCACCGCCGCGGCCCTCACCACCGGCGTCGCAGCCGCACCCCATGCCGCGGCCACCCCGCTGGTCTCCGCATGAGCGCCCGATACAGGAAGGCCGCCGGGCCGAGCCCGTTGCCGTCACCGTGGCCGATGCCCTCACCGCCCACCGTATCCAGCCGGGGAACTCGCTCCCGGTGCCCGCCGGCCCTCTACCCGCGCAATCACTCACCCTCTGGTGGCCATGACGGTCTTCCCGCTGTTTCGGTTTCGACCGGCCGGCCTTTGGTCCTGCATCTCGCTACTCCTCAATCACGCAGCGTAATATTCTGCGATCTTCGCCGATGGCGTGGGAGAGCGCAGGGACGGAGGCACGGCCGCCACGTCGCCGGCGCCGCCAGGACGCCGGGGTCCCGAGGCGGGATCCTGGGATGAGGATGCGGATCTTCTGTGTGGTTGTCGTGCTGGTCGCCGCGAACCTGCTGAATAACTGGCTCGTGCGGGACCCCGACGCGTACGTGGTCACTTGTATCGCCGCGACGGCTGTTCTGTTGCTGATCGCCCGTTGGGACGGTCTCGCCCCGGCCGATCTGGGACTCGGTGCGGCGGGTCTGCGCCAGGGACTGCGTTGGGCGCCCGTCCTGGCCGGTGCCGTCCTCGTCGTCTTCTTGCTCCTCCTTGCCGTTCCGGCCACACGAGAGGCGTTCCGGGACGCCAGGGCCGCCGACCTCTCCGCGCAGGAACTGCTGTGGCGCATTCTGGTGCGAGTGCCGTTCGGCACTGTGCTGCTGGAGGAGACCGCCTTCCGCGGTGTGCTGTGGGCCATGATCCGGCGCCGACACGGGACGGTGTGGGCGACCGTCGTGTCCTCGCTGCTCTTCGGGATGTGGCATTTGCTGCCCTCCCGCGGGCTGGGCCGCTCCAACGCCGCTGTCGCAGCGGCCTTCGGCGGAAGCGGGACGGCAACCGTCGTAGCGGCCGTCGCGGCTATGGCCGTCGCCGGGGCCGTCCTGTGCGGGCTGCGACAGCGCTCCGGCAGTCTGCTGGCGCCCACGGCAGTGCACTGGGCGGTCAACGGTTTCGGCTACACGCTGGCCTGGGCGGCGCCCCGGTGGTGGCCTGACGGCTGACCCGTCGTGCCGAAGAGCTCACACCCGCGGTGTGCCAGCCTGGCGGGTTCTCGGGCGGACGACGGGAACCTCGGCAGGCTGGCCCCTATTGACACGCGCCATTCTCCTCTTACCGAGGAGCGACGGCCGCGAATACTCCCCGTGCAGCCGTTCCGTTTGGCCACGTCCACCCGGCGACGAGGCATCCGGACGACGCCTGAGCGGTCTCCGCCGGCCGGAGAACGCGGTTGACCTGAACCTCAAACCCGTCGCCAGGGCCGGTTTCATGCACGGTGACGGTCGGGTCAGGAGTGTCGCTCCTGTTCTGGTGCTGCGGCATCGCCTCACCGCGCAGGAGGGCGCGCAACTGCCCCCTCACCACCGGGTCGTGGACACCATCGTAGATCCACCGCGTGCCGAGCACCCCGTGCTCGGAGGTGCCGATCAACGCCTCACCGGGGACGCCCTCCAGCGCCGCGCCGCGGTAGCCCATCGGCACCAGATACGCCACCGGATCCTGCGCGGCGGCGTCCACCACGACCATGAACTCGATCCCGACCGCGCCCTCCGGATCGTCCAAACGGAACCCACCGGCCTTGACCAGTTCCGGCGCTCCTGCGTCGCCCACGTACCAGCTCTGCTTCGGCAGCCAGCCGGTGAGCAGCTCCAGCTTGGTGGGTGTCATGGTGGTGTGGTGGATGGACGCCATGCGAGCTCCCTCACGCGTAGGTCTGGGCCGTCCTCGAACGGGATGTGATCAACCTATAGGACACCCGCCGTGCTTCCCGAGCGCCGGCGAGCCGGCCTCGTAGACCTCCCGGTTGTGCTGGTGACCTCCGACAGCCGCCTTCCCGTCCTGTAGGCATTCTGGTTCTCCGACAGTCGAGTTGGGGGCAAGGACGTCGTGCCAAATCATGCGGGACCATGGGGACCACCGGGCACCGAGACTCCGGTCACCTGGACGCCGACACCTGCGTAGTCCTGCCCGGATCGGGCACGGGCCCCGGCACAAAGAGGCTCAGCCGGTAGGTGGTCGGCTGCGTCAGACGCCCACAGAACGTGTCCATCCGCACCGCCGTCCAGTCGATCCGCTTGTCCCACGCCCGCATACGGTGGATGTGAGCACGCCATTCCGACTCGTCCTGGGTCTCGAAAAGTACCTCCCAGTGACCCGCGGCAGGCGCGAAGCGAGCGGCGGCCCGCTGCCTCTCGTCGTGCTGCCGCCGTTTCCTCTTCCGCTGCCCTGGCATCGGCCCAGCATCGCCGGACCACGCGACCGCAGCAAGACGATTACCCGCACCACCCACCGTCGGCGTTGAAGTCATGGACCACGTCCCGGACCCGGTCGGAGCCGGGGAAGGTGAAACCGGCGATCTTCGCCACGGGCATGCCCTGCGCGGACAGCAGCACCATCTGCCCGCGCCGCCAGGTCACCACCGACACCGCGGGTGCCCACGATCAGGCCGCCTTCCGCGCGACGAGCCGGACGGGGATCTCGGCGTACGTGTTCAGTATCGTGTTCTCCGCGATCACCGGGTCGCCGGTGAACTCGACGCGCTCGACGGACTCGAGAAGCGCGTGGATCAGGGCCTGCAACTCGAGGCGGGCTACGCCCTGGCCGACGCAGTTGTGCGCGCCGTATCCGAACCCGAGGTGGTCGACCGGATTGCGGCGGAAGTCGAACTCGTCCGCGCGCTCCCACTTGCGCTCGTCACGGTTCGCGGAGGCGAAGAGGTTCCACACGCGAGCGCCCTGCGGGATCGCCACCCCTCCGAGCTCGGTATCGCGCGCCGCGATGCGGGTGAGGCCCCGCACGGGAGTCTCGAATCTCAGTAGCTCGTTGATCGTCGAAGCCACGAGCCCGGGCTCGGCGCGAAGAGCGGCCCACTGGTCCGGGCGCTCGGCGAAGACGACGAGCAGATGGCCGATCGCCGCGGCTGTGGTCTCCAGCGACGGGCCGATGAAGTCGACGAGGAGGAGCGGGCATTTCTCCTTGGGAATGACACCCTGATCGGCTGCCTCGAGCATGGCGGCTCCGGGGCTTCCGGACGCGAGTTCCCTGTTCTCCGCGAGCTCGCCGGCGAACTCGAACAGGCGCCGCGTCATCTCCAGGTTGTGCGGAGTGCGTTCCGTAACCGGGCCCAGCAGGTCGTTGCCTACCTGTCCCCACGCGTAGAGGTGCTCACGGTTGCGGGCGGGCAGTCCGAGGTAGTCGGGGATGACCGACATCGGCATCGCCTGGGCCAGCTCGGCGACGCCGTCGATCTCGCCCCTGGCGACGACTTCGGCGACGAGGTCCCGCGCCTTCTGGGCGATCTCCTCACTGCGGCCACGCAAGGAGCGGGGCCGCAGTCCCGCCCCGACGACGGAGCGCAGCACGTCGTGCTCCGGCGGGTCGCTGACGAGGGTGACGCCCCGCATTATCCGGTTCACATCGGGATTGAGTCCCACGCCCTCGCCGGAGATGAAGGTGCCGTGATCGGCCAGCGCGGCTTTCACCTCGTCATAACGCGTGACCACGTACACGTCCGGTTCGCGCAGCCGGACGACAGCGCCCAGCTCTCGCAGGTGTCGATACTGCTCGTAGCGAGTGCGCTGGTCCGAGGTGGCGAACATGTCGATCTCTGTCATGGGTACGACAGCCACGGGTTCCTCCTTGAGCTACTGATGGCGATGGTCGGCGGGGCTTGGCCCACGTGCGGGAGCGGTCGACGAAGAAGTCGATCAGCGGCGTCCCGGTAAGACCGAGGTGAACGAGCCGACGGTCACTCCGGTCGGTCCGGATCCGGCGTTCGCGGTGACCACGGCCACGGCCACGCTGGTCGGGAGATGCGCGGCCACGCTGCGGCCCGGAGGAAACACGCCACACACCTTCGCTTCCGGGTCGAGCCGAACACATCCTCCTGAGCTTGCTTCGGAGGACGTCGTCACAAACCCGGTTCCAGTGACCAGCAACGCCTCAAGCCGTCCCGTCGCTCCGCCACCCCGGGCCACCGCTCCAGGAGCGCAGCGCCAGATGTTCGGCCACGCCGGGTTTCAGCTGACCCGCGAGCGAGTTCTCCTCGCTCTGCAATCCGGTGAGTACCAGGCTCGGCACGGACATACGATCGGGGTGTGACGATCACGTACGAGTGGCGGGGTGACCTCGACAATGCCGCCCTCAACGCGCTGCACGCCGACGGCTTCGGCCCTCCGGTCGCTCGGACCGACTGGCGAGCACGACTGCAGCGACACAGCCTCGGCTGGGTCTGCGCATGGGAGGACGGCTCTCTGATCGGCTTCGTCAACGTTGTCTGGGACGGCGGAGCTCATGCCTTCATCCTGGACACGGTGGTCGCCCAGCATTGCCGGTCGAGAGGAGTCGGAGCCGCGCTCGTCGCAACTGCGGCCAAGGAAGCCCGTGCCGCGAAGTGCGAGTGGCTTCACGTCGACTTCGAGGAGCACCTGCGTTCGTTCTATTTCGACGCCTGCGGCTTCAGGGAGACGACAGCGGGACTGATCGCCCTGTAGCGCGGTAACCCTGGCTCTTGACCTGGTGCCCCGCTCGACGCGTCCGCCGTACAGATCGGCGCCGACGGCCTGGGCTGACTTCCGGGGTCGGGGCAGGGTCGGCGCGCAGGTCACCGCCCCGACGGAGGTTCGGCCGCGATCTGGCACCTCACCGTGACCGACGACTCCGCGTGCGGGTCGGCCCGCCTGGCCGTGAGCCCTGGGCAGACCATGGACGGATTCGGTCAGGACGCCACCGGGCGGGCCACGCCCAGGACCTGCCCCCGGCAGCCCCGGACCACCCGGTCCGGGGCTGGAGACCGTCCGGGCGTCCTGCGGCTCCGGCCGGTGGGGTCGGAGCCGCTGAGGCGTAACGGGCCAGGGCGGTGGGTCACTGGGTGTAGAAGGTGGCGTCCGCCCGGTCGGTCGTCGTACTGAGGGCCTGGACGTACAGCAGGTAGTTGTAGTGGCGGATGTAGCGGCCCGGGAAGTTGTACGACTCGTACGAGACCCCGGCGGAGTCGGAGAGGCCGGCCCGGGCCGTGAAGGAGGCGTCAGCGGCGAACAGCGACGTCCCGTCGTTCTTCTCCACCCACACCTCGTTGTTCTTGTGGCGCA
>NZ_JBIBVX010000031.1:0-33813 GCF_043080745.1 Streptomyces sp. NPDC014995
TGATCCGCCCACTGCCCACCCGGCTTGCCGTTGCCGGGCAGGAGGGGTTCGATCTTCCGCCACTGCGCGTCCGTGAGTTCGTGTCGCCGCACCATCAGGGCGTCCTGCCCGACCAACTACGAGATCCACCCAGCCCACCAAGAGCCATCAGAAACGGCCTAACTCAAGTCCCTTCCCTGGAAGGAGATCCTGCTTCAGGGACGCACCCGGGGCATCGCCCACGGCCGCGCGGAGATCCGCCGGATCAAGGTCGCCACCGAGAACAGCCTGCTCTTCCCGGGGCCCGCCAGGCCGTCCAGATCAAGCGCCGGCGCACCGACCGCAAAGCGGCAAGACCACCGTCAAGACGATCTACACCGTCACCAGCCTGACCGCCGAGCAGGCCTCTGCGGCCAGCTCACCGAACTCATCCGCGACTACTGGAAGATCGAGGTCCTGCACCACGTCCGCGACACCACCTTCGCCGAGAACGCCTCCCAGCTGCGGACCGGCAACGCTCCCCGCGCACCAGCTGGCGCAGCCTCACCATCGGCCCTCCGCACAGCCGGAGTGAAGAACATCGCGGCCGGCCTCCGCCGCAACCCCCGCGACCCTCGCCGCCCCCTCGCACTCCTCGGCCTCGGAATGATCAGGAACCGGGCGTCACGCGACGCCGAAGCCCTGCCCTGGGGGGCAAGTGCCCTACCGGGAAACAATGGATGGCCCTCCGGTAGGCAGGAATGAGTTGGCGTCGGCCGCGGCCGCGGGTTACCGCTTGTTTCCAGCGCGAAGCCAGGCGATGTAGTCAGCGGCAGCGGCGGCGGTGTCGTACTGGGGCTCGAATCCGGTGTCCTCGCGCAGACGCCTGATGTCGAGCCAGCTTACGGGGCGAGCTCCGGCCGAGGGGAGTTCACATTGGAAGCTGGGGGCGACGGACTCGATCGCGGTGATGACGTCGGCGTTGCTGGTGGCACGACCGGAGGCGACGTTGTACGTCGAATGGTGCAGTTCATCGGCGAGCTGCAGCAGCGCAAGCGCGCGACCGGTGTCCTTGACGTAGAGCAGGTCGAGCGCGTCCTCGGCGTGCGGCGGCGCGATGAGTCCGGCCAGGTCGGGTTCGCTTTGCTGTGCTGCAGCGTGTGCGAGCGATGGGGCGGCGAAGAACGGGTCGGGCAGGTGCCCGCCGGGCCCCCAGGTGCCGGAGATGCGTGCGTTGACGATGTCTACGTCGGTCTCCTCCGACAGGTGGCCGGCGAGCAGCTCGGTGATCTTCTTGAACGTCGGGATGGGGTGGAAGTGCTCCAGGGAGATCGGCATGTCCTCGGTGAGTGCACCCTGGGATGTGAAGCCGTATACGCCGATGGTGCTCGCGGTCACGATGCGGCGCACGCCCCATGCCTGCGCGGCGCGGACGATGTTGAGGAATGCTTCCAGCGCCCGCCCGGATGCGTCGATCGGGGCGTCGTTCCTGACCGGCCACGGGAGGGCGACGGCGAGGTGCACGATCCCAGCGATTGGGTACTGCTGGCCGGCGGCGAGCAGGGCGTCGAGGTCGGCGACATCGGCTTGGACGACGTGCACGGGCAGGTCTGCGAGGTGGCGCGGAACCTGCGGGCTGCGGCGCTGGAGGAGGACGCACTCCTCACCCGCCTCAGCGAGTGCGCGGACGGTGTGGGAGCCGATGAAGCCGACCCCTCCGGTGACAAGAATCATGTCGATGCCATTCGTCGTGGTGCTGATCGTCAGCAGTACTGACGATCAGCTTAAGCGTAAGCTGGGGCTCATGTCCACCGAATCGAGCGCCACCGCTGACCCGCACGACGTCCTGGGTTACCTCCTCAAGCACGCCGCCCTCAAGCTCACGGCGCTGACGGATACAGCGCTCGAACCGTTCGGGATCGACAGCAAGGACTTCGGGGCGCTTCGAGTCCTGGCCCACCGTGAACCGGCATCGCAGCTGCAGGTAGCGCAGACGCTCGGCATCGACCGCACCACGATGGTGGCGTTGTTGGACGTGCTGGAACGGAAGGGCATCGTCACGCGACGACCGGATCCGGCAGACCGGCGCCGGAACGTCGTTGAGCTCACTGACCAGGGGTTGCAGGCGTACGACGCCGCACAGGTAGCGCATGGGGAAGCCGAGAGCGCGTTCCTCGCAGGGATCAGTCCCGGTGCGGCGGATCAACTCCGCCGCACGCTGAGGACCCTGGTGGAGAACTGAACCAGGCTCTGCACGGTCACCGGCGACCCCGCCGGATTCACGTGCTGCAGTCGCCCGCACCCTTGTCTTCGGTGTCCTCAATGCCCAGGAAGCGGACGTCTGTTTGAGGGCGGGTGCCATGGCAGTTCTTGCTCCCGACATCACAGCCGCACAACTCACCGGAGCGATGGAGGCGGTCCTGCGCGGCGGTCTCGTCGTGGTCCTCGAAACCGCTCCGGCCGTCACGGCGAACGCGCGACGAGCAGTCAACTCAAGAGCGGCTCCGCTGTTGTCCAGGCGAAAGCGTGAGATCCTCACCCTGCGACGTATGCCTCCATCACCACGGCGAACAGGGCCCGGTCGATCCACCGGCGCCGCTCCAGCAGAGAAGGGAAGAACGACCCGGCCCGCACCTTGGGGATCTACAGGTCCAGGTCGCCGGCCTGCGTGGTCAGCAGCCTGTCCCGGCGGCCGTTGCGCCAGGTGGTGCGTTTCTCGGAGTGTTCGCCCGGGGCGGCGCCGATGACCTCGGTGGCCTCGGCCTTGATGAGTTCCTGCAGGATGCGCTCGCACAGCACCCTGATCGTCTCAACTCCGTCGGCCGTACGTAGTGACTCCAGCAGCCGCATCAGGTCAGACTGGGACAAGGCCATCGCGCGCTCCTCCGGTCGAACTGCCCGTTCACCAGGGAGACTTACGCGGTGACGGCCTGCTCGTCACGCTCGGCGACCCGCCGCACGGGGACCTGCGGGCTCGCCTGCAGCCGTACCGACTCCCTGCGCCGACGTCCCGCAGCGGTCAGCCCGCCCCCATCCGCATACCTCACACACCACGGAATACAGTCACCACCCCAAACCCTTCAGGGACTTCGCGAAGATTCACCCGACGAGCCGAAGTCAGTGAAGGGTGCTGAATAGCCCAGTTACCGCGCGGACACAGCTTCTGGGGCTCCTGCGTCGTGATTCGGTGTCGGGGTGGTGTTCTTCGGGCCGCGGGCGAGGATGTAGAGGAACAGGCCGGCCATGACGGCGACGCCTGCCCACATGGCCTGCTGCCAGCCGTCGACGAAGGACTGCTGCGCGGTGTGGATCAGGTCCTGCGCGTGGCTGCCAGTGCTCGGGGCTACCTCGATGGCGTTGGCGATGCCTTCGCGTGCGGTGTCCGCAGCTCCCGGGGGGATGCTGTCGAGCTTGTCGTCGATGGCGCTGCGGTATCCGTCGGCCAGGAGCGCGCCGAGCATCGCGACGCCCAAGGCGGTGCCGAATTCACGGGTGACGTCGTTGAGGGCGGAGGCCACGCCCTGCTTGGCGCGTGGCAGGGAGCTGGTGATGGCCTCGGTGGAGGGCGTCATGGACAGGCCCATTCCGATGCCCATGGCGAACATGCCGGCGAGGATGGACAGGTAGCCGCCGTCGACGGAGACGAACAGGGCCATCAGTGCCAGGCCGACGGTGGACAGGGCGACGCCCACGGTCATGGTGGAGCGGGCGCCGATCTTGGCGGCCATCTTGGGGGCCAGGCTGGAGGTCATCATCATCATGACGGCCATCGGCATCATCGCCACGGTGGACAACAGACCCGACCAGCCCAGCACGGCCTGGAAGAACGGGAAGAGCAGGACGGCGATGCCGGCCTGGACGCCGAAGACGACGAGCAGGGTGATCGAGCCGCTGGCCAGGCCGCGCTCACGGAAGAGGCGTACGTCCAGCAGGGATGCGTCGCGGCGGTGCAGTTCCCAGGCCACGAAGGCGATGGCGGCGACGACGCCGACGGCCAGGCTGATCAGGGTGACGGGGTCGGTCCAGCCGCGCTCGGGGCCTTCCTGCAGGACGAAGATGACGCCGATCATGGCGATGGTGGACACCAGTGCACCGATGGTGTCGAAGGAATGGGTAGAGCGTTCGCTGGAGTTGGGCACCGACTTCAGCGTCATCGCCAGCGCGACGACGACCAGGACCACGGGCAGCACGAACAGCCAGCGCCAGTCCGCGACGTCGACCAGCAGGGCGGAGAGGAACATGCCCAGGATGCCGCCGCCTCCGGCGACGCCGGTCCATACGCCGATCGCTTTGCCTCGTTCCTCCTCGGGGAACGTGGAGGTGATGACGGCCAGCGTGATCGGCATGATCATCGCGGCGCTGATGCCCGCGGCAACGCGGGCGCCGATCATCACCGCGGCCGACGGGGCGAGGCCCGCGACGACGCTGGCCGCGCCGAAGATGATCAGTCCGGTGATCAGCATGGGCTTTCGGCCCAGCCGGTCACCGATCGCGCCGAGCGGCAGCAGCAGGGCGGCCAGGGCCAGGGTGTAGATATTGATGATCCACAGGACGGTGGTCTGCGAGGCACTGAACTCGACGGCCATACGGGTCTGGGCGACGTTCAGGCCGGACACCGAGGCGATGACGGCCATCAGCGCGATCGAGACGGTGATCAGGATCGCGCGGAGCTGACGCGCATCCGGCGTACCTTCGCCGCTAACTGGTGCGGCCGCCGCCTGGGGAGGCAGGTTGCTGCTCATTGTTTCCTCTCAAGAGGGGCATGCGGAATCAGCGCCGGAGCAGGGCCGGTCGCCAAAGGGTGGTGAAGCAGGAGGTCTTTTCACCGCGCGGACTGCAGGTGTGCGGTCGCGCGGTTCAGCTACGGCAGCTGGGGTGTCAGGCGGGGGCGTTCTCGGCCTGTGCTGCGGCGAGGGCCGCGTCGGTGTCGGCGGTGGCCAGGAGGGCGTTGATATGGGATCCGGCCAGGGCGCCGGCCGCGGCGGACGCGCCGACCTGCGCGGTGAGGTCGGTGGCGTTTCCGGCCACCCACACGCCCGGAACGCCGGTGGTGCCGGCCATGGCGGAGGCGAAGCGGCGGCCCGTGTTGTCGGGCAGGTCTTCCATCGGCAGCTTCAGTCCGTCCAGGCCCTCGGTGCGGGCCTGCATCTGCGTGGCCACCGCGATGACCCGCCGTTCCACGAATGTGCCGTCGACCAGGCGCAGGCCGGCAAGAGCGCCGCCCTCGTCGTTGACGACTTCCTGCACCTCCGTCTCGATGTTGCGGATGTTGCGGGCGGCGAACCGGGCGCGCGCGTCCTCGTCCAGGACGGTGCCGCCGGTGAAGTAGACCAGGTTGTCGGTGAGCTGACGGAACAGCAGTGCGTGGTGGAGGGAGGCAGGGCTGGTTGCGAGGATGCCGATGGGCTTGTCACGGACCTCCCAGCCGTGGCAGTAGGGGCAGTGCACAACGCTGCGGCCCCAGTGCTCGGCCAGGCCCGGAACCTCGGGCAGGACGTCGCGCAGGCCGGTGGCCACCAGGACGCGGCGCGCGGTGAGCGTGCGGCCGTCGGCCAGGGTGACGGTGAACCGGAGATCACCGTCGGCCGTGGGGGCGGCGGGCTCGGTGGCGGCCACTTCGCCGAAGACGATCTGGCCGCCGTACTGGCGTACCTGTTGGCGTCCGCGTTTGAGGATCTCGGGTGGCGGGGTGCCGTCCAGGACGATGAAGCCGTGCATCGCTGCGGCGGGCGCGTTGCGCGGGGTGCCGCTGTCGATCACGACGACCGAGCGGCGCGAGCGGGCGAGCATGAGCGCGCCGTTCAGGCCCGCGGCGCCGCCGCCGATCACCACCACGTCCACGGTCTCGACGGGCAGGGTGTCGCTCTCGTAGCGGGAAGTCTTCGCAGACATGTCGCGCCCTTTCGTCGTACGTGGCCCCCCGTGCTGGACCGTCTGTATTCGACGGTAAGCCTGCATTGCAGTGAAGGCATAACATATTGCCTATGACGCAAGAAGATGGGCAGCTGGACAGCCTCGTACGCAAACGGATCCGCGCCCTACGGGTCGCACAGGGGTGGTCCCTGGAGGAACTGGCCACCCGCGCCAACCTCAGTCAGTCCTCGCTCAGCCGCATCGAGAACGGTCAGCGCCGCCTCGCCCTCGACCAGCTCGTCACCCTCGCCCGCGCCCTGGACACCACCCTGGACCAGCTCGTGGAGAACGCCGCCGACGACGTCGTCATCAGCCCGATGATCGACGGCACCCACGGCCTGATGCGCTGGCCCATAAAGGGCGAACCCGGCATGAGCGTCATGCGTCAGCGGATGACCCAACCGCCGCCCGACAATCCCGCCCGCATGCGCGCCCACCCCGGCCGCGAATGGCTGGTGGTCCTGTCCGGTACGGCAATCCTGATGCTCGGCCATCGCCGGTTCCGCATTGAGACCAATCAGGCCGCCGAGTTCCCCACCATGATGCCGCACGCGATCGGCGCCGAGGGCGGGCCGTGCGAGATCATGGGCATCTTCGACCGTGACGCCCGCCGCGGCCACCAACGCGACACCGACGAGTCCGGCGACTGCGACAGCGCACAGGGCCCCTGCGAGTAGCGCCCGTGCGAGAACGGTGGTGTGCCGCCAGTAGAGAGGGATTTTGCGTGGCAGGCAGCACACAGAGCGACCTCTTTGCGTATTGCGCAAGCAGTCGTGCGATTCACGCATGAGGTGCTTACGGTGGTGCCATGACCCCAGCTCACGGCCCCAGCCCTCACCATGGCGGCTCGCACGGCCACCACCCAGAGCACGACGGCAGCGGCCAGGCGGAGATCCTTGACCTGGACGCCGAGGTGCTCGCCGAGCACATCGCGTCCATCACCGCCTGGCTCCCCCTGAAGTCCGAGCCGCGCCAAATCGTGGACCTGGGCTGCGGCACCGGTGCGGGCACCTTTGCCCTCCTTGAACGCTTCCCCGACGCACACGTCACCGCCGTCGACGCCTCCGCCGGCCACCTGCAACTCCTGCGCGAGAAGGCATACGCCCGCGGCATGCAGGACCGTGTGCGCACCGTGCAGGCCGACCTCAACACCGACCACTGGCCCGACCTCGGCACACCGGGCCTGGCGTGGGCCTCCGCTTCCATGCATCACATGGCCCGCCCCGACCGCGCACTGGCCGACGTCCACGAACTGCTCGCGCCGGGCGGCCTGTTCGCCCTCGTGGAACTGGACGGTTTCCCCCGCTTCCTGCCCGCCCACGCGCCCGAGGGCCGGCCTGGGCTCGAGGGGCGCGCCCATGCCGCAACCGACAGCTATCACGCCGAACACGTACCCCACCGCGGTGCCGACTGGGGGCCGATGCTGACCGCCGCAGGGTTCACCGTCGAGGACGAGCGCACCATCACCGTGAACATCGAAGGCAACCGCAATCAGGCCATCGGCCGCTACGCCCACGCCAGCCTGCAGCGCATCCGCGGCGCCGCCGCACCTGCCCTCAGCCCCGAAGACCTCGTCGCACTCGACGAACTCCTGGATGTCGACAGCCCACACAGCATCCTGCGCCGAAGCGACCTCGCGGTCCGCACCGAGCGCACCGTCTGGGCAGCCCGCCGCGCCTGAACCCGGGCCGCCCTGTTGTCTGTCGGGCAGCGCCGACAGCCAGTTACTTGCCTCATACGCAACCACTGCCGCGCACCCGCGTGCGTGTCGTCGGCTGAGCAACCATGCCGGCGCACGCCTCGCGCGGCGCTACCGCCGCGCACCCACGGCGCGGTGGAGAGGAAGGGAGTATCTCCATGACTGCACCTCAGGTTCCCGCCGACCACGAAGCCTGGCGCCAGGGCCGGTGGGAAGAGATCGCCGGAACGAACGGGAAGGGCACGGTCATCGCCAAGGCCAAGATCAACGGCCGCGATCCGCACACCCTGCCCGGCCTGCCCGGCCAGTGGACCACCACAGAAACGGGTGCGCTGACAGTGGCCGCCAAGGCCGAGGACGGCGTGCGCGCCAACGGCGAGGCCGTCGACGGAACCACGGAAGTTCCCTCCGGCAGCGTTCTGGAATTCCCCGGCAACCTGAACGGCTTCGCGGGCGGCGCCGATGGCTTCTATGGCGTCATCGTCATGGATCAAAGCCGGGTCGAACGCTCCGGCCTCAGCGGCATCGACCGCTTCCCGTATAACCCGGATTGGGTTTTCGAGGGCCACTACCGGGCTGCGCCGGAAGGGCGGCGTATCGAGGTGGAACGACTGACCGCCCCGCGGAGCACGGAGGCCATCCTCGCTCCCCTCGACCTGGTCGTGACCGTGCACGGCACCGAATACGTCCTCGCCGTTCTTGAGGAGTCTCCCGGGCAGCGCCTGGTGATCTTCACCGACGAGACCAATGGGGACTCCACCCCGCAGATCGGCCGCTGGCTGGTGCTGCCGCTGCTGGAGCCCGGCAGCGCCGTGACCGTGGACTTCAACCAGGCCACGCTCTCGCACCACCACCTGAACCCGGACGTCTTTGTCTGCCCCCTTTCGCCACCCGGCAACCACCTGCCCATGCGCATCGAGGTCGGCGAGCGCGCCCTGATCCACTCCGCCACCGGCCAGAGCTGACCTGCCCCAACCCCCTTTCGCACCGTTACCCGTAGCCCGTACAGGAAGAAGACCAGCATGAGTCAGGACCTCAAGGACAAGGCCGTCGCCTACCTCCGCGCACTCGAGTCGCGCGACTGGAAGGCCGCCCGTGCGCTCTGCGCCGAAACCGCCACCGTGTGGCACAACGATGGCAAGGGCGAGCAGTCCATCGAGGAGAACGTCGCGGGAATGGAGGGCCAGATCGAGTCCATCGAGTCGATGCGCTATGAGATCCTCCGCCAGCTCTCTCAGCACGGCGAAGTTCTTCAGCAGCACTTGGTGCACGTCGCCACAAAGAACGGGATGCGCGGCGAGGTGCACGCCGCCGTCTTCTTCGGCTTCAACGACGCCGGAGCGATCACCCGCATCGAGGAGTACGCCAACTTCATCCCCGTCAGCCAGGACAGCTGAGAGCCGAGAGCGGGCCGTACTCACCGCCGGCAGACGTGGACGGGCCGCGCTGACGGAGAGGGGCCCGCCGCCCGGTGAGGGAAGTAGCTGGCGAGAGGCACCTTTCGTTCTCAGCCGCGGCCAGCACTGCTGCGAGTTCGGGCGAGGAGCTGCAACTCGATACGTCGATGATCCAACGACGTCACCGCGCGCAGTCCTGCGTCAGGGCAGGCACTGGGCACATTGGCAGTTCCCAGTGTCAACAACGCTCGTGGTCAATACATCTAGCACGACACAACGGATCCCGAGGTCGTCGTTGCCAAGTTCCTGAGGACGGGACGGGCCCTGACCCCGACAAGCGCCTCGAGATGGCCGCCTGCTTCGCCGGGAGGGTCCGCGATGGCCACGTCATCGACGCACACGACTATCTCGACCGGCCCCCGCCCGGCATCGGACAAGCCCTCGTCCCGGACCTGACCACGTCGAGCACACATCGACACCTGAGAGAGGAACAGCACATGCCTGCGAACACCGCCGACCCCAACGAGACCACGGCCGTCCGCCGCAAGCGCGGCGAGGACATCATGAAGACACTGAGAGGGGGCGGCGCCCCCTCGCTGGACGCACTCGACCGCGACTTCCCCTTCCTGGCCCAACGCTGTCAACGCCTACGCGGTGGGTGAGCTCTTTGCCCGGGATGTCCTCGATGTCCGTACCCGCCAGTTCGCGCTCCTCGCAGCCTTCGCGGCCCTCGGCCTCGGCGACTTCATCAAGATCCATGGAGGGTACGTCCTCAACGCGGGGGCCACCGAGGACGAGCCGAAGGAGGTCGTCTACCTCACCACCATTCCCGGCGGCTTCCCTCGCGCGATCCAGGCATCACAGGCAGTGGCGGAACTCCTCGCCTCCCGCCGGGCAGACTGAGGACCTGTAGGACCCGCCGGTACGGTCGGCGGACCCTCGTTGGTAGGCGCTGCGTCGGGCTGTTGCCTGGTGGTGTCTGCGCCAGGTGGGCCAGTGCAGCAGCATGGCGGCAGAACGGGCCGGTGGGTCGAAAACGGCGGCGAGTAGTACTTGGCGGCCGACCACACCGTGCCGCGCACCATCCACGACCAGGCGAACACCGACCACAGCGCCTCGCCCACCACCCTCGGCAGCGGCGGCTCGGACACCCTGCCCGGCTTCTTCGGCGGCAAGTACCGCGATGGTCCCGCTCGGCTTCTCCCACCGCCAGCAGATCGTCCAACAGGCACCCAAGGGCTTCAACTGGCAGGTGCTGCCCGCCCAGGCCGGTGCCGACGGGCTCACTCAGGACGTCAGCCCGCAGACCCGGTCCGTCGCCGAGGACAGCCCGCACAAGAAGGAGGCCGCCGCCTTCCTCGACTTCCTGCTCCGGCCGCGGAACATGGTCCGGCTCGCCCTGGGCGACTGGATGCTGCCCACCGGCACCCAGGCCCCGAAGGACCCCGCCCTGCACACCGCGAAGGACGGCTGGGCCACCGGCACCGCCCTCGCCGCGCACCTGCGCCCCGCGCCCGCGCAGTCCGTGCGCGGCTGCCCGGGGTGGAAGGACAAGGTCGCCACGCCCGCCTTCCAGGAGTACTACAGCGGCGCGATCGGGCTGGACGAACTGCGCGAACGCCTGGAGGAAGACGGGAACCTGGTGCTGGCCCGGTACCAGCGATGAGCCCTCCGCTCAGGGAACGGCGGGGCCGGTGACGTACCGTCCCTCGCCGTCGTACGGCCAGACGTTGGGCACGCAGCCGTGCATGCCCTTGATCTGCTGCATCATCGCGGGAGCCGGCTTGCCGGGGCCGGGGCAGGTGACATGACCGTGCCCGAGGAAATGGCCGACCTCGTGGTTGATGATCAGCGCCCGGTAGGACGTCACGTCCTTGGCGTAGACGGGCGTTGCCAGTTCCCACCGCTTGAGGTTGACCATCACGTTCTTGTCCACGCTGCAGTTGACCTCGCCGCCGGTGTCCAGCCCGTACTGACCGCAGATCTTGTCCACGGTCCCGGGTGTCGCGACGCGTACGACGAAGTCGGTACTGCCGCCCGACACCCGCTGGAACGCGGAGCGGCCGTCCGCCGTCCAGCCGCGCCGGTCGGCCAGGATGCCCTCCACCTGCTCGGCGACCGCCGCGGCGGACAGCTTCAGGCCGTCCTCGACCTCGACCCGGTAGCGCAGGACCGTCCCCTGCCCCACCTTGGCGCTCCCGCCAGGAGCGGTCGTGAAGGTACCCGGTCCCGTGGCCGGGATGACCGGCTCGGAAGAGCCGGCGGAGGGACTCGACGGGCTGACGGACGGGCTCGCGGAAGGACTGCGCGGGGCGGGGCTGGACGCCGCGCGCCCGGTGGGCTCGTCCCGCGCGGCGGAGTCGCCCCCGGCTCCGGCCCCGACTCCCGCCCCTCCCCGGTCCGCGGACGTCCATCCCACGGCCGCGAAACCGATGGCCCCGAGGAGGGTCAGCGCGGCCAGCCCTCCCCACAGCGGTCCCTTCCGCCCGCGCGCGGAGGCGTGCGCGCGGCCGCTCCTGCGGCGGCGGGTGCGGGACGGAGTTGCTCGGTGCGCGGTCATGGTCGTTCAGACTGTGACCGCGATGTGATGGGATCTGGCCCAGACGATAACGAAACGATAACGGGCCCCTGTTGGGCTCATGTGATCATCCGGTAACAGTGGCCCTGGCTTGTAGAGGTTCTGCGGATACTGAGCGCATGCCACGCGTTCTGCTGATCGAAGACGACCCTGCCGTACGGGAAGGCGTCGCGCTCGCCCTGCGCCGCCAGGCCCACGAGGTCGCCGCCGCCGAGACGGGCGAGGAGGGACTGGAGCGGCTGCGGTCCTTCCGGCCGGACGTCGTGGTGCTGGACCTGATGCTGCCCGGCATGCCCGGACTGGACGTGTGCCGGGGGATGCGGGCCCTGGACCAGACGCTGCCGATCATCATGGCGACCGCGCGCGGCGACGACGAGGACATCGTCGTAGGCCTGGAAGCCGGAGCCGACGACTACGTGGTAAAGCCCGTGCAGGCACGGGTGCTGGCGGCGCGTATCCGTGCCGTCCTGCGCCGGGCGGCCGGGGCGCCCGCCGACGGTGGGATACCGAAGATCGACACGTACGGGGACCTGGCCGTCGACCGGGCCGGTCTCTCGGTCACCTGGCAGGGCGCTCCGGTCTCGCTCGCCCCGTCCGAACTACGGCTGCTGCTCACCCTGTCCGCCTCGCCCGGCCAGGTGTTCAGCCGGCAGCAACTCCTGGAGGCCGTCTGGGAACACAGCTACCACGGCGACGCACGCCTGGTGGACGCCTGCGTCAAACGGCTGCGCGCCAAGATGGGCGAACCCTCGCGCGAGCCCCGCTACATCCAGACCGTGCGCGGCTTCGGCTACCGGTTCGCGTCCCGGTGAGGCGGCTGCCGAGAACCCGTGTCAGGGCTCCTCAACTGCGCAGTCTGCGCATGCGGTTGGTGGTGGCGTTCGCGCTGGTCGCCGCCCTCACCGCCGCGACCACCGGCGCCCTGACCTTCCGGGAGGCCCGCACGGGAGTGCTCCAGCAGAGCCAGGACACCGTGATCAAGCTGCTGCGGACCCAGATCGGCCGACTCGCCCCCGAACTCCCCGTCCCGCCGGGCGAGTTCGAGCTGCAGCGGTTCGCGGACGACGTGGCCGGCGCCGAACCCGCCGGGACCTGGCGGGTGCTGGTCGCCTACGGCGGGCTGAGCGCCACCTCCGCTCCCGACGATCCGTTCGAGGAGCTGACGCCGGCCCTGCGCGCGGCCGTGGACTCCAGCACGGCCACCGTCTTCCAGCGGGTGGACAGCGGCGACCACACCTCCCTCGTCGTCGGCATGTCGGTCACCTTCACCGCCGGCACCGCCGCGACCGGTCCCGCGTCCGGCATCCAGGTGTTTCTCACCGTGCCGCAGACCACGGAACAGGCGTACGTCGACGCCCTGGTCACCGCCGTCGAACGGGCCACCGTGCCCGCCCTCGGCCTCGCCGTGCTGCTCGCGCTGCTCGCCGCCCGCGGGGTGCTGCGGCCGGTGCGCGCACTGCGCCGCGCCACCCGCAGCATCGCCGAAGGCCGGCTGGACACCCGGCTCGACGTCAACGGCTCCGACGAACTCGCCGACCTGTCGCACACGTTCAACGAGACGGCCGCCGCCCTGGAGGAGTCAGTGGCCGAACTGCGCGACATGGAGGCCCGGGCCCGCCGGTTCGCCGCGGACGTCTCGCACGAACTGCGCACCCCGCTGGCCGCCATGTCCGCGGTCACCGACGTTCTCGACGAGGACGCCGCCCGCCTCGACCCCGACACCGCCACCGCGGTCCGGCTGATCAGCGAGGAGACCGTGAAACTGGCCCGGCTGGTGGACGACCTGATGGAGATCTCCCGCTTCGACGCGGGCGCGGCGGTGCTGCACCTGGACGAGATCGACCTCGCCGAGTCACTGCGGCGCACGCTCGCCGCCCGTGCCTGGACGGACCTGGTGGACGTCCGCCTGCCCCCGCCCGACGCGCTGCGCGGACGGGTCGACCCGCGCCGCCTCGACGTCGTCGTCGCGAACCTGGTCGGCAACGCCCTGCGGCACGGTGCCCGTCCCGTCCACCTGCGCCTGTACGAGGACGGTGAGCGGATCGCCATTATCGAGGTGCTGGACAGCGGGCCCGGCATCCCCGACAGCGTGCTGCCCCACGTCTTCGAGCGCTTCTACAAGTCGGACGCCGCCCGCACCCGGACCGAGGGCAGCGGCCTGGGCCTCGCCATCACGGCGGAGAACGTCCGGATGCACGGCGGCACCGTCCGGGCGGCGAACCGTCCGGAGGGCGGCGCGGTCTTCACCGTCGAACTCCCGCTGCGGCGGGACGAGTCGACCCTGAGGAGCGAACAGTGAGAGCCGTACGCCGAGCCGTGCTGCTGGCCGTTCCCGCGCTGTGTGCGCTCGCCTCCTGCGGCATCCCCACGACCGGCGTGGTGGAGGCGGGCGGGCCCGCCAGTGGGGTGGTGCCCACGATCCGGGTGTACTTCGTGGCGGGGGACGGCACCCTGGTCGCGGTTCCCCGCAGGACCGTCGCGCCGGTCGACGTCGAGTCGGCGGTGGCGGTACTGCTCGAGGGCCCGACCGAGGCGGAGCGCGTCAAGCGCCTGACCACGCTGCTGCCGCTGCCGGGGCTCCTGGCGACGCCCGTCCCGGCCGCCACGGCCACGGACGGCCCCGTGGCGGTGCCGCAGGAGGAGGCGCGTACGGCCGACCTCGTGAAGGTGGTGGCGGAGGACGACCGGGTGTCCATTGAACTCACCACCGCCTCGGGTGAGTTGACGGGCCTCGCAGTGGACCAGCTGGTCTGTACGGCCCTCGGGGCGCAGCGCGTCGCCGAACCCGGGGCGGAACCCTTGCCGGTGACCGTCACGGGCCCGGGCGGTCGGCCCGTCGAAGGGACCGGCGCGAGTTGTTCCGACGGCTGACCGAGGTGCCGACTCCGCGTGGACCTGCTGGATCTCCGGCGGGCAGCCTCTTGCGCCTGCGCGGCCCTCTGGCCGGCTGCCTGCCCCGCAATCTCTAGATAGCACCCCATGACAGTGATGACGGACGCGCTCGTATCGGCATTGGAAGACGCCCACGAGGCGCATGAGGCGGTCGTCGACCGGTTCAGGGCGGATGTGACCAGCACGCGCCGGCCCCTACCGGCAGATGCTCAAGGGCCAGGTGAACGACGTTCAGGACAGCCTTCGACGTATCGAGCACCGCGTGCGCAGGCTGCGGCCCCGCAGCGGGCTTGTCGGGGAGAGCATGGATATGGCGAGGTTCGTCTCGTGCAGCGCCGTGCGCACTGCCATGCTGCCGCTGACCATCGGATCGGTGATCACGACTGAGATGCTGCGCGGCTGGTGGCCGAACGGCGAACGGCGGCTGCTGAGGAACGCCGAAGACGAGTACGTGGTCACCGCCCGGGCGCTGGCGGCCTGCCGGGCCGGCCAGAGCATCGCGGAAAAGCGGTCCATGACCAGGCAACCGCCGACCTGCTCGCTGCGCTGCGCCGCCAGGATGAGGAACTGCTCGAAAGGCTGGAGGACAGCGTCGTCGATCAGGTTCGGGCCGTGGCGGCCGCGGCCAACGGCTTTCGCGTGGAGAACGGCGGTGGCTGGGCCGACGCGGCCCGCGCACGTTGCGGGCCGTCGCCAACCGGGTGCGGCGGTGACGGCAGGACCACACGGCGCGCGGGGGCCTGCTCACGCCGACCACCGCCACGGTGTGCAGTGGGCACGACGGACGGGAATGTGCGGTCGGTGAGACCGTCCGTCGGCGCGGCAGGCGCATCTTTGGCTGACGTGGCCGCGGTCGTCTGCCGTCGGCCAAGTGGCGGTCCCCGAGCACATCCTCGGATCGGCCGATGCGGTTCCGTTATCGTCCGAGCCAGGTCCGGTCACACAGCGGACCTAGCCTCAACGACCGTGATCGCTCAGCACGCGAGGCCTTCGGCATCCCGGTCCCGCGGCCCGGGCGGTCTGCCTCCGGCGGCGGACCCACTGCCGACCTGTCCTGGCCGGCGTGGGACGGCGTGACGTTCCAACCTCGGAGTCATCGCGGGGCGGGACTGTGCGCTCCAGCCCTTCGTTCCTTCATCCCCCGACGAAAGAGATGGCATGAGCATGTCCTTATCTCCCGGCAGACGAATACGTGCGGCCGCCCCGCTGGGAGCTCTCGCCATGGCCGCCGTAGTCACCGCGACCGGGATCCCGGGGGTGAGCCAGGCCGTCGCCCTGACCCCTGACGCTCCGGCAGGCCCAGGGAGGACCCTGTCCGTTCCGGGGGCGAAGAGCGCCAAAACGGTGACGCTGATCACCGGCGACAAGGTGTCGATCGCCGCGGACGGCTCTGTCGCCGGGATCGAGAGGGCCAAGGGGCGCGAGGGCGCGTCGTTCTCGGTCCGGAAGGTCGACGGGCACAGCTTCGTCATACCGGGCGACGCGGCGCCGGCTGTCGCCCAGGGAAAGCTCGACCGGCGGCTGTTCGACGTGACGCAACTCGTCGCGTACGGGTACGACGACGCGAGCCGGTCCGACCTGCCGCTGATCGTCACCTACGCCGGGGACGAGACACCCCCCGCGAGCGCCTTCCGCGACGCACGGGCCAAGGCTGGCCAGGAGCTGACCAGCGTCAACGGCGTGGCGCTACGGGCCGACAAGCACGGCCACTCCGCGTTCTGGGACACCTTCACCGACGGCGGGGACGGTGGACAGGGCACGGCGCGGCTGTCCGGCTCACCGGCGGTGAAGAAGGTGGTGAAAGTCTGGCTGGACGGCAAGCGCCAGGCCAGCCTGGACAAGAGCGTGGCCCAGACGGGCGCGCCGACGGCCTGGGGCGCCGGGTTCGACGGCACGGGCGTCAAGGTCGCCGTGCTGGACACCGGCGTCGACCAGACGCACCCCGACCTGGCGGGCCAGGAGATCGCCGAGCGGAACTTCTCCGACGCCGAGGACAGCGTCGACCGGGTCGGCCACGGCACCCATGTGGCCTCGACGGTGGCCGGTACGGGTGCCAGGTCGCAGGGCAGGTACAAGGGCGTCGCGCCGGGCGCGCGCATCCTGGACGGCAAGGTCCTGGACGACAGCGGCGGCGGCTGGGAGTCCGGCATCATCGCGGGCATGGAGTGGGCGGTCGCCGAGGGCGCCCAGGTCGTCAACCTCAGTCTGGGCGGCACCGACACCCAGGGCATCGACCCGCTGGAGGAGACGGTCAATCGTCTCTCCGCAGAGACGGACACGCTGTTCGTCATCGCCGCGGGCAACGCGGGCGAGGACGGCGAGAGCACCGTCGGATCGCCCGGCAGCGCCGAGTCCGCGCTGACGGTCGGCGCGGTCGACAAGGCCGACAAGCTCGCCGACTTCTCCAGCCGCGGCCCGCGCGTCGGTGACGGAGGAGTCAAGCCGGACCTGACCGCGCCGGGCGTCGACATCACGGCCGCCGCCTCCACCGCGAGCGGCATAGAGCAGGTGTTTCCCTCGGGGACGCCCGGTTACGCCACCCTGAGCGGCACGTCGATGGCCACTCCCCATGTCGCGGGCGCCGCCGCCATCCTGGCGCAGCAGCACCCGGACTGGACCGGCGAGCGGATCAAGGCGGCGCTCACCGCTTCCGCTAAGCCCGGCCCGTACAGCGCGTACCAGCAGGGCACCGGCCGCACCGATGTGGCCCGGGCGATCGGGCAGACCGTCGTCGCCGAGCAGGGGCCGATCGGCTTCGGCCGCCCGAAGTGGCCTCACACCGATGACGAGCCGGTGACGAAGGAGATCACGTACCGCAATCTCGGCACCGAGCCGGTCGTCCTGGACCTGGCCATCGAGGCGCTCGGAATGGACGGCGGGCCCGCCCCCGAGGGCATGTTCGAGATGTCGTCGCGGCAGCTCACCGTTGCGGCGGGCGGTGCGGCGAGCACCACGGTGACCGCCGATACGCGCGTCGGCGGCGAGGCCTACGGCTCGTACGGCGGCTCGGTGACCGCAGCCTCGGCCGACGGCCGGACCCGGGTGCGCACCGCCTTCGGCGTGGAGCGCGAGATCGAGTCGTACGACCTGACCATCAAGCACCTGGACGACGACGGCAAGCCGACCGGCAAGGGTTTCACGGCGATCGATGGCCGGGACCGCGAGTACTACCAGGAGTTCGCCGACGCGACGGACGGCGAGATCACGGTGCGCCTGCCCAAGGGTGGTTATGCGCTCACCGGGATCCTCAACGCCGGCGGCGAGTCCGCCGCCCCCGACTCCCTCCTCCTGGCCCCGGCCCTGCAGCTGACCAAGGACACCACGGTCGTCATGGACGCCCGGGAGGCCAAGCCCACGCGCATCACCGTCCCCGACGCGGGAGCCGAGAACCACCACGCCCAGCTCATCCCGGGCTACACCCGCTCCGACGGGCAGCCCTTGGGCTTCATGCCGTCCATCTTCGACTTCCCCGATTTCCAAAGCTTCAAGGTCGGTCACATCGGCCCGGAGGCGCCGAAGGACGCGGCATACGCCCAGTACAGCGGTTTCTGGACACGTCAGCCGGCCGACGGGCGCGCAGTGAACTACCGTCTCGCGTGGAACCGTACGGGTTCGCTCGGCGGCTTCACCGCCGACGTCCGGCGCGAGCAGCTGGCCGAGATCGACTTCGCGGCCGGCAGGCCCGGCCCTGAGCCAACCGCTCAGGTCGCGGTGATGCCCCTGACACCCATCGGCGAGTTCGCGGCCGACTTCAGCACCCCCACCCTGCGCCAACTGCCGCTGCGGACCTCTGAACACGTCCTCGGCAACGGCGTCAAGTGGTCCTACTCCGTACACCACTGGAAGTCGGGGAACGCGCAGCTGGGAAGGTTCACGGCGTACCAGCCGAAGAAGAGCTACACCGCGCGGTTCAACGTCGGTGTCTTCGGTCCGCTCCTGCCCCCGGGTGAGGGTGAACCGCGGTGGGGGCGTCCCGGGATCGCGCGGAGCGGGAACACGATCAAGGCGCATCTGCCCATGTTCGGCGACAGTGACGGGCATGAGAGCAGCAGCGGCTACACGGAGCTGGAGAGTTCGCTCCGCGCCGACGGTGAAGAGATCCCCGCCGAGGGCGATCCGCTGAACATCGCCGAGTACACCGTCCCCACCGGGGACGGCCGGTACGAACTGAGTGTCGACGCCTCCCGGGACCCCGAGCTACTCGCGGTAAGCACCCGCGTGCGGGCGCAGTGGACGTTCAGGTCGGCCGGCGTGTCCGGGGACAGCTGGGCCCGGCTGCCGCTGTCCGTGGTCCGCTTCTCCCCCGGGCTGTCACTGACCAGTACGGCGAAGGCCGGCGAGAGGTTCCGGGTGCCCTTCACCGTGGAGGGCGCGGCCACCGCTCGGACAGCCAAGAAGCTGGAGTTCGAGGTGTCCTATGACGACGGCAGGACCTGGACCACGGCCAGAGCCGTCAACGGCACCCACCTGTCGCTGAACCACCCCGCGAAGCCGGGCACCGTCTCGCTGCGTGCCAAGCTGACCGACCGTGACGGCAACACCCTGGTCCAGACGATCGACCGCGCCTACCTCACGGTCCGGTAGGGCGAGGGCAGCAGAGCGAGGGCCGAAGGGCCCGTTCACCGACAGGGCCCGGGTCGAAGACCCGGGCCCTGTCGGTGTGGTCGCGCTCCGGTGGACGGCCTTGGGACCACCGGAGCGGTCACCCGGTGAGGGAGGCCACGCGCGGCAGCCTCCCTCAGCGGCGAAGGCCGGCTCAGTTGGAAATGGGTCCACTCGATCTGGTGATCAGGATGACAGGAGCCCGGTGACGGGAGACTGTCACGCCACCTGGACGGTCGGCCGGTGGGCCCGCATCACCGGGTGGCGTGGTCCGCCTGCTTGATCAACCGTGCCACGGCCTGTGGCTGGGAAACGGTCACGGCATGTGAGGCCTTGACTTCCCGGGTGTGGGAGCCCGCGCGGTCGGCCATGAGACGCTGTGCGGCGATGGGGATGTTGAGATCCCGCGTCGTGGTCAGAGCCCATGAGGGGATCGTCTTCCACGCGGCTTCGGTGGCGGTGTCGTTGAGCGCCGCGTCGGTGATGGGGCGTTGGGTGGCGGCCATCAGGTTGGTGGTCCTGCGGGGAACGTCCGCCGCGAACTGGCTGTGGAAGGCCTTCTGCTTGATGTAGAGGTCGGTGCCCGTGCTGCCGTCGGCCTGGCGGAAGGGAACAGGGTTGAGGTTCGGGCCCAGGGTGCTGCCGGGGAACTTGCCGGCCAGCTCCGCCGAACTCTCGCCCTTGTCAGGCTGGAACGCGGCGATGTACACCAAGGCCTTGACCTGGGGGTGGTCGGCGGCGGCCTCGCTGATGACGCTGCCACCGTAGGAGTGGCCGGCCAGGACGATGGGGCCGTCGATGCTGTCGAGGACACTGCGCACGGAGGCTGCGTCCTGGTGCAGCCCGCGCAGCGGGTTGGCGGCGGCGACGACCGGGTAGCCGGCCTGCTTCAGTGGGGCGACGACGTCGTTCCAACTGGAGGAGTCGGCGAAGGCGCCGTGCACCAGGACGATCGTGGGCCTGCCGCCACTCGAGTGCTGCGCGGTGGTCGTCCTGGAGTCGAGGCGCGGTGCTCCGCCGACCGCGCCGGCCGCTCCGCTGGAGGCGAATGTCAGAGCTGTCCCGCTCGCGGCGGCCGCCAGCAGGGCACCGCCAGTGAGGATCAAACGCCGAGTGCTCTTGTTCATCATGCCCTTCTCGCTCTCGTTCTGAGCCGAAGCCCGGTAGTTGTCACCGCAGAGCCGGTTGAGCTGGTGAATGAGACCGGTCGAAGCAGTTCGGTTGGCACCGGTGAGGCACACGGCTTGTCACAAGCGCTCATTCGGCATCCTTTCTGTCACCAGCCGCCCCGGCGGCGACAACAAGCTGCCCCCGCGTCGGTCTGGTCTGGTCGGGGTACAGGGGACGCGCGCCGGCCAGTGGCAGCGGTATCGCCGCTCCCTGGCGCTTTGCTCGTCGTCAGCGGCGGGCCTGGATCTTCAGGTCGCCGCGGGTCTGGATGCGGATGTGGTCGCTCGCGAGCAGGGCGTGGGGGAATCCGAGGTCGATCGCGCTGACCTCGTCCAGGCGCGCCATCTGCGACGGGGTGAGGTCGACTTCCAGAGCTCCGAGGTTTTCCCGCAGTTGCTCGGCGGTTCGAGCCCCGATGACCGGCGCAGTCACCCCCGGCTTGTGC
Organism: Streptomyces sp. NPDC014995; assembly: GCF_043080745.1. Classification (NCBI taxonomy): domain Bacteria; kingdom Bacillati; phylum Actinomycetota; class Actinomycetes; order Kitasatosporales; family Streptomycetaceae; genus Streptomyces; species Streptomyces sp. NPDC014995. The sequence goes on from NZ_JBIBVX010000031.1 coordinate 20,655, forward strand.
AGGGTCCAGGCGAGCCCCACCTGGGCCGGTGTGCGGCCCAGCTCGTCAGCGATCTCCTTGACCACGTCCACGATGGCGAGGTTGCGCTCGGTCACCCCGCCGAGGGCCAGGTTGAAGCTCTTGCGGGTGCTCTCGCTCTGGCCGGACGGCGACGTGGTCAGGTCCTGGCGGCTGTACTTGCCGGTGAGCACCCCTCCCGCCAGCGGTGACCACAGAACTGTTGCCAGCCCCAGCTCCTGCGCCATCGGGATGAGGTCACGCTCGCCGGTACGCTCCACCAGGTTGTACTCCAGCTGCAGTGCCACCAGCGGTGACCAGCCGCGCAGGTCGGCCATCGTCTGCATGCGTGAGATCTGCCAGGCCGGGGTGTTGGAGACGGCCACGTAGAGGACTTTGCCCTGCCGGACCAGGTCGTCCAGACCGCGAAGGATCTCCTCCACGGGTGTGGTGGGATCCCACACGTGCAGGTAGAGCAGGTCGATGTAATCGGTGTTCAACTGTCGCAGGCTGGTTTCGACCGCCCCGAAGAGGCTCTTCCGGCTCGCGCCACCGGAGTTGGGGTCGTCAGGCCGCCGCAGGGTCGTGTACTTCGTGGCCAGGACCAAGCTGTCTCGCCTGTCCCGGGCGAACTCACCGAGCATGCGCTCCGATGTGCCGTTGGTGTAGGTGACCGCCGTGTCGATGAAGTTCCCGCCGCGCTCGACGTAGAGGTCGAACAACCTCCGCGCCTCGTCCTGCTCCGCGCCCCAGCCCCATTCGTTGCCGAAGGTGGCCGCCCCGAGCGCGAGCGGCGAGACCCGTAGGCCTGAACGTCCCAGTTGCCGGTAGCCGTCGAGAGTGAGTGGCATGGTGTTCTCCTGTAGTGGTGGGTTTCTGAGGTTCGAGGGATGTGAGCCGGTGGTCGGCGTGCCCGAGCTTCAGGCGCCGAGCCCGTAGCCGCCGGCCACGGTGACGTCCTGGCCGGTGACGTAGCCGGCGGCGTCCGAGGCGAGGAAGGCGACGACTTCCGCAACCTCCTGGCTGGTCCCGAAGCGCTCGAACGGGATCTTCGCTCGCATGGCGTCCCGGCCGCTCTGGGGTATCCCCAGCTTGTCGAGCAGCGGGGTCTCGGTCGCGCCGGGACTCACGGTGTTGACGCGGATCCTGCGCGGAGCCGGTTCGAGCGCGAGCGAGGGCAGCATAGCCAGCAGGGCACCGCGCGTGGCTGCCCCCACCGTGGCGCCAGGGCTGCCCCTATGGGTTGCGAAGCCCACGGTGAGGACGATCGATCCGCCGTCGTTCATCAGCGGTAGGGCCTTCTGGAGGGTGAAGTACTGACCCTTGAAGTTGACGTCGACGTGCTTGTCGAACGACTCCTCTGTCACGTCGGCAACCGGTGCGGGACGGAAGACCCCGGCGTTGAGGAACAGCAGGTCGAGAGACCCGAAACGTTCGGACACCCTTGTCATGAGGGCGTCGGCGTCGGACAGAACGCGTGCGTCGGATCGGATGACGAGTACGTCGTCGGGAAGCTCGAGTCGTGCTCTCGCGAGGGACTCGGGATTCTGTCCGGTGACGGCGACCTGGTAGCCGCGGGTGTGCAGCAGTGCGGCGGTCGCTCTGCCGATTCCGGTCGTGCCGCCGGTGACGAGTGCTGTGGGCAAGGCGGGCCTTTCGTCGGGCGGGCAGTGTCGGGCACCGCAGTAAGCGGAGAACTCCCCGGTTGCTCCACTGTACACTTAACCGGAGACCTCCCCGAATCGCCGGGCACCTCGCCCCGACACTCCTGATCGCGAAGGCCATGACACCTCCACGCAACACCCTGCGCGCCGATGCCCAGCGCAACCGCGAGCACCTGATCGCCACAGCCGCTGAGGCTTTCACCTCCGGAAAGGCAATCTCGCTGGACTCGATCGCCAAGCGCGCGGGCGTGGGAAGCGGCACCCTTTACCGGCACTTCCCCACCCGAGAGGACCTGGTCGAAGAGGTATACCGCGACCAGATCCGCCCTCTGCGCGACGACGCCCGGGACCTTCTGGCCACCGAGAAGCCCGCACAGGCTCTCCACGCCTGGATGCGCCGCTTCGCCGAGTGGGCCGGTGAACGGCGCGGCATCTGCGAAGCCCTGGTCGCCATGAGCGCTTCCGGACGCTTCGGCACCGGACCCGTCTGCGATGAGATCCAGCAAATCCTGGGGATGGTGCTCCAGGCCGGCGCTGAAGCAGGAGAACTGCGCAGCGACATCGACCCGGTCGACGTCGGCGGGATCCTCACCGGCGTGCTCTCCGTGGCCGGCGCGCCCGAGCAGCGCGCCCAACTCGACCGCATGCTCACCGTCGTCGTCGACGGGCTGAAGCCGCGCCAGGAAGATCGAGGGCGTGCCTAGTACTCCAGTTGCAGTTCGCTATTTCTGCTGGTCAGGGGCGTGTTCGTGAGTGTACTTGGCTGATTCACCGTCCAGCGCATGGAAGAACTTCCACACCAGAACGCCGTGTTCGAACCCCGAGCTGTGCATGGAGGTGATGGCGGGATCGGCAAATGTGCTGCAGCCCAGGGACTGCGACCCCGAGGCGGACTGCGAGCCGTGAAGGACCTACTCGCCTACGGCTGCTCGGCACAAAGGCCGTCGTCCGCGCAAGGACCCGGCCACTCGGGCTCCAAAGCCGCTCCCACCTTCGCCGAATGCGCGGAGCATGGTCAGGCCGCGCCCGCAGGCGGTCAGGAGGTCAGCTCGACGGTGCGCGGCCGGTCTGGAGAGGGGCGCAGGATGCCGGCCGCAACGGCGGCGGTCGCGCAGAACAGGGTGAGCAGCAGGAAGGTGTGATTGAGTGCCATGAGATGGGTCATCCAGCCGATGACGGCGGGGCCCGCGAGCATGCCGATGTAGCCGAGTCCGGCGACTCGGGAGACGTTGGTGCCCGCGGCTGTGGGGTCGGCGTGTCCGGCGGCGCTGAACAGTTGCGGGATGCAGCCGGACAGGCCCAGCCCGAACAGCGCCCAGCCGGTCAGCGCCGCCCAGATCCAGGGCGAGAGGGCCACGACCGTGATGCCGACGGCGGCCAGGGCCGCGCCGTACCTCAGGACGGCGACCGGCCCGAACCGCGCGGATATCCGGTCCGCCAGGAGCCTGCCGATGGTCATGGTGGCCGCGTAGGTCCCATAGGCGAAAGCGGCGGTGCTCTCCGGCGCGTCCAAGACGGTCTTGAGGTGCAGGACGCTCCAGTCGTTGGCGGCTCCCTCACACAGCATGACCAGCAGAGCCAGGACTGCCAGGAGCCAGATCCGGGCGGGAACAGCGCGCTTCTTCACCTCAGGCTCACCCTCCGCATCGGGTACGGGGACGGTCGACCCGGTGGGCAGAAGACCACGAGCTGACGCCAGAGCGATGATGACGCCGGCGCCTGCGGCGGTGCCCAACGTCGTGGCCGGGTCCCAGCCGATGCCGATGGCCGCGGCACCGGCGAGCGCGGCCAGGACACCGCCGACGGAGAACGTGGCGTGGAAGGCCGACATGACAGGCCGCTCGTACGCCCTCTCCACCTGCACCGCATGCGCGTTCATGCTGACGTCGAGGGTGCCGTTCCCGAATCCGAAGAGCAGCAGGGCAGCTCCGAGGACCCACGGTTCCTGGGCGAGACCGGGCAGTACCAGGGTCACGCTGCACAGCACTCCGGCCACGGGAACGACGGTGCGTGTACCGAGCCGGTCGGACAGCCGCCCGCCGAACTGCATGCCGGCGAAGGCCCCGGCCCCCAACAGCACAAGGAACCCGCCCAGGGCCGCATGGCTGATGCCCACGCGTACCTCGATGGCCGGAATCTGCACGACCCACATACCCAGCAACATGCCATTGAGCACGAAATAGACAAATGTCACGATGCGAGATGCGCGCAGGGCTCTTTCCATGCGGACACCATAACGAACAACCGATCTGTTCGAAACCCGGCGTCTCAGCCATCTGTGATGTTCGAAGCGGGTGGTGTTGAATCACGGTATGAGCACCGTGGAACGTCACCAACTGATCATCCAGGCCGTCCAGGAGGCAGAAACGGCCACAGTCACCGAACTCGCGCACCTGACGGGCTCCTCGGAGATGACCATCCGACGCGATCTGGGCCACTTGGCCTCGCAAGGCGTCCTCGAACGGTTCCGCGGCGGCGCGCGAACCCTCCTCCTGCGAGGAGAAGAACCTCCCTTCGCGCTGCGCGCCCACGAAGCCATCGATGCCAAGCGCCGGATCGCGGCGGGGGTGGCCTCACTCATCACCGACGGCGAAACCGTCCTGCTCGACAGCGGCACGACCTGTCTGGAAGTCGCACGCCTGCTGCACGGACGGCACGTCACCGTGATGCCCCTGTCACTACAGGCGATTCACATCCTCAGTGACGCCCCCGAACCGACCTCTCTGTTGGTCCCCGGGGGCCGGCCCCGCGCCGGCGAGGGTGCCCTCACCGGACCCCTCGCCCTCGCCTCCCTGTCGGCGCTGCGCTTCGACACCGCCGTCCTGGGCTGCTGCGGCTTGACCGCCGGCGACGGCATGACTGCCTACGACCTCGACGAGGCAGCGGTGAAAAAGGCGGTCATCTCCTCAGCGCGCCGTGTCATCGCCGCCGCCGACGGCAGCAAACTCGGCCGTACCACCCACGCCTACGTCGGGCCCTCCACCCTGGTGCACACCCTTGTCACCGACACCACTGCACCCGCCGACGAGACCACCGCGCTCGAGAACAACGGCACCACTCTCAGGATCGTCTGACCCGTCCTGTACGCCTTCGCCGCACCGAACGCCGCGACTTCACGCATCGTCCAGGCCGCTCTGGGCAGCCGGCTCGATGGCCCCGCGTCGTACGCGATCCGGACAGGAATACTCCCCGGCGTGACATCGGGCCTTCCGCCGGACGCCTCCCCGAGGCTTCCGGCTTGTTTGCGCCTACGGCCGATCCTGCTGGCCAATTGCGTTGCTGGTCGGTTGTGATGCTCGTTGGCTCCCTGTAGCGGTCGCGTCTTCCGTTTTCTCCGGTCGTGCATCCGGCGGTGGGCCGGGTTCCCGGGTAGGCGTGTGGCCGGCCCAGCCGGTGCCGGGGGGCGGGCGATTATCGGGTGGGGGGCGAGGCGAGGGTCGAGTGCGTGAGGCGGGGCTGGGAGCCAGAAGACCTGAACGAGGTCTGGACGCCGTGCGAAGACGACATGAAGAGGGTGCGGAACAAGTCGAGGGCGACCCGGCTCCGGCGGGCGCCGCCGCCGTCCGCGCTGCTGCTGAAGTCCTTCGAGGTGGAGTCCCAGTTGCTGGTGAAGCGCGCGAAGGCACAGGTTTTCACCACCGACGGTACCCAGGGCGGCAGCGCCCTGGGGACCGTCGGTGATCACCTCCTGCCGGACCTGATCGGGCTCAGGCGGTCAGCTTGGTGTCGATGATGAAGCTGGTCTCGATGACCTGGCCCGGGAAGGTCAGTTCAGTGACGCCTAGGACTGTGCTGACCGGGCGGTGGTCGCCGAAGTACGTCAGGTTGCCTTCTGACGTCGCCCGGGCGTTCTGCTGCAGGTTCACCACATACAGGGTCTGCGAGATGATTTGGTTGCGGGTGGCGCCGTAGTGGTTCAGGACCTTGTCGAAGTTGGCGTACGTCTGCTTGAGCTGGGCGGCGAAGTCGTCCGCATGGAGGAAGTTGCCCGCCTCGTCGAGCGAGAGCTGTCCGGAGACGTGGACCAGGTCGTCGGACTTGATCGCCTGCGAGTATCCGAAGTCGCTCTCGGCCGGCACGTTGTGGTTGAAGACGTCGTTGGTGGTCATGCTGCCTGCCTCCTTGCCATGAGAGCCCGCGGGTTCGCTTCCGCGGAACCAAGACGCAGGTGCTCTCTTGTGGTTACTCGGAAACTGTAGGAGAGTGGCCGTTGACCTGGAAGAACGCACTTTTCAGTGACTGGGGAACCTGATGGTGACCAAGCAGTTCACGGGCTCGCCCGACGACGCGGACCTGAGGCGCGCGGACTCTCTGGCGCGAGAGATCTTCTCGGACGTCGCCAACAAGTGGGCGTTCCTGATCATCGAGGCTCTCGGAGAGCGCACCCTGCGCTTCAGCGAGTTGCGCAACGAGGTCGAGGGCGTCAGCCACAAGATGCTCACCCAGAACCTGCGCATGCTGGAGCGCTACGGCCTGGTCGAGCGGAAAGTGCACCCCACCGTGCCGCCGCGGGTCGAGTACACCCTCACCGAGCCGGGCCGAGCCCTGCGAGCCACGGTCGATGGAATGTGCGGCTGGACCCACCAGTACCTCGGTCACATCGAGGCCGCCCGCCGTCGCTTCGACGTCTGACGGGTGCATAGCACTCGCATGAGGCATCCAGCCGTTCAGACCTGCCGGCTACGCAGGCGTGTCGGCCGCGCAGGCGTACACACGGGCCGGATGAAGATGCAGGACGTGCGGCCCCATGCAGTCCGCGGCAAGAGTGGCGACGAGCGTCCCGCATACGCATGCCATGTTGGCGCCATTAGTTCCGAGTGGCCCAGCCCGGGGTGCCGGTAAGAACGTGTCACCGATCCTGGTAGCCAATTGCGTTGCCGGTCGGTTGTGATGCTCGTTGGCTCCGTGTAGCGGTCGCGTGTTCCGTCATCGGCCGCAGGGTGGGGTGTGGGGTGTCGATGCAGGCGCGGCCGTGGCCGCAGGTGCCGGAAGCGACCGGGCGGGCAGCCAGGGCCGCGGCGGCGAGAGGACCGTATCCGTTGGCGATGAGGGTCCGTGACGAGCTCGGTGAGCTGTTCTCGGACGCCGAGTGCGCCCAGGCATTCGGGGTGCGGGGGCGGCGGGGCTGGTCGCCGGAGCAGTTGGCGCTGGTGACGGTGCTGCAGTTCGCCGAGAACCTCACCGACCGGGCCGCGGCGCATCGCGTGCGGTTCGGGATGGACGTCAAGTACGCGCTGGGCATGGAGCTGGACGATCCCGGGTTCGACGCTTCGGTGGACGTCCGAGTTCCGAGCCCGCCTGGTCGAACACAGCCTGGAGCAGCGGGCGCTGGACCTGCTGCAGACCGCGTTGAAGGACAAGGGGCTGTTGAAGGCAGGCGGGCGGCAGCGGACCGACTCCACTCGGGTGCACCAAAGCGATCGTGGTCAAGTTCGGCAAGGAGACCTGTTAGCCCTGCCCAGTCCGCGACAAATGCACCCGAGCCAGAAGTGGCGGCCGCACACTCTTGCTGCGCTCCCGCGATCAGCAGCAGGTCCTCGACGAGGCCCGCACTCAGCAGACCAGTCAGGAATGGCGGGCCAAGTACGCCACCCGCGCCGGCGTCGAGGGCACCATCCGCCAGGCCGTCGCCGTCACTGGCATGAGACGCGCCCGCTACCGCAACCTGCAGAGGACTCATCTGGAGCACGCGTACTCGGCGGTCGCGCTCAACTCATCCGCCTGGACGCCTGGTGGAACGGCCATCCCCTTGACCGAAGCCGCAGCAGCCACCTCGCCCGACTCGACCTCTCCCTTACCGCGTGACCCCGAATTGGCCAGCAGGATCACGGCCGACGCGGTTTCGGTCCAGGTGGTGACCTCGGCCGCGGCACGCGCGAGCACGACCGGTGCCACCGCACCGACAAAGCCCCCTCAGCGGTGCCTCTTCAGAAGGCGATGCCCACCTCGTCGATCCGGCTCCATACGCGCTCTGCGCGGCGGACATGGCCGGCCACCGCAGGCCGCCGGGCCGCGGGTAGACCTGGGCGGCGAACGGCGCGGGACGGAAATCGGCGTCATAGAAGCAGCCGCTGCCGTAAGTGTTGTCGAAGTCACTGCGGGAACGCGCGATCGAGCTGGGAGAGGGCACCTGGCCAGCGCGCGACCAAGTGCCCAGCGCGTGGATGGAGTTGGCGTACTCGGCATTGCTCAGTTCGCAGTGCTCGTTCTCCCTCGCGAAGGTCTGAACGAGGTTTCGCTCCCGGTCGGCGGTCCGAACAATGGCGTGATAGGCCGCCTCGTGCTCGACGAAGACCTGCGGGTCCTCGATTGCATGCAGGGTGAGGACAGGAATGGTGATCTGGCCGGTGAGGTCACTGTCGTAGGAGAGGTCGCGGCGTGCCGTGGCGTCGGCCGAGAAACGCGCCACCCCTGCGTTCAGCGCTCCTTCGTGCCGTCGAAGCGGCCGCCAAGCAGGGCCAGGCAGCGGCAGCGCCTCCGAGGCCTTCGGCGAATTGCGGCAGCAGGGCGGCAGGGCGTTGGACGAGAACCGCTTGCGCTCGCCAGCGGACTCATCGACGCGGCGGTCCTTCACCCTGACCACGGTGACCTCGACCGGCCTGGCCGCCATGGCCACGGTCCGCGGTCGGTGGTGGCCGTTGCGGACCACCAGACGCCGGCATGCCCGCTCGTCGGTCTCGGCCGCCGACTCGGCTATGTATTGGTTGACTTCGGCCTCCAAGGCGGCGGCCGGCATCCGGCGGGCGCTTCCGCGGAAGACAAGTCAAGAGCGCACGTTCGCTCGGACCGCCTCTTCGATGGGTGTCGACCCCGTGTTGAGTTCAAGGATCTGCCGGCCGATCCGGGGCTCGTGGAGCAGTTCAGCGAGGGTGGCGGCGACGTCGTCGCGAGCGATCTGGCCGTGGAGCTCTGCCGGCCCGAGGGATACGGTGCCGGTTCCCGGGCCGTCGAGGAGGAGTGAGGGGCGCAGGATCAGCCAGTTCAGATCGCTGCGGCTGAGCGCGACGTCTGCCTGCTTCTTCACGGCGAAGTAGTACTCGACCTCCTCCCCGAGGTCGCGTTCCCGCCAAGATTCCGGAAGCACCGACACCAGCACGAAGCGCTCCACACCGGCGAGGCGTGCCGCCTTGATCGCCCTGACGACCCCATCGCCGTCGATGGCTGTCGTGACCTCCTTGCTGCCGCCGTTCGATCCGGCGCTGAAGACGATCACGTCGACGTCACCGAATGCTGCCGCGAGTTGTTCCGCCGTCATGCTGGAGAGATCGCCGACGTGTGCGTTCACTCCTCGCGTTGCCAGTTCAGCCTGCTGGTCTTCTCGGCGTACGAGCCCGTGGACGGCGTCTCCCCGCGAGCGCAGTTTCTGCGCGAGCCGACCTCCGATACCGCCGGTGATGCCGATGATAAAGACGTCCACCTTAGATGCTCCGTTCTCTCGATGTGACTCTTCGGCTCCGTCGTCGGAGCGATGCCTGAGCGAGCGGGCCCGTCAGCACGGCGAAAGTGAAGCCGTGCTGACCGCCGCGACTGAGTCGGCGCCCCCGATGCCGATCGAGGGCACCAAGCCGGTCCTCTACGACGCCTTCTACTCCCCGGACGCCCGACGCCCGATGGAGGCTCCGGCGACACCGACCTCGCGCGGCTGTCGGCCGAGCGGCTGGCCCCGACCAAAATCCTGACCCTGGTGTGCCAACGAGCCCGCGGCACCGCCGACCACTGTCGACGCGCACGGGAAGTCACCTTTCGCCGATTACCTCCTGACCGCGAGGACCTGCACAGCACGTCCCGCGAAGAAGTACATGTGCCCTCTGGTCGCAGAATCATCCTGGGCAAGAACTGTCCCCCTCACGGCCCGCACATCGATGTCAACACCGCGACGAACTGGGGGAATCCTCAAGGCCCGCCGAGCCGCCAACCTCGCCGACGTCGGCCTCCCCGGCGGCGGCCAGCTCGGAGGGTGTCCGGCCTGCGCCGCGAGGAGGTCGCACTGCTGGCGGGCTCGCCGGCAAGGAGGATCCCCACCAGCCGTGCGTACGCGCCCAGCAGCAGGTCGAGCCGCAGTTGCAGACCCTGCTCGACGATCTCGCCCACACGCCCGCGTTCGTTATCGGCCACCGTACCGACGTCCTCGCTTGGAATGCCATGGGCGCGGCGTTGATCACCGACTTCGGGAACATCCGGAGAAGGACCGCACCTACATCAGGCTGCTGTTCACCGACCTCGCGATGCGCGAGCTCTACGCCGACTGGGAGGAGGTCACCCGCCTGGCCATCGCCCAACTGCGCATGCACAACGCCCGCAACCCCGGCGACCCGCAACTGGCCGAACTCGTCCGAGAACTCTCCGCCCAGCACCCCGAATTCCGCCAGTGGTGGGCGGAACACGACGTGGCCAGCCGGGGCACCGGCACCAAGCACCTGCGCCACCGGGTCGTGGGCGACCTCATCCTCAACTTGAACACGCTCGCCTGCGCCACCGACCCCGAGCAGCACATCATCGTGTGGACCGCCCAGCCCGGCACGCCCACCTACGACGGCCTACGCCTCCTGGCGTCCTGGATCACCGACCAGAACCGATCCGCACGGAGCAGCATGGCGTGACCAGTGTGTCAGCGTGCTGTGCTGGAGCCATCAGGTGCTGGTCGCTACGAGGCGAGGAAACGCAGTCCGTCCTGCGAGGGCATGCCCACTTCGGGGAAGTGCGGATCCTGCACGGACAGTTCACCGACGAGGGCGCTCAGACGTGAGTCGTCGGGTACTTGGCCGCTTCCGGCGTAGCTGGGCAATCCCGGTGCAGGCCACGCTCTTCCAGTCCGCACAGAGGGTCCGCACCGCCGGTCGGTGAGGAGTATTCGCGTGTAATTGCGCTTCTTCTCCGGGATACATGGGATGGGTAACGACTGCTGCCGCGAGTGCGTTCCACGCGAGAACTTCCATGCGGCGACCCATGACGATGGCCGGGGCCCGGTCAGTTCATCAAGTACGCGTTGAAGCTGAACGCCGCCGCCCGGCTGGACTGGTCGCGGACGGTCGTCGACTCCAGCCACGTCAGAGCGTTAAAAGGGGGCTCCAGACAGGCCCGTAGCCGGTCGATCGGGGACGGCCCGGCTCCAAGCACCACCTGATCACCGACGGGCACGGCACACCGCTCGCAGTCATCCTCACCGGCGGCAACCGCAACGACGTCACCCAGCTCATGCCCCTGATTGATGCCATTCCACCCGTCCGGGGCAGACCCGGCAGGCCCCGACGCAAACCTCGGACAGTCTTCGCCGACCGTGGCTACGACCACGACATCTACCGCGATCACGTCCGAGCCCGCGGCATCGTCCCTGCCGTCGCGCGGCGCGGCACACCCCACGGCAGCGGCCTGGGCGTCTACCGGTGGGTCGTTGAGCGGACATTCGCCTGGCTCCACGGCTTCAAACGGCTCCGCATCCGCTGGGAACGCCGAGCAGTCCAGCTCAACGAGACGGAGTAGCACCGTGGACCAGCCGACCGTCGGCATCCTCCATCCCGGCAGCATGGGCGCCGCCGTCGCAGCCTGCGCAGCGACGAACGCGACCTCTGTCCTGTGGTGCGCGGACGAACGCAGCCCCGCGACCACCGCGCGTGCCGAGCGGTTTGGCCTGAGCGGAGTGGCCACACCGACAGAGCTGCTGGACCACAGCGACATCGTCATGAGCCTCTGCCCGCCAGCCGCCGCCGAAGAACTCGCCTGAGGGGTCGCCCAGGCCGGGTTCGCCGGCGTGTACGTGGAGGCCAACGCCATCAACCCCGAGCGCGCGGCCCGGATCGCCGGGCTGCTCGCGCCGGAGGCCACCGTCGTCGACGCCAGTGTCGTCGGCTCCCCGCCCGTACGCGGCAAGACACCGACGTTGTACCTGTCCGGCCCGCCCGCCGCGACCGCCCAGCTCGAAGAACTCTTCGCAGGGACCGCCGTCCGGACCAAGGTCCTGGGCGCCGAGGTCGGGCAGGCGTCCGCGCTCAAGCTCGCGTACGCGGCGTACCAAAAGGCCAGCCGCGTCCTGGTAGCGCTCGCGACCGGGTTGGCCCGGGAGCACGGCGTCAACCAGGAGCTTGTTCTCCACCAGCGGCTTCCCCATCGATCCCGCCATCGGCGGTGCCGCCGCGCCCCTGGCCGCCGGCCTGGCCGACAGCTGTGTATCCCACGCGGTCATCGCACCCGAGCTCTACCTCGAGAACCTGCTCATGCCGCACGTCATCGGCTCGGTCCGCGAGCGCGGCGTTCTGCCTTACCCGATCCGGGCCGACTTCCCCGTCTCCTGGGACTCCCACCTGGACATCGCCGACACCGCCGTCGCCCTGCTCGACCGCACGGACGTCACCGGCGTGGTCTCCGTCGGCCAGTACCCGGCGATCACGGGGCCGGACCTGGCCGAAGCATTCGGCGCCAGGCTCGGACGGGACGTGGTCTTCGACCAGATCACCGCCGAGGACTTCCGTATCTCGATGGCACCCCTGATCGGGGACGGCCCGGCCGCTGATATCGCAGGGGCCTACCAGGCGATGAGTGCCATGCCTGGCCGCTCGATCGCGCCGGAGACCTCCGCCCAAAAACTGCTGGGCGTCACCCCCCGGACCACAAGCCAGTGGCTGGCCGACATCGGCCTCTGACCACAACCGTCAGATCCGGCCGAGTTCGCCAAGGCTTGGCAGGCCGCCGTTGGCTTCCGCTCCATGGGCGGAGCACAGCGGTTCCTGTCCGCGTTCAGCGGCATCTCGCCCCACTTCCGGCCCCACCGCCACCGGCTGTCCGCACACGACTACCGAGCCAAGATGACCGTCCGCTTCGCAATCTGGGAGCAGATCACCGGCGCCGCCGGCCTCTCCAGCACGGCCTGAGCACAACCCGGAACCGAGCTCCACCACGCCACGACGCACCATCAGACACCTACCCACCCAACAACGTGACAGCGCCGGTCTCCGACCCGCCCAGTGAAAGCGGTCCCGGGCCCAGTGATCCAGATCACTGGATTGCCGACGCATCGGCGTCACCCGACCTGCAACCCCGAGGGCCTTGAGGCGTCTGTCGAGATGGATGCGCCTCCACCACAGGCCCTCCGCATGGCAAGCCGGCCATGACGGACGGCCGCCCCAGCAGGTCGACACCGATGATTCGAGGACCGACATGTCAGTACGTCACGCCGCCGCCCGCAGTCCCCGCCCGGGCCGGGTCCGCGCCGCACTGGGCGTCTCCGTCATGGGCGCCGCGCTGGCCCTCGGCGGAGCCTTCACGGCCCACGCCGACAGCACCGCGCCGGACGCCACCGAGGCCGAGAAGACGCACTCCGCCATCCCCGCGCAGTCCACCTCCGCCGGGAAGCACGCCAAGCCCTACGTGTCCGGGTCGGAAACGCCCGCCCTCACCTCGGAGACGGATGGGGCTTGACCCCGGATCTTGGACACCCGAGACACTTGGATCTTGAGTCCAGGAGAACGGATGTCCCGTGGTCATGAAGCACTATCCGCCGGAGT
>NZ_JBIBVX010000032.1:0-24619 GCF_043080745.1 Streptomyces sp. NPDC014995
TCCGGCGGATAGTGCTTCATGACCACGGGACATCCGTTCTCCTGGACTCAAGATCCAAGTGTCTCGGGTGTCCAAGATCCGGGGTCAAGCCCCCTTGCCGCGGTCGGTCGGATTAGGTCCGGTCAGGGGCCCCCTTTTGCTGCCCGGACGCTGACGGAGTCGATCGCGCACCGCGACCAGTCCAGCTGTCCTCGGGCGCCGAGTTCGTCGAGGATGACCCGGTGGAGGCGGGCCCAGACCCTGGCCCGGCTCCACTGGGCGAAGCGCCGGTAAACCGTGGGCCAGGCCGGCCCGAACACTGGCGGCAGCTGCCGCCAGGTGCAGCCCGAGGTGGCCACGAAGATGATCGCCGCCAAGGTCTCGCGGTCACCGGCTCTGCGTCGGCCCCCGCCCTGCGGGCGCTTCACCTCCGTCTGCGGGACCACCCTCCGGAACAACGTCCACAACTCATCCGGCACCAACCGCTCAACCAGATCCGTCATGCACTGCTCAACGAGCGATCACACCAAAAGAAACGACGTGTCAGGCGGTTGGCGAGTTGGTGGAGGAAGGCGGTCTGCTGGGTGCGCGTCAGGGGGGGGCAGGCGGTCGAGGGCTGTGGCGAGGGCGAGGGTCTCGGGGTAAGTGATCAGGTTGCGGCAGGTCAGGGCGGGGGAGGCGGGGCCTGGGGGGATGTGGGGGTTGGCGGCGCGGATCCGGTTGAGGCGTGTGTGCCAGCGTTCGTGCAGGTGTTGATGGTGGTCGTACCAGCGTGTGGTGATCGTCGATGCCCAGCTCAGGGAGGTCGCTGTGGGGCGGCGGCGGGTGCGGAGGTGGGTTCGGGTGAGTTCGGGGACGGGGCGGATGTCGAGAGGCGCGGGGTGCCTGGGGTCGCTGGCGGCCTGCTGGTGGCGGCTGCAGATCATGATCCTGGGCAGGTCCGGTGCCGGGTGGATCCATGCGGGGACGGCTTGGTGCGGGCTGCGGCGGATGGTGCAGGCGGTGCATGCCGGCAGTGGCTGCAGCGCGGGCTGGACGGCCTGCCAGCGGGCGGTGGCGGCGTGGGCCATGCCGATGGCGGCGGGCGGGGGCCGGCGGGGCAGGGCGCGGGCGAGGTGTGCGGGCGGGATGCGGATGAAGCCGGACAGGCGGCGGGTGGCTTCGTTGCTGAAGTGGATTTCGGTGGCGGGCGGGCCCGTCGAGGTGCCGGTGGCGGTGATGTGCAGGCCGTCGAGGAGCTGGGCGGCACTCTGGTGGTAGGCGGCTGCGAGGCGGGTGAGGTAGGAGGCGGCTGTCTCGCGGGGCAGCGGCCTCACGCGCAGTGCGCCGGGCGGGGCGGGCCACATGGTGCCGGCTCGCTCGGTGGGGCGGTTCGCGGTGTGGGTGGTCACCGGGTGCGGCGGGTGGGGGCGCGGGGCCGGTAGTGCTCTTCGGCGAGGTGGTCCAGCGCGATGGTGTCCAGCAGTGGTTTGGTGATGCGTTCGCTGGTGTCCAGGATGGCTTCGATGGCGGCTTGTCGGATCAGGCGGGCCAGGCTGCCGATCCGTCCGGCGGTCCGTTCGTGCAGGTAGGGCGCCAGCCTGGGCAGGCTGCCCGGCCGGTGCGCGGTGAGGTCGAGGGCCTGTTCCAGGGCGGTGATCAGTTCGCGGAACGGCTCGCGGTCGCCGGCGCGCGCGGGCAGTGCCCCGCAGTCGATCAGGGAGGCCCGTCCGGCCAGTTGCGCTCCGCGCACGCCGGTGAAGACGGCGCTGGCGGTGACGTCGATGCCGGCGTAGACGAACGTCGCGGATCAGGTGCGCGAGGTGCTGAGCATGCGGTGTGCGCGTCATTCCGTCACCCCGTCCTTGGACTACGCGGGACTACGGAGGAGTCCATCCTTCCCTCTTCCTGAGGCGCGCACGCGGCGCTTGACTGAACTTTCCCTCCGCTCGAACTCGCGCTCCAGACAAGGATGTTGGTCGCAGACCGTCAGGGCTTCGCCGGCGGGCGCCGGCGTCCTTTGTGGGGCGCGTCGTTCGACGGACGGAGCTGGCCCGCTCGTGTCGGCGCGGGCGGCCTGGCCCGATGAACCGGTGTACGAGAGGAGTTGCGGTGACCGCCCCTGTGGTGATCTCGGACTGCTACACCGTGGAGCCCAGCGGCTTGGGCGTCCCGCCGTATCTGTCCGCGTGTGTGCGACAGGCCTACGCGGCCCTGCGCCGGGCACGGCCCGGTGTCGAGGTGGAGTACGTGATGATCGACGATGTCCGCTGGTAGCCTGGCCCAGCGGCCGCCCGGCCGGGGAGGCGCCGCTGAGCGACCGGTGGACGTACTCCGCGACCGTGAACCGCGACAAGGCGGTTGAGCTGCTGCGGGACGCCGAAGCGGTGGTCGTGGTCGCCGGGGACAAGGTCCCCTCGGTGCACCTGCACGCGGTCAACGGCTCGCAGGACGACATCGCCCGCGCGATGGCCTGCGCGCGCGGCCGCCGCTATCTGCTCGGGCCCATGGCTACATGGGCGTTGTCCGAACCGGCCTCCTGGGCCGGGCTGTTCGACGCGGTCCACACGCACACCGTCACCTCCGGCGGCCTCGCCCTGGGCAGCCGCACGCCCGCACCGTATGGGCAACTGGGGGCGGACCGCGAGTCGTTCACCGGGTTGATCGAGCAGATGCCGTGGTCGCCTGTCGCGGAGCGCGAGCTGTACTGCGGCTGCACCCGCAAGGCGTTCTGCCGATTCTGCAATGAGCCAGGGAAAGCGCCCGCGGTCGCGCACCGCACGGTCGAGGACGTGTCCTGGCCGAAGCGACGCAGCTGTACGACGCGGGGGTGCGCCACTTCCGCCTCGGCCGGCAGACCTGCTTCTTCTCCTACCAGGGCCGAAGCGAGGAAGCCGTCCGCGCCCTGCTGACAGGGAACCGGGAGGAGTGCCCGGAGCTGGAGATGCTGGCCGACCGGGGAGGTCTCTGGTGGGCGACCGACCTCAGTCCGTCCGCATCACGGTGGACATTGAGGGTCTGGACGCATGAGACGCGGTGAGGAGAGTGCCGTGGACGGTTGCAGAGGCCGCAAGGGTGGCATAGCGGGCGGTGTCCGAAGGCCATGCGTCACGTTCCTGGTGGATCAGGAGGCAGACCGCGCCGTGCACGCCGGCACACAGCAGTCGTGCGGTTTCGGTCGTGCTCTCCACTGGTACTCCGGCGTCGGAACAGGCTGCGACCTTGTCGCGGAAGTAGCGGAAGCACGCGTCCTCGTTCTGGCGACTGGCCTCGGTGGCATCGCCGTCCATCACCAGCCGGTACTGGAAGGGATGGCGCAGCCCGAACGCGATGTAGGCGGCGCAGGTTTCGTAGAGCGCCGTCACCGGATCCGCGATCTCCCGGGACACCGCTTCCAACTCGACGAACAGTGAACTCCACACACGCAGGCATGTGGCGTGGACGAGTTCCCGCTTCGAGGCGAAGTGGAGGTAGACGGCGGGCGGGGTGACTCCCGCGCTGGTCGCCACCGCGCGAATCGTAAGAGCGTCGGCGCCACCCTCTTCGAGCAGCTGATCAGCGATGTCGAGCAGCCGGTCGCGGAGCAGGCCGCCCTGACCCTTGGCGGCGCGAACGCGAGAGCCGGTCACCGGAAGGGGCCTTCGGAGGAGCGCGACATCAGGACGTCTTCGGTGTGACGGCGGTGACCACCTGGGTCACTCGGGCGCACAGTTCGCCCTCGGCATCGTGCACGTCGACCTCGACGACGGTGTTGCGACCCACCCGCAGGGGACGGGCTGTCGCGACGACGTCGGTGTGTGCCGGCCGGAGGAAGTGCGTGGTCGACTCCACGGTGGCCGGTGCGGCGCCGGCCGGGCCGTTGAGGGCGGCGCACACGGCACCGCTCACATCGGCGAGCCCCATCAACGCGCCTCCATGGAGACCACCGCCCACCGTGGACAGTGAGGGATCGTGCGCCAGCCTGGCTCGAACGCCGGCTGCCGCCATCTCGTCGAACACGACTCCGAGGGTCTTGGCGTACGGCGCGAGCGCGTAGACGTCTTCGGCTGCAAGTGCGGGCACAGGCTGCTCCGATCTGAGTTAAGGGTGATAAGTTATCGGCGTTAACTCAGGCCGTCAACAAGGTAACAGGGCTTAACTTGCCCGACCGGGCCGCCCTCGCCGCAGTCCACGTGATCTCAACCCGAAGCGTCAGATGTGGTACCGACGCGGCCCAGCGAGCGGTCGGCCGCGCACAGGACGAGGAACACCGCGGCCACGCCGACGAGCACCCAGGCCATGGCGTGCAGTTCGGAACTGGTGGCGCCTTCGCGGAAGAACATGGCGGTCGCCGCCGCCGCGAACAGCGCGCCGATGTGCATGAACGTGCGCAGCAGTCCCGCCGACGAACCCATGCGGGCCGGGTCGGCCCGCGCGTACAGGGTGTTCTGGTTGGCCAGTCCGATCAACCCTTGGGGGATGCCGACGACCGCGCTGAGTGCGATGAGCAGCCAGAGCGGACTGTCGGCACGCAGGAGCAACAACGCCGCGCAGGAGCAACAACGCCGCGCAGCCGAGGCATGGGAAGAGCGCGCCGACGAGGAGTTTGCCCCGCACCCGGCTGCGGTGTCCCGTGAGCGCGGTGACACCGATAGCCGTCGCCGACAGCGGCAGCAGAAGCAGACCGGCCTGCGGCGCACCGCGTCCCCGGCCCTCCTGGAGCCACCGGCTGTAGCCGTAGAAGAAGGCGTACGACGTGGTGTAGGCGAGGCACTGGCGGGTGAACGTGGCAAGCAGCGGGATGTTCCCGCCGAGGACTCGGAGATCTATGACGGTTGGTGGATGCGGAGTTGGCGGCGGACGAACACACCACCCGTGGCCAGTCCCAGCACCGGCAGATACCAGTGCCCGACTTCCGGGTTCATCAGGAAGAGCATGAACGAGGTCACGGATCCGGCGAACCACAGCATGCCCGGCACATCGATGCGTGGCCTTCTGTCCTGGGGGGCTCGCGCGGGGCAGCCGCTCGGACTCCGAGCGCAGCAGCGACATGGACGCCGGGAAGGCCCCGGAGGTCGCGAACCCGAGGAGGACGCGGGAGGCAGACCAGTACCCACAGGTTCGGAGCGAGTGTGTTGAGCAGTCCGGCGAGACCGGCCAGTGTGGCGCCCAGCAGATAGAACCGACGTGGACCGAACGCGTCGACGAGCTGGCCGATCACCGGCTGGCCGACGGCCGTCGCGGAACTCCGCGACCGGGACGGTTCCCTCTCCCTGACCCCGTCTCGGTGCTTGGGTTTCTGGGCCGCTGGCTTCATGCCCTCCGGGTAGATGGACAGCTCAGGTTGAACGACCTTGGCTGAGCAGGTGAGTTGTGATCACGGAGCCGGTCTGTCGGCAATGCTGTCGAGGAGATCGCGGAATGCCTCGCACATTCTGGTGGCGGCGTCCGCCGCGGTGTCGGCGAGTGGCGCGTACTTCCAGAATCCGTGCGGCAGGGTCGGCTCCTCGAAGGACACCACCGTGACACCTTCCGCGCGCAGCCGCTTCAGGAAGAGGCGGATGTCGTCGCGCAACGGGTCGAGGCCCGCGCCGACCAGCACGGTCGGCGGAAGCGTGGCGAGGTCCTGTGAGAGCACGGGGGCGAAGCGTGGGTCCCGGCGCTGGTCCGGATGGGTCAGGTACTCCCCGATGAACCACTCGATCGCCTGTGAGGTGAGACCGTATCCCTCCGCGAACGCAGTGCGTGAGGGCGATTTGGGATCCCCGTGGAGGACGGGGTAGGCGAGGAGTTGGGCCACGGGCGCGGCCGGGGTGCGCGCATGTGCGAGTGCGGCGCCCACGGCCAGGTTGGCTCCCGCACTGGTGCCTGCCACCGCGATGCGGATGGGCCGGGAGGAACGTCCGGTCAGCGCGGCCGCGTTGGCCCGCGCCCACTGGACGACGTCCACGGCATCGTCGTAGGCGCACGGGAACCGGTGCTCGGGCGCGAGGCGGTAGTGGACGGAGACGACGGAGCGCTCCGTCACATCGCGCAGCATCCGCGCCTGCCCGTCGTGTGTGTCGAGGTCGCCCTTCACGAAGCCGCCGCCGTGGAAGAAGACCACGACGCAGTCCTCGCGTGCGCCGCGGTGGACACGGAGGGGGAGTGAGCGCCCGTCGAGGGGTGCGACCCCGTCGCGGGAGTCGTCCACTCGTGGTGCTGCGCGGCCGGCACCGATCGCGGTGCCGGTGGTCTCGCGCAGCGTGCGCAGGTCGGGCGGGCCGGCCCGCCCGACCTTTTCACGGTCGGCCATCAACTGGGCGATCTGTGGGTCGAGTCGAGGGTGGGTCACGGCTCGGTGACCTCCGGCGAGCGGGGGGCGGGGCGAGGCGGAAACCTGTGTTTCGAGGAACTGCCGCACCGCGGGGAGGACCGCGAAGTGGTCGTGTCCGGTGCCGGGGACGATGTCGAGGCGTGCGTCGATGCCGTGTTCGCGCCAGTTGGCTCGCAGCGCATGGATACGTTCGGTGCGGTTGGTCTGCGTGGGAGTGGTCACCGCTGGTCGTCCGGGGCGAGTTCGGCCGTGTTGGTGTCGTTCTCGCCGATGACCAGCTGTATGGGAAGCCCGCGCATCGCTGCCGGGTCGGCGTCGGTCCCGAACTGTTCCGACATGTCGGCGGTGCCGTGCCACCACGCCGTCGTGGGGTCGAGGAGGGTCACTCGCCCGGGGGCGCCCACCGACAGGGACGCCAGTCGGCCGGGGTGCAGATAGGCGAAGCGGTGGGCGAACTGGCCGCCGCCGGAGAAGCCGTGGAGGTGGAAACGGTCGGTGCGCACATGCCAGCGGGCCGCGACCTCGTCGACCATGTGGAGCAATACCTCGTCGGCGCGGAAGCCTGCGTGGGAGAGGAGTTTGTAGCTGTCCACGTCGTTCGGGCCGGTGATCCCGGCGGGGAAGAGCGGGGCGAGGATCACACAGTCGTGGCGCTCGGCGAAGGCATCGCGGAGCGCTTCGGCACGGCGTCTCGTTCCGTGGACGGTGACCACCAGGGGGAGAGACGGACCGTCGGAGTTATGGTCGGTGGGGACGTAGAGGCAGTAGGAGAAGCGGGGATCGCGGGCGAGGGAGAAGAAGGCTGTGGGGCCGGTGAGGAACGTGATGCCGGGGTGCCCGGCCGGCAGGTCCCAGGGGGCCAGGGGACGTTCGGCCGTCATGCCTGCTGCTCCTCGTGCACGTCGCTCACGGCGAGGTCCATCAGGGGGGCGTACTGCTGGCCCGCGTAGCAGTCACTGTCGTGCAGGTCGCTCTGGACCGTCGGGCGGGGCAGGGAGACCTTGACGGCGAGAGCCAGTGGGTGGTTGACGAGCAGGATGTCGGCCGGGTCGACGCCGTAGAGGTCGGCGAAGAGTTCCCGGTTGAGGAAGCCGCTGGCCACGAGGGTGTCGTAGGCGGCCTGGTCGTGGCACATGAAGTCGAAGGTGAGGGGGAAGGGACCGGCGTTCTTGGAACGCAACAGGGAGCAGTAGTCGAGCAGAGTGGTCATGGATTACAGCTCCTCGATGCTGGTGCGGAACAGATGAGGGTGGCGAGCCGGTCCTTGGTGAGGGCGGAGATCTGCCCCTTGATCAGTTCCGGTGGCGCGCCCTGCCCCGCGCTTCCAGTTCGCCGAGGCTTGGGATCCACTCCTCGTCGGTGGTGGAGGCGGCCGGGTCGATGACCACGACATGGGTGAGTTCGGGCAGTTCGGCGCGCTTCTCGACCACCTTGGCCCCCTGCCCGGCGTCCTCCGCGATGAGCACCCGGCTCCCGGAGTCCGCCAGGATGTACGCCGACTCGTCGGCGTTGGTCTGCGGGTAGACGGTGGTGGTCGCCGCGCCCGCGCACATGATGCCAAGGTCGGCGAGGATCCACTCGATGCGGGTGGAGGACGCCAGCGCCACCCGTTCCTCGGGCCGCACTCCCAGTTCGATCAGGCCGGCCGCGATGCGGTACACCCGCACGGTGGCCTGCGCCCAGGTGAGCGACTTCCAGTCGGCCGAGCCCTGGGCGGAGGACGAGGGGGGCCGGATAGCGGTAGGCCTCGGCGTCCGGCGTGCGCTCCACGCGCTCCAGGAAGAGTTCCGCGACGGACGGTGGACGGTTCCCGATCAGTGTCTGTGTGTCGTGCACGACATCCTCCGGATATCGGTAGGGCCGAGGTCGGTGTGGTGGGCAGGCCTCGGCACGCAGCATCGGTTGAGGTGCAGTGATGCAGTGGGAGTGCGTGGCGTGAGCCGTCACGGGCGATGGCCGTGCGGCAGCCGGATGGTGACGGTGGTTCCGACCCCCACGTCCGAGTGCACGGCCACCTGCCCGTGGTGGGCGTGGACGATGGCCTCCACGATGGCCAGGCCGAGACCGGAACCGCCGTAGGCGCGGCTGCGGCTGGCCTCGGCGCGCCAGAACCGCTCGAAGACGCGGGGCAGGTCCTCGGCAGAGATCCCAGGGCCGTTGTCGATGACACTCAGCTGCACGGTCTCGCGGCTGAGGGTGACCTCGACGCGCACCCAGGTCCGAGCCGGAGTGTGCTGGACGGCGTTGCCGACGAGATTGCGCACGACCTGCTGCAGACGGGCGGCATCCCCGAGGACGGGTGCGGGCAGTGCGGGTGCCATGGCGATGTCGCGCCGGGGATAGATGATCTGAGCGTCCTCGACGACGCTGGCCGCCAAGGCGGTGAGATCCACATCGTCCTGCTCGACGGGGCGTCCGGCGTCCAGGCGGGCGAGCAGCGAGAGATCCTCGACGAGCAGGCGCATCCGCCCCACTTCGTTCTCGATGTGCTCGAGTGCGGTCTCCAGGCCCGGACCGGAAAGGCCGCCTTGGCGGTGCAGGTCCAGCCAACCGGAGATGGTGGACAGCGGGGTGCGCAGCTCGTGCGAGGTGTCGGCGGCCAGCGAGCGGACGGTCGCCTCCGCGCGGGCCTGGGCGTCGAACGCCCGGTTGACCGCCTTGGCCAGCAGGTCGGCTTCGCTGCCGTTGCGGTGGGTGGGCAGCCGCTCGGTGAGGGAGCCCGCGGCGATGGCGTCGGCGCTGCGGGCCATGCGCGCGAGCGGGCGCATGCCGAGGCGCAGAACGATGACGGACAACCCCAGAAGCACCAGCAACGCACCGCCGATCAGCGCGAGTTGCCGTCCGATGAGGGCGTCGGTGGTGGCGTCGTCGACAGAGGTGTCGATGGCGAGGATGACGGTCGCCGGTGAAACGGTGCCTTCGGTGGGTCCGCGGTCGATGATCAGGCCCGGACTGGGAATGCGTACGGCGCTGAGGTCGCCGCCCTCCAGGGTGACGACACTTCCGGTCGGTGCGGTGGCGTTGAGCGCGGCCAGTTCGTCGGCCGCCTTCGAGGCGGAGCCGGTGCTCAGCAGGACGTCGTTGTCCGTGTCGACGGCCACCGTGCCCAGGGGCGAACCGAGCAGGGCGCCGAGTTGGTCGGCGTTGGCGGTCTGCGGGCCCTGGCCGATGACCCGTGTCAAGCGCTCGGCGTTGGCCTTGAGGGTGTCCTGGTTGCGCTTGTCCAGGAAGTCCTCCAGGAGAAGGGCGCTGATGACGGCGCTGACGGCCAGGCCCACGACCAGAAGAACGGCCAGCCCGGCGAGCAGGCGCAGGCGGACGCTGGAGAAGGCCCAGGGAAGACGGCCGCGGAGTGTCACGTGTCGTCCTGCTCTCGGAGGGTGTAGCCGACGCCGCGGACCGTGCGTAACAGCGGCGTCCGGCCGTGGTCGATCTTGCGGCGGAGGTTGGAGATGAAACGCTCGACGACCACGGAGTCCCCGCCGAAGTTGTACTGCCACACGGCCTCGAGGATCTGGGCGCGGGAGAGGACCTGCCCCTGGTGGCTCAACAGGTAGTGCAGCAGACGGTATTCGGTGGGGGACAGCTTGATCAGCCGGCCGGCTCGGCGGACTTCGTGGCGGAGGTCGTCCAGCGTAAGGTCGCCGCACCGCAGGCGGGTTTCCTCGGCGGCGGGGGTTCCGCTTCGGGCGCGGCGCAACAGCGCCTGCAAGCGGGCGCCCACCTCGACGACGCTGAAGGGCTTGGTGACATAGTCGTCGCCGCCCAGGCGCAGTCCCCGTACCCGGTCCTCGACGGAGTCGCGGGCGGTGAGGAAGAGGACGGGCACGTCGATGGCGCGGGTGCGCAGCAGTTGGAGGATCTCGAAGCCGTCGGCGCCGGGGAGCATCACGTCGAGGACGATGACGTCCGGGTGGCGGCGGGCGACCTGGTCGAGGGCTTCGCTCAGGTCGCCCGCCGTGTCGACTTCGAATCCGGCGAACTTCAGGGCCGAGATCAGCAGGCGCCTGATACCGGGGTCGTCGTCGATGACGAGGACGCGGTCGGCGGTGGCCGGCGGGTTGTCGGCGTTCATGTGTGCTCCTGGTGGGGGCGGCGGCCGCCCGACGTCTGCCGTTGCCGCCGCAGCGGCGGACCCGGTGGGTGTCCCGGTGGCGGTTCTGCTGATCATCGTGTCGTCACAGGCTTGCTGGCGTGGATTCCCTGACGGGGGCGTGCGGGGTCGCCGGTTCGGGGGTGTGGAAGTTCTCGCCCTCGACGTCGAGGCGGGGCAGCACGCGGTCGAGGCGTCGCGGCAGCCACCAGGCCCGGTCCCCGAGGAGTGCCAGGACCGCCGGCACCAGGGTCATACGGACCAGGAAGGCGTCGACCATGACTCCGAAGGCCAGGGCGAAGGCGATCGGCATGATGTCGGCGTCGCGGGAGAACAGGAAACTCACGAACACCGCGATCATGATGAGTGCGGCAGAAGTTATCACACGGGCGGCATTGCGGGCTCCGTTGAGGATGGCCGTGCGGGCGTTGCCGTGGCGGTTGTAGTCCTCCCGCATGGCGGAGACGAGGAACACCTCGTAGTCCATGGCCAGCCCGAACAGCACGGACATCACGATGATGGGCACGAAGCTGGCCACCGGTCCCTCACTGGGCACGCCCAGCGGGCCGGCCAGCCAGCCCCACTGGAAGACCGCGACGGTGGCCCCGAAGGCGGCTCCCACGGACAGCAGGAACCCGATGGTGGCCTTGATCGGGATGGCGATCGACCGGAACGCGATCATCAGCAGCAGCAGGGAGAGGCCGACGACGACGATCACGAAGGGCACGAGTGCGCCGCTGAGCTTGTCGGAGACGTCGATGCTGACCGCGGTCATGCCGGTGACGGCGACGTAGCTGCCGCTGGACCGGGCCAGTGGCTGAAGCTGGGTGCGCAGCCGGGAGACGAGGTCGCCGGTCTCCTCCGAACGCGGTCCGGTTTCGGGGACGAGCCGGATACGCGCCGCCGTCTCGTCCTCGGCCGTGTCGACATCGCTGACGTCCGTGATGCCCCGGACTCCTCGCAGTTCGTCCTCGACGACGGCGGCCGTGGAGCTGACGGTGGCCGGGTCCTCGTCCTCGACGAGCACGACGAGGGGGCCGTTGGCGCCGGGGCCGAAGGCGTCACTGACGGCGTCGTAGGCCTGGCGGCTGGTGCTGCTCGTGGCGGTGGAGCCCTCGTCGGTGAGGGCCAGCTGCAGCCCCATGCCGGGAATGGCCAGGGCGAGGAGCGCGACGGTGCCCAGGACCAGGTTGCGTACGGGGTGGCGCAGGACGCCCTGGGTCCAGCGCACGCCCATGCCGGCGGCTCGGCCGCCGTTCGCCGGCTGCCGCAGGGCGCGCTTGCGACCGATAACGGGCAGGCACCCGCGGGGCCGGGCCGCGGACCGGGACGCCTTGGGCGTGAGCCTGTGGCCGGCCATGGCCATCAGCGCGGGCAGCAGGGTCACCGCCGTGATGACGGCGACCGCGACCGCTCCCGCGGAGGCCAGACCCATCGAGGTCAGCATCGGCACACCGGCCACCGACAGACCGCAGAGCGCGATGAGGACGGTGGCTCCGGCGAAGATCACGGCGCTGCCCGCCGTGGCGGTGGCCGTGGCGACGGACTCCCGTACCGGCATGCCGGTGCCGAGCTGGGCGCGGTGACGGGAGACGATGAACAGGGCGTAGTCGATGCCCACCGCGAGCCCCAGCATGATCGCCAGGGTGGGCGCGTTGTCGGAGACGTCGAACGCGGTGGCCAGACCCATCATCGCGGCCATCGTGCCGACGAGGCCGAGGACCGCGGTGACCAGCGGCAGACCCGCCGCGAGCAGCGACCCGAAGGTGATCACCAGGATGACCAGGGCCACGCCCAGCCCGACCAGCTCGCCGGGTCCCACGGGCGGATGGGAGGACTCATACGGCTCACCGCCGTAGAGGGTCCTGAGGCCCGCCTGCCGGGCCTCGTCGCCCGCGGCCTTCACCGCGTCCAACGTGCCGGTCGGCACGTCGTCCTCCTCCTTGGTGGTGAAGGTGACCTGGGCCACCGCGGTGCGTCCGTCCTCGGAGACGGTGCCGCTCTCGGTCGGGTCATCGACCTCGCTCACCCCGGGCACCCGGCTCGTGGCCCGGAGCGTGGTTTCCAGGGACGCCCGCAGATCCGCCTCGGTCACCTTGTGGCCGGCCGGTGCCTGGAACACGATCTGCGCCGACTGGGCATCCGGCTCGGGGAAGTGCTGTTCCATCTTGGTCAGGGCCGTCTGGGCCGGTGAGCCGGGAATCGAACTGCTGTCGGTGAAGGAGCCGGCGAAGGAAACCCCCAGACCGGCCACCGCACCGAGGGCGAGGAGCCACCCGGTCAACATCATCGGCCACCGGCGGGCACCCCACGCGCCGAGCCGGTACAGAAGCGTAGCCATCAATGATTCCCTCACTGTTCGGAAGACGACTCGCCCCATCCTTCTCAGCGGACTTGACGACCTCCGCACGAGGAACCTGAGGGTTCCTTGACGGTTCGGCTCCGGCACCGTCAGGCACGCCGGTTGTTCGGGCAGCGGACTAGCCGGCGCTCTGCGGGACCGAGTGCTGGTCTTTCGCGTGTTCCAGCCGGAGCGGGAGCCGTGCGGCGAGGTGGTCGACGAGTGCGCTGACCCGTCGCGGGACGTGCCCGTCCTCCGCCAGGAGGGCGTAGATGTCGGCAGCCGGTGTCGGCACGTGCGGCAGGACCCTGACGAGTTCGCCCCGCTCCAGATGCGGCCTGACATGCCACTCGGAGCGCATGATCACACCACGGCCCTCCAGTGCCCAGTCGGTCACCACGTCACCGTCGTTGCTGGACAGGCTGCCCTGCACGCGCACATGCCGGGGACGGTCCGCGTCGCCGAAGCGCCAGAGCGAGAAATCGCTCTCGTTCTCCCGCAGCACGATGCAGTTGTGGTGGGCCAGATCCTCGATGCGGGCCGGGGTGCCGTGCTCGGCGAGGTAGGACGGCGACGCGCAGGGCACGCGCCGGTTCTCGGCCAGGCGCCGCATGCGCAGCGAGGAGTCGGGCGGCATGCCGACGTGCACGGCCACGTCGAACTCACGCTGGTGGGGCCGCAGCGGGAGCGCGGACGTCTGCATCCGGACGTGCAGATCCGGATGGACCGCGGCGAACTCGCCGAGCAGCGGCGCGATGTGCGCGCGGCCGAGACCCAGGGTGGCCTCGACGACCAGCGACCCGCGCAACCCCCCGGCCGTGTCCGTGATGGTGTCCTCGAGCTCGCGCACCTGGTCGAGGATCGCCTCGACGCGCGCCGCGTACAGCTCGCCTTCCGACGTCAGCACGAGTCGGCGGGCGCCGCGCTGGACGAGCCGGACCTGCAGGCGGCGCTCCAGTGCGCTGAGGCGTTTGCTGACGACGGGCAGCGAGCAACCGAGCTCGCGTGACGCTGCCGTCAGTGTCTCGCTCGACGCGACCACCTGGAAGAACTGCAGGTCATCCACGGCTGAACGGCTCTTGGACACGGGGCGGCCAGAACGCCGGAGGCTTTCCATGCGGGAAAACGTACCTTGCCGGTTACGGGCTTGTAACGGCTGTCGCCGCTGGCCAAGGTAGGAGCCAGTCGCGCCGTGGCCGGAACGCCTCTGCACAGAGTGCCCGCTGCCGGACGAGCGCATTGATCACGTGGACTGGGAGTGCATTCGTGCCGCAGACGTATCGCATCGCAGCGATTCCGGGTGACGGGATCGGCCGCGAGGTCGTCCCGGAAGGTCTCAGGTGCCTGCGGGCCGCCGCGGAGGTGCACGGCTTCGCACTCGACGTCACCGACTTCGACTTCGCCAGCGCCGACTACTGGCTGAAGAACGGCACGATGCTGCCGGAGAACTGGCGGGACGTACTCGGTGCGTTCGACGCCATCTTCTTCGGCGCGGTCGGATGGCCGGAGGTGGTCCCGGACCACGTGTCGCTGTGGGGCAGCCTGCTCCAGATGCGGCGGGGCTTCGACCAGTACGTCAATCTGCGCCCCGTCCGGCTGCTGCGCGGCGTACGCAGCCCGCTGCGCGACCACCGGCCGGGCGACATCGACTTCTACGTGGTGCGGGAGAACACCGAGGGCGAGTACTCCAGCATCGGCGGCCGCATCTTCGAGGGCACCGATCGCGAGACGGTGGTCCAGGAGACGGTCATGACACGGACCGGCGTCGACCGCGTGCTGCGCTACGCCTTCGAACTCGCCTCGTCGCGCCCGGGCAAGCACCTGACCTGGGCCACGAAGAGCAACGGGATCTCCATCTCCATGCCCTACTGGGACGAGCGCGCGACCGAGATGGCCGCCCGGTACCCCGACGTGACCGCCGACAAGGACCACATCGACATCCTGACCGCGAAGTTCGTCCTCCAGCCCGACCGGTACGACGTGGTCGTGGCCAGCAACCTATTCGGTGACATCCTCTCAGACCTCGGCCCGGCCTGTACCGGAACGATCGGCATCGCCCCCAGCGCCAACATCAACCCCGACCGCTCCTTCCCCAGCCTCTTCGAGCCGGTGCACGGCTCGGCGCCGGACATCGCCGGTCTCGGTGTCGCCAACCCCGTCGGCCAGATCTGGAGCGGCGCCATGATGCTCAGCCACCTCGGCGAGCACGAGGCGGCCGCGCACGTCGTGGCCGCGATCGAAAGCGTGCTGGACGAGCAGCCCCATGTGGTCACCCCCGACCTCGGGGGCCCGGGGACCACGGTGGGGCTGGGAAAGGCCATCGCGGCCCGGATTGCGGCGGGGTCACTCGCCGGCCACAGCGGGGCAGCGGCGGCCGGTGACCCGGCCGGTCGCGCGACCGAAGAGGAGATCTCCCCGTCATGACCAGACCTGTGACCGACCCGGTCGGCCTCGAGGTGCGCTGGGACCGGCTCGCCGCAGCCACCCACGAGGCGGCCTCCACCATGCCGCGCACGGCCTTCTCCACGATCATCCGGGGGTCGAACGACTACACCGTCGTCCTGACGGACCACTCATGACGACGGTGTCAGCAGGGCAGCGCACTCGTACCCGGCGCATCACGTTCCTGGTCGCTCTCGCGGTCTTCGCACAGGAGTCGACCTGGAACTTCTACGAATCCCAGGTTCCACCGCTCCTGCGAGAACACCTCACCAGCGCCGCCGTCGTGGGTCTGCTGATGGGCATGGACAACCTGCTCGGCATCTTCATCCAGCCGTGGATCGGCAACCGGTCCGACCGGACGAGGACCTCCTGGGGGCGACGGATGCCCTACCTGGTGGTCGGGATGCCGATCGCCGCCGCTCTGTTCCTCCTCATCCCGCACGCCGCAGGGTCGTTGCCGCTGCTGATCGCGGTGCTGTTCTCGTACGCGCTCGTCGCCAACACCTTCAAGCCGATCGCCGAGGCGCTCGTACCGGACTTCATCGCACCCGAGCGACGGAGCCGGGCCAACGCCGTAGTCAAGATCGCGTCGAGTGTCACAGCCATCGTCGCCGCGCTCATCAGCATCTTCCTGATCGACAAACACCTGAGCCTCGCCTTCGCGATCCCCGCGGTCATCATGCTGATCTCGATCGGGGTGCTCGCGGCCACAGTGCGCGACAACCGGTCCCCGGCCTATCAGGCAGCGATGGCCGAGAGCCATGAGGAGGACGGTGCGGAACGCACCGCGCCACGGGTCCGGGACACCTTCGCCGAGATCCTCCAGGACTCCGACCGCAGCCGGCTCCTGCTGCTCCTCGCGATCCTCCTCTTCGGCAGTGCGTGGGCCGCGTCCCGGTCCCTGATCACGCCGTACGGGATGGAAGCCCTCGACATGTCACGGGGCGCCGCAGGCGGTCTCACCCTGCCCAGCGGTATCGCCTTCGTCCTGGCGGCCTACCCGGCGGCCGTGCTCGCCGAGCGTTACGGACGGCTCCGGGTCATGGCCGTGGGCATGTCGATCTTCGCCGGTGCCATGGTGCTGGGGACGATCGTCCAGACCCCGACGGGGACCACCGTGGCCCTGTGCCTCGCGGCGGCCGGCGCGACCTGCTTCCTGGTCAACGCGGTGGTCGTCCTGTGGAACCTTGCGCCCTCGGCACGGGTCTTCGGCACATACGCCGGTATGTACACCGTCGGCTGGGCCGGCGGCGGCTTCCTCGGCCCGGCGGTGGTCGGCGGGATGGTCGACATCACCGGCTGGCCCCTGATGCTCATCGACATCGCCATCGTCGCCTCGCTGTCGATCGTCGTCGTCACCAGGATCGGTGTGCTGCAGCGGCGCACCGCCCAGACCCTCGCGAAGTGACCAGCCCATCCCCGCAGCGCGGCACGTACCCGGTGCCCGGCGCAGCCAGAGACGAGGAAACCGTGCCCCGCATCCTGATCACCACGGACTACCTGCTCCCCGGCGACGAGGTCGATCACCAACTCCGGGCCCACGGCCACACGACGGTGCACGCCCCGCAGCTCGCACGAGGGGGGCCCGATCAGCTCGTCGCCGCCCTCGACGGGATCGACGCGGCGCTCGTCGCGCATGAGCCGCTGACCGCCGAGGTCCTGTCCGCGGCACCCCGCCTGCGCGCCATCG
This sequence comes from Streptomyces sp. NPDC014995, assembly GCF_043080745.1. Classification (NCBI taxonomy): domain Bacteria; kingdom Bacillati; phylum Actinomycetota; class Actinomycetes; order Kitasatosporales; family Streptomycetaceae; genus Streptomyces; species Streptomyces sp. NPDC014995. Next base: position 16,820 of record NZ_JBIBVX010000032.1, read on the forward strand.
TGCGCACCGGCGTCGGCTATGACTCGATCGACGTCGCCGCCGCGGCCCGGCTCGGCATCACGGTGAGCAACCTGCCGGGAATCAACGCCAACGCCGTGGCCGAGTACACCCTCGGCCTGCTGCTGACGGCCGCGCGGCGGCTGCTGCAGAGCGCGTCGGGCGTCGCTGCCGGCCGATGGCCGAGGGAGGACGGTCACGAGTTGCGTGGCTCGACGCTCGGCCTGATCGGATACGGGGCGGCCGCGCGTGCCGTGGTGCCGCTGGCGCGGGCCTTCGGCATGGAGGTGCTCTGCACGACCGGTGTGCCGGAGCACGAACGGTCGGACCCGTCGGTGCGGTTCGTCGCGCTCCCCGAGCTGCTGGCGTCGTCCGACTACGTATCGGTGCACACCGCGCTGACGGACCGCACACGAGGTCTCCTGGACGCTTCCGCCTTCCGGCGCATGAAGTCGACGGCGGTGCTGATCAACACCGCGCGGGGCGCCATCGTCGACGAACACGCCCTCGCCGACGCCGTGCGCACCGGCGAGATCGCCGCGGCGGCCCTCGACGTGGTGAGCGAGGAGCCGCTTCCGGCTGACAGCCCACTGCGGGACGTCGAGGGAATCGTCGTCTTCTCCCACCTCGCGGGCCAGACAGCCGAGGCCCGGGCCGCCGCCGGTCGTGAGGGGGCGGCCGAGGTGGTGGCCGCCCTCGAGGGCCGCCCCCGGTTCGCGGTCAACGCCCACCTGCTGCCCCGCACGTCCCGCGCCCGGGCCGACGGGTGACACTCGCCCGCCCCCTGCCCGGCACCAAGAAGAAAGAGGAACATGGACAACGAACGGGTCGACCGGATCAAGGTCCTGGCACCGACCGGCATGCTCGGAGCCGGCTTCCCCGAGGCCACGATCGAGCGAGGCCTGGCACTCGGCGCCGATGTCATCTCCGTCGACGGGGGCAGCACCGACTCCGGTCCCTACTATCTCGGCGCGTCACAGCCCAAGACCACCCGTGCGGCGGTCGCCCGTGACCTTGGCATCCTGCTCAAGGCCGCGGCGGGCGCCGACATCCCGCTGATCGTGGGCTCGTGCGGCACCAGCGGAACCGACGCCGGTGTCGACTGGGTCGCCGGCATCGTCGCCGACATCCTGGCGGCCGAGGGACTCCGGCTGCGGGTGGCCCGCATCTACAGCGAGCAGGACACCGGCGTGCTCCTGGAGCGCCTGGAAGAGGGGCGGATCCACGCCCTGCCTCCGCTGGGCGAACTGGAGCCGGAGACGCTGCGGAGCTGCACGCACATCGTGGGGGCGATGGGGCACGAGCCGATCGTCGCCGCGCTCGAGGCCGGTGCACAGGTCGTGCTCGCGGGGCGTGCCACGGACACCGCCATCGCCGCCGCCTACCCGCTGATGAAGGGCATGCCGGCCGGGCCGGCATGGCACGCCGCCAAGATCATCGAGTGCGGTGGGCAGTGCACCAGCAATCCGCGCGTGGGCGGGGTGCTCGCCACCGTCGACGCCGACGGCTTCACCATCGAGCCGCTCGATCCGACGGTCGCCTGCACACCGATCCTGGTCGCCGCCCACATGCTCTACGAGACGGTGAACCCGTTCCGGATGCGCGAGCCGGACGGCACCTTGGACGTCCAGGACGCCGTCTACACCGCTCTGGACGAACGCACCGTGCGGGTCGAAGGTTCGCAGTTCCATGTCGCCGACCAGCACACCATCAAGCTCGAAGGCGCCCGCGTCACCGGCTACGAGACCATGTCGTTCAGCGCGATCCGCGATCCGCACATCCTCGGGCACATCGACGACTGGGCCGATCTCATGCGCACGATGATCAGGCAGCGGGTGGCGCAGACGATCGGCCTGAGCGAGGACAAGTACGCCTTCGACCTGCGCCTCTACGGGCACAACGCCGTCCTCGGGGATCTCGACCCGGCTGTTGGCCCGCCTCGTGAGGTGGGAGTCATGCTCCTCGTCAACGCACCGGACCAGAGCACCGCCACCGCCGTCGCGAAGATCGCCAACCCCCTGATGCTTCACCTGCCGACACCCGACATGGACTACCTGCCGAGCCTGGCGTTCGCCACCTCACCGGCGGAGGTCGAGCGCGGACCGGCGTACGAGTTCGTGCTCAACCACGTCGTCGACACCCGCACCCCCACCGACATGTTCCGCACCGAGATCGAGGAAGTCCCCCACCATGGCTGAGACCACGCCCACCACGCTGGGAGACCTGGCGTACGAGGTCCGCTCCAAGAACGCCGGGCCCTTCTGGGTCACCATGGAACTGTTCATGCGGGACGCGGACGGCTACCGCATCGCCGCCGACGAGACGTTCCTCAACGAAGCCACCGTGGCCCGGCTCTACGGACTCGACGAGGCCGACGTGCAGATCTTCCGCATCCCGTCGCTGAACGTCGTCAAGATCTCCTTCCCGCGTCCCGTCAGCCAGGCGTCACTGCGTGACCGTGACGTCCACTCCGGTCAGCACCATGTGCCGCTGGCGGTCCTGCCCGTACCCGCCGCCTGACACGGCCCGGAAGCCAGGACGGCCGCGCCCAGGGCGCGGTACTTCACCCGCTCACCCGTACAAGCACCTTGAAGGAGCAGCTCTTTGAACACACCTGCCGTGCCCGCATCCCGTACCCGGCCCCGCACCCGCGGACGCCGCTCGGCCACGCTGACGGCCCTGCTCGCGGCCATGGTCGTGGCCACCCTCGGCACAGCACCCGCCGCCCCGGCCGGCACCACGCGCCCCACCGCCACCACCTGCCCGGGCCACCTGGAGGAGAAGGCCGACTGCTACACGGGCCGGGACGCAGGCGGCGCCTACTACACCATGGCCGTCCCCGACCACTGGAACGGCTCCCTGGTCGTCCACGCCCACGGCGGTCCCGACTTCTCCTACGACGATTCCAGCACCACCGAGGACCTGGAACGCTGGGCGGTGATGGTCGACGAGGGCCATGCGTGGGTGGGCTCCTCGTACCGGCGCGGTGGTTACGGGGTCAGGATGGCCGCCGCCGACACGGAGAACGTACGCCGCCTGTTCGTCCGCCACTTCGGCCGCCCCGACCGCACCTACCTCCACGGCCAGTCGTGGGGCGGCAACGTCGCCGCCAAGGTCACCGAGGCCTACGGCGGGGAACGGGGCGCTTACGACGGAGTCCTGCTGACCAACGGCTTCCTCGCCGGCGGCTCGCGCGGCTACGACACACGCGTGGACCTGCGGGTGGTCTACCAGCACTACTGCCGCAACCTGCCCCGTCCCACCGAGGCGCAGTACCCGCTGTGGCAAGGATTGCCCGCAAACTCCACGATGACACCGGACGAGGTCCACAGCCGACTGCAGGAGTGCACCGGCATCGACTCCGCACCGGCCGACCGGACCGCGCGCCAGCAACGCGACCTCGACGACATCCTGGCCGTCACCCGCATCCCGGAACACGCACTGGCCACGAACATGCAGTACGCGGCCTTCCTCCTCCAGGACATCGCGCACAAGCGGCTCGACGGCCGTAACCCCTTCAGCAACCGCGGGGTCCGCTATGACGGTTCGCACGACGACAAGGCGCTCAACGCCGGGGTGGCGCGTTTCTCGGCCGACCCCACCGCACGCCGTGACCTCTCCTACGACAGCGACCTCACCGGACGGATCGCACTCCCGGTCCTCACACTGCACGCGATCGACGACCCACAGGTCTTCGTCGAGCACGAGGCGGCCTACCGCGCCACGGTCGAGGCCGCCGACCGCAGCGAAAACCTCGTCCAGACCTTCACGAGGGAGAGCGAGCACAGCGCACTCAGCAACGCCGAGTACGCCAACTCCCTGGCCGCACTGGACACATGGGCGCGCACCGGGAACAAGCCCACCCCCCGCTCGATCGCGCGTGCGTGCGGCGCGTTCGACACCGCCCACGGCGGCGGCTGCTTCTACGACCCGGCCTTCCGCCCCGCCCCGTTCGCCTCCCAGGTCCGTCCCCGGCCCGGCGGCCTCCACTGGCCCGCCATGTCGGCCGCGCGGGAACAGGCGTGGAGCCGCATCGACGGCGTGGGCATCGCACCCTGACACCGCCCAGCGGACCCGTCAGCGTCATCCTCCTCGCCACACGACGACGCAGGAGAGGTCCATGCCCCTCGCTGAGGAACTCAGTGCTTACGCCCTGTCCCTGCACTACGATCGACACCAACCTCCTCGGGTCGATCCACGTCATCCGCGCGGCCCTGCCGCATCTGCGTGCGCAGGGGCACGGACGCATCGTGCAGGTGTCGACCGCCGGCGGCCAGACCACCTACCCGAACTTCAGCTACTACCACTCGTCGAAGTGGGGAATCGAAGGCTTCTGCGAGACGGTGGCCCGGGAGATCGCCCCGTTCGGGATCGGCGTGACCATCGTCTAACCCGGCGCCACGCAGACCGGATTCGCCGGTGCTCTCGAGACCGCACCCGTGATGCCGGAGTACGAGGACACCCCGGCAGGTGAGGTGCGGCGGGCCATCGCCTCGGGCGACTTCCCCCTGCCGAACGACCCGCACAAGATCGCGCAGGCCATGATCGACCTCGTCGACTCGGGCGCCACGCCGCTGCGTCTGCCCCTCGGGTCCGACACCTACGAGGACGTACGTGCATCGCTCGTCGCCCGGCTCGCCGAACACGACGAACACCGCGACACCGCACTCGCCGTGGCACATAGCGACCGTGAGTGACTTCCTCCCCGGGGGATGAGGACGCCGGCGTGTGTGTCCGGCGGCTCGGCTTCAGCTCGCCGTCGCGTCCTTGGTCAGCGCGTCCATGAGGAGGTCGATGAGGCGACGGGCCTGCTCCTTGGTGCTGTGCTGCACGGAGTAGGCGACGCCGGCCATGAGGAGGAGGACGTCGTCGGCGGTGACGTCGGTCCGCAGGCTGCGGTCCCGGGCGCCGGCGTCGAGGAGGGAGGCGACGGCGCCCGTGAGGAGCGTGCGGCTGTCGGCATACGGGTCGACTCCGGAGGCGATGACCGTGTTGAGTGCTGCGGACATGCCGCTCTTGGCCGTGGCGTAGTCAAGGAAGTGTTCCATCCACATCCGGGTGGCATCGGCGGCAGGGGTACGGGTGAGGAGTTCGGCCGCCTTCTCACACACGCGGGCGAGCTGGTGGCGGTAGGCGGCGTCGATGAGGGCTTCCCGAGTCGGGAAGTGGCGGTAGAGCGTACCGACGCCGACGCCCGCCTGCTTGGCGATGGCGGCAGGCGCGGTGTCCAGCCCTTGCTCCGCGAAGACCCGGGCCGCGACCTCCAGCAGACGTTCCCGATTCTGCAGTGCATCGCTCCTGGTCCGGCGCGGGGTGGCGGGCATGCGGGTTCCTTGGGGTGCCTGTCTCCGATTGCTTTCCGGAATCCGTTCCGCTTAACTCGTAACCGGAACGGATTCCGGAATCACTCTACGTCCAGGAGGCTCGCATGCCCACTCCGTGTGACAAGGCCGTACGCCACTGGTTCATCACCGGAGCCTCCGGTGGCCTGGGCCGCCGACTCACCGAACACGCCCTCCAGCGCGGCGACCGTGTCACGGCCACGATCCGCCGTCCGGCAGCCCTGGAAGACCTGCGCGAGGCGTACGGCGACCGGTTGACCACCGAGATCCTCGACCTCACCCGGCCGGCCGACGTCGACGAGGTGGTCGGCAGGACGCTCCGGGCCGGACCGGTGGACATCGTGGTCAACAACGCCGGATACGCGGTCGTGGGCGCCGCCGAAGAGATGACCGTCGAGCAGATCCGCGACCAGATCGAGGTCCTCCTGCTCGCGCCGATGCTGATCACCCGGGCCTTCCTGAAGCCGATGCGCGAGCAGGGCGGAGGGCGGATCATCCAGATCTCCAGCATGGGCGGCCAGGTCGGCACCCCCACCCACAGCTCCTACCACGCGGGTAAGTGGGGACTGGAAGGCTTCACCGAGAGCGTCAGCCGCGAGGTCCGCGACTTCAACATTCACCTCACCCTGGTCGAACCCGGTGCCACCCGCACCGGCTTCGCTTCGGCCCTGCGCTACACCGCCGAGACAACCCCCTATCGCGACAACGCGGTCGGCCGGACGCGGCGCGCCCTTCAGACCGCCGACGCCGAAGTCTTCACCGGCGACCCGGCCAAGCTCGCCGCCGCCGTCTACGACAGCACCCGCGACCCGAACCCGCCCCTGCGTCTCGCCCTCGGTTCCGACACCTACAACGCCGTCCACGCCGCACTCACCGAACGTCTCACCGCACTCGAAACCCAGAAGGATCTTGCGGCATCCGTCGCCTTCACCCACTGAACCGCGAAGCGCGGCCGCCGAGTTCAGGTCATCGTCCTGCCGTGGTGGCTGGGGACGCCGGGTCGGGTCCTTGCCCGGTGTCGGCTCCTTCTGGGGGCTGGACCGGGTCGGCGGGGGAGGCCGGTGCCGGGGTCGTGGGCGGGTTCACCGAGTGCGGGGGAGTGCCGACCGGTGGGACCGGGTTGTGCGAAGAGCGGTTTGTGACGGCGAACAAGACGCAGGCGATGACCGCGGCCAGACCCAGCAGCACGACGGCGGTCCGGCGAAGGGGTGGGTGCCGCAGCCGGGGCGTGGTGGGGAGGCGGGCAGGCCGCAGATGTCCCGCTTCGACGGTGTCGGCCCGGGCGGCGAGGGCCTCGCGCAGGCGTTGTTCGATCGCCTCGTGGCGGATCCGGCTGTCACTCATCGCCAGTTCCCTGCGGGGTGCCGGCGGCGGGAGGGACGGCAGCCCTGTCGGGCGGGGTGGCTGGTCATGGGGCTGTCTCCTGCAGTTGTCTGCCCAGGGCGTCCAGGGCCCGGCTGGCGGTCGACTTGACCGTCCCGCGGGAGATGCCCAGGGTGTCGGCGATCTGCGCCTCGGTGAGGTCCGACCAGTAGCGCAGCACCAGGACTTCGCGTTGCCGGCGGGTGAGGCGCTGCAACGCGTCGATCACTTCCCGGTGCGTCTCGGCGAGCAGCACGCTCTCGTCGGCGGACGGGCACGGGCGTTCACGCTCGGGGACGTAGGCGCGTGCCGTACGGCGTCGACGCAGAACGGAGCGGGCTTTGTTGACCACGCTGGTCCGCAAGTAGGCCTCGGGGTCGTCCAGTTGCCCGAGCTGACGGCCGTGGCGGTGCAGGAGGGCGGTGAAGGCGTCCTGCACCACGTCCTCTGCCGTGGGCAGGTCGTCGACCAGGAGCAGCGCCAGTCGCACCAGAGCCAGCCGCCGGTGGTGGTAGAGCTCGCTGAATCCGTGTTCGCCCCCGGCTGCGGTGGTGCTGGGGGAGTGAGCTCGGAGGGGCCTGTCCCAGCCGTCCTTGCGAGTCGTCAGCGAACGCTGAGCGAGTCCGCCCTGTACCAGCCTGCGCAGGCTCTGCCACCAGGTGACCGACGGTGCGGCGGTGGGGATCGTCGCTGTGCTCACGTGTCTCCTGGACGGTTACGGTACGGGTCTGTCCACCCGGAGGCCGGGTGGACAGACCGTGCTGCGGGGCTGAGTCCTGCAGCGTATGTTCACAGGGTGTTGCCGAACGGACTAGAGCCGATCAGCGAGCCGGCACACTGAGGGAATCACTGGGCCGGAGTTGCGGGCTGCTGTACCGGCTGAGCGGGCTGCTGTACCGGCTGGGCGGGCAGCTGCGCGGGCTGGGCGGGCTTGGCGTCCTTGGGGACGTCCGTCTCCGACCGGGGCGCGTGGGGCCGGGCGGGCTCGGCGTGCCGGGGGACATCGGGCCCTGACCCCGAGTCCTGGACACGGGTTATGCGGCTGGTGTCAGCGTAGTTGATGTTGTTTCGGAAGCTGTCTCGTAAGCGATCGGGCTGC
>NZ_JBIBVX010000033.1:0-24389 GCF_043080745.1 Streptomyces sp. NPDC014995
CACCCCACCCCCGACAAACCCCATTCTCAACCAACACCCAACCCCACAGCTCACACCCCACCCAGCACACCAACTACCCACCCCCGGATCGACAGGTGCGCACCTGCCGGGTGGTTCTCGACAACCTTGACGCGGTCAGCCCCCGGCAAGCCGATCACCTGCTGGCCGATGCACGCAGGTTGGTGCTGACCTGGCCGCAGGTCAGTGTTCTGGCGACCACCCGGCCGGGCGTGGGAAGCGTAGAGGACAACGAACGCCTGCCCGTGCCGCCCTGGTCCTCTCGACGGGGTCTGGACCTGCTGCGCACCGTGCTCGGCGAGAGGCAGCCCAGGATCCCGGATCGCCACGAGACGCAACAACTCCTGACCAGTCCGCTGCAGGTGCACGCCCTGGCCAACCGCCTGCGCGCCGGCGGCGACACACACGTCTCCACCCGGGAGTTGCTCACCGAGCTCGCCGCCCTGATCCTCCAGCGCGAGCACCCGCAGGCCTCGCAGGACGTATGGGGGGCTCTGCCCCGCCTCGCCGCGCACATCCTGGACCAGCAGGGCCCCGTCCAAGCCAGTTCGTTTGCCCAGCAGCATCTGATCTGGGAACTCGAGGAGACCGGCCTCGTCGTCCACGACGGCGGTCTCCTGCGCTTCGCGCTCCCCCCTGTTTGAGCAGCACTTCGCCGCCCAGGCCCTGCGGGAGGGCCACACACTGCTCACGTCCGCCGCCGCCCCTCTCCCCTTCCCCCGCTGGCGATACGCCATCGCCTTCGTCGTAGCAGCCGCGCCAGACGAGGACGCCGAGGCGTTCATGCGCACCCTGGCGCGCACCAACCCGGCAGCCGCTTCCTGGGTCCTGGACGAGATCGCGACGGCCCCCGGGAGCAGAGGCCGGTCCCCGGGGATGCCGCCACACGAAGCAGCAACCGACGGCGACTACCAGGAGCACGTGCCCGCAGTGGCGCGCCGGCTGCGGGAAGCAACCCAGTATTGGCTTGCCGGCCTTGAGTCCCTCGCTTCTCTTCTCGCCCCGCACGAACGGGGCCACCTCGCCCCCTGGGCCGTCGACCTCGCTCATGACTGGCTGACCGTCGCGCAGGCGCGCCCCGGCGTCCTGGGCGAAGACCTCGTCGTGTGGGACGGCCTGGCCTCCATGCCCCAGCCGCTGACCCAGTTCCGCGACCGGACGAGTTTCCCCGCCCCGTTCGGACGCCTGGCCTGCTGGGAGCGGGCCCGCTCCCGGCTGCGCCCCGCCCTGGCCAAACGGATACAGCAGCGAACCCTGCCCGTCCCACCCGCCTCGCCTCTTGCGGCCGAACGCGCTTGGTTCCTCGCACGGCAGATCATGGCCAAGGGGCGTCCCTCCCGGGTCGGCCGGCACATCCTTCTCAGCGACCTGCAGTCCGAGCTGGACGTCTTGATGACCCAGGTCGCAAACACGGCGTGGGCATCGTGGCAGTGGGGCCCCGGCCACAAGATCGACTCTGACGACGTCCGCTGGCTCAGCGCCACCTGCACCACGTACAGGGAGACAGCCTCACCAGCCCCCGGCCGGCCGCCGACCGGATGAACCCCCCGCCCCGCTACTTCTGGCAGACCTACTCCCCCGAACTCACCCGGTCTATCACCGCCGACGTGCTGCGCGACGCCCTCACCGGCTACCGCGATCTGGTCGAACTCAACTTCCCGCGATTCGGGGCCGCGCTCGGCCTGTACAGCATCTTCCCCGTGCGGGCCGAAGGAGTGGTGGCGATGCCCGCCGACGAGTCGCAGCCCTCCACGGTCATGTACGCCCTGCGCCCCGATACGTCGTCCGCTCCGCACGACCAGCCGGTCGTGGATCTGAGCCGGTCCGACGAGCCTGACCTGCCCGCCGGGCCGTTCTGGGCGAACCTGCGTCAGGATCGTTCCTCGGCGTTCCGCCGCCCCGGCATCGTCCACCAGAAGGCACTGCTTCCCTACCATGAGCGCCAGGCCACGAACCTCGCGTACCGCTGGCTCGCCGAGGACCTGCACGCAGTCGGCTGGTTGGAGCGCACGGTGAGCTAGTCCGACTGACCGCCATGACGAGTTGGGCACGACCACGCGTTGAAACGCGCCACCGCGAAAGCGGTCTGGAAGGCTTCTCCCACGGAGCAGTGAACCCGGGGAGGGCCGTTTCAGTCCGCGGGCTTTTCCGGATCCCGGCCCCTTCAGCCCCTTGGTCCCTACCTGCCAACTGCTGCAGCGTCCCGGAGGCGCTGATGCGGGGCGTACGGCACCCCGAGGCCGGCGGCGAACGCGCGATGAAGGCCGCCGAGGCGGTGGCGGAGGCGTGCGCGTACCTCGGCCACACCTATCAGCGCCTCACCCCGCTCGATGACATCCTGGCCTCCAATCTGAAATGGCTGGCCGGCTACCGCCACCCCCGCAACACCGCAATCGCATTAAGACGGGGCCAGACAGGCCCTTCGCCGGTCAACCGGGGCCGAGCCGGCTCGAAGCACCACATTGTCGGCTTTGCCATGTTCAGCGAGCGGATTGCCGGGACCCGCTACTCATAGACTCGCGCGGCCATCACCATCTCTGCGATGAATTTCCAACTCGGTTGTTCCGGGACCTCTTCACCACGGTTTTGGAACCAACCTGGCGAGTCTTGTAGCCACGCCGACCAGGCAGAAAGGAAATCACTCAAGGAAACATTTTCCCATTCCTCCCGATTTGTCACGAAGTCCTCCGCTGCCGCCTGAAGAAACCCCACGAGGTCTTCCCGTGCGGTAACCTCCTGTACGCGTTGCGCTAGTACGCTCATCCCGCTCCTCGGACAACAATTGATGCACCATCATTAGTCGTGGTGAATTTCCACGACTCTTTCTCGACCTCCGCGGAAGTTGCACGCATGAAGCGTATATTCACACCCGCCTGCTGAAAGGTGTACAGCCGACGATTATCCAGCGTGTATATCTTTCCATCTCGCTCAAAAATCCGAATCGGCGGCACGTCTTCAGCAGTAATCTTACCTGCCTTCAAGTCGGCAATCGTCTCGTTGACACTCCTGCCATCTTTATACGTCCCCTTGATGCTGTCCTGACTGAATCTAACAGCTTTTGGAGAGATCGTCCCCTGGGCGGGCAGTCCTGGTCTCACACCAGGCTTAGGTACGCCTTTCCCTCCAAGACCAGGTATTGGGCCTCCCACCGGCCCAGTGCCGCCGTTTACGCTGCAGCTTATTGCTGGCACACCATCACGACCGGGGCCACCGCAGTTTGATGAATCACCCCCATACCAGAGGTTCTCAATCACTCTCTCAAAGAAGCTGGGAAGGTCTGGCAGGTCTTCGGTCGGCCCCACATTGACGTCATAAGACGGTGGCCCGCACGAGGAGAACGGGTAGGAACACGTGCCGTCGCCGGTTGCTCCAGTACTGCCGCCGCCGGTGCTGGGCGCCGGACCATCGCTTGCCTTGTCGTCCCCGTAGTTGAGCCCGTTTCCGTCATGGTCTGCGGGTTCCGGCATGGGATCCCCGTCATCGGGACACTCTTCGCCGCCTCGGCCGCAGGCCAGTCCGAGGCCGCTCGGATCCGAATTGGCTAGCGGGTTCTGTGCTCCGTAGCTGTAGCCGTTAAGGGTTTGGGGATGATCGAGTTCCAGAAGCGGGTCGACGCTGATGAACTGGCCGGTGGACGGGTCGTACTGGCGGGCGCCGATGTGGGTCAGGCCGGTGTTGGTGTCACGGGTCTTGCCGAGGAAACCCTTGTCGTCGGGCCAGGGCCCGTACAGCGGCGTGCCGCGGTCGGCGCCGAAGGGCGTGGTGTAGCGCTTGGTGAACGCCAGGGTGGTGGCGTCGAGGGCGAGGCTGGAGGTGCCGTGGTGGTCGGCCGCGAGGAATTTGAGCTTGCTGCCGGTGACACCTGCGGTTGCGGTGCGGACGGCGATCGTCTGGCCTGCGGCGGTGTAGTAGCGGGTTCCGGTGAGGGTCTTGGTGGTGCCTTTGGTGGTGAGGCGGATCTCGGTGTCGCCGGCGTACAGGACTGTGTCGCCGTCTGGGGTGGTGTTGCGGCGGATGAGGAGTTCGCCGGAGGCGCCGTAGAGGTAGCTGGTGCCGAGGGCGGGCTTGGTGCCTGCGGCGGGTTCGGTCGTGGTGGCGAGTTGGCCTTCGGTGTTCCAGGTCAGGGTCTGCTGGGCCTGGGTGCCGGCGCGGCTTTGGGTGTTGCCGGCTTCGTCGTAGGTGTAGGTCGCGGCCTTGGCGCCCGTGGTCGCGGACAGGGCGTGTGCGTGGTTCGGTGTGTTGTAGGTGTAGGTGGTGGTCTGGTTGCCGGTGGTGGTGTGCTGGGTTTCGGTGTTGCGCTGGCCGGAGGCTGTGTAGGTGTAACTGGTCCAGTAGGGGGCTGCGCCGTCGAGGTTGGCTGTGGTGCGGCCGGAGGTGGCGCAGTCGGCGGTCTTCGGGGTCCAGGCCTCGGTGAGTCGGCGGTGGCCGTCGTAGGTGAAGCACTGGTAGTCGGTCTTGCCGGTGCCGCCGAGGGTGGTGTTGTCGAAGAGCTTGGTGATGTTGCCTGCTTGGTCGTGTGTGAAGGCCAGGTCCTGCAGGCGGTAGCTGTGGATGTCGGTGGTGACGAAGGAGTTGGTCAGGCGGCGGGTGCCGGTCTCGTACGCGTAGTTGAGGTAGGTCTTCTTCGTGGAGGTGGGGTCGGTGGCGAGGTCGAGGCGGATCGGGTCGCCGAGCGGTGAGTAGTACCCGGCCTGGAGCAGGCCCTTGGAGGTCTTCTGCAGGCCGACGCCGGTGAAGTTGTAGCCGTTCTCGATGGCTTCGGATGGCAGTCCGGCGACAGCCGGGCTGCTGTACGAGGCGATGGTGCCGTCGAGGTAGTAGTTGGTGGAGAAGGTCAGGGTCTGCGGGACGCCGGCGGCGACCAGGGGTTCCTTGGTGCTGTCGGGGAGGATCAGCTGGCTTGAGGTGACCTGGTAGAGGTTGTTGTAGCCGGTGACCTTGCTGGTGTATGCCTTGCCGGTCAGGCCGCCGTCGTAGCGGACAGCGGTGTCCTGCTGGCCCTTCCTGAGGACGTCGAAGGTCCAGGCGGCGAGCTTGGTGGCGTCCGTCTTGGTGCCGTCCCACAGGCCGGTCTTGCGGCCGAGGACGTCGTACTCGTAGATGAGTTTCTTGCCGGGACGGGAGTCGGTGCTGCTGATGACCTGATCGAGGTTGTTGTACTCCGTGGTGGAGGTGCCCTTGTCAGGGTCGCTCGCGCTTACCTGGCGGCCGAACAGGTCATAGCCGTAGGAGAAGGTGGTCTGGTCGGGGCCGGTGACCGTCTTCTGCTGGCCCGCCGGGGTGTAGGTGAAGACGGTTTTGGTGAAGTCGCCGCTGGGCTGGGGACCGGCGTACTCACGGCGTTCGGTGGTCTGGCCCAGCGCGTTGGTGACCACGGCGACGGCCTGGCCGCCGGCCGGAGCGCTGGTGGTGACGGTGTCGCCGGTGTAGGTGGTGTCGGTGGTCCAGAGCGGGACGTTGTGGCTCTGGGTGATCGTGCGGATCGGGCGTGCTGCGCCGTCGTAGGTGGTGACGGTTTCGATGGGGGCCTGACCGCCGTCGACCTGGACCATTTTTCCGGACGGGTTGACGGCGTTGGCCCAGATGTCGCCTGACGCCTTCACCGCGAGTCCGCGCTCGTCATAGACGGTCTGTGAGATGACGCTGCCGCCGGACGGAGAGGGTATCTGGACCTGCCGGGGGCGAAGGAGCGAGTCGTAGATCTCGTAGCTGGTGTTGTAGCCGGAACCGTCGCCACGGGCTGTCGCGGTGGCCACCCACGGCAGGGCGGTGGCTGTGATGCTGTAGGTGTAGGTGTAGTTGGGGGATGCGTTCAGCACGCGTAGGCGGTTGGGCAGCCATACGCTGCTGACCCGGCCGAGCGCGTCATACGTGGATTCGGTGACCTTGTTGTTCGGGTCGGTGACCTTCGTGATGGCGCCGGTGGCGAAGTCCGCCAGGGTGGTGGTCTTGTGGAGCTTGGCGTTCTCCACCACCACCGAGGTCAGCGGCCCGGCCGCCTCAGGGGTGTAGGCGGTAGTGCCGGTGGTGGTGTCGTTGGCGTCCTTGACGCTCAGGGGACGGCCGAGGACGTCGTATGTGGTCGTGGACACCTTCTGCCAGATCGGCTGGCGCAGCGGTCCGTAGCCGGCTGCCCGACCCGTCCAGCGCACCTCACCCTTGGTCGGCGTCTGGGCTTCGGTCCACTCGGTGGCCGTGTCGTACGTCGCGGCCGTGTCCGAGATGACGTCACCGGAGCGGGAGGAGCCCCCGGGCAGGTCGAGGTCGTTGTCGGTGAGGGCGCAGGGGTCGGCTACCGGGGCGGGCTGGACGTTGGAGGTGACCCGGACGCGTGAGACGAGGCTGTTGATGCCCGCTGTGTCGTTGCGGGCGTACCAGGTGCGGGTGCAGGTCTCGTCGCCGAGCGCGGCGTCGTTGCCCTTGTCCAGGACCTTTACGGCCATGCCGTAGTCGTCGTAGGTGGTGATCGTGGAGCGGACCCGGTCGGCCGGGGTGCCGCTGGTGGTGATGTTGGTACGTGCGTGGCTGGCACCGGTGCGGACGTAGTAGGCCTCGGTGTCGGCGTATGACTTGTGCTGGGTCGAGGTGCGCTTGGACCAGGGGTCGTTGATGGTGCCGGAGACTTCCTGGGTCCCGTTGTAGGTGACGGTTTCGCGGGTGAAGCCGGCGTACTGGTCGGCGTCGGTGAGCGCCGGTGCCTTGATGCCGGTGACCTGGACGCTCTTGCGTGCGTCCGGATCCGGTAGTTTGCCGTCCGTGCCGAGGACGCGGTCGCCGTTCATGCCTTGCAGGTAGACGGTGACGGTCTTGGACTGGGTCTTGCCCGGCTGGCCGGTGAGGTGGGTGACCTTCCGGAATCCGCGCCAGATCGACCAGGTGCGTTCCTTCTCCTTGACCAGCGGGTCCTCGTTGTAGTGCCAGGCCGCGCCTTCATAGGTGTAGGTGTGCTGGACGGCCACTGCGCCGCCGTGGGTGTCGTTGGTGGAGACGGCCTGGACGGGGTATTTGTGGAACCAGTCCAGGATCGGGTCTTTCCCGCCGTTCGGTGCCCAGTACACCGGGTAGCAGCGGCGGGTGTTCGTGTCGGCCTTGGGCATGGTCTGTCCGGCGAGGCAGTCGGCCTGCAGGTAACTGACGGTGGTCTGCGCGCCGGTCTCGGAGGTGATGGCCTTCAGGCGGGGCTTGGTCAGCGGCAGGATGTTGTCCGTGGCGCCGTCGACCCGGTTCGGGCGGGACTCGTGGTCGAACTTGACCGGGTCGAGCGTGAGGTCCGTGCCACGCTTGCCGGTGTGCTGGATCTCATCGAGCCACAGCGTCTGGTCGGTGGAGTCGCCGGTGTCGCCCGGGTCGAGGTAGTGCTGCTTCAGTGCCCACGCGTCCACCGAGGCGTAGCCGGGAGTGGCGGCAGCAGCATCCCAGGCCTGGGTGGCGATGCCGGTCATGCGCTTGCGGGTATAGAAGGCGGGGCCGACGTTGCCGGTGCACTTCTGGTCGGCCTTGCATTCGGCGTCGAACGGCACGTCGGGCCAGTTGTTGCGGGTCGCGTCGGTCAGGGACCCGCAGTCCGTTTCGCACCGCTCGGCGTAGCCGAAGACGACCTTGTTCGAGGCTGCGGGGGTGGCGGAGAAGAGGGCTCCTGAGCGCTGGCCGTAGCGGATCTCGTTCAGGTAACCGCCGCGGATGTAGGCGGTACCGTTGGTGTCATCGCCGAGCATGTCGTAGTGATTGGCTTCGGCGGTGTACCAGTAGGACATGGCGTTGCCGTGGGTGTCCTCGACGTAGTCGAGGTTCCACCGCCAGGCCTGCTTCTCCTTGTACCGGCTGGCAAAGGTGGTGCCGTCGGCGTAGCCGGGCTCGCCGGTGTCGTCGCCGAAGACCGGAACGGTCCACACCGAGTTGGTGCGGTCGGTGGCTGCGGCGCCTTCGAGCTTGTTCAGGCCGAAGACGTACTTGGTGCCCTCGCTGGTGGTGATGGTCCAGTGTTCGCCGTTGTCGTCGCCGTTGTCCGCTCCGGTGGCCACGGTGACGGTGGAGGCGTCGTCGTTCTTCAGCCGCCATGTGCCGGTGGTGTCGTCCTTGACGAGCTCGGTGGCCTTGCCGTTCAGGACGAGAGAGGCGTTGTCGTACTTCCAGCACAGGTCGAACTTGTCGGTCTGGCCGTCGTCGTCACAGACGCCGTACTTGCGCTCGATGTAGGAGGAGGTGATGTCGAAGCCCTCACCGATCACCGTGCCCTGATTGTTCGTGGACGCGGTACGGCCGTCGACGCTGCCCGAGTCGTAGGAGATGGACAGCTGCGGCTTGGGTCCGGCCGCGGAGGGCGGAACGCGCAGCGGGTAGGACCAGGTGAAGGTGCCCGAGGAACCGCCCGCTTCCCAGGTGGAGGAGGAGGCCAGGGGGGTGGCCTTGTAGTCGCCGCCGCCGGACTTCGTTCCGGCCGCGACCGCCAGGACCATGGTCTGGCTGGTGGAGGCGACCTCATCGGACGACGCCGCGCTGCGGGTTGCATCGGTGAACGCCAGCTGGGTGCTGAGGCTTTGCTTCTTGCGGTGGTTGGTGAACTCAAACGGGGTGCGGGTGCGGCACTGCGCCGCGGACGGGCTGGTGAGCGCGCAGGTGGGCAGGCGCAGCACCTGGAGTCGGCCGGCCCAGTCGCCGCCGTAGGCGGAGGCGAAGGATGAGTAGTTGATTCCGAGTTCGGCCGCGCCGCCGGCGGCGGGACCGGTCACGGTCAGTGCGACGCCCTTGACGCCAAGTGCAGCCGCTTGCTTCTGGTTCAGGACGCTGACGGCCACAGTGGAGGCGACTGGCTGCTGCTTCTTGCCCTCGCTTTTGGGTCGCGCGAGGGTCAGTGGGAGGGCTCCGGGGGCTGCCTTGGCGGATCCGGTGGCCGGCAGGGTGAGCTTGGCCTGTCCAGCGGTTGGCCAGGTGACGTTCTTCGCCTGGTCCTTCTTGGCGCGGGCGATCTCTTCTCTGTCGGCGGCGGCGGCCTTCTTCATGGCCGCGTCGATCTTCTTGTTCACCTTTGCCGTGAACGGTGAGACCTTGGCCGACGTGAACTTCTGCAGGTCCGGGGCGCCCAGCGGTTCCGGATCGGCGGCGAACGCCACGGGTGTGAGAAAGCCGGGGACCATGGTGAAGCCGGCGACCGTGGCAACCAGCCGCGACCATCGCCTTCTGGAATCCCGCGTGTGTGCGCCCGGTCGGAATCTACCGGAGTTCGTCATTCCCTGCCCCCTGCTGTGTGCGGCCCCGGTGGGCGGCGGCTTGTGCACGGCCCTGCCGGCCGAGTCCATGCGTGTGCGTGTGCGTCTGCTGGTGGGAGAGGTCCGGGCCATCCTGGGCCCGGACCCCGCCGTGTGTTCCCGAGCCGCTAGACGCCGGAATCCGGAATCTGATTCAAGACCTGTGCCCAGGACATGGCTCCGGTCCAGACTCGAAGCTTCTGCAGCGCTCCGGGCAGGTAGTGCCCGGTGGCCCCTGCCGTGGTGCCGCGGCCGACGGCCAGTTCACCGCTGCCCTGCTGCGCCGCGGTGAAGGTGTCCTTGCCATCTCCGTCATGCATGGGAGAGCTGCCGACGTAGAGGTGCAGCTTGCCGTAGCGTGTCTCGTTCAGCTGCGGATTAGTCGGGTGCACCCACTCCCAGCTCTCCTGGGCATCGAACACACCTGTGACATCGGCGCCAGAGGGGTCGGCGCCCTCGCTCAACGGGGCGACCTGCGCGCTCTGCACCACCTGTCCCGCGCCGTCAACGGCGGTGCGGGTGAACTTCCACTGGTAGTCCCCCTCGGCAAACTTGACCACCCACAGGGCCCACGAGGATTCCCCGCCGGCGCGCTGTCCGGCGACCTGAGCCTGGTAACCGACCGGCTTCGTCCCAAGGTTCATCTCGTCCAGGCTGACCCGGGCTGAGACGGTGAAAGAACCTGTCTCATCGACTACTGGGCCGGTGGTGGTCGCATAGGCGGTGGTGCCGTTCAACACGATGCCCTGCCCGGCCTGAAGTGCCGCGCCGCCGGCCGGAGTCAGCGCCGCCTTGCGGTACGGCGAGGTGTCCTTGACTGCGGTGCCGGTGGCAGCAGCCGCATCCCACGAAGCGACGAGGGTTGTGGCCGGCTCACTGTTCTCCGTCAGCTCGGCCTCCTCCGAAATCAGCGGGCGGGACTGGGCGCGCTGCCACACCGCCAGTTCGTCGACGCTGCCCATGAAGTACTCGCCGGCCTTCGATGCCCCGACCCGCATGTCCTGCGTTGAGGTCCACGGCGCGTACGCGGCATTCACGCTGGACAGACCCACGCCGGTCGCGGGTCCTTGAGGGCGGCCGTTGACGAACAACTGAATCGTGTCGTTCGTCTTGTCCTGATCGCCCTTGGTATCGAACACACCCGCCAGGTGCGTCCACACGCCGGTCGGCGGGTTGGGCGTATCGGCGACAGCACTGACATAGGCCGGAGTGGAGGAGTCTGCGACCGCTTTGTTGAACACCCACTTCTTGGCGGTGCTCGAGTAGAAGAGGTTGAACGCGGCCGAGGAGTAGGTGCCTGGAGCCGAAGCGGCCACCCTGGTCTTGGTGGTGTCGGTCAGCATCACCCATGCCGAAATGGTGAACGACTTGGCGGTATCGACAGGCGCACCGCCCTGGGTGGAGGCGTAGCCGATCTGCTGCGCAGGGTCGGTGACGTCGTCGTTGAGCCGCAGGGAATGATCGCCCTCTCCGCGGCGCCCCTCGCCCGACCAGGTTGCAGCCTTGCCTGCCTGCTGATGCAGCTCCATCGCGTGACGGGTGGTTCCTTCGGTCGCGCTGTCGGTGCCGTCGTTGAAGTGCCAGCGTCCGACCGCCCCGTCCGGCTGGTCCACTTTGAACGTGAAGGTCGACACGGGGCCGTACCGTTCGCGCACGTCCTTGGCCGCCACGCTGAGTACGGTGGTACCCGCCACAGGCGGTATCACGTTGCTGATGGTGACGACATCCCCGTTGGCGTCGGAAGAGCCCACCACATGCGCACCAGCCTGGGTGGACAGGCTCCAGCGGTAGCCGGTGATGTCCGGGTCGGTGGTGTCAGCGGCGTCTTCGGGGTTGGGCTTGAAGGTGAAGGTGCCGGCCGTGCCGGGTTCGCCGCAGCCCGTATCCGCACAGGATGCGTTGTAGGGGGCGCCGGGTTCGATTACGGGAGCCTTGGGCGCGTCGAGGTCGATCTTGAAGTAGCACCAGTGGGAGTAGCCGGAGGAGATCGCCGTGGTGACGCCCTCATACGTCCAGAACGACTGGGTGAGCACCTTGAAGCGGTACACCGTGCCGTCGGCGCCGCTGGCCAGGCTCACTTTCTCCAGGTCGCCGTTGACGTCGTATCCGGACGTGGGTTCGTTGACCTGCCAGTGGTCGACGAAGCCTGAGGAGGTCTTCTTCTGCACGTAGAAGTGGGCCCGCAGGGATCCCTTCTCGGCGTCCGTGGCGGGCGGGTACAGGGTGCGGACCCTGCCCTGCAGCGTGGGGTCGACACGGGTGGCGACATCAGGGTTGTTGCCGTCCACCGAGCAGTGTGCCTCCGCGCCGTATCCCGGTATCGCTCCGACGTTGACCGGGTATCCGGGCTTGAGGACGTAGACGACCTGAAGGTCGGCGTTCTCCTTGAACCGCTTCCAGGCGTCCGGGTCGTTCTCGTCCTTGGCCCGCAGCATCAACGTCAGGCGGGAGAAGTTGCCGTCGGCGAACGAGCGGACCGTCTTGGTCAGATTCTCGTCCGTCTCCGCGGGGTTGTCGTTGAACTCTATCCACGAGTCCGGCTGGGAAGGCGAGCAGTTATCGCCCCGTCCCGCGGAGACCTGCCGGTCACCCATCAGGTCCAGCTGCGACGGCCCGGGCCAAGTGGTGGCGCTGGAGATGTTGTTGGTGCGCCACAGGTCCACCCACTGCGGGGAGCAGGAGAACGACCAGGTCTCATAGGCGCGGAAGGTGGCGTCGATGACGTACTTGCCCGCCAGCTTGGTCGGCGAGAACTCGAAGTACATGCGGTTGGTGTAGTCCGAGCCGCAGTACCAGGGGCCCAAACGGCTGCAGTTGCCGACACCGTAGTCACCGCTGAAGTTCCAGAAGCTGTCCCCGTCCGAGGACAACACCGTCCGCTCAGAGACGGTCAGCCCCATGGAAGGGTCGATGTAGACGGGGTAGACCGTGTCCGCGCCCCGCAGCACCTCCACATCCGGCTTCACGGCTATCTCGCCGTCGGTGACCTGCACGGGCAGGACCGCCGTGGCGTCCCCCTTGTCCGGCGACTGCGACTGCGGCACTTCACCTTCGGCAGGCTCATCCGAAGCGCTCACGGCAGAGCCGGTGAGCAGCTGCGTCTGGACGCCGGCGTCGCCGGCCGAATCCCACATCAGGCCGGCAGGGCCGTTGAAGACGGTGTTACCGTCCCCGTCGAACGCGCGCAGCCCTCCGCCACCACTCGCAGCGAGCGTCAGTCCTGCACTGGAGGTGGTCAGTTCCACCTCGTTCAGCTGCGGGTTCGCCGCCGCCTCTGCCGTCTTGACGACCAGCACCTCACGGTAGCCCTCGGATGTGGCCGTGAGCTGCAGGTCCACACCCTGGAAAACCTCCGGGTAGGTGGCCGTCGGACCCTCCAGCGTGGGCTTTGGCAGCTGACCGGGCCACCCCAGCGTCACCGAGCCCTCGACCGCGGCCATGCGGATCATGCCCGTGCCGCTGCCACCCGCGGAGAACGACAGATCAACCACGGAAGCCCTCGGCCCCACCGTCCCGTCCGCCCGGCGCTCCAGCGTCAGATCCACATCGCGCCAGGAGCCGTCCTTCGCCCTGACCCGCTGAGGCGTCGTCGACTGCGTCAGCGTGAACGTTCCGTCAGGATTCGCCTCAGTCCTGGAGTACTCGGTGCGCTCCGAGACCACCTCGACCGGCTCTCCTGTCCCGGCCGCCAACGCCGACGCGTCCTGCGCCGACACCGGCGCAGCGGCCCGCGGCCCTGCCGAGGCCTGGCCCGCCAACGGTGGAAGTACGGACGCCACCAACGCCACGGCCGCCAACACGACCGTCCTCCGGCGCCCACGACGCCACACTCCACCCACGACAGCCCCACCCCCAGGCTTACATGATCTTTACACAGATTCCCCACATCATGATCGCCCGGCATGACCCGGTCAAGAGGGCCTGGCCTTGGGCAGAGGCCGGACCTGTCGTGCTCACCATGCTCTCGGCGGCGCGGCCAGAAAACGGCGGTCCTCGCCTTGGCCGACGACCCCCACACGGGCTGGTCGGGCCCATGCTTGGTCAGCTGCGCCAGCGTCGTAGTCGCAACGGTGATCCGGTAGTTCACGCGCGGGATGCGGCGGGCGCGCGGTCGTAAAAGGCGGCCTCTCGGGCGGCCGGAGCCGCGCGGCGCCGGGCGGGGGCGAAGACGAACAGCGACGGCGGGAAGCGCCGCTCCACGGTCGGGCCGTTGCAGGTCTCCTGCCAGTGGCTGTGCGGTGTCGGCGTACGGGCTTTCCTCCCCAGTTGCCTACGGACCAACGTCCCCAGCTCTGGCCGCAGGCAGCGGCAGCGCGGCAGAGGATCTCGGTTGAGATCGATGCCCCGAACAGGGACACTCGCGCGATGAGCCCCAGCACATCGTCTGAACCGATCAAGCGAGGGTGGGACGAACCCTGGTATCGGGTCCGCACGGAGGACTTCCAGGCGTCGTTCCTGCCCAGCGACGGCGAGGACTTGGACGAGGTCTGCAACGTCGATGTCTTCGTGACTCTGAAGGACGGATCTCGTTGGACCGCGACCGTGTTCACCGTCACGGAAGTCGAGCGCCTGATGAGGCTTTGGGCAGGGACCGACGAGGCCCTCGGAGGCCGGTACTTCCGGGTCTCGGACGGCCTGATCGTCAGGGATCCCGGCATCGACAGCATGACCGGCGTAATCGCTGGCCTGCTCGAGAACGGCGAGTTCTCCGAGATCTTTCAACGGGAGATCAACAACTGATCAAGTGCTCGCCCGCGGGAAATGACGTGGGTCGTCAGGCCACGTCTGTGTCCCGCTCGATGGCCTTGAGGCGGTAGCTGGGGCCGTTGATGGAGATCACTTCGCAGTGGTGCAGGAGGCGGTCGAGGATGGAGGTGGCGAGGACTTCGTCGCCGAAGACCTGGCCCCATTCGCTGCACATCTTGTTCGAGGTCAAGATGATCGAACCCTTCTCGTAACGCTTGGAGATGACCTGGAAGACCAGATTCGCCTCGGCCCGCTCCAGAGGCTGATATCCCACCTCGTCGACGACGAGGACGCTGGGCCGCAGGTAGGTGCCGAGCTTGTTGAGCAGCCGCCCGGCGGCCTCGGCGGCTTTAAGGTTGCGGACCATGTCGTCGAGGCTGGTGAAGTAGATCAAGTAGCCGGCCCGGCAGGCCGCGACCGCCAGGGCGACGGCGATGTGCGTCTTGCCCACCTCGGGCGGCCCGAGCAGGGCGGCGTTCGCCTTGGCCTCGACGAAGGACAGGGTAGCCAGGTCCTTGACCTTGCGCGGGTCGAGGTCGGGAAACGCCCGGCGATGGCAGTCGATGAAGGTCTGCAGGTCCTGGCTGGTGATGAAGCAGCAGAACGGATCGCGGGAGTACGACAGCGTCATGTGGAAGGAGTAGACCTTCGGGATGCCCATGTGAGCGAGGATCATGCCCTCGTCGCCCCAGTCGACCTGGGCCTGGGCGCCGGGGATGACTTCGAAGCGGCGGTGCATGCCCGCCAGCTCCTTCGGGGTGATACCGAATTCCCCGGCGATCCTGGGGCGTGCTTCCTGGACGTAAAGCGCGACTCTCTGGTAGTTGCCGGTGAAGCCGTAGTCGCTGGCCAGCCGCTCGTGGATGACCGTGGCCTTCATCAAGATCTCGGCCCGCAGCATCGAGTCGATCAACGGCGCGAATTCGTCGATCACCCGTTGCTGGCGCGGCCCGTTCGAAGCCCGCCGCGGCGGTGAGGCCGGCCCCTCGCCAGCCAGGTACTTGCGGACCGTCCTGCGGTCCAGGCCCGTCTCCCGGGCGATCTCCGACAGGCTCATCGCCCCGGACTCCAACAGGCCAAGAAAGCGCCGCAGCTCCACCCAACGATACGGATCAAGGACCATCGTCAGC
This sequence comes from Streptomyces sp. NPDC014995, assembly GCF_043080745.1. NCBI lineage: Bacteria > Bacillati > Actinomycetota > Actinomycetes > Kitasatosporales > Streptomycetaceae > Streptomyces > Streptomyces sp. NPDC014995. The sequence continues at coordinate 15,140 of NZ_JBIBVX010000033.1, forward strand.
CGTCCTCCGCCACCCCGAACCGACGAGCAGCAGAGTGCCGAGCACCGCCCCTCCGCGCGTCAGAAACTGGCCGCGTTCACCCGTACGCGGTTGGGGACGTTCAGGTGTACGCCGACAGGTGGTGGAGGAACTGACCCGCGAGGACCAGGTCGCGGCCGCCGTCGCCCCGGACTTCCTGCGCCGCCCCGAGGTCGGCGCCCGGGTCGCCAAGGCGGACAAGGTAAAGGTCATCGAGGAACTGACCCGCGACGATCACGTCGCCGCCGAAGTGACCACCGGCCTGCTCCGGCGCCCGGACGTCGCCTTCCGTGCCATGTCGGACGATACCGCCCGCCACCAGGTCAACCACGCCCAGGTCGAACGCGGCCAGCAGGCCCGCGAACACTTCGAGGAGACCAGCCCGGTCGCCCCCGCAATCCGCAACATCGACCGATCGGTGGAGTTCCTGGACCTGGTCACCGCCTGCCACGCGTTCGTCGCGGCAGCCGGCCGCGTCGTCCCGGGCATGCGCGACCGCCAGCTCGGCGACGACGAAGCGTCATCCTCCACGAAAACGTCGCCCGCGTGAGGGCGACCCTGGACTGGATCGAGACGGCCATCGACACCGGCAAGGTCGACGTGGACGGCGAGCTGGCCCGCCTGCTGCAAGGTGAGTAGGCGATGCCTCGCGCTTCCGAGCGCAGATCACCCGCCTCCCAGCGACACGCCGACACCGTCCGGTTTGTGCTCTTCGAGGCCCGCCCGGCCGGTCTGACCTTCAACCAGCTGGTCCGCGCGGGCCTGGCCTGCCTGCGGGACACCATCGCCGAACGCGGCTGGCCTCCCCTGATCTGGACCAGGTCGGACGGTTGCAAGTTCTGCTCGGACCCGGCCGAGCTTCAGGCATACGAAGTCGCGATCATCCGGGAGAAGCTCACCGAGATCCGCCGGTTCATCACCGGTGTCGTCGCCCCGCACGCGGCCCTGCAACCGAAAGGCCGCTGGATCAAGCACCTGAACACGCAGCTCAGCTCGGTCGAGTCCACGCTCGACGTGATCGCCGACTACATCGAAGCCTGACCGGCTGGGCCGGCCCAGCCACTGTCTGCGGAGGGAGGGGGACCGTTGCTGCGGCGACGCTGCTATCCCTCCGACACCTTCGACGACGAATGGGCGCTGATCGAACCGCTGCTGCCGACTCCGGCCTGCGAGACCAGAACGGGCGGGCGGCCGGAGAAGCACCCCCGCCGGGAGATCGTGGACGCGATTCGATACGTGGTCGACACCGGCTGCAAATGGCGGGCCCTGCCCAGGGACTTCCCGCCCTGGCGCACGTGTTACGGCTTCATGGCCCGCTGGGCTTCCGCCGGCATCGTCGGGCAGATCCGTGACCAGCTCCGCAAGCATCCGCCGGGAGATGGGCCGGGCCCCGGGAGCGGTCGCCACCGTCATAGACTCCCAGTCGGTCAAGGCCGCAGAGACCGTGAGCCGTGACTCCCGCGGCTATGACGGCGCGAAGATAATCAACGGCCGAAAGCGGCACCTGGTCGTGGACACCAAAGGGCTGCCACTCTTCGTCATGGTCACCCCCGCCGACATGACCAACCGCGAGGCGGCCAAGGAAGTACTGTTCCGGCTGCGGCTGATGCACCCTGAGATCACCATCGTCTGGGCAGACTCCGGATATGCCGGACAGCTCGTGATCTGGGCAAAGACACACCTCGGACTGACCCTCAAGACCGTCAGCCGGCCGAAGGACGCCGTCGGGTTCGTCATCCTTCCCCGTCGCTGGGTGGTCGAGCGGTCCCTGGCCTGGATCATGCACGCCCGTCGGCATGCGCGGGACTACGAACGGCTCATCCAGCACTCCGAGTCGCTGATCACCTGGGCTGCTATCACGCTCATGACCAGGCGAATCACCCGCCGAAGTTCCCGCGGAAGCGGCCAGCCGACATCCCGCGAAGCCGACCGGGATTGATCGTTCTCAAGGTCAGGGTCATCACCTTGGCCCGCACCGGCCCGAAAACGCGGTCCTGAGCACACTCTCCCACCCACCGTCGACACCCGTCAGTCTCGCGGCGGCCAGGTCACGCTGGATCGCTTCGATCGGGGCGCAGGGGTATTCCGGCCCAATTCGGCCGCTACACGCGGTCGGGGCCACCCCGGTGAGCAGTCCACCAGCCCATGAGGACCTGGGCCTTGTCGTCGAAGTGGCGGTCCAGAAAGGACATTGGCGCGCGCAGCGGTATCCGACGTCCATCCGATACGTGCACAACCAGCGTCCGGACCCCAGCGGTCTTCCGGACCTCAATGCCGATGATGTCCCGCCACGCGATATCGCGCCGCCCGCCTCCGCGGAGGACGAGGAAGCTGTCGCTGAGCTCGACACGGTACTGAGGAACCAGGGCTGGAACGACCACGCTCGCGAGCATGGCGTTTGAGACCCACGTCCACAGCTCCCCCGCCGTCATGCGCCCACCAGTGGCCGCCACGAGCACGTACGCCAGCACCGTGCCCCCCAGACCGCCGCCCAGCACGGGCGCGGCGATCTGCACCACCCCCAGCCGGAAGGCTGGCGCGGCGCCACCGGCGCTGCTTGGGGCAAGGGGGCCGGCAGGGCCGTTCATACGGATCACCCTTCACTGAAGTAGTTCGACGCGGTCAACGGCGCCGAAGGTGAAACGTACAACCGCGCGGACGGGCCGCGTCGGTCGTGTCCGACCAGACCCCTTCAAATTCCAGTAAGCGGGTTGAGAAACAGGCACTCAGAAGTCGTTTCACCTGTGATGTGCGCTTTGACCTGAGCTTTTTGGCCAGAGGTTGGTGTCTCGGCGGGGCTGGTGGAGTGGTTGCGGCAAATGCGCCGGATGGGGTGACGGTTGGGGCGGTCTGCGGCTTGTGCCTGTCTCATCCCAGGACGCCCTTCGCGTGGTGGTGCTCCCGCCGTTCCCGGTTCACGCCTGGGCGCACGTCCCCGGTCGGCGGTGTGTTCAGGTCATGGCTGAACGTCGTGCGTATCCGAGTGATCTGTCCGATGCCCGCTGGGAGTTGATCGAGCCGGTGCTGAGCGCCTGGCGGACCGAGCGGCGCCGGCATGCGCTCGCCATCGGACGCCCACCCGAGCACGACCTGCGCGAGATCATGAATGCGATCCTGTACGTGGACCGCACCGGGGTGCAGTGGCGCTACCTGCCCCATGACTTCCCACCCTGGGAAACCGTGTACGGCTACTTCGCCAAGTGGCAGAACGACGGCGTGTTCGCGCAGCTCACCGGCGTTTTACGGCGGCTGTTACGGCAGAGGGAGGGCAAGCGCGCCGAGCCGTCCGCGTGCGTGATCGATGCCCAGAGCGTGAAGACCTCCACCAGCGTCCCGGCCGCCGGCCAGGGCACGGATGCGGCGACGAAGATCGTGGGTCGCAAGCGGAGCATCGTCACCGACACCCCCGGCCTGCTGCTCGCAGTGCTGGTCACGGCCGCGAGCGTGCAGGACTCCGTCGCCGGCACCCACCCCTCGATCCGCACAAGTCTGGGTGGACGGCGGCTACCGCCAGCACCTCATCGAGCACGCAGCCCGCCTCGGCATCGACATGGAAATCGTCCAACAACTTTCGGGAGCAGGGGATTCACCCCGCTGCCGAAGCAGGGGGGCCGTGGAGCGGACCTACGGGTGGCTGATGTTCCACCGCCGCCTCGCCCGCGACTACGAGCCCCTGCCCACCCGCTCCGAAGCCATGATCCACCTCGCCATGACCGACCTGATGGCCCGCCGCCTCACCGGCGAAGCCACCATCTCCTGGCGCGACCCGACGCCACGGGATAAAACACTAATTCCGGGATGAAACACAAGGACAAAACGACCTCTTAACCCCTCTATCTGGAGGCCCCCATGAGCAACACCCAACGCGACGTCGACTGCGCGGTCGCGAGAAATGTCCGCGCGCGCGAGTTTCGCTTCAGGCCGCCAGCGCGCCGACCTCTATTCCCCAACCCTTCTGTGGTGTCCGCCGATGTTCACCTTCGTCCGGCTGGACCACGGCGAACACGGCCTGCGGGACTCTCGGGCTGACCTACTCGCCGCTCTTATGGGGAGCCCCGTCGTGACGCGACTTTTCCTGGTCCTGTTGGCCACCGCTATGGTGTTTCTGGCTGCGATCATCGCTGCTGCGGGCGCGGCCAAGCTGGCCCGCCTCGACGGCGCAACGTACCCCGCCGCCCTGATGCGCGCGGCCACCGTCTTCGCGGCTGCCCTGACCCTGGTGGCCACTCTTACTACCGCCCTTGCTCAGGTCCTATCGTGAAGCCGCCGACGTGCTGGTCCCATGAGCAGTGCAGGCTCTGAACGGGAAGCGGAAAATAGCGCTTGGCCGTTGTCATATGGATCCGTCAACTGAACGGCGGGCGTGGTCATCCAGATGTCTCGACCTCGCTGGCTGCGCTTGGTATCGCTGGCTTGCTGGTCGGTCATCGTTCTGAGCACTGACCATCTTGATGACGTCCGCGACGGCGTTGTTCGATCAAGGTTGCTGCAGTGATGTCTCCTGTCTCGGCTGCCCTTTGGTAGAGCGCTGCGGCGCCCGCAGGATCGCCTGCGCGTTCGCGTAGTTGTGCCAGCTCATACAGCGCATTGGTGTAACCGCTAGCTGCTGCATCAAGTGCGAGTGCTTCGGCGCCGTCCTTGTCCCCGTCCTCCTCTCTCATGCGAGTGAGGCTGACAAGGGCGTATAGGTCGCCTGCCTCTGCCGCCCGTTGGTACAGCGTGTGGGCGACGTTCCTGGCGCCATATTCTTCCCGCAGGCGGGCAAGTTCGATGAGCGCATGGAGGTCGCCCGCCTCGGCTGCCTGCTGATAGGAGCGTTGGGCCCCGTTAACGTCCCCGGTTCGTTCACGTAGTACTGCCAGGTCGTACAACGTTTCGATGCCGCCAGACTGTGCTGCTTCCAGGGCTGTGACTTCGGCGCCGGCGCTGTCACCATTCTGTTCGAGTAGCAGGGCCAGGTCGTAGAGAGCTTCAACGCAGCCTGCGTCCGCCGCCTGTCGAAGGAGTTTCCTTGACTGAGTCTCGTCCCCCGCTCGCAGGCGTATAAGAGCGAGAGCGTAAAGGGCGATGGGATCTCCGGCCTCGAAGGCTCGGTAGCGGAGATGGTGGGCCCATGCGTGTTGCCCCAGACGCTGTGCCGCTCGGGCCAGATCACTCAGTTCCGCGGATGCCGTGGTGTGGGCTCCGGCCGCGTGCCAGAAGGAATCGGGCGGGCAATACCCGCGACGTGTGTCGCGCCCGTACTGTTCGAGGTAGTCGGCGAGCCGGAACACCACGGCCGCCTGCGGCGGACAAGGTGGCGCCGCAACATCACCGGATGGCAGGAAACTGGGCCGAAGGCGTGCGCGCGTCAAAGGAGCCTGCTTGCCGTGAACCGGCCTGGCAAGATCAGCGTAGGCCTCGTCTACCCAGTTCTCGCTGAGCTGGTTGAACTCTTGGTCTTTGAGGTAGCCGACGGCCGCATTGCTGAGAAAGTCTCGAGAGAGGTGTAGTCCAACTCCGAGGCGTCGGGCATCCATCGCTGCCTCAAGGAGCGCCCTGGAGGGTGGTGCAGCGCTGGTGTACCGGCGCAGCAACTCCGGTGCGCCAGCGAGGTCTTGTGTGACCTGTCCAGTGATCGCTGTCCGTGTGAGGCTGTCAGCCAGAAGTGGGTCTGCCTGCGCGAGAACGGCCGCTTGGTTCAGCTCTTCCTCGCGGAAGGCGTCGGGGACCGAGAGCATGCAGCCGGCGAGTAAGTCCCGAGTGCCGTTGTAAGGGTCATCGTCGCCGAAGGCTGTCATGGGTAGTGCGGTGTATCGATCGACAAACTCCGGCCAGAGGGTGCCCAGGACAAGTACTGGTCGGCGCTCAGGACTGGTCAAGAGGGCCCGTAACTGAGCTGCGACCTTCTCGCTTGTACGGGGATTGTCCATGTAGTGCTGCGCATCGTTGAGCCACACCACCGTGCGAGGCTCGACGCGAGTGAGGCCCGACCGGACGGCTTTTGCCCGCGTGGGATGAAAGGGATGCCACAACCGCCATCCGTCCTCTGCGAGCGGCTGCACTGCCTCCCAACACGCCCTGGTCTTGCCCGTCGATGAAGCTCCCACCAAGACCACGAGCCGGCTGCGGCCCGCTTGCACATCTCGGACTGCGGCGGCCAGCACTTGATCGTGGGGACGGACGACATAACTGGGCAACGCCTTCGCGACCTGCTCCCCCACCGCATGACGGAGAAAATTCTGCTTGGCGGGATGAACCCCAAGATCATGAGGGTCCCACTCACTGATCGGCCTACCCGGCTCATTGGACCTCTCGACGCTTTGGGCCGCTGCTCCAGCAGCGGTTCGCCGCAGACGCAAAAGGTCATCGACCGGTAACCGCAGGCGCCGCGCCAGCGTATTGACAGTCCGGGCTGACGGCACAGGACTGTCCATCTGGAACGCTGCATGAACCGTCGTGCGTCCTAACCCTGTCTGAACGGCAAGATCCGTCTTGCTTAGACGGGCCCGCTCCAACCCCTCGATGAGTAGCCTGCGCAATTCGATGAGCGCCGCTTGCGCTGGTGATGATCCTGGCACTCGTCCGTCCCTGTCTCGCTCCCCTGGCCGACGTTCATTTTGCTCCGGCAAGACCAGGCGCGGATCCTGTTGCCAGCATGCCACTCCGCTGAAGTGTGTTTGTTCGGAAAACTACTCGGGCTCCGTCAGGGCGATTACCGAAAGGGTGTTGCAGAAGGCCGTGATTACGCAGGCTGAAGCGGGCGGCTGACCTGTTGTCTCATGCGGTGAGGGCGAGGTTGTGCATGCGGGCGACGGGCTGGACAGCGTGGTGGAGGCCGTCGCCGCGCTGCCGGCAGTCGCGGAGGATCTTGTAGTTCTTCATGCGGGAGAAGGTGTGCTCGACGCGGGCGCGGACCTTGCGATGCTGCGCGTTGTCCTCTTCCTCGCCTTGAGCAGGGGCCCGTCCGGGGCGTTTACGGTGCGGGACGATCAGGCCGGTGTTGATGTAGGCGCCGTCGCCGAGGACCGTCACGCCCTGGCAGTACTCGGCCAGGCCGGAGTCCCGCCAGGCCTTCGCGTCCGCCGTGTTGCCGGGCACCGGCCGGGCCGCGGCCACCACCAGGCGGGACTCGGCGTCCACGATGACCTGCACGTTCGCCGAGAACCGGTAGTTGCGTGAGGACGCTCCGACCTTGCGGTCGCGGACCGGGACGAGGGTGCCGTCCACGATCCACAACCGGTCGGTGGCATCGGCGGGGGCCCGGGCTGGCTCGAGTGCGAGCATCGGACCAAGCCTTTGGATCACCCGGCACACCGTCGCCGGTGAGACACCGAACAGCGGGGCGAGCTGCCGCATGGTGAGGTTCGTGCGGTAGTACACGGCCACCAGCAGCACCCGCTAGGGCCTGTCCGAGGGGTCGCGTGACAACCTGACTTGTAAATCGTTCCGTGCCATGTGGGGCGGGGTGATCTGACAGATGCGGAGTGGGCCCGGCTGGAACCGCACCTGCCGAGGAACGCCGGGGTGGGCGGTGGAAGAGCCACCGTGTGGTGATCAACGGCATTCTTTTCCGGCAACGGACCGGCATCCCGTGGCGGGACCTGCCCATGCGGTTCGGCAAGTGGAAGACGGTGCATGACAGGCATCGCAGGTGGCCGGCGGACGGCACGTGGGACAGGATTTTGCGGGCCGTCCAGGCCGACGCCGATATCGAGGGCCGTCTCGACTGGACGATGGCGGGGGTGGACTCGACGGTCTGCCGGGCGCACCAGCACGCGGCTGGTGCACCAAAGCGGCCTCCGCGAGTCCTCGGTCGGCGGAGTCAGCCCGCTCATCATCGGGACGATGAAGGGATGGGCCGCTCCCGGGGAGGGCTGACCACGAAGATGCATCTGGTGGGTGAAGGCGGGCGGCGCCCGCTAGCCGTACTGATCACACCGGGGCAGGCAGGCGATGGGCCGTGGATGATCCCAGTGCTGGAGCGCGTCCGTGTGCTGCGCCCGGCCGGCGGGCGTCCTCGCACTCGTCCGGAGCACCTCAGCGGCGACAAGGCGTACAGCTCCCGCCGCAACCGCCGCTATCTGCGACGCCGGCAGATCAGGCACACCATCCCCGAGCGCCGCGACCAGCGGACCCACCGGCAAAAGCGCGGCAGCAAGGGCGGCCGGCCCGTCGGCTTCGACCGGGCCCGGTATGCCCGCAGGAACGAGGTCGAACGAACGATCAACGCCCTCAAAGGCTTCCGCGCCGTGGCCACTCGATTCGACAAACGGGCTTACGTCTTCCACGGCACGGTGACCGTCACCGCGATCCGGCTGTGGCTTCGCTCCTGAGCCCTTCCCGCTTACTTCCGATTCACCCCGGTCTACGCAGGACGGGGCTGTTGGCGGATGTGTACTCGTCGGCGATGTTGAACACGCTGGCACAGCGTGGGCATTCGGCCTTGCCGAAGAGGTGGGCGATTCCGTCGGCGAGGGCTTCGTGCCCGTCGCGGACGGCAGTCTGGTGCATCCACCGGCCGATGCCGGAGAGCTCCTCGCGGGCCGCCGGCCGTAGACCGAGACGGTCCACATCGCCCAAGTGCCAGTCCCGGATCGCCGAGTACCGCCCGTGGTCCCCGATCGCGATCGTCACCTCCACGGCGCAGTGGGGGCAGGCCAGGTGGTAGAAGTCGTCCGTGAACTCCCCCAGAACGGCACTCCAGTGGTACTGCTCCTTTGCCGCGAGCAGATCGCGGAAGGTCGCGAGGTAGTCGACCGGCCGCGCTTGCAGGTGCAGGTCCAGCAGCTCGCGGAACTCCGCGATCGCATCGGCGCAGCCCGCCAGCAGGTCGTCGCAGCCGTGGTGCCCTGCCGCGCACCGCAGGATCGTCCCGGCCAGTCCACGCGCCCGTGCGCTCCTTGAGGCGAGACGCACCAGGCGCGGCAGGGCGGCAAAACTGGCGGGGAAGACGAGCTCGCACTCCAGGACCAGCCGGTATCCGAGCTCCTCCCACGCCTCGGCGTCGTCTCCGAGCTCTACCCGTTCCAAAAGCGCGGGAACGCGATCGACGTCCCCGTAGCAGTCGTGCATCTGCGTCCAGTTCACCACCTGGGCATTAAAGCGCCCCAGGGCAGCCCGGGTGGACGCCCCTGTTCCTGACCCACCGGACAGGCCCTAGGTTCTGTCTCTTTGGTCAGCGTCGGGTCCAGATGAGGATGCTCGCGAGGTGGAGTGCGCCCTGGTAGGCGATCGCGAGCTTGTCGGTTCG
>NZ_JBIBVX010000034.1:0-23869 GCF_043080745.1 Streptomyces sp. NPDC014995
GACAAGCGCGACTACATCTTCAACGGCACCCTGACCGTCACCGCGATCGTCATCTGGCTCCGCGACACCGTCCAAGAGCCACCAGAAACGGCCTAACCGCGAGTTGATGACACAACTCAACAGCACCCCTCACCGCCCCCGCTGACCTGCGAACCCAGATACCAACCGCTGGTCGGTGGATCGCAGCCTTCACTTTGGGGTGCGAGCAAGTCGGTTCCGCTCGGCAGTCAGGCGGGAACGCCGGCCAGGTCCAGGACGGCGGCCATCTCGTCTTCGGGGAGCGCCGGGTTGGCACCCGCGCTGGAGGCCAGTTCGGGGACGAGGAGGGCCTCGCGGAGCCGGTGGAGCGGGAGGCGCGGGTCGCGGGCCGCCGCCTGACGCGTCCAGACGACGGGGTCGTGGCTGAGCCGTTCGATCAGCTCCGGTGTGGCGGCCGGATCCCGTACGGCCAGCCGGCGGTAGTTCCCGTCCGGGTGGTCCGCGTAGCGGGCGGCGAGGCCCTCGCGGGGAAAACGAGGGTGCGTCTCCGCCATCCAGGCGGAGAACGTCCCACCCAGCCGCGCGAACACCCGCATCAGGACCTCCTCAGGAGCGTCGGGGTGGTGAATGCCCAGGAGGTTCTCCACCACCGGGTCCCCGACGCGTGCGAGCAGGCGCAGCAGGTCGGGCGGCAGATGCGGGCTCCGGGCGGCGGCGCGCTGGAGCAGCGGGTGAGCGGAGGCCGCGGCCCGGCGCAGTACCTCGGGGTCGGCGAGCCCGTCCCGTACCCACTGCACCCCGTCGCCCCTGTCGAGGTCCCCGACCGTGAAGTCGATCTCCATGCGCCGTATCGCGTCCAGCTCTGGCCTGAGGGAGATGGCGAGCCGTACGACCTCGTCGGGGTCGACGGCGAGTCGCTCCACGAGGTCGGCGGGCAGCGACGGGTTCTCGGCGAGGGAGGTCAGGTGCGTCCGCTCGGCGACGCATCGCTCGGCGTCGGCGCGGAGAAGGAACCCTCGGCGCAGTGCCTCGGCGGCGGACTTCGGATCGCGGAGGAGTTCGGCGGTGACGCGTGCGTCCCGTCGGCACTCCCACAGCGCGGCGACCCGTCGCACCTCGGGATCAGGGTCGGCCAGCAGCGCCGACCGCTCGCCCGGCGGCAGGACCTCCCATGCACGCACGGCTTCCCGGCGCGCTGCCGAGCTGTGATGAGTAGCCATTGAGGCCACGAACGACGGTGCCAAATGGGGCGAGTCCAGCAGGGCGGTCCGGACAGAAGGGGCGGGGTCGTCGAACAGGCGGACGCACACGGCGTCCGGGAGTGGTGCGACCTTTGTGCGCGGGTCGTACACCTCGGGTCCGTACGCGAGAGCGGCCCGCACCTTGGGAGAAGGATCGTCCGCGAGCCGGGCCCGCTGTGCAGGCTCCGCCCTGGCACTCATGGCGAAATCGATCCGGACGCCCGGATTCGGGTGGGCCAGGATCACCACGACGGCCGACTCAGGGAGTCCGGCCCGCTGGAGGGCGTCACGGGGTGGACAGTCGCCGTCCCCCTCGAAGGCGAGCAGGCGCAGTAGCAGCGGTGTCGGCAGCGCCGGATTGCGGGCGACTCCGTCCAGCGCGGATGCGTGGAACGCCACCATGATTCCCCTACCCCTGTGTCTTCCCCGATTAGTCCGCGACCATGATCTCCCGTATGCCCGTCAGGATCCGCCGAACGGCACCAGCTGCCCGGCTGGTCTGCACTGTCCGGGTACGAGAAAACCCGGCCATACCGAGTGACATCGGTCCTTGCCCTGCACGACATCTGTCGGCCACCGTTCCACCTGTCCCTGAGACTTTGACCAGCACAGATGCTGATCGAGTGGAAGGTGCCTAGGTCACCAGCCCCACAGAAGCGACGTGTCGCAGGCACGCACCCCAACCCGTCTCGGGCTGGCGCCGTCGGCGATCTCGGCCGCCGACGGCGCCGCCTTCCCCGCGGCCTGGTGGTCGGTCTGCCCGATGACGTGGTCCGCGAGGTTGTGGCCGACAGCGAGCACGGCCCACACCGAGCCGAACGTCGCCACGGTGGCGATCTGATCAATGGAGGTCATCAGCGACCACCCACAAGAGCGAATTACGAGGCGAGACCGCGCCGCCGGACGACCGCGACACCGGCGCCCTGCGACGGGAGAACGCCAACCCGGGTCCCGAGCCGCGGGACCGAGACATTCGACATGGTGGACACGGTCTTTGCCGCGTTAACCCAGTAGTCGCCGATCGCGCTCCCGGCGCGGGTCAGTCGAGCAGGGCGGCGAAGACGGCGGGACGATGCTGCATGCTGGATCTCTCCTGAGCTCGAAGGGGTGAGGGAGCGGGCGGCCGGCCTTTGCCGGTGCTGCGGCCGCCCGAGGTGTGCGGGCCCCGTCCCGGCCTGGGGGGCTGGGACGGGGTTCGCGCTATGCGGCCAGCCGGTGGACGACCGGGGCCGTGAACGTCATGTAGGTGTCCGGACTGGGCTCGTAGCCCTTGTCGCAGGGGTCACAGACGCCCTGGGTGCGCAGCGGTACCGGCGCAGAGCACTTGTTCCGCTGCTGTCGTATTCCTGTGGCCACGGTCACGGCTGGGGAACGTTCGCTGAACTCTGCGGCGAGACGGCGGAATTGGGGCCGAGGAACCTTGGGGCATAGGTTGACGGCATGGTGGAGGGGGCGAACTCCGCGGCGCAGACCATGCCGCAGGAGCAGCAGACGAGGGGGCGGCATGCCGCCCGGAGGAAGAAGGACAAGGGCGAACTGGCTCGTTCGTCTTTGCTGATGGCAGTTGGCACGGTGGTGTCGCGGGCGACGGGGCTGATCCGTCAGGTGCTGCAGGCCGCGGCGCTGGGCACGGGCTTGCTGGCCAGTACGTACAACACGGCGAACACCGTGCCGACGAGCCTGTACACGCTGTTGATCGGTGGTGCGCTCAACGCTGTGCTCGTGCCGCAGCTGGTGCGGGCCAGGACGACGCAGCCTGATGGCGGACGTGCCTACGAGCAGCGTCTGGTCACGCTCGTGGTGTGCGTGCTGGGCGTGGGGACGGCGCTGGCGGTATGGGCGGCGCCGCAGATCGTGGGCCTGTACATGCGGGACACCCCGGACAGTCATCAGGCGTTCGAGCTGACGGTGACGTTCGCGCGGTTTCTGCTGCCGCAGATCTTCTTCTATGGGCTGTTCAGCATTTACGGGCAGGTGTTAAACGCCCGCGAGAAGTTCGGCGCGATGATGTGGACCCCGGTGCTGAACAACGTCGTGCTGGTCGGCATGTTCGCCGCCTACCTGGGGCTGATGACGGTGCCCGACCGGGTGGAGGACATCACCTCCGACCAGGTGTGGTTGCTGGGGATCGGGACGACGGCGGGCATCGCCGTGCAGGCCCTGGCGCTGGTTCCGTTCGCGCGGGCGGCGGGTTTCCGGTTCCGGCCGCGCTTCGACTGGCGGGGCACCGGTTTGGGCAAGAGCGTCCACGCGGCGAAGTGGACGCTCCTGTTCGTCCTGGCGAACCAGGTCGCCCTGACGGTGGTCACGAACTACGCCAATGCCGCCGACCAGGAGCTGCCGCAGGCCGGCGCTGGCTACTCCTCCTACACCTACGCGCAGACCATCTGGATGCTGCCGCAGTCGATCGTGACGGTGTCCCTGGTGACGGCGTTGCTGCCGCGTATGAGCCGGGCTGTCACCGAGGGACGTATCCCGGATCTGCGCGCGGACCTGTCCCGGGTGCTGCGAATCAGCGGCGTGGTCATCGTGCCCGCCGCCTTCCTCTTCCTCGCTCTAGGGCCGCAGATCGCGGCGCTGCTGTTCGCCCATGGAGCGGCGGACGCCGACTCGGTCCGCCCGTTGGGTTACATGCTGCAGGCGTTCGGGCTCGGGCTTATCCCCTTTTCCGCCCAGTACCTGCTGTTGCGCGGCTTCTACGCCTTCGAGGACACCCGCACTCCGTTCTTCATGGCGGCTTGGATCGCGGGGGTGAATATTGCCCTGGTCACCGCCTGTCATGTGCTGCTGCCTGCCCGGTGGGCGGTAGTCGGCATGGCCGGCGCCTACACCCTCTCCTACGTGGCCGGGCTCGCCCTCACCGCGTATCTGCTGCGCAAGCGGCTTGGGGGCCGTATCGACGACGGCGGTCTGCGCCGCACCTACGTGAAACTGTTCTGCGCCGCGGGCCCGGCTGCAGGAGTGGGCTGGGCTGCGGCGCGTGCGTGCGCGGGTCTGGGAAGTGGAACGTGGCCTACGGCCGTCGCACTGGCTGTCGGGGCGCTCGCGACAGCTCTGGTATTCCTCCTTCTCGCCCGGCTGATGAAGGTCAGCGAGTTGCGTCGCCTGCCCGGGATGCGCTGAGTCCAGGCAGGCGACGCAAGAAGACGCGCTTCATGGACGGTCGTGCGCGCGGCTGGCGATGTAGTCAGTCCAGTTGCGCTTGACGAAGTTCGCCCAGTCGACAGGGTGCAGTTCAGCGGAACACCCCCGCGTCGTCGGCGACGACGGAACACCCCCGCGTCGGCGGGGAGAACTCCAGGAGGTCGCGGGCGTAGGTGCTGGCCGTCGGAACACCCCCGGGCGGGGAGGACTCGCACCCGCGTGGCCAGTGGCCGGCCGAGTCCGGGACACCCCCGCGTCGGCAGGGAGGACGCCGACGCGATGGGTGGTGTGCGTTGCCCGGGGGGTGTGAGGTGTCCTTACCGCCGACCCGGGGGGTGTACCCCCGGACGGGATCGCCACGGTGGGCGCGGCACCGTCTTCCCCCGCCAACGCGGGGGTGTTCCGACCGAGCGCGAGGGACCTGGCCGTGCTCGTCGCCGCCGCCCCGCTGATCCCGACCAGGCAGCCGAACGTCTCGGGGCTGCGCCGGGGAACAGCCTGGTGTGCGGTTGCTGCCGTGGGGCATCGGCAGGGTCACGCAGTACGGGCCCACCCTCGCGCCTGGTTGACGGTGGCCGCGCCTGGCGGCTTCTATAGCGGTCGGGCCTGTGAACGCCCGGCCGCGCAACGGACCAAGCCCCCCAAGCCTTCCGTCGCCGAGGACTGGCCAGAAGCGTCACCGCTCCACCCGCACGAAGGTCTGCCTCTTCACACAGCGCGCACCGCCGGGGGGCGGTCCCGCGCGGAAGAACGCCTCATGCATCCTCCGGCCGCCTTGTTTCTCACCACCGACCGGCGGCGCAACACCGGCGCATCCCACCAGGCGCTGTGCGCCGTGCTGCCCCGGTCCGGCCGGCCGTTGTCCATTCCGGCCGCGCGCCATGTTGAGCAGGCGCGGCTGGAGGCTGCGGTCTTTCAGCGGGTGCGCGCGCTGGGCGGTCTGAGCGAGCATCCGCTGGGGATCGTCCGTGTCCGCCCGCAGGAGGACCGGCTCACCCTCCAACTCGTCGACGAGCCGTTCATCATCAGCCACTGGATCGACTTCCTGTACCCCAGGGTCAGTGGGGAGGTGGGCGATGACCCGCGTGACCGGGTCGCCGGTGTGCCGGGGTTGCGCAGTGCCGAGAGGCGGGTGGTATCCGCTTGTACCGGCCGGACATGGCGGCGGTGATTGTCCTGTCCGGGTTCAACCCGCGCTGGTGGGAGCGGATCGCCGACCGGCGCGAGGAGGCCTACGGTCCCTTGCTGCGAGCCGCGACCGGGCCACGGGAGGGCCGGTGTGGTACTCCAACCTAAAATGGGGCCGCACTCTAGATGATCAATTCCAAGGGATGCCTGCGGAGGGTGTCGGGTGGGCGGCGGCCGAAGCCACCGCGAGACGGTCAGGCGGCGGGCTGCCGGCCCTGGTTGTCGAGGTGGCAGCGGGCGGTCAGGCGTCAGGGTCGACTTCGGGGTGCGTGAACCGCACGGGCTTGCCCAGCGACCGGGCGTAGGCGATTTCGGCTCGGGTGCTGTCTCCGATGTAGTCGCCGACTACGAGCACCTCATCAGCGAGCCGGATCTTCGCCCGGTGCAGATCGTCGAGTCGAACCTTCAGCGCCTCGGCCTCGACAGGATCGGACCAAAGTTCGTGCGGCGACTTCATGTCACAGCCCGGTTTGACGACAATCTTTCCGGCTTTGGTCTCCCGCAGATCGGCCTCGTTCATCTCGGTCATGAAGCGGGTGGAGCCGCAGATCACGACGATACGCGGGAGGCTCAACAGCTTCTTCGCGTCGGCGAGCTTCTCCTCGGTAGTGAGCAGTTGCGGGTATGACACTGGTTCCTCCTGGTGGTGTGGTCCAAGGGGTGCCTGCGGAGACGAGAACGAGGGTATCCAAGATCGTTTTGTGGCGAACGACGTGGACGCCCTCGCGACAGCACGCTATGCGACGACCAACGACATGCTGAAGGAGCATCCCGACCTGGCGCCGTGGCGCCCGCCGGTCGGCATTACGCCCCGCCTGAGCGATGCCGAACTGGTCACCCTCACCACGATGCAGGGCATACTCGGCTACACCTCCGAGGCCAAATGGCTCCGCCATGCCGGTGCCCGCCTGCGCCACCTCTTCCCCTACCTGCCCCAGCATCCCGGCTACAACAAGCGGCTGCGCAAGGCCGCCGGTCTGATGCGAAGCGTCAACCGGATCCTGGCCACCACCACCTCGGTGTGGATCGACGACGTATGGGTCGTGGACTCCACCCCGGTGGAATGCGGCCGCTCCCACAAGACCGTCAAACACTCCGACCTGGCAGGTTGGGCCGAATACGGCTACTGCGCCAGCCACAGCCGCTTCTTCTGGGGCCTGCGCCTGCACCTGGTCTGCACCCTTCAGGGCCTGCCCATCGCCTTCGCCCTGACCGGGGCCAAGGCCGACGAACGCGAGACCCTCCTTGACCTCCTGGCAGCCGAATGCGAGCTTCTGCGAGAGCGCCCCCGACAGACTCTCATCGGCGACAAGAACTACTTTGGCCGTGGTTTCGAACGCGAACTGTCCGAACATGGAGTCCAGTTGCTGCGGCCTGCCCGTAAAGGTGAACGGGAACGGCCTGGCGCAGCCCTGTTCAAGCCGCTGCGGCAGGTCATCGAATCGATCAACGAGACCTTCAAGGGACAGCTTGACCTCGAACAGCGCCGAGGGTGCGCACCCGGCGGTGTCATAGCCCGCGTCATGCAACGCATCCTCGCGCTGACCGCCGCGATCTGGCACAACGACGCCACCGGACAAACCGTCCTACGCTCACTGATCGCCTACGATTCCTAAAGGGTGTCCCGCAATGCTCGGTTGCGTGCAAACGAGGTGGACAATCTGCTGTCGGCGGAGGCTGGGGCGGGGGCAAGCGGACCCGCTTATGCTTCCGCCATGCAGCAGCCTCGACCCATAGCGATGACCGACGATGACCTGGTTGCGGCGTTCCCACACCAGCTTGCCAATGACGTTCGCGCGGTCTTGGCGGTCATGCCGCAGGCCCTGATTGCACCCGTATCGCCGTTCTCGGTGTATGTGGGCAACGAAGCCGTCGCCATTCCGTATCGGATCTATCAGAGTGAGCCGCCCGTCGACGTGGTGCGCTCGCTGACGGGAGTGCAGCAGGCGATCCTGCACTGCCTGTACTCACGGCATAGCGACGGGCTGGTCCGCCAGCGTCACCTTGAGCAAATCGCCGGTTCTGACGAGCCGTGGGTGGTGCCGTTCGTGGTGCAGTTGGCCGGCGAGTACGTCTTGGAGATCCTGGAGTCCATCCAACACGGCCTTTCCGACCTGACCTCCAAGCGGTCTGTCCACCGGCTGGCATATGGGGACTTCATCGCGCGGAATCCGGGGTTCTTCGCGCGGACCGAGCGCCGGGTGGTGAGCTACTGGTCCTGCTACTACCGGTGGAACTTCCCCGTGTTCGGCACATACCCGGGCTGCCATCTGCTGGAGCTGCTGCGGGCCGCCGCAATCGACCGCACGGGGAGGCCATGGCACCGCCACACGCCCGCGGGCTAACGGCGGAGACTGGTCCATGAGATGAACACCGTCGCCGTCACCCGATGAGTGCGAGGTTGTGCAGGTGGGCGATGCCGAGTACCGCGCGGTGGACGCCGTCGCCTTTCAATCGGCAGTCGCGGAGGATCTTCCACGTCTTCATGCGGGCGAAGACGTGCTCGACACGGGCCCGGACCTGCTTGTGGGACTTGTTGTGTGCCTGCTTCCATGCGGGTAGTTCCTCGTCCTTCGCGTGGCGGCGACGTGGGATGACCAGCCCTGCTCCCCGGTAGCCGCCGTCGGCGATGGTGGTCGTGGTGCCCGGTAAACGGGGCTATCCAAGACGACTCCGACGCCGTGATCACACCAGACACCGCAAGATCATCTCAGCCGTGGCCAGCCGTTACGGGACAGCCTTTAATCTCCTTGTCAAGCGGCGTTCGTGACAGGGGGTATGGGTTCGTAGCACCGTCCGTCGCGCAACAGGGCCCACAGGACGTTGACCCGGCGGCGGGCGAGGGCGAGGACGGCCTGGGTGTGCCGCTTGCCTTCGGCGCGTTTGCGGTCGTAGAAGCGGCGGGATTCCTCGCAGCAGCGGATGCTGATCAGCCGGAGGTGTAGAAGACGCGCTGGAGGCGTCGGCTGTACCGTCTGGGCCGGTGCAGATTGCCGCTGATCTTGCCCGAGTCGCGGGGTGCCGGGGCAACGCCGGCGAACCCGGCGAGGCGGTCCGGGCTGTCGAAGGCCGTCATGTCGCCGCCGGTGGCGGCGAGGAACTCGGCGCCGAGCAGGGACCCGATGCCGGGCATGCTCGCGATCACCTCGGCGTGTTTGTGCTCGAGAAACCGGGTTTCGATGAGCTTGACGGTCTCGGTGATCTGCTCGTTGAGGCGCATCACCTCCTTGGCGAGTGTGTGCACAAGCTGGGCCGTCGGCTTCTCCCCGGTCACGCTGGTGTGCTGGCTCTCGGCGGCCGCCAGGGCCTTCTCGGCGAGTTGGGCAGCACCGCGGACCTTGCGTTTGCGCAGCCAGGTCTCCAGTCTCCGAGCCCCGGTCCTGCGGATGGCGGCTGGGGTCTGGTAGCCGGTCAGCAGGATCAGCGGGCCAGTATTCGTGAGGTCCAGAGCCCGGTCCAGGGAGGGAACGATGTTGGTGAGGTGATTGTGGAGCCGGTTGATCACGCGGGTGCGGTCGTCGGCGAGGTCGCGGCGATGGCCAGTGTGGACCTTGCTCTCGGCGACCAGTTCGTCACCAGGCCGCAAGGGTTGCAGGTCCCGGCGAATGCGGGCCTGGTCGGCGATGATCGCGGCGTCCTTGGCGTCGGTCTTGCCTTCACCCCGGTAGCCCTCGGAAACGCGGCTGACGGCTCGGCCGGGGATGTAGAGCGTGTGCTGTCCGTGGTTGAGCAGCAGATCGATCAGCAGGGCGGCGCCGCCGTCGGCCAGGTCGATGCCCCAGGTGACCTCATCGCCCAGGGCAAGCACGTCGGCCAGGAGCTTCAGCAACTCCGTCTCGTCGTTGGCCACTCGCCGCGACGGCAGCCGCTTGCCGGTCTCGTCGATCACCGCGCAGTGGTGATGGGTCATGCCGGCATCGATGCCGGCCCAGATCGCTGTCACGCGCTCTCCACGGGTCGCTTGCCTACCTGCACCACAGACGACCTCGCTGGCGAGTCCCTACTCAGCGATCGGATCGCAATTCCTAATCAGCAGCCGAGTCGTCGGGGGGTGTCGGGCGGCGAATCGTAAGAAGCCACGGGCGGCAGACCACTGAAAGCCACACCCGACACCCCTGGGTGAGCCAACCCTACGAATGGCTCGCTCATCCCGATCAACAAGGTAGGGACCACTGACCCCATGGAATAGATCATCTAGACGACCGCCGTCTTGAGACCGTCGCCCGGCTGAACAGCGCCGCGTTGGCATGAAGAGCGACGGGCGCAGACGTGGATCCCCGCGCGGGTGTCCGCGCGGGGTGCGGCAGCACGGCGATGGTCAGCCTTGGGATTCGCGAAGGGCGTTGATGACGATCTGGACGGGACGTCCTTCGCGGAGCAGCTGGTCGGCGGTCTTGCCGTCGAGGACGTGGTCGAGCATGTCCGGGGTGCAGCCGTTGAGCCGCAGCTGGGCCGCGATGCCGGCCGGTACCGGGAGGCGATCTCGGCCCAGAGGCGGTCTTCTGCGGCCCGGGCCGCGCGCCGCGCCTGTTCCTCGCTTTCCCGGCGGGTCTTCTCCATGGCGGGTGTGACGCCCTTGCGTCGCAGGCGCAGCGCTGTGTCGAGACCACCGAGGCCCAGCAGTCTGATCCATTCCAGGGCCTCGTCCGGTTCGGTGATGCTGGAGGCTGCCCACCGCTGTGCGTGCGCGACGGCCGTCTCGCGCGGGATGCGCAGCCCCGTCGTCGCGAAGCGGGTCACGGCTTCCAGCACGGTGGGCCTGCGTGCCCTGCCCCGGCGGGCGCCGGTCGCGGCGCTGGTAGGGGGAGAGGTCACCCAGGTCGAGGCCCTCGCGGCGGGCGACGTCGGAGGCGGTAGCGGCGGCTGGCCTCCGGGTCGGCATGTCCGCCGGGGTGGGAGCCCCGGTCCCGGTGGTGAGGCGGGCGCCGGTGAGCCAGAGGTAGACGGGGTCGTGGGAGATGTCGGGCATGGGTGTGCCTTTCAGGGGTGGTCCGCGGCCGTGCGCGGGCATGAAGAAGGCCCCGCTCGGTGGCGAGCGAGGCCGGTGAAGGGGTGATGCGACAGCGGGGCGGCAGACAGGCTGCGCCCGGATGCGGGCATGAAAAAAGGGCGAGGGAGGTATCTCCTTCGCCCTAGCTGTCCTTCCCCGCCAAGTTTTCGGGCAGGGGTGTGTTGCGGTAAATCTTGGGTCACTGCCCGGGGAAAGGCAAGACCATCTGACGTCTGCGCAGGTCAACAGCCTGAATAGGCCTGACGGGGCGACAAGTACTCTTGTGGCATGGCGGATCACCGGGACTGCTTGCACCTCTTGCACACGCTGGTCCAGCGGCACGCGGCGAAGTCGGCCAGCTCCCGGGATGTCCGGGCCGGCCTTGATCTGCCGCTGAGCCGGTCGTCCACCTCGTGGGGCGTCGAGAGCGACAAGGAAGCCATGCTGGCTCTGCTGGCAGCGGTGGAAGACCACCAGAAAGCGCTGGACGATCTGCGGTTGATCTACGCCTCACGGGCCGTCGAGAAGGGCGCCAGCTTCGCAGACCTCGGACGTGCGTGGCGCGTCTCGTGGCAAGGTGCCCGGCACCGCTGGAGCGTCCTCAAGCGGCGGATCCGCCCGAACATCCCCCCCGGCAGCGTCCCGACACGCACTACCTCAACGGTGCGGGCTGACCAGCGAAGGCCATTGCCGCGCTGGGGTCCGGCAGCTCGTACGGAGAACCGGGCCTGCTTCTCACTGTCCTGCATCCGCCAGGCCGTGGGTGAAGCCCTCGCGCCGACCAGAGGGGTGAGCAGTCCTGGCCGCGTTCCACAGCGGCCAGGACGTCGAAGCGGGCCGCGTCAGGCGAGAGCGAGCCGCTCAGGCACCAGCCAGGCGCAGCGGGTACCGGTGCGGATCTGCTGGGCGAGGCTCGCCACCTGGTCCATGTGCGGTTCGCGCTGCATGAAGTGGCGCAGGGCGCGACGCACCTCGTCGCGCAGTTGGGCGTCGGTCAGTGCAGCCGGATCCTGCTGAAGCCGGTCCAGGCGCCGGCCGGCTTCGCGCGCGCGGCGCAGGGCTGCCTCGGCGAGCGGTCCGCCGACGACTCGGTCATGGGCGTAGAGGCCGTCCTCGATGCTCTTCATCATGATTCCCTTCCGACCGGGGCCGGCGTCTTCATGATGAGAACGGCCTGCCGGGCCCAGGCGGGCGGGAACGTAGGACGCCTGAGGCGTTACCGTCCTGTCCTGCCCGGCCAGACGCGGCCGGGGGCCGTCCGGGGGCCGGGGGGACCGTCAGGGGCGGTACGGGAGCCGGGGGATGTCTGCGGTCTCGACCGCGTCTGAGCTCGTCGCGGACACCCGCGCCGCCAGCAATGCGTGCGGCGGGTGGCACGACTGGACCGTCTCTCCGCGCCGGTGTCAGTGCCGCGTGCCACACTGCCGGCCATGTCACTCGCTGATCTCACTCTCGACCTGTGGCGGACCTTCGACAAGGTCACCGCCCGGCGGATCGCCCAGAATGCCGCTGACCACGTGGGCGGCCGGGTGTCACTCGTCGAGGCCACAGAACACCTCGGTGCCCCGCTGCACCGTGTCCGGGTCGAGCGGGACGAGCAGGAGTTCGCCCTGATACCCGGAGGCCGGGTGTCCCTGGGCTTCGACGTCGACACCTGGAAGCCGACCACGCAGCAGGCCGCCGACTACGCCGAGAGCCTGGAACAGGGCTACGGTTACGGGCCCGATCTGCGGACCCACCTCGCGCGGATCCTCAGCGCTCGCCGCAGCGTTCACCTGGACACCGTCCTCATGGCCGTGGAGGACGAGAACCTGACGAAACTCCGGCCGACATGCCGGCTGCCCTCTTTGCCCGTGGTCTGCGGATGCCGAGCTCCGACGAGTGGGAACACGCCTGCGGCGCCGGGTCGGACACCCTCCGGTGGGGCGACGACTGTCCCCTCGACCGCATCCCCTACGGGGACGACACCGGCCCGCACAACGAGCTGAACGCCTTCGGCCTGCACATCGCCTACGACACCTACCGCGCCGAGCTGACCAGCGATGTGACCGCGGTCCACGGCGGCGACGGGGGCGAGTCGGTGTGCGGCGGCTACGGCCACCTGCTGGCCTGGCTCCCCCTGGCGACCGCCAACCGCAACCCCGACATGGCCGAGTTCGCGTACGGACCGGACGGAGAGGACCTGTACGAAAACTTCTCCACGCGACCGGTGCTCACGCTCTGAGCGACCGCGCGCGGACGCCCCCGGTCGACGACCGCCTCGCGGCTGGTGGGACAGGCTCGCTCCCCCGCCCCGTGGTGAGGGCGAAGAGCGACTGACTCGCCGACTACCTGGAAACGCCTGCCGGTCCAGCCCTCACCGAGTTCGACGAGCGGAACCCGCGCACCAGCGGCGTCCGCGAACTGCACGCCGCAATGGCCCGGTCGACGCGTGTGCTCGGCCAGCTCCTGCTTGTGCTGAGCCTTCATGCCCGCTGCCTCGGCGGCACGTGCCTCGACTTCGGCGAGGCGCGCCCACGCTGCGTGTTCCCGGCCGGCGCGGCGCTCGTGCAGGGGTGCCCGGGGGCGGCACTGGTGGCCCGGAGGGCAGCGGGCGGGCAGTGCGTCCGTCCCCGGCCAGTCCTGGACCCGGCCGGGGGCGTCACCGTCTACTCTGCTTCCTCGGCAGGCACCAAGTAGGTACCATGCGGGTATGCCGTCACTGAATGTGTCCTTCACCGAGGAAGAGATGGAAGGCGTGCGCGCTGCTGCCGCCGCCGAGGGCAAGAGCCTCAAGCAGTACCTGCACGACCTGGGCGTGCGCGAGATGCACCGTAAGCGGTTCGTGGCGGGCGCTGCGTCCTGGGCGGACAGACTGCGCGAGGAGTTCGACGAGGCGTTCCCGGACGAGATTCCTCCCTCCGAGCGCGAACGGGGAGCCACTGCCGCCTGATGAGCGAGACCCTGTACGTAGACGTCCCCTGGCTCCTGGATGTTCAGGACATCGCCCTCGGCCACGACGACGTGTCCGTCACCGACTACTCGGCCCTTGTCGCGGCCGTCGCCCGCCACAAGACCCGAACGCCCACGCTCGCCGAGTCCAACCCCGACGCCGCGTGGCGTGCTGCTGCGCTCCTGCACACTCTCGTGCGGCTCGAACCGCTCCCCCACCGCAACAGCCTCTTCGCCGCCTTCGTCACCACCCAGTACCTCGACCAGTCCGGTGAAGGCATCGACCCACCCTACGGGGCCCTGTCTGACCTGATCAGAAAGGTCCGCGAGACCCGGCTGAAGATCTACGACATCGCGGACACACTCCGCTCCTGGCGCATCTGAACGGCCGGCACCGCCGGCGAACGAGCGGCGGCCCGCGCCGCCTCAGCCGCTCCCAGTCTTGGGCGTCTCCTGAAACACGAGGGAGCTGCTCTCTCTGTCGGAGTGGCGGCGAGGACCGTACGGCCTTGCCCGGCACCCTACGGCGCGGCACTGACGATGCGGTCCACGCCGGTTCCGGGCCGTTCGGCGTCAACGATCATCAGCGTCCTGCCCGTGGCGGCCGCGATCTCCATGGCCGCCACCACGGGCGTCTCCCCCCTCTAGTCCCTGCCCGCAGACGGCCCTTCGGCCCCCCGTACAGCGCCCCTAGGCCCTGGTCTCGCCGACGGCTCGGCGCGGTGGTCCGTCGAGCTCGGGACCCAGATGGCGCCGTCCTCCTGGTGAGCCGCTACGACCCGAGAGGGCTTGGGACGTGCCGAACGTAAGGGTCTTGGCTTAGGACGGTCATTCACCATCGGGGTCCAAAACGGGTGACTGCCGTGTGGTCCGAGGGGCCGGGTGGTGAGTGCCGCGCCGCTGCTGGTGGTTCCAGCGGGCGCGCCACCAGGCCAGCCGGTGTGCGGATTCCTGGGGGAAGACCGACTGGATGGTGGTGACGACCAAGACGAGGACGAAGCAGGTGCAGGCCAGGGCGGTCAGCCACCACGGGCGCCGATCAGGACCAGGACGATGCCGCTGATGCCGGTGACAGCGGACGAGATCAGCGGTCCGTTGGGGTTGTGCATCGCAGGTCTCCCAGAGCCCTGTCGCCTGCCGTCTCCCCCGTCGTGGCCACCCAGCAGGACCAGTGCGGTGCCCGGTGATGACGGCCGCTTCCATCTCGTACGGGCGGGCCGAATGCTGTGCCGGGCAGGCGGAGACCGATGGTGCCTGGAACCACCGCCATCACTGCGGGTTAATCGAGCGGGAGCACGGGCCGCAGGAGTGGCGGGGCGGCCGCCTGAATGATGCAGAGCCGGTGGTCTGGGGCTTGGCTTTGTCCATGATTCGGGTTCTGGCTCGCTTTCGGTGAAGCGCGCACGCTAAGTGACGGCTGCTGTCCGATCAGGCTTCGGGAAGTTGCCTGAAAATAGCCAGGGCCGATCTTGGTGTGGTCGACAGTGCGGCGTCGTTCTCATCAACAGAGCCACACCGTGTCCGGGTCGCAGATCACCGTGCCGTGGCGCAGGCCAAGGGAGGGGCCCGAGCCCGGCCACTGTGCGGGCCCCGCGTCGGCTCGGGGATCGGCGCGGGACCCGCCTGCTCATCATCCGCCGCTCTCCTCCACAAGAAGGCGGCATCGCCGAGAGTCGTCCACCGCGTGCCCCTGCCGCAGCCCTGACCGGTAGCACCGGCTACGCCGGCACACCCAGAGGAACACGTCCGCAGGGTTACCGTCTCGCGCTGTCCTGCGTCGTGCGGACGGGCAGGTCGGCCGCGGGCGCCCAGCGCATCACCCGTGCCAGGTCGCGGCGTATGCGGTCGGCTTCACCGCGCACCTGGGCGGGGACGTCGCCGCGCTCGGCGACAAGACGGCTGAAGATGGGGGTTTCCTGGAACACGGTGCGGTCTGCTTTCTGCTGGGTGGCCGGCCGCGGGTCGGGCGGTGCGGGGTGCTTACAGGTGCGGGGTGAGGCCGAACTGGTTCATCAGGTCGGTGAAGACCTCCTGGGCACTCGCGCGCAGCAGGTCGTCGTCTGCGGAGGAGGTCACCGTCGCGGCCACGGGCTGGATGCGGGCCATGCCCGGCAGCATACGAAGTCTCACTGACAGCGCCGGGCCGGAAAATCCTCGCGGGCACTCGCGGAAGCGGTCTTGGCGCACACTGCACGCGCCGCGCCACAGCCGGCCCTTGCGAAGAGGGGTGGCGTCCTTGGGCGACCGGGCGTGCCGGTCGGGCACCTGTGCCACAGTGAGCGGCGAAAGCAGACAGACGATAAAAGGGGCGGGCCGTCGTGCGGCGTGATCGAGAGCTTCCGGTGCTGCGGGAAAAGGAGCTGGTGCGTGCCGGAATCGACACGCTGCGGCAGATCACCGTGGTACTGGGGCGTGCGGGCGGCGGGAAGTGGCACGTTCCCGCCAAGGCGTCGGGGTGGCGGAGCCATTGCCGGTATTTTCCCACCACCTGACCGCCCCCTCGCCCGCCCTCCGGCCGGTACCGGGTGTGAGTAGTTAGCGGTCAGGGGTGGGGGTGTTGTGTGAGCCATTGCTGGAGTTCGCGGTGGCGGAACTGGTAGGCGGGTCCGCTGTAGCGGAGCAGGCCGGCCGTGACGGCCCAGTCGAGAAAGACGGCGAGGCGGAAGGGCAGCTGGCCGCGCGAGCACAGCAGGAACGCCCCGTATCGTCGCGCCGCCGCCATCCTGTACGCGACCCCGACCATGAGCCCAGCCCAGAGCCCGGCCAGGAGTCCGAGCTGGAGCACGGACACGGACGTGTGCGCGAACGTGAAAGTAAGCGCGGCCGGGACAGCGACAGTGCACCCAGCCGCAAGCCCGACCGCGAGCCCGCAGATGATGTCGTCGCGGATGATTACCCGAGGGCTGGCAACGTCAGTCGGTTCCCCCGTGAGCCGGACCGTGAGCGCAGCCGTGAGCGCGGCCGTGAGCCCGGTCCCGATCCCCACCGTAAGCGCGGCCTGCCCCCCGCTCCCAGCCGCGGTCTCGGACCCAGCCACGAACACGATGTTGGCGTTCAGGTGGGCCATGTAGGCGGCTAAGAACGCGGCTGTGCAGGCGAGGAGCCCCACCGAGAGCCCAACCATGAGCTGGGCCGAGAGTCTGGCCCGTGGACGAAATCGTGTCAGCCGGCCTGGGGTGGGCGAAGCACGGAGGAAAGCGGCGGCTCCGAAGGTGAAGGCGATGGCCAAGTTGGCGACGGTCGGGATGAGGTGCGAGATGCCGAGAGTCGAGTTGGTGGCGACGACTGCTAGGGCTGCGAGATTGGCATCAGTGATGCGGACGCTGATAGGGCCCGCGAGGGGCCACAGGCTGTGGAGGCTGATGTCTGTGCTTGGAATGCCGGTGGCGGTGCCATTGAGATGAAGGGTGAGGTGGTGCAGCCAGCGGTGGATGTCCTCGGGGCGGTATTGCAGGGGCTTGGGGGCGTGAGCGGTGGAGGCGGGGATGTAGCGAGCGAGGAGATGCTGGTCGAGATCGACTGCTGTGGGGTGCTGGAGGAGTTCTGCCGGGTCGCCGGTGCTGTAGTAGACGGTGGCCGTCAGGCACAGCCGCCAGGGCGTGGACAGCACGGTGGCGAGCGGGCCGGTGGGCTGGGCGTGGAGGTGGTCCAGCAGGAGCTGCCAGCGTGGGGAGTTACCGGCGCGGGTGCGCAGGTAGGTGATGGCGTGCTCGGTGTCCACGGGGGCGATGGAGACGTGGGCGGCGTCGGTCAGGCGTGGGCCGGGGGCGAGGGCGTCGTAGTGGGCGGTGCGGCAGATCAGGACGAGCGGGCCGGCGTCCAGGCCGCCGTTCATGTAGGCGTTGAGGGCTTCGAGGACGGCCCGGGCTCGGGGAGCGTCGGGGTCGGGGGTTTCGTCGTCCCGCAGGGGGTCCATCTCGTCCAGGCCGTCAAGGACTGGGAGGACCATGCCCTGGTGAACCAAGCCGGCGGCCAGCTTGGGGGGCCAGTCGTAGGCGTCGGTCAGACGCTCCGCAAGCAGAGTTGTCAGGGGCTGGGTGGTGTCCCACTGGCCGAGCGGGATCCGCACCGGCACCGGGTCGTCCTCGGCGCGGTTCTCGATGAGGGTGAGCATGAGTTCCAGGGCCAGGACGGTCTTGCCTGCCCCGGCCGCGCCGGTGATCACGAGACGTCGCGGCCGGGTGGACTTGTAGTAGTCCAGGACGCCCGGCAGGGTGTCGGTCCCGTCGAAGGTGCGTCCGGCGGCAGGGGCGCTGGCTGCACGGTCGGTTGAAGGGCTCAGGATGTAGGCGAGGTTGATGCGCTTGGTGTCGGCACCGAGCAGTTGCCGCCGCACCATTCCCTCGCTGGTTTCGATCTGCCGGGCCAGGGTGCGTGCCCAGCCGCGGGCGAGCTCGGCGTCGTTGCCCTCGATGGGTCTGCGCAGCGCCAGGACGGCAGCCACGAAGCCGATGACGCCCACGGGCAGGGCCAGCAGGCCCGCGGGCTCGTCAGCCTTGAGTCCGCCATGCAGGAGCTGCCGGACGGTAAAAGTCGCGCTCGCCACGATCAGCACCAGGCACACACCGCCGATGAACTGCCACATGCGCCGGTGACGGCGTCCCCCCAGTCCAACCATGCATCCATCGTGCCGTCTGGCGCGGACTCACCTGGCCTGTTTGTCGTTCTCGCCGCTTCCTGGTGTGGGCGAGGGAGTGGCTCGGAGTCGGGCCGACGTGTGACGGCCGACCCTCACAGTAGCGGCTGGAGGCAAAGAGCGGAGGGAATCACAAGCAGGCCACCACGAGGACGGAAACGATCACTCCGAGGCTTTCTTTTCCGCTAGCGAAAAAGAAAACTAATAAGCGAATCAGTTACTCATTGCGAATTAATTTGAGTAGCTGATAAGCCTTCGCTTTAGATATCTCGCTCGCAGGGCCAACAGGCTTGCTAACCGGATAGCTTCACCCGGGGTCACTGCCAGCGTTCCGCTGACGGGCCGCACGCCCTGCCAGCCGTGCCCGAGACCGCGCCGCCGTGGCCGCGCGGCCCGGGGCGCAGGGGCGGCCGGATCCGGTTCGGCGGCGTCGTCCTGGTCCTGACCGAGGTGGCGCAGCAGGGCCTTCGTGGCGGCGGGGATCGCCGCCAGGAGCCGGGCGGCTTCAGGGTCGATGTCGGCCAGCGCCGCGGCGATGGTGTCGATGGCGTCACCCGCGTCCTCGGCGGCCGCGAGGTTCCACGCTGTGGGGCCGGCCGCGTCGGCGCGCGCACAGGCGGTTTCGGCGGCCGTCTCGACGAGGGACTCGACACCGGGCGCGGCCCAGGGCGACGTCGTTCTGGAGATGTGTCCGGTTTGATCAGGTGATGCCCAGTGTGATGAGCGGGCGGGCGGCGTCCCGGGCGTGGTGGCGGATACCTGCGGCGATGTTGTCGTGGCCGGTCAGTCGCAGCGCCCCGAGGCGAGGTTGCGCAGGGTGGCCATGACTCGGGGCGCGGTGCCGGTGCGGACGCGGGAGGCGTCCTCGACGTATGCGGTGTCACGCGCCTTGTTCTCGATGCCCCAGTGCTCTCGGACGCGCTGCGCGATCTCCATCGGGCCGGCCTGCTCGGGCGTGAGGCTGGTGACACCGTAGACGCGTTCGAGAGTCACCTTGCCAGTGGTGATGATCCGGCGTCGGCGCACGATCTGGACGGCCTGAACGGCATGCGGGAAGTCGAGGCCCGCGGTGACGGTGCAGGGCTTGACCCGTCGGATCTCGTCGCGGCCGTGAGCGGTGGCCCGAGTCCTGCCCTGCACCGGCACGTCCCGCCAAGGCAGCTTCTTCAAGTAGTGGTGCAGGGTGGGGCGGTTGGCCTTGATCAGCGCGATGTAGTGGGCGCCCTTGTCCTCGACCAGGAAGCGGGCGTGGCCGGTCTGCGAGTGCAGAGCGTCGAAGGTGACGATGGTGTTGCGCAGGCCGAGTGGAGCAAGCAGAGGCTGGAAGACAGTGATCTCGTTGGTCTTGCCGTCGACTTCGCGCTGGGCGATGACCTGGCCGGTGCCGGTCATCGCCGCGAGCAGGTGAACCTGTGTGCCGTCGGGCCGGTAGGCGCCCCGCACGGTCTTGCCGTCCACCGCGAGCGAGGGGCTGGGCTGATCGGCGTCGCGGTCGGGGTGGTTGTCTCGGTCGCGGTCGGCGAGCCAGGAGCCGACGGCCGTGTCCAGGGCGTCGCCGTCGATGCGCTGCAGGACGCGGCGGACGGTGGCCTCGGCTGGGGCGGTCGGTCCACGGTCGGGCTCGCGGCATGGGGCGCCGAGCCGGGACAGGACCTCGGCGGGGGCATCGGCCGCCCACTCGGCGATCGCGGCCAGCGATCGGGCCCCAGCCAGGACAGCGCAGGCGGCCAGGGCCAGGACCAAGGCGATGGGATGCCGTCGGCCCCTGGCGCGGCGCGGATCGGGGACCGCGGCCAGACGGACCAGCAGCACGGCGGTCTCGTCCGCAGTAGTGGGTGCAACATCGGCGAGTTGGCCCAGGCCAGCTGGGATGGCGATGATGAACAAGCAGGCGCCCGGTGACCTGCAACTTCAAGATGGACACAGCTCATTGGGCTCCGGGCTCCCAGCTCGGCCCCAGGGGCAAAGTAGCTGGCTGGCGAGGCTTGTGGTGGCCCGGCAGCGGGTCTGCCGGGCCACGTTCGGTCAGTGGGCGTCGGTGCGCTTTTCGAGGCGGGTGCCGTGGCGAAGGGTGATCGACATCAGGTCGCTGGGGGCGTCCAGTTCCAGGCGGTGCCAGCGCCCGCGGGGGACGACCACGGCGGCGCCTGCTTGCAACCGCACCATGTCCTCGGTGCCGCCGGGCCCGTCGGGACGGAAGTAGAGGCGGATACCGCCGGCCAGGCAGCACACCGCTTCCTCGGCCTCCGGGTGCATCTCCCAGTGGTCGGCGTGCACATCGGCATCGGTCTCCACATGGAACGTGGCGATCTGCCAGGCCCCGGAGCCGCTGCTGGTCATCTGCCGCTCGACGGCTCGGACGTCGCCGTCGGGGCTGAAGTGCAGCGCCGAGGCGAACAGGTCGACGACGGTGGTCTTCATGACGGAGTTCCTTCCAGTTGGTTCTCTGCGGGGGCGGTGGACTGCGGTAACCGCGTGGCGGCCCGGCGACGTGGCAGCACAGCGATCGCCACGACCGCCGCGAGCACGAAGACGGCGGCGGCGACGGCCAGGCCCAGGGCGTAGCCGTCATTGAGCGCGGCCGGGTCGGTGGCCGTGCTAGTGCGATGTGCGGCGACGGTGGCCAGGGTGGCCAGGCCGATGGAGCCGCCGAGTTGGCGGGAGCTGTTCATGAGTCCGGAGGCCATGCCGGCCTCACGCGGAGCGACGCCGGTGGTCGCGGCGGCGGCGACCGGGGCCAGGACCAGTCCGGCGCCGAGACTGGTGACGAGGGACGGGCCGAGTACGTCGGTGAGGAAGCTGCCGTCGGGGCTGATGAGCGCGAACCAGGCCAGTCCTCCGGCAGCCAGCAGGGCGCCCGGCACCAAGGACACCCGGGGGGTGCGGGAGGCGGTGACACGGGTGGCGACGATGGTTCCCGCGACCAGGCCCAGGGAGAAGGGCAGGAATGCGGTGCCGGTCGCTGCGGCCCCCATGCCCAGGACCTGCTGCATGTACAGGGACACGAAGTAGAACGAGGTGAACTGCCCGGCTGCGGCCAGGAACACGAGCACGTTCGCGCCGGCGACCCAACGGCTGCGCAGCAGGCCGAGGCGCAGCAGAGGCGTGGTGGCCCTTGACTCGGCGACGACGAAGGCGGCCAGCAGCACGGCTGCGGCGGCGAGGGTCGCCCACGTGGTACGGGAGCCCCAGCCGAGGGTGTCGGTGCGGACGACACCGAGCACCAGCAGCCCGACTCCGCCGGTCGCCAGGGCGGCGCCCAGCACGTCCAGCCTCTCGCGCCGGGCGGGTGACACTCCGGTGGGCACTCCCGCGGGGACGAGCGCGAGCGCCGCCGCGACGATGGGCAGGTTGATCAGCATGATCCAGCGCCAGCCCGCGTACTCGGTCAGCAGTCCACCCGCCAGCACGCCCAGGGCGCCGCCCGCGGCGTTCACCGCGCTCCACACCCCCAGCGCGCGGACGCGCCGGGGGCCTTCGGCGAAGGTGGTGGTGAGCATCGCCAGCGCAGCCGGCGCGGCCACGGCGGCGCCCAGGCCCTGTCCGGTGCGGGCGGCGACCAGGTGCCAGGGAGTCTGGGCCAGCCCGCCTGCCAGCGAGCACAGCCCGAAGACGGTCAGCCCCAAGACGAACATCCGACGCTGGCCGTACAGGTCGCAGGCGCGGCCGCCCAGCAGCAGGAACCCGCCGAACGCGAGCGCGTAGACGTGCACGACCCAGGACAGGTCGAGCGGTGCGAATCCCAGCGCCGTGCGGATCGCGGGTAAGGCGACGTTGACCACGGACATGTCCAGGGCGAACACGAACTGGGCGACGGCGGCTGCCGCCAGCACCACTCCGGGCTTCCCTCTAGAGTTTTTATACATGTAAGAAAAGTTAGCGGCGAGCTATGCCGTTGTCGACACCTGGGGAATGATGGGGGCATGCCGCAACCGTCCGCACCGCGCAAAACCCTGGGCCGACCTCCCCGTATCTCTCGCGAGGAGATCATCGAGACAGCCCGTCGGATCATGGATGAGGGGGGCGTGGACCGGCTGACCATGCGGCGGCTGGCCACGGAGGTCGGCAGTACTCCGATGGCGCTCTACCACCACGTCCGCGACAAGGAGGAGCTGCTCGTCCTCCTGCTGGACGACTACGCCACCCGGACCCTGCGCCGGCCCGAACTGCCCGATCACCCCCGCGAGCAGATCATCGTGGCCGCCACCGCGGTCCACGAGGCGCTCGCCGCCTGCCCGTGGATCACGGAGGTGCTGACCGCCGACGACTTGATGTCCACGTCCGCCCTATGGTTTGTCGAGCAGATCGTCGATGGCCTGGTCGAGTGCGGACTGACCCCCGAGCAGGCCGTGCGCGGTTACCGCGTGATCTGGTACTACACCGCCGGAGAGATCACGGTCCGTGCGGCAGCGGCCCGGCGCCGCGCAGGCGACGACCGTGCGACTTACCGGGAGCGAGTCTTCGCCGATCTCGACCCGGGCGAGCTTCCCCGCTTGGCACAGGTCGCGGACCGCTGGGCGTCGCTGACCGCTGAGGACACCTATCGGGACGGGCTCCGGGCTCTGGTGGACGGCCTCCTCGCTACCCGCTGACGGACCGGCGCCGCCGATGAGTGCGTCAAGTCCTGTGCCACTGACATTCTGTCAACACGCCAGCGCCCGTCTCCTCTGTCGAGCATGGTCGCCTTGAGCTGGATGGGCAGCCGCCACTCCTCGCGGGTCTGGTTTCCGCCAGCCAGGGTGCGGGCCATGTGGGCCTCGATGGCGCGGACGGCGAGTAGGTGCGGCAAGATCCCGTAGCCCAGTCGGGCCAGGGCGGCGTCCTGGAGATATGTCCTCGGGGCCACCAACTACGAAGCCACCTCACCGTGCCGAATCAGAATCAACCTGAACGAATCGCCTGAACGACACCACCCTGGGGTGAGCCCGACTGGAGCGGACTGGATGACGCTTCTACGCTCGCTGGATGCAGCAGGGCCGGTCTACTTGTTCGGTCCTTGAGCCGGACAAGCCCAGATATTGTCGGAGTAGTTGGCGAAACCAGGGGGTGGAGTGGGGAGACGGACGCGTCCGTCAGTCCGCTGAGGACAACGCTGTGGCCGAAGTGCTGAGGCAGTGGCTGGACAACTCCGGACTGCGAATGGATGACATTCGCAGCAAGCTGACGCCCGACCATTTCAAGGACGGTCGGATTCCTAGTCGCAGCACGCTGTCCGACCGGCTGGCAGGCGTGGCGCTTCGGCAGGACTTCATCGAAGCTGTTGCGGACATCTGTTCGTCCAGTGACGCCGCTCAGCAACAGCTTCTCCACGATGTGTGAGTCGCCAGGCAGCGTGCGCGTACAGCAGGCGCTGGCCCATCGAGGTCAACGGTCCCCGAGGCTCAGATGGTGATCGTGCAACAGCGATCGCTAGAGGTCTCGGACCGACTCTTACGGGCCTTGGAACGCCAGCAGCAGCTGGAGCGTGAGCGCAACGACGCCAACCAGATGGTGCTCATCCTGCTGGCCATGTTGGACAAGCTGCAGCACGACATCACCACACTGAATCGGGAAAGCGAACGCCTACGCGTCTCCAACCCTGCAGAACAGAACGTGAAGCAGGTCTACGAGCGCCTGGCCAGGAGCGAGCAGCAGCGCGACACAGCCGAAGCCGAACTGGCACGGGCTAAGAGGTCCTAACAAAGGCGTTGGACGTGTCGGTGGGTGATCAGGCAGGCGGCGAGGCCGAGGAAGGCCTCGTGGATGTCGTCGCGGCGTTCC
>NZ_JBIBVX010000035.1:0-21359 GCF_043080745.1 Streptomyces sp. NPDC014995
ACCAGGCTCAGCACGGCCGTTTCGGCGGAGATCCGCAGCGTGGTGAACAGCACCGACAGGTTCACGCCGGTGAGTGCGTCGGCGTACCAGTGCAGGGTGAACGAGCCGTCGGCGTTCTTCAGGCTCAGCAGCAGCGTGGAGAAGATCGGGTAGACGAACAGCACCAGCAGGTAGACGACGACCGGCAGCGCGTACAGGATCCCGACCCGCGTCCGGCGCGAAGCCAGCAGCTTGCGCGGACGGGCGGGAGCGTTGACGGTAAGGGTGGCGGCCATGACTCACCCCGCCTGTTCGTCGGTGGGGAAGAGGTTGACGTCCTCGGGGTCCGCGCAGATGCCGACTCGCTCGCCGGCGACCGGGCCGCGGCCTGCGGGTACCTCCAGGCGCAGCAGCGGCGCCTGACCGCCGTCGATCCGCACCCCCGCGCGCACCAGCGTGCCGACGTAGGTGGCGGTCTCGACCGTGCCGGTACAGAACCCGTCATCGGCGGCACAGGCCCGCAGCCGGCCCGGCTGGACGGCGACCTTGACCTCGGTGCCGGAGGGCAGGTCGTGGCGGCGGGCCTTGAGCAGGCCACCGGACTGGGTGAGGCGGACGAGGGTGTGCTCGCCGTCGTGCTGCTCGATGCGGCCGGGCAGGAAGTTGGCCGCGCCGAGGAAGTCCGCGACGAAGGGGGTCCTGGGCCGCTCGAACAGCTCCCTCGGAGTGTCGAACTGCTCGATCAGACCGTTGCGCATCACCGCGATACGGTCGGACATGACCAGCGCTTCTTCCTGATCGTGCGTCACGTAGATGACGGTCAGGCCGAGTTCCTGCTGGATGGTCTTGATCTCGACCTGGAGCTGATCGCGGAGCTTCTTGTCCAGGGCGCCGAGCGGCTCGTCCATGAGGATGACCGGCGGGCGGTAGACCAGTGCCCGGCACAGAGCCACACGCTGCTGCTGACCGCCGGACAGCTCACGCGGCTTGCGGCCGCCGAAGCGGGACAGGCCGGCGATCTCCAGGGTTTCCCCGACCCGGCGGCGGATCTCGTCTTTGGGCACGCCGCGCAGGGTGAGCGGGAAGGCGACGTTCTCCTGCACGGTCATGTGCGGGAAGAGCAGGTACTGCTGGAAGACGAAGCCGAGGTTTCGCTTCTGCGGGGCGAGGTGGGTGACGTCGCGGCCGCCGACGGTGATGGTGCCGGAGTCGGGTTCGCAGAACCCGGCGATCATCATCAGCGTCGTGGTCTTGCCCGACCCGGAGGAGCCGAGGAAGGTGACGAACTCCCCCGCCGCGATCTCCATCGACGCCTCGTCGACGGCGACCACGTCCCCGTAGGTCTTGCGCAATGCCACTACCGACAGCGCCTTGCCGGTCGCGGTGGCCGCCTTAGCGCCGGCCACCTTCACCGACGGTGCCGCGATACCGAATTCAGCCACGAGCCCACTCCAACCAGCGCTTGGTGACGGCCGATTCGTTCTTCAGCCACCAGTCGATGTCCGTGTCGAAACCCTTGTCGTAGTACTTCGGCGCACCGGCCAGCGCATTGCGCTCGTCCTCGGTGAGCTTCGCGTAGGCCAGCGGGGACGACGGGTTCGACGGGAAGGCCTTCGCCAGGGCGGCCTGGCTCTCCGCCCGCAGAGAGAAGTCCATGAGCTTGTAGGCGTTGTCCACGTTGGCCGCGCCCTTGGCGATGGCATAGCCCTGGAACTGCCGGCGCATACCGTTGAGCTGCCGTGCGACCGGAACACCCTGCTTCTGCAGGTCAGCCAGCCGGCCGTCCCACACGGTGGACATCGTGACCTCCTGGCGGCTGAGCAGCACACCGGGCAGCGGGCCGCTGTCCCAGAACTTCTTGATGTCGCCCCGCAGCCGCGTCAGCACCTTGAAAGCACGGTCCACATCCAGCGGGTACAGCTTGTCCATCGGGACACCGTCGGCCAGCAGCGCGAACTCCAACTCCGGCAGGTCACCGTCCGGGTTGCACATCGAACGGCCGCCCTTGAACGCTCCGGTGTCCCAGAAGTCCGCCCACGACTCCGGCTTCTTACCCCCGAAAGCATCCGTGCGGTACGCCATACAAGCTCCGTAGAAGCTGCTGCCGACAGCATGCTCGGTGATCTGGTTCTCGGGGATCTTCGCGCTCTTCACGCTCTTGATCCGGTCGAGGTCCAGCGCCTCCAGCGCGTCCTGCTTCACGTACTTCGTGTGGGACATCATCGAGTTGTTGATGAGGTCGCACTGCGGGCGGCCCTGCTTGATCTGCGCCAGCAGCGGAGCGTCGTCCAGGTTCAGCACCTTCACCTGGATGCCGGTCTCCTGCGTGAACGGCGTGTAGATCGCCTTCTGCAGCGCCGCACCATAGGAACCGCCACTGTCACGGACGACCACCGTCTTGCCGCCCTTACCGCCGCCGGCCGAGGCACGGCTGGTGCCGGTACCGCAGGCGCTCAGGGTGGTCGCGGCGGCGACACCCGCGGTGACCCCGCCGATTCCTCTCAGGAACAGTCTGCGGTCTATTCGGGCATCTTTCATTTGGTGCCTCCTGGTGATACTGGCCGTGAGAAGGGTCGGCTTGGGACGTGGAAAGGGGGGCGGCTGAAATGGGGGTCTAGGGGCGGGGATCCGCCTCGTCGGATCCGGCACCCAGACCGGGAGCCCGGAAGGTGTCGGCCCGCGCGGCCGTGTCGGGGTTCCACGGGACGGCGAGGGCGGCGAGTTCGGCGCCGGTGGCCACCGTGAGGGCATGCATCCCGTAGAAGATCCGTCCGTCGGCCGGGGCGTGGACGGTGTGCTCCGTGCCGTCGGTCGGGTCGACGATGCGCCCGAGGAGGTCTCCCTCGGCGACTTCGCCGATGACGTCGGCGTCGAAGGAGAACTCCGGGTACCACAGGCCGGTGGCCTCGGCGGTGACGCCGGCGGACCAGACCCACTCGCGGATCGGTGCCGGAGCGGAACCGTCCTGGTCGAGGACGCTCAGATGGCGAAGTGCCTTCAGCAGGCCGTCGACGCGGCGGAGGGCCGTGGCCTCGTCCCGCTGGCCGAGCTGGCCCACCTCGACGAGGACCGCCGAGATACCCCGGCGGGCGGCGGCCGCGTGACTGTTGCCGCCCTCGGGCGTCAGCCCGAGGATGACGTCCTGGATGCCGAAGGACCCTGCCAGTTCGGCCGTCGCCTTGTCCAGGTCCGGGTCACCGGTGAGGCGGTAGCCGACGAAGTCCCGCAGGACCTGGTCGATGCCGCCGCAGTGCAGGTCGATGTAGACGTCGGCGCCGTCGACGAGGTGCGTGAAGAGCCAGGCGGCCAGCCGTTCGGTGGGGCCGCCGGCCGGGTCGCCGGGGAAGACGCGGTTGAGGTTCACGCCGTCCACCGGGGAGACGTTGAGCCGGCCCTGGTACACGGCGGGCGGGTTGGCGACCGGACAGACGATCACCTGCCCGCTCACCTCGCCGGGCTCCAGCAGGTCCGCCAGGCGCGCGGCGGCCTCGATGGGCGTGAACTCGCCACCGTGCACACCGGCGGTGATGACGACCCGGGGGCCCGGGCGGGTTCCGTTGACCAGGGTCACCGGGATGTCCGCGGTGAGGGTGCCGAGATCGGCCTGGACGGTGCCGCGCGCCTTGGTGCCGGGCCGGGCCTGAAGGGAGCCGAGACAGAGGGTGGTGTCCTGCATGGTCATGCCTCCGTACGGCCGACGGTGGAGAGGAAGTCGATGGGCTGGGACGAGGCGCCGTCCAGCGCGAGGTCCGCGGCGATGTCACCGAAGGCGGGCGAGAGTTTGAAGCCGTGCCCGGAGAAGCCGGCGAGCAGGATGACGTTCTCGGCGCCGGGCAGCGGGCCGACCAGTGGACGGCTGCTCTCGGTGTAGCCCTCCATGTAGACGGAGAGGCGGGTCGGGTCCGGGTGCAGGTCGGGCAGGTAACGC
The DNA here is from genome assembly GCF_043080745.1 of Streptomyces sp. NPDC014995. Taxonomy (NCBI): domain Bacteria; kingdom Bacillati; phylum Actinomycetota; class Actinomycetes; order Kitasatosporales; family Streptomycetaceae; genus Streptomyces; species Streptomyces sp. NPDC014995. Next base: position 3,908 of record NZ_JBIBVX010000035.1, read on the forward strand.
CCGATCAGCTCGGAGAAGATCTCCAGCTCGTCCGGCCGCACGGTGCGGTCCAGTTGGTTGGGGTCGCCGGCGAGCCGGTGCAGCGCGCGGGACAGTCCGAGCTTGACCGAGATGCCGTCCGGGGAGGGCAGGCCGTAGCAGTGGGTGGGTGCCGTGCGGATGAACGCCGGGCGCTCCTCGCCGAACCAGGCGTCGGGGGCGGTGGGCACGTACCAGGCGCTGATGATGCGGCGGACTTCCACCTCCCACGGCAGCTCGGGCAGCAGGTCGTTGACCCAGGGGCCGGGCGTGACGACGGCGGTGTCGAAGCGCTCGCTGCCGGAGTCGGTGCGGATCTCCACGCCGCCCGCGACGGGGACGATCTCGCGGACCGTGCTGTAGCGGTGGATCACGGCGCCCAGCTGCTCGGCGCGGCGGGCTGCGGTCTGGATGGTCAGCTCCGGGCGGATGAAGCCGGCGCGGCGGTCGAGCACGGCCGCGTCGCCGTCCTCGATGCGGTACTGCGGGAAGCGCTTGGCGAGCGTCTCGGCGTCCAGAACCTCGTGGTCGAGGTCGTGTTCGGCGATGGACTGAAGGACGGTGGCCATCTGCTGGTGCTCGGTGGGCCCCATGAGCAGGCATCCGGTCAGTCGGCGCAGCTCCCGGCCGGTCTCCTGCTGGAGCTGCTCCCAAAGGGCGTCGGCGTGCTTGAGGAGCGGGACGTACCGGGAGTCCTCGAAGTGCGCGCTGCGGAAGATCCGGGACTCGCCGCCGGCGGCACTGCGGTCGTGGCCGGGGGCGAACCGGTCGTAGCCGACGACCTCGGCGCCGCGGGCCGTCAGCCGCCAGGCTGCCTGGCTGCCCATCGTTCCGACCCCGACCACCGCGACGCGCTTCCTGGCAGCTGACACAGGGCTTTCCTTTCGTATCGCCGAGGCGCATGCTGGGCCTTCGACGCGAGAATGTTCGATTCGGGATGGTTTGAGCGGGAGCCAGGTCCTCCTTGGGGACCTGCGGCTCGCAACCGCCGCACCTCGCAGTCCGGCTCACTTCCGGGGGATCCCCCCAAGGCCGTGCCACTATGTGGAATGCTGTGCTAGAATCTGGCACAGAGAATGACAGTGGCTTCGGGGAGGCGTCAAGAGGATGTCCAGCAGAAATTTTGTGGATTAACAGGGGGAAACCGGATGGAAATGAAGAGCGTCACCAGGTCGCTTCGGATCCTGGAGGCGGTCGCCCAGCATCAGCCCGTGACCGTTGGGGAGTTGACGAAGCTCTTCGGACTACCGAAGTCCACCGTGCAGCGCACCTTGGTCACGCTGGCGGAGGCCGGCTGGCTGCGCGCCAACCGCAAGGACACCACCCGCTGGGAGATCGGCGCCCGCGTCCTGGCCGTACGCCCTGCCGCACTGCAGGGCTCCAGCCTGTTCGCCGCGGCCCGTGAACCCATGGTTCGCCTCCGGGACGCGGTGAACGAGACCATCCACCTGTCGGTGCCGGACGCCCTGCAATGCATGGTCGTGGTGGACCGCGTCGACTGCGACCAGGCCGTACGCACCTTCCACACGATCGGCGACACCTCGCCCCTGCACGCCACCGCCGTCGGGCGCGCCGTTCTCGCCCACCTTCCGGGGCAGGACGTCGAAGAGCTCGTCGCGGCCGGGCTGGAGCGGTTCAGCGACACGACGCCCGTCGAGCCCGACGAGTTGCGCGCCGAGCTGGACCGGATCCGCACCGACGGCTACGCGGTCAACCGCAACCAGTACCGGCCGGGCGTCTGCGCCGTCGCCGCCGCCGTGCTCGACGAGCACGGCACCCCGCTGGCAGCGGTGGCAATCTCCATGCCCGAGGCGCGGTACGACGGCGAGCAGACACCCAAGTGGGGCCGCCTCGTCACAGACACAGCCGCGGAGATCTCACAGCGCCGCCTGGGCGCCTGAACGGCAGTAGACCGCCGCAAGCGGTGACCGAGGGTCGGCCTCGCACGCGTCAGCACGCGAGGCCGACCCTCAGCCTTGTGTCACGGCAGCCACCGCCCTGTGCCCGACCGACGGAAGGTCGGGCACAGGGCGGCCGCACCACGCGGCACGGCGGGCCTGCTCAAGGCCCTACCGCTGTCCATCGCCGCGGGGAATCAGGACCCCGGCGCACCTCAGGGACGGTCCACTGATCGACCGACTCCTACCGCGTTCCACATCGTGGCACGCTATGCTGGAATCCGGCACAGATGGTGACCGTGACTCCGTGCTGGAGTCAAGAGGCAATGAGAACCAGGGATCCGCAGGTCCGAGGGGGCATCGAATGGAAATGAAGAGCGTCACCAGGTCGCTCCGGGTTCTGGAGGCAGTCGCCAGACATCAACCCGTGACCGTCGGGGAGTTGACGAAGATTTTCGGGCTGCCGAAGTCCACCGTGCAGCGCACGCTGGTCACCCTCAACGAGGCGGGCTGGCTGCGGGCGAACCGCAAGGACACCACCCGCTGGGAGGTCGGCGCCCGCGTCCTGGCCGTACGACCCGCCGCACTGCAGGGCTCCAGCCTCTTCGCCGCGGCCCGTGAACCCATGATCCGGCTCCGCGACGCGCTGAACGAGACCATCCACCTGTCGGTACCGGACGCCCTGCACGCCATGGTCGTCGTCGACCGCGTCGACTGCGACCACGCCGTACGCACCTTCCACGCCATCGGCGACACCTCGCCCCTGCACGCCACGGCCGCCGGGAACGCCGTCCTCGCCCATCTGGGGAAGTCCGAGATAGCCGAGGTCACCGCGGGGACCTTGGAGGGGTACGGCGAGGAGACCATCACCGACCCGGGGCAACTGCGCGCGGAGCTCCGCCGTGTGAGAGAGCGTGGCTACGCCGTCAACCACAACCAGTATCTGCAGGGTATCTGCGCGATCGCGGCACCCGTGCTCGACGGTGAGGGCACACCGCTGGCCGCCGTGGCCGTCTCCCTGCCCGACTCCCGCTTCGAGCCCGACCGGCTGCCCGAGCTGGGCCGGCTGGTCTCCGAGACGGCGGCGGAGATCACCGCCCGGCACCTGGCCTGACGACGCTCCCGGCGTCACTTCACGATCACGTAGATCTTGCGCACGGTTTCGATGGTCTTCCAGACACCGACGAAGCCCGGCTTCATGACAAAGCTGTCGCCCGCCTTGTAGACCACGGGCTCGCCGCCTTCCGGCGTGAGTTCGACGACGCCGGCGAGGATGTGGCAGAACTCGAAGGTCTCGCCCTTGATCGAGCGCGTCTCGCCGGGCGTCGCTTCCCAGACTCCCGTATGGATCATCTCCCCGCGGGCGATGTCCTGGGGCCAGGTCATGAACGCGGGGTCGCCGGACACCAGACGTTCCGGGAGCGGGCCGGACTTGCGCGGAGCGAAGGAGGGATCGGTGTCGATGGTCTTCAGGAGCGACATGTCTTTCCTTTCCTGGACTTGAGAGATTCATGGCCGCGGCCCCGGTCGATCCCCGGGCCCGGGCAGGAGAAGCTGCGGGAGTCGCCGGCTGCCGAGGCAGTCGCCGAGGACAGATCACGGGCCGCCCACCCGCACCCGGCGGCGTGGAGGGCCGGGCACGGGTGGGGCCTCGTCACGGTGCGTGCTGCGGCGCGGTCAGGGCATGACCGCCGTCAGCTCACGGGCACCGCGAGGTACTGGTACTCCAGGAACTCGTCGATCCCCACCCGGCCACCCTCGCGGCCCAGCCCCGACTGCTTGACGCCGCCGAAGGGTGCGGCGGGGTTGGAGACGAGACCCGTGTTCAGCCCCACCATGCCCACCTCCAGCCGCTCGCTCACCCGCAGGGCACGGTCGAGGCCCTCGGTGAAGACGTAGCCGACCAGGCCCCAGGGGGTGTCGTTGGCCCGGCGGATCACGTCGTCCTCGTCGTCGAAGGTGAGGATCGCGGCGACGGGGCCGAAGATCTCCGTGTCCATCAGGCGGCTGCCGGGATCGACGTCGGCCAGCACGGTCGGTGGGTAGAAGCAGCCGGGGCCTTCGGGCGTACGGCCGCCGACGAGTACCTGCGCCCCGCGCTCCACCGCGTCGGCGACGAGTTCCTCCACCTTGGCGCGTCCCCTCCTGTCGATCAGGGGGCCGACGTCGACGCCGTCCCGGGTGCCCGGGCCGACGATCAGCGCGCCCATCCGCTCGGCCAGCCGCCGCCCGAACTCCTCCGCCACCGAGCGGTGCACGAAGAAACGGTTGGCGGCCGTGCACGCCTCGCCCATGTTGCGCATCTTGGCGACCATCGCCCCGTCCACGGCCTTGTCCAGGTCGGCGTCCTCGAAGACGATGAACGGGGCGTTGCCGCCCAGCTCCATCGAGGTCCGTACGACCGCCTCCGCGCTCTGGGCGAGCAGCAGCTGTCCGACGGCCGTGGAGCCGGTGAAGGAGAGCTTGCGAATCCGCCCGCCGCGCAGGAGCGGTTCGCACACCTCCCCCGCGCGGGAGGTGGTGACGACGTTCAGCACGCCGTCCGGCAGCCCGGCCTCCTTGAGGATCGCGGCGAGGGCAAGGCTGGAGAGAGGGGTCTGCGGGGCCGGCTTGAGCACCATCGTGCAGCCGGCGGCGACCGCCGGGCCGATCTTGCGGGTGCCCATCGCCAACGGGAAGTTCCACGGAGTGATCAGCAGGCAGGGGCCGACCGGGCGACGGGAGAGCAGCATGCGGTTGCGGCCGTCCGGCAAGGTGGCGAGGCCACCGTCGATACGCACGGCCTCCTCGGAGAACCAGCGGAAGAACTCCGCCGCGTACGCCACCTCTCCCCTGGCCTCGGCCAGCGGCTTGCCCATCTCGGACGTCATCAGGTGGGCGAGTTCGTCGGTGCGCTCGAGGATGATCTCGTAGGCACGGCGCAGGATCTCGCTGCGCACCCGGGGCGCCGTACGCGTCCACTCCTCCTGCGCCTGCACGGCCGACTCCTCGGCGAGCTTCGCGTCCTTGGCACCCGCGTCGGCGACGTGGCAGAGGATCTCCCCGGTGGCGGGGTCGTCGACGGGCATGGTGGCGCCGTCCGCGGCATCCACCCAGGCACCACCGATGAACAACTGCGTGGGCGTGTCGGTCATGAGTTCTCTCCTGGTTGTCCGGGCCGGTCGGCGGCGGGGTCGAGCAGTTCCGCGAGGTGCAGGGCGCGGATGCCCCGGTCACCGGCGAGGTGGTCGATCTGGGTGGCGCAGCTGAAGCCGTCGGCCACGACGACGGCCGGCGTATGGGGGTCCACGTCGTCGAGACGCGGCCGCAGGGCGAGGTCGGCGACGGCCATCGAGGTGTCGTAGTGCTGTTCCTCGAAGCCGAAGTTTCCGGCGAGCCCGCAGCAGCCCTCGGCCTCGTCGATCTTGTGTACGCCGAGGCGGCCGAGCAGGTCGCGGGGGTGACGGCCCTTGAAGGTGGCGTACTCGTGGCAGTGGGTCTGCAGGACCACGTTGTCCGGCAGCTCCGGGGGCGCCCAGCCGGGGGTGGCGAGGTCGGTCAGGGCTCCGGTGAGGGTGTGGACGCGGGCCGCGACGCGCCGCGCGGCGTCGGTGCCGAGGAGTTCGGGCACGTCACGCTTGAGCGCCGCGGCACAGCTGGGTTCGGCCACCACGATCGGCCGGTCGTCGCCGTTGTCCAGGTGGGCGACGGTGCGGGCCATGATGCGGCGCGCGAGCGACAGCTGTCCGGTGCTCACCCAGGTCAGACCACAGCACAGGCCGTCCTGTGCCGTGCAAGGGATGCCGGCGTCGGCGAGTACGCGGCTCGCGGCCCCGGCCACTTCAGGGCGGAAGGCGCGAGTGAAGCTGTCCACGTCACCGTGCTCGCCCGACAGCGTCCCGCCGTGCTCGACGACCAGGGCAGCCGCCTCGGTGAGGAACCGGCGGGCGGCGGCCCGCCCGGGATCCGTGGCCAGGTCGAAGTCGATGCGGACGTGGACGCAGCCGGCGCCGAAGTGCCCGTACAGCACGCCGGTCAGGCCGTGCGTGGCCAGCAGCTTGCGGAAGTCCCGCAGGTAGGCGGCCAGGTTCTCGGGCGCGACGGCGGCGTCCTCCCAGCCGGGCCAGGACTCCCCGCCGTCGACGAGACGAGCCGCGAGCCCCGCCCCGTCCTCACGGACCCGCCACAGCGAGCGCCGCTCGGCCGGGCTGTGCACGACCCGCCCGCCGGTCATCCGGCCCCGGGCCTTGAGCACCTCCAGCAGTTCGTCGGCGCGGGCGTCGACGACCGCCTGATCGTCGCCGTCGAGCTCGACGTACAGCCAGGCGCGTCCCTCGGGGAGTCCGGTGACGGAGTCCGGGCCGCGGCGGGCGCGCATGGTGGCGACGATGGCCTCGTCCATGCCCTCGACGGCGGTGGGGTGCCGGCGGAGGATCTCGGGGACGTCCTCGGCGGCGTCGACCACGTCGTCGTAGCCGAGGGTGAGGAGGGTGGAAGCCTGTGCGGTCGCCACCAGGCGGACCGTCGCGGCGGTGACGACCGCACAGGAGCCCTCGGTGCCCACCAGGGCGCGGGCCATGTCGAAGCCGTGCTCGGGCAGCAGGTGGTGCAGCTGGTAGCCGGACACCTGACGCGGAACGCGGCCCAGCTCGGTACGGATCGGCGCCAGATCGGCCTCGATCGGGCGGCGTACGTCCGCTTCGAGGCGGGCGACCCGCTCGACTGCGTCCGTGTCGTTCGGATCGGCCGCGCGCAGGCCGGTCCGGTCGGCGACGGCCCGCACGCCGTCGGCCGTCACGATCTCCAGCGCCTCGATGTGGCTGCTGGTGCGCCCGTGTCGCACCGACCGGTTGCCGCAGGCGTCGTTGCCGATCATCCCACCGAGGGTGCGCCGGCTGTGCGAGGACGGGTCGGGGCCGAAGGTGAGTCCGTGCAGTGCGGTCGCGCCGCGCAGCGCGTCCGGGACCACTCCGGCCTCGACGCGCGCGGTGCGCGCGGTCGGGTTGATGTCCAGGATCCGGTTCATGTAGCGGGAGAAGTCCAGGACGACGCCCGGCCCGACCGCGTTGCCCGCCATGCTGGTGCCGCCGCCGCGCGCGGTGACCGGAACATGTGCCTCGCGGCAGGCCCGCAGCACCGCGACGACGTCGTCGGCGCTGCGGGGAAAGACCACGGCCCGCGGCGGAACCCGGTAGTTGGAGGCGTCGTAGGCGTAGAGGCCGGTGGAGCCGGGGCCGGTCTCCACCCGCAGGCCGGGAGCGGTCTCGGCGAGCCGCGCGACCAGCGGCTCCAGGGCCGTGGTGGTGTCCGTCATCGCCCTGTCGCTCCCGATGTGCCGACCTCGACGGCGGTCGCCCATGCCTGGAGACCCTCGTCCACCGCCGCCTCGTCGATCACGAGCGCGGGAATCATGCGGACCACCTGGTTCCAGGCCCCGCACAGCAGCAGGAGCAGGCCCTCGTCGACGGCGGCCCGCTGCACGCGGGCGGCGGTCTCCGGGTCGGGGCTGCCGTCCTCGGTGACGAACTCGGTGGCCAGCATCAGTCCGAGGCCCCGTACGTCGCCGATTCCCGCGGTACGGTCGGCCACCGCCTCCAGGCCGTGGCGCAGCCGCGCGCCCATGGCCTCGGCGTTCTCGACGAGCTTCTCGTCGCGCACGACGTCGAGGGTCGCGCAGGCGGCGGCGCAGGCGACGGCGTTGGCGCCGTACGTACCGCCCTGGGAGCCGGGCCATGCCCGGGACATCAACTCCTCGGAGGCCGCGATGCCGGACAGCGGGAAGCCGCTGGCCAGGCCCTTGGCGGTGACGAGGATGTCGGGCGTGACGCCGAAGTGGTCGTGGCCCCAGAAGCGGCCGGTGCGGCCGACGCCGGTCTGCACCTCGTCGAGGATCAGCAGGAAGCCGTGCCGGTCCGCGCGCTCCCGCAGGCCTTCGAGGAAGGCTCGTGTGGCGGGCACGTATCCGCCCTCGCCGAGCACCGGCTCGACGATGACCGCGGCCGTGTCGGCGGGTGAGGAGATCGTCTGGAGTGTGTAGTCCAGCTCCCGGAGGGCGAAGCGGGTGGCGGTCTCCTCGTCCCAGCCGTAGCGGTAGGCCGTCGGGAAGGGGGTGACGACCACGCCGCTCATCAGCGGGGAGAAGCCGGAGCGGAAGCGGGTGCCGGAGGTGGTCATGGAGGCGGCGGCGACCGTACGGCCGTGGAAGCCGCCGTGGCAGACGAGGACGTTCGGGCGGCCGGTGGCCTGGCGGGCCAGCCGCAGCGCGGCCTCGACGGCCTCGCTGCCGGAGTTGGTGAAGAACAGGCTGTCCAGGCCGGCCGGCAGCACCTCGCCGAGCTTGTCGACCAGACGCCGCAGGGGCTGGTGCATGACCGTCGTGTACTGGCCGTGGATGAGCGTGCCCACCTGCTCCTGCGCCGCCGCCACGACCTTGGGGTGGCAGTGCCCGGTGCTGGTGACGCCGATGCCGGCGGTGAAGTCGAGATAGCGGCGCCCGTCCTCGCCGTAGAGGTGGACGCCCTCGCCCCGGACCGCCACCACGGGCGTGGCCTGGCGCAGCTGCGGCGACAGTGCGGTCATGTTCGTCTCCCGGCCTCGGTGTTCGGTCTGCTGCGGTTCTGCTGCGGTTGTACTGCGGTCTGACGAGCATCTCGGCGGACCAGGGCCGCGCCAACGCGCGATCTGTCCGGCCGGGACTCGAGATCCGGACGTTGTGTCAGCCGCGCCGGGCCCTTCACCCCGCCCCTCCGCCTCGTAGCTGCCGTCTCCGGGCTCTTGCGCAGGTCAGCGACGCTTGTCAGAGTGACGGGGCACTTCCCGAGCTCTGTGGCTTCACCGGAGCCGGGACCCCCCATGGAGGCACCGTGAGCGAGAACCACCCCACGGCTCCAGGGCCGGGCGCCGACGGCCCCGACGCCTGCGTGCCGGGCCGCGAAGTGAACACCGCCGGCCGCCCGCTCACCGTGGCCGACGTACTGGCCCTTCCCGTCCTGGCCGCGGGACAGCCCCAGGTCGTCACCGGCTTGTCCCGGCTCGACCGCCCCGTCCGCTGGGTCCACATCACCGAACTGACCGACCCCGCCTCCTTCCTGAAGGGCGGCGAACTCGTCCTGACCACCGGGATGCCTCTGCCCGAGGAGCCGGCGGGCGTACGCCGTTACGTCGACGAACTCGCCGACATCGGCGCGGCGGTCCTGGTCATCGAGCTGGTCCGCCGCTACCACCGCCCGCCCGACGCCCTGGTCCACGCCTGCGAGGTCCGCGGCCTGCCCCTCGTCACCCTGGCCAAGGACGTCAACTTCCTGGAGGTCACCCAGGTCGTCCACGCGTTCATCCTCGGCAACCAGGCCGAGGTGATGCGGCGGACCCAGCGCGTCCACGAGGCGTTCACCGCCCTCACCCTGCGCGGCGCCGGGCCCGAGGACGTCGTACGCGCCGCCGCCGAGATGAGCGGCCACACCGTCGTACTGGAGAACCTGGTCCACCAGGCACTCGTCTGCGAGCGTTCCGGTGACACGGCTGAGGCGGCGCTCACCTCCTGGGAACAGCGCTCCCGAGCGACACCGCCCGCCGACCACACCACCGTCTCCGGCCCCGAGGGCTGGCTCGTGGCGCCCGTCGAGTACCAGGGCGAACGCTGGGGCAGGGTGGCCATGCTCCCGCCCCCGCCTGGCCCGGCCCCTCACTCGGCCTTCGGCCCGTTCGGTCCGGAAGCCGTCACGGTCCTGGAGAGAACCGCGATGGCCCTGACCATCGCCCGTCTCACCCACCACACGCCGTGGGAACGCGCAGCACACCGCGGCGTGCTGCGCGACCTCGTCGAACAGCGCCACCGCTCGCCCGCCGACGCCGAGGCCCGGATCGCCGCGCTGGGCCTGCCCACGGCGGGCTCCGGCTTCATCGCCGTCCTCGCGGACGTCCCCTGCGAGGACGACACGGCCAAAGCCGAGGAACTCCTCTCCGAGGAGCTGAAGAAGAAGGGAACACAGGCCCTCGTCGGCCTCCTCGCACCGACCCGCCTCGGCATCCTCCTGTCCCTGCGCCCCGAGCAACCGTGGCGACCCGTCGTCGAGCACCTGAGCCGCACCGCACTCGACCTGGTTCCCGGGACAATGGTGAGCACGGGCAGCGAGGCGGCAGACCTCCCTGCCGTCGCCCGCTCCTTCCGTGAGGCGACCCGCGTCGCCGAAGCCACCGAGCCCGGCCAGCCGCTCCCGCCGGACCGCTCTTACCACGAACGATCCGACATCGGCCTGCGTCGCCTTCTCTTCGCCCTGCGCGACGACACCCGGATCCAGGACTACGCCGAACGCCGGCTCGGCCGACTCGCCGACCACGACGCCCGCCACGGCACGGACCTGCTGACCACCCTGCGCCACTACCTGGACGCGGCAGGCAACAAGACGGTGGCCGCCCGCTCCGGCGGTCTGTCCCGCGAGACCGTCTACCAACGACTGCGCGCCATCGAGCGGATACTCGACTGCGACCTCGAGTCCGGCGAACAGCGCACCGAACTGCACGTGGCACTCACGGCCCTCGACGTCCTGCGGCTCCCATGAGGTCCGTGCCGGTCGATGCCCTTTTCCTGCGTCTGACAGGCCATCAGAGTGGGGTGTCGCAAACGCCACTTCACGCATCAGGACGTTCGGCCCAGTTGGACAGGTGGCTCACACGGGGATGGGTGAACGAGCCACGATCCTGAACGACTCCCAGTGAGCTGCGCCCTCGACGGCTTCCACACCACATCCCCGGGCCGAGCAGCCGCCCGGTCTTCGACGGCTATCTCCTCAACCCCGGTGACCACCTGCCCGTCAACCCCGTGGCACCGGCCAACCGGTCCCCAGGAGGCACCCGACGCATCGCGGACGGCCGCGAGCCCAGCTGCTCCGGTCCCAGGTATCGGGTCGATACACCTAACGGCCCGATACCTGGTTGCGGGAACTGGCACAGCTGCTGGTGGGGATCGGGCACCGGAGACGGGTCAGGTGTCGCCGCACCCATTGACCATCACCGGGACCGCGATGGGGCGGCGTCATACAACCGACCGGGGTTCAGTTCGCCCGGCACTGACCTTGTCCTCCCCCTGCACACCTCTCCTACGGGACCGACGGGACATCCGGCCCCGGACTGACGCCGGGCCGCGCACAGCCGCGGCGTCCGTGCCGGAGAGGGCGAGGACGGAGAGCAGGACGAGTGCGCAGGCCGGGCCGAGTACGGTCCAGGGCGCCAGTTCCGCGTACGGCTGGTTCTCCGACAGCAGGCGGCCCCACTCGGCGGTGGGCGGCTGTTCGCCCAGACCGAGGAAGCCGAGGGAGGCCAGTACGAGGACGGTGGTGGGCAGGCGCAGGAGGGCGTTGCGCAGGACGGGGGGCAGTACGGCGGGGAACAGGTGGTGGCGGAGGAGGTAGCCCGGGCCGGCGCCGAAGGAGAGGGAGGCGAGCATGTGGCCGCTGGCCCGTTCCTGTTCGAGCAGGGCCGCGGCCTGGGCGGCGTAGGGGGTCCAGCCGACCAGGCAGACCGCGAGGGCGGCACCCGAGGCCGACGGGCCGGTCACCGCCGTGGTCAGCATTCCGGCGAGGACGGCAGGCATCGTCGATACCACTTCCGTGAGCCCCGCGCCGACCTGTGCCGCCATGCCGAGCAGCAGCCCGGTGAGCGTGCACACCGCGGTCACCACGAGGGCCGCGCCCACTGTGCGCAGCGCGCCGTGGCCGAGGCGGGCGAGCAGATCGCGGCCGAGCGCATCCGTGCCCAATGGGTGTGCGGCTGAGGGCGGGAGCAGTCGGGCCGCGGTGTCCACGTGGAGGGGATCGCGGAGCAGCCCGGCGGTGACGAGAGTGAGCAGGGCGAGGGCGCAGGCCATGGCGGCCCAGCGGGTGAAGCGCCCTCGGGCAGCGGCCGGTGCGTGCAGGGTGGGCAGGGCGCCGTCCCGCAGGGCTGGGCCGAGCAGGGCGCGGCGCAGGGCCTGGATGAGGAGGCCGGCGACGACGCCGAGCAGGATGAGGGCGAGTGTCGCGGTCCGCAGGGGCGGGAGGTCCTGGGCGATGGCGGCGTCCAGGGCGAGACGGCCGAGGCCGGGAATGTTGAAGATCTTCTCCACCGCGACGGCACCGCCGACCAACCCCACGACGGTCGGCAGGAGTTGGGGGAGCACCCCGGCCAGCGCGCGGCGCAGCGCGTGCCGGGCGACGTGGTGGGGTGCGAATCCGTAGGCGTGCCAGGTCCGGGTCCACGGTTCGTTGAAGGCGGCGGGGAGCGACTGGTCGAGCAGCCCGCCGATCATCGCCCCGGACGGAACCCCGAGGGCGAGCGCGGGCAGCACCATCGACGCCGGCCCCTCCCACCCGCTGGACGGGATCCAGCCCAGCCAGACCCCGAAGACGGTGGCGAGGAGGGAGGCGAGCAGGAACTTGGGCAGCGCGGCGAGGACGGCGACCCCGATGGTCCCTCTCCCCCGGTGCAGCCGTCGCCGGGAGCCGAGATACAGGGTGCGGGCACTGACCAGCGCGGCGACCGCGGTCGTGACGACGAGCGCCCCGAGCATCAGCGTGAAGGAGACCGCGAAGGCGCCCGTCACCAGGGGAAGAACCGCCTCACCCGACACCCAGGAGGTGCCCGCGTCGCCATGCGGCAGCCCGCTCAGCCAGTGCGCGAGATGCGTGAACGGTCCCTTGTCCAGCCCCAGTTGTTCCCTGACGGCGGCCAGTTGCGCCGGCGTCGGATCCTGGTCGGCGGAACGGGCCCGCAGGACGGTCAGCGCGGGGTCGTTGCCGGACAGCCAGGGCAGCATGGCCACGGCCGTCAGCAGCGCGGCCCCGGCGACAAGGTGGCCGAGGCCCGCGCGCCACCGGGACGGGCGGGCCTCGGTACCAGCTGACATGACGCTCATCGGCCGCTACTTCAGGTGGGTGTCGACGTCGATCAGGGAGCGCTCGCGCGGGTCGAGGAGCACGCCCTCGACGTTGGTGGCGATGCCCTGGACGACCTTCTCGTGGACCAGCGGGACGACGGCGTCGGTGCGCAGGATCTGCGCCTCGGCGGCCATGATCTTCCGCTGTCGCTTCGTCGTGTCGCCTTCCTCGGCGGCGGACTTGATGGCCTGGTCCACCTTGGAGTCCTTCAGACGGGCGATGTTGTACACGCCGTCGCTCTTGTAGTCGCTCGCCAGGTAGGCGACCGCGTCGCCGGTGTCGAGGAGCACCACCCTGGAGAAGACGAGGGCGTCGTACTTGCCGGCGAGGAGGTCGGCCTCCATCTGCGTGTACTCGCGTACGTCCTGCTTCACGGTGAACCCGGCCTGCTCCAGCTGCTGCTGCAGCACGGTGGCGGCCTCGGGCAGTTCCGCGCGGTTGGTGAAGGTGGCCAGACGCAGGACCTTGCCCTTCGTCTTGGACTTGACCTGCGCGGTCGTCGCGGGCTTGGCGCGGCCGGTGACCTCGACACGCTTGTCGGCCGCCCAGGCCACGGCGGGTCCGAACAGGCCCTGCGCGGGGTCGGCGTACCCGCCGAAGACCGAGTCGACGAGCGCCGAGCCGTCCACGGCCTCACGGGCCGCCGCGCGCAGCGCCGGGTCGGTGAACAGGCCGTCGCCGGTGTTGAGGATGAGGCTGTCGGTCCGTACGGACGGCACTTCGTGACGGGTTCTCGCGTCCAGCAGCTTCGCCTGGGCGGTGGGGATCCACTCGGCGATGTCGACGTCGCCGCCTCGCAGGGCGTTGGCACGGGCGGTGCCGTCGGCTATCCACGTCACGTCGATGCCGGGCGCCTTGGCCTTGCCGCCCCAGTAGCCGTCGTAACGGTCGAGCGTGGCCTTGGACTTGCCGGTGAGCTTCGTGACCCTGAAGGGGCCGGTTCCGGTGCCGATCGGGCTGGCGGTGCCGTCCTTCGCGTACGCCTTGGCGGAGAGGATGGCCAGCACCGGGCTGGCCAGGCGCAGCGGGAGCACCGGGTCGGCGGCCTTGGTGCTGATGGTGACCGTGTCGGCGTCGTCGGCCTTCGCGGTGAGGGTGACGCCGCTGAGGACGCGGGGCTTGGGCGTTGCGGCGTCGGCGTGGTCGAGGGCGTTGACGACCGCGTCGGCGGTCACCTGCGTGCCGTCCTGGAAGGTGGCCTTGCGCAGCTCGAAGGTCCAGGTCGTGGGGTTGGTCTGCTTCCAGGACTTCGCCAGCGCGGGCGCGGCGGCGCCGTTCTTGTCCAGGGCGGTGAGCCCTTCGACGACGGAGAGCTTGCTCAGCAAGGTGGCGTCGTCGCTGTACGGGGACAGTGCCTGCACCGGCGGCCGGGCGAGCGCGACCCTCAGCCGACCGGCCGACCCGCCTTCCGTATCCGATCCTTTCGCGCCGGACACGAAACAGCCTGCGAGCAGCGGAGTGAGAGCGAGTGCCACGAAGACGCCACGGGGGGTCGTACGCATGGGAGGTCCTGTCATGCGAGAGAGGGTGGTTTGGGCCCCTGCGCGCCAGATGTGGGCAATGGGGGGCTCCGCCACTATACTTAGGCGATCCTTACTTGATCTACCTCGGTAGGTGAATTCTCAACCAACGAGATCGCTGCGCACGAGGTAACGGCATCCGCGACCGGATGGCTCCGCTACGGCGTGACCTGGCTCATCCCCGCTCCGGCTGACCCGCGAGCCGGCTTCCACCCGTGCGGCGAGCGTCGGCGGCGTACCCGTGAACGGCCACGTCATTGGGCACCGCAACCCGGCTTCGCGGAGGCACACGGTCCCCTGCCCCAACGCCTTCGGCCGCACCTGCGGCCTGCCTGCCGACCGCAGGTTCCACCCGCCGGTCGACCTGCGCGACGAGCGGACCATGGCACTGCTGCAGGCCTGCGAGATCGTGCAGGCCCGCCGGGCGGTCGCCCAACACGCCGACGTCCTCGCGGCCGAGCGCCGCACCCGGTTCGAGTTAACAGTGTCCTGAGTGCGACGCCGAGCCGTCCGAGCAGGCTGGGCTCCGGGACGTGCGCCCTCGCGGCGGCAAGCGGCTCGTATTCAAGCCGCGGGGAGCACCTGACCTCCGAAGCACAGACGATCACTGTCAGCAGAGGCCGTGCGGAGCTGAGGCTGCAATCGCGCCATTCAGCGATGGCGCCACACCCGTTGCACCCGATGCCCAGATGCCCCGTACGCGTTCCAGCGAGGACGCCTCCAGGCACACCACGATGTCGACGTCACCGCTGAGGATCTCGCGGACGACGACGTCGGGGACGCGTTTGAGCGCGGCCAGGACGTCGCCTCCGCGCATGCGGTCCTGGCGGTGGACGAGGACCAGCGCCGAGGTGACATTGCCGATTTCGTCGCACACGCAAACGATGGTGTAGCCGGTGATGTGGCCCTGGCGCTCCGGCCGTTCGATGCGCCGACGCACCGCATTGCGGGACAACAGCACCTTGCCGGCCAGCTCGGAGTACGAGATGCGGGCGTTGCGGGTCAGCTCGGCGATGATCTTCTCGTCGGTGGCGTCCGCGGTTGACCGTCTCCTTCACAAAGTCCGTGGAAACGGCAGCCCCCACGGCACGCGGACCGCGGGGTGCCATGGGTTCCTGCGGAGCATGGTGCGGGCCCGGTGAGGAAGAGCCGAGACTCCCCACCGGGCTTCCGTGGCTGCTCAACGCCCAGACGCCTGCCCAGTTGCTGGATGCCCCTTGCCGTCGGTGACCAGGCACTGCGAGGCAGGTGCCGGCGGCGGGAATTGCTTCACAGCGCCGTCCTGCCGAAGATCCGTGCGGGCGGCCAGCCGGCGGTGTCAAGGCCGCCGGCTGGCCGCCCCGGGGCGGATTTGGCCCCCGCCAGTGGACGTCGCGGAACGGATCATCATCCTGGTCACTGCGTCGCCCGGCCGGCACGTGGGCGACCCCTGCACTGGAGTCCGCCTTGCTCAGGTGTTGAAGCCGGGCAGGGACAGGTACTTGAGCTGCTGGTACTCGTGGAGGCCCTCGGGCCCGCCTTCACGGCCCAGGCCGGACTGCTTGATCCCGCCGAAGGGCGCCGCGACCTCGGAGACCAGGCCGCGGTTGATGCCGACCATGCCGGCCTGCAGACGGGCGGCGACCCGGCGGGCGCGGTCGATGTGGGACGTCATCACGTACGACGCGAGGCCGTGCTCGGTGTTGTTGGCCACCGCTATGGCCTCGGCCTCGGTGGAGAACCGGTGGATGGCGGCGACGGGGCCGAAGACTTCCTCGTGCATGATCGCGGCGTCGGCGGGGACGTGGTCCAGCACGGTGGGGGCAGCGTAGTGGCCCGGCCCGTCAAGGATGTCCGCCTTGCCGACGACGACGGCACCACGGGCCACTGCGTCCTCGACGAGGTGGCGGACCTTGTCCACCGCACGGTGGTCGGCCAGCGGACCGAGCTCGGTGTCCTCCCGGTCCGGGGGTCCCACCCTGGTGGCGGCCATCCGCTCACCCATGGCAGCGGCGAACGCGTCGGCGATTGGCTCCTGGACCAGGAACCGGTTGGCGCCGACACAGGACTGACCGCCCAGCCGCATCTTCGCGATCATCGCTTCGCGGACCGCGAGGTCGAGGTCGGCGTCGTCGAAGACCAGGAACGGCGCGTTGCCGCCCAGCTCCATCGAGGTGCGCAGCACCCGGGCACCACTCTGCTGAAGCAGCAGCCTGCCGACCGGGGTGGACCCGGTGAAGGACAGCTTGCGCAGCCGGGGGTCGGCCAGCAGAGCCGTGCTGACCGCTGCCGCGTCGCTGCTGGTGATCACGGTCAGGACACCCGCGGGCGCGCCGGCCTCGCGCGCCAACTCGCCCAGCACCAGGGAGGACAGCGGGGTGAGCGCGGCCGGCTTGAGCACGGCGGTGCAGCCGGCGGCGAGGGCGGCGGCGGCCTTGCGGGCAGCCATGGCCAGCGGCACGTTCCACGGAGTGATCAGCAGGCAGGGCCCGACCGGTTCGGCGACGGTGACGATGTGACTCCTGCCGTCCGGGGAGGGGGTGCTGCGTGCGTGGGGGCGGACCGCCTCCTCGGCGTACCAGCGGAAATAGGCCGCGGCGTAGTCGACCTCGCCCCGGGCTTCCGTGATCGTCTTGCCGATCTCCAGGGTGATGATCCGGGCCAGACGCTCACGGTGCTCGATCAGGGAGTCGGTGAGCCGGTGCAGGACGGTCGCGCGTTCCCGCGGGCTGGTGCGGGCCCACTGGTCGGCGGCCGCGGCCGCTGCGTCCAGTGCTTTGAGCGCGTCTTGTGCGCCGCAGTCGGCGACGGTGGCTATGACTTCCTCGGTTGCGGGGTTGCGCACCTCGAAGGTGCGACCGCCGGTGGCGGGTTGCCAGTCGTGGGCGAGGAAGCCGCGGGGGACGGATTCGAGGAGTGCCGACTCCCCTGAGGGAGCGGTGAGCGTGTCAGTCATGCGCGTGGCTCTTTCGCTGATCGCAGGATGGTGTGCTGAGAGAGCACGATCGGTGGGTGGTCATACGGCGTCGCCTCCGGGGTTGGCGACGCCGACGGTGTTCTCGACCGACAGCAGTGATTCCTGTCGTCCGGAGCCGAGCCAGCGCACCAGGGCCACCAGGCCCAGGGCGAGGATCGCGAAGGCGATGAG
>NZ_JBIBVX010000036.1:0-19797 GCF_043080745.1 Streptomyces sp. NPDC014995
GTACACGCCCCGGGTGAAGGGATACGCGCCCGGCTCACCCAGCTTCTCCGCCGGGTCCCAGCCCTCCAGAGCGGCAGGCCCGTAGACCGGTTCGACCGGAAGTCCCGATTCGGATGGCCTCATCGCGTGCTCACGCCCCCTGCAGGTCGGTTGTTGGTACGTCCGTGTCGTCCGTGTCCCCGGAAGCTAGCCGGGGGCGGACGGCCGGACATCCCCCTGGAACCCCCCAGGATTTCCCCGCCGTCCGAGCCACCCGCCCCGTCGGCCCCACCCCCGCCCCCCACCCCGTGACCCCGGCCCGTCACCGGCCCGGGGTCCTGCCGAAGTGAAGGAAGAGACGAGGAGACATGGACATCGCCGGGCCCCGCCCCGACCTCCGCCAGCCCATGATCACGGGTGCCACCCGGCTGTACGCCGTGCTCGGCGACCCCGTCGCGCAGGTGCAGGCGCCCACGCTGCTCAACCCGCTCCTCGCGGCGCTGGGCCGGGACGCCGTGCTGGTGCCCGTGCACGCGCCCGTCGACCGGTTCGACGACGTGGTCCGCGGCCTCCAGGCCATCGCCAATCTGGACGGGCTGCTCGTGACGGTGCCGCACAAGGCCGCCGTCCGCCGGTTCGCCGACCGGACCGCCCCCGCGGTCGACCTCTCCGGCAGCGCCAACGCGTTGCGCCGTGAGGCGGACGGCCGCTGGCACGCGGACAACTTCGACGGCGCGGGCTTCGTCGCCGGACTCGAGGCCGCGGGCCATCGGGCGGCCGGGGCGCGGGTCACCCTCGTGGGCACGGGCGGAGCCGGCTGCGCCATCGCCCCGGCGCTGCTCATGGCGGGCGCGGAGCGGGTGGAACTGTGCGATCTGGACCCGGCACGCACCGCGGCGCTCGCCGCCCGGCTGGAGGCGCGCTGGCCGGGACGCACCGGCTGCGCGACCCGGCCGGTCACCGACGGCGCGGACATCGTCGTGAACGCGACCCCGCTCGGGCTGCGGCAGGACGACCCGCTGCCGTTCGACCCGGCGGCACTCGCGCCGGGCACGCTCGTCGCCGACATCATCATGAAACCCCGGGAGACCCGCCTGCTGCGGGCCGCGGCCGGACGGGGGCTCCCCGTGCACCACGGGGCACCGATGCTGGAGCAACAACTCCGCTTCTACCGGACGTACTTCGGGCTCAACGGCTAGGGCCCTTCTGATGGATCTCCGCGGCGTCGCGACGCCCGGCACGCACTCTCGCCGCACCGCGCGAAAGCCCAAGTAGCGCCGCTACGAGGACTTCCGCGCCGCACGCCGAGAGCACGCACCGGACGCCGCTCCTTCTCCCACGGAGATCCATCAGAAGGGCCCTAGGCCGGGTCCTTCGGACCGGCCCGGCTCGGAACTGCGGTGCCCCGTTCCCCGGCACGATCCGAAGGACACGGCCCGGGGCGGCCACCGATGACCGGCGATGGGCGGCAGATGGCCGGGCGGTGGACGGGCCGTACCTAGCGTGGCGGCATGCAGCCGACCATCACACCCCGTGCCTCCGTCCATCCCCCTCTCCACGAACCCGCCGAGCCGGCCGAACCCGCCGAGCCCGTCGAGGAGCCGGCCGCCCGGATCGCCCGGGCGCTGTCGCGGCCCGCCGCCCAGCAGCCGCGGTGGCCCGACCCGGTCGCCGCGCTGACCGCGGTGCACACGCTGGAGACGATGCCGCCCCTCGTCGTACCGCACGAGGTCGACCTCCTGCAGCAGCGCCTCGCCGAGGTGGCGCAGGGGCGGGCCTTCCTGTTGCAGGGCGGCGACTGCGCCGAGACCTTCGAGGGCAACACCGAGTCGCACATCAGGGCCAACCTGCGCACGCTGGTGCAGATGGCCGTCGTGCTGACGTACGCGGCGAGCATGCCGGTGGTCAAGGTGGGCCGGATCGCCGGGCAGTACGCCAAGCCCCGCTCCAACAGCACCGACTCGCTCGGCCTGCCCGTCTACCGCGGCGACATCGTCAACGGGTTCGACCCGGTGCCCGAGGCGCGCGTCGCCGACCCCTCCCGGATGCTCCAGGCGTACGCCCGTTCCGCCGCCGCACTCAACCTGACGCGGGCGTACGCCGGTTCGGGCTTCGCCGATCTGCGGCAGGTGCACGAGTGGAACCGTGACTTCCTGCGCACCTCGCCGGTCGGCGAGCGCTACGAGACGCTGGCCGCCGAGATCGACCGCGGACTCGACTTCATGACCGCCTGCCGGGTCGACCACCGCGCGCTGCACGCCACCGAGCTGTGGTCCAGCCACGAGGCGCTGCTGCTGGAGTACGAGCGGGGCCTGCTGCGGCACGTACCCGCGCCGGACGGCGGGTTCGGGCGGCTGTACGGGCTGTCCGGGCACTTCCTGTGGATCGGTGAGCGCACCCGGCAGCTGGACGGCGCGCACATCGCCCTCGCCGAGCTGCTCGCCAACCCGATCGGGTTGAAGATCGGCCCCTCCACCACGCCCGAGCAGGCCGTGGAGTACGTCGAGCGGCTCGACCCGCACGGCCGGCCGGGGCGGCTCACCCTCATCAGCCGGATGGGCAGCGGCCGGATCCGCGACGTGCTGCCGCCGATCGTGGAGAAGGTCGAGGCGACCGGGCACCGGGTCATCTGGCAGTGCGACCCGATGCACGGCAACACCCACGAGGCCGCGAGCGGCTACAAGACCCGGCACTTCGACCGGATCACCGACGAGGTGCGGGGCTTCTTCGAGGTGCACCGCGGTCTCGGCACCCACCCGGGCGGCCTGCACATCGAACTGACCGGCGACAACGTCACCGAGTGCGTGGGCGGCGCCCAGGCCATCGACGACTCCGGTCTCGCGGAGCGGTACGAGACGTACTGCGATCCGCGCCTGAACCCGCAGCAGTCCATGGAACTCGCCTTCCTGGTCGCCGAGATGCTGCGCGCCTGACACTCTCTGGAGGTATGCCCCCATGGGCGCAACCACGCCCCGCACATCCCGCCGGCTGCCCCTCGCGGTGCTCTGCGCCGCGCAGCTGATGATCATCCTCGACCAGAACATCGTGAACGTGGCGCTCCCCGCCATCCAGGCCGACCTCGGGTTCTCCGCGGCCGACCTGGTGTGGATCGTCAACGCGTACGTCGTTCCCTTCGGCGGCCTGCTGCTCCTGGCGGGCCGCCTCGGCGATCTGCTGGGCCGCAAGCGGGTGTTCGTCGCCGGGCTCGCCCTGTTCACCGCCGCGTCCCTGCTGTGCGGCCTGGCCCCCGGGCAGGGCACGCTGATCGCCGCCCGTTTCGTGCAGGGCGTCGGCGGGGCGATCGCCTCCGCCGGCATCCTCGGCATGATCGTCACGATGTTCCCCGAGCCGCGTGAACAGGCCCGGGCGATCGGCGCGTTCAGCTTCGCCTCGGCGGGCGGCGGCGCCATCGGCCCGCTGGTCGGCGGCGTCCTCACCGACATGGTGGACTGGAGCTGGATCTTCCTCATCAACATCCCGCTCGGCGCGGTCGTCGTCGCCGTCGCGCTGCGCACGCTGCGGCACGAGCCCGGCGCGGGGCTGCGCGGGCACGCCGACGTCGCCGGTGCCGTGCTCGTCACCGCCGGTCTGATGCTCGCCGTCTACACCATCGTCGGCGCGGAGACCGAGGGCTGGGTGGCCGCGTCCACCCTGGGCGGCGCGGCCGCGGCCCTGGCGCTGCTCGTGGCGTTCGTGGTGCGCGAGTCCCGTGCCGCCGGTCCGCTGCTGCCGCTGCGCGTCTTCGCGATCCGCTCCGTGGCGGCCGCCAACACCATCCAACTGCTGCTGATCGCCGCCATGTTCGGGTTCTTGTACTTCGGCACCCTGTATCTGCAGAAGGTCCTCGGCTACGACGCCCTGGCCACCGGCCTCGCCTTCCTGCCGGCCGCGCTGTCCATCGCGGTGGTCTCCCTCGGCCTCGCCGCGCGGCTGATCACCCGCTTCGGTGCCCGGCCGGTGCTGCTCGGCGGACTCGCGCTGCTGGCGGCCGGCTTCGCGCTGTTCGCGCGGATCCCGCTGGACGGCGCGTACGCCACCGCCTTCCTGCCGTCCGCGCTGCTGCTGGGACTCGGCTTCGGTGCCGTGATGCCCGCGCTGATGCTGCTCGGCGTCGCGGACGCCGGCCCCGAGGACTCCGGGGTCGCCTCCGGCCTGTTCAACACCACCCAGCAGATCGGCGGCGCGGTGGGCCTCGCCGTCCTCAACACGCTCGCCACGGCCCGTGCCGGTACGTCGACGGCGCCGTCCGCGCTGCTGGAGGGCTACCGGCTGGCCTTCGCCACCGCGGCCGGTTTCGTCGTCGCCGCGGCCCTGGTCGCCTGGGCGCTGCTGCGTCCCGGCCGGGACCGGTCCGGTGCCCGCGGCGGCACCGAGGACACGGGCACGCCGGTGGTCCACGCGGGCCTGTGAGCCGTGGGGTAACGGCGGCGTACGACGGTAGCGAGGGAAGGCGTACGACGGTAGCGGGAGGAGGCGTACGACAAGGCGGGGGCGGTGCCGGCCGGCACCGCCCCCGCGTTTCCCCCGGCGGGCGTCGGCCCGTCGGCCGACCGTCAGTCGACCTCGATGCTGCGGCCGTGGTGGAAGAAGTCGGTCGGGTCGTAGGCCTTCTTCACCATGACCAGGCGGGTGTAGTTGTCGCCGTAGTACTTGTGCTGCCAGCCGGGCAGCTTGGAGCTGCTGAAGTTCACGTACGCGCCGCTGGAGAGCGGGTCCATGACCGCGGTGGCGTTGTCCGTCCAGCTCTCGGCGAGCGCCTGGTCCGCCGCCGGGGGCGCCGCGGTCGGCAGCTGGTCGACGAAACCGGCCACGAACTTCGCGTCCCGGTGCCAGTACGCGGTGTCGGTGCGGCTTACCTTGTTCGCGGCGCCACCGAGCGCCATGCAGTGCAGGTAGCGGGTGTGGCCGGCGGCGCGCCGGGAGTCCCAGGCGCCCAGCACGTTCGCGATCGCCGAGGCGCTCAGCCGGGTGTTGAACAGGCGGTAGGTCTCCCGCTGCCAGCCGATGCGCGGCAGGGTGGCGTCCGGGTTGGTGCCGACCCGCTGGCACTGCTGCACGGTGATCGTGTCGCAGTGGTAGACGCGCTTCATCGTGTCCGCGTACGACGCCTCGGCGGCGAGCGACGACTGCGGTGCGGTTCTAGCCAGGGCGGTGAGCTGGTTGAGCGCGGTGTCCAGTTCGCTCTTCGGGCCCAGGTAGCCGCCCGTGATCAGGACCATCGGCTTCTGGCCGGCGGCGGCGTCGGGAAGGATCAGGATGAACTGCGAACCGAGGTTGTCCGAGCCGGCGTTGATCCAGTCCTGCCAGGCGCCGAACAGGTCGGTGACGCGGTCGTAGTCCCACCAGGTCTCGTAGTAGACCATCGTGGGGGCGTTGACCGGGCGGATCTCGAACTCGACGACGACACCGAAGTTGCCGCCCCCGCCGCCGCGCAGCGCCCAGAACAGGTCGGCGTTCTGGGTGGCCGAGGCACGCACCAGGGACCCGTCGGCGAGGACCACGCTCGCGGCGCTCACCCGGTCGCTGCCCAGGCCGAACTTGCGCGTCTGGTAGCCGTATCCGCCGCCGGAGACGAAACCGCCGGGGCAGACGGTCGGGCAGGTGCCGGTGATGATCTGCTTGCCCTGCGGGGCGAGCGCGGTGACCGCGTTGACGGACTGCGCGCCCGGGCCGACCTTCACGACGGTGCCGCTGACGGTGGCCTGGTTCAGGCGGGAGACGTCGATGACGAGGCCGGGGCCGGTGGACCAGCCGCCGTAGCTGTGGCCGCCCGAACGCATCCGGACCTGGATGCCCTCCTGGCGGGCGAAGCGCACGGCGGCCTGGACGTCCGCCGGGGTCCGGCAGTAGGCGACGGCCTCCGGGGCCGCCGCGTCCCACTGCATCATCTGGAGCTGACGGGCCTGGTCGTAGCCGCTGTCGCCGGCCAGCACCAGGTCGCCCTGGAGGCTCGCGGCGAGCGTCGCGTAACCGCTCTCCGCACTGTAGGACAGGGGCGGAACCACTCCGGCCACGGCACCCGCGAGTGCCACACCCCCGCCGGCGCGTATGAAGTTCCTTCTGTTGAGCATTGTTTCCCTCCCCGTGCCCGGAATTTCCGGGACATCTTTCGTGGATCGCTGGGAAACCTATGCGGCGAGATTGGCGCGAAAGAACCCCTAACACCCCCGTAGCGGGACTCGGGAAGTGGCCGAAAAGCGTGGAATTACTCCCGCCGGGGAAGTGGAATTACGCCCGCCGTGCGAGAGGCGGCGCGAACACGACCGGGACGGAAAGGCCGGGGCCGGCGGGGCAAGGGGCGCGGCGGGTGGCGGGACAAGTGACAGGGGGTGCGGGACAAGCGCCGGGCGTGGGGGACAAGTGGCGGACACGCCGGGAAAGGGGGGCGGCTGCTCGGGGAAGGGGCGGCTGCTCGGGAAAGGGGGGCGGCTGCTCGCCCGGGGAGGCGGTGGGGCCCACGGGGGCGCCGACGCCGATGAGCGTGTCACTGGCCGGTGGGGTGAAGGACGTGGGTGCTTGCCCGGGACGGGGACGGGCGTCAACTGGACCGGGGGACCGGCATGTGCCTGCCTGGATGGACGGCCAGGGAGCGGCACCTGCCTGGCCGAAGGGAGGGCCACGGGACCGGCAGCTTCCTGGCCGAAGGGAGGGCCACGGGACCGGCAGCTTCCTGGCCGGAGGGAAAGCGGCTGTATGCCCGAGCAGGTGCTCGTCGTATGCCAGGCCTGGGTCGGCGCCTGCCCGGGGAGGGAGCCCATGCCGGGGAAGGGGGGCCGCATGCCGGGGAAGGGGGGGGCGACGCCTTGCCCCGGAAGGGCGTCGCCGCATGCCGGGGCAGAGGGTCGGCGCACGGATGGTGAGAAGGTCGGCCCCCGTTCCCCCTCGTAGGGGGAGTGGCCCCCCGTAAAGCCCGTGGAGGCAAGCCCGTGGAGGCAGTGGCCCCGTAAAGGGCCCCGGAAAAAGTCGAATGGCGCCCGCCGGGGGATTCGCGGGCGCCATTCGGGTCAGGGGGCGGGGGGTCAGCCGAAGCTGGCTCGCTCCAGCCATTCGTCCAGGAGCTTGGCGTCGCCGAGGACCTCCACGCGGCCGCTGTCGGCCGGCTGGCGGCGGTAGAAGACCTGGAGGACGTCGGTGAGAGGGCCGCGCAGGGTGGTGGTGGCGGACTCGTCGACGCCGCGGCGCCAGGTGAAGCCGTCGCGGCCCAGCTCGATCAGCCAGTCGGCGCCGATCTCGGGCGCGCTGTCCGTGGCGCGCAGCGCGATGGTGCCGGGCCCGCGCAGCTCGGCCAGGCGCGGGGCCGCGTTGGCGCCCCAGGGGCTGGCGAGCACGAACAGCCACTCGTCGATGGCGTCGGCCGCGATCTCGGGGGCGACGGAGTAGTCGGTGCCCAGGGCGATCGCCGCGTCCGCGTGGTGCACCACCGCCTCGTGCGTCATCCGGCGGGCCCAGAAGGAGGCGTTCTCGACCGGCATCCCGGTCCACACCTTCGTGTCGGCGCCGGCCTGGCCCAGGTCCTCGGCCAGTCGTGCCGCGCTGTCCCGCAGCCAGGCCGCGACGCTCCCGGCGTCGCGGCCGGCCGGAGTCATGTCGGGCACGGTCGCGTGCGGGACGAAACCGGTGGCCCGGGTACGGACGGTGGCGGCGGCCCAGCGGTGGGTCTGTCCGATGTGCACCGCGAGACCGGCGATGTCCCAGGCGGGGCAGGTGGGGACGCGCACCGACAGGTCGGCCCCCTCGACCAGCTCGGCGATCCGGTTGGTCTCAGCCGTGATTTCCGAGCAGTAACGAGCGTAATCCAGTGGGTAATTGACCATGCCGAAATGTTATCCAGCGGCCGGTCCCGCCCAGGTCCGCCCGGGGGTTTCCGGAGAAAAGACAGGGGGGTTTTAGGGGGGTGGGGAGGAGCTCGGGTGGCCGGAATTCGTCGATAAAGTCCAGCCGCACAAGCCGTCTTGCCGTCCAGGAAGGTCGTCATGTCTCAGACCGAGACCGGCACCACCGAACCCATATCCCCCGTCAAGTCCGCGTCACGGCTTCCGTCGTTGACCGGCATGCGGTGGATCGCGGTGTCGATGGTGTTCGTCTACCACGCCACGTGGGGCATCTACCCGCCCTCGGCGTTCCCCGAATCCCTCACCTTCGTCACGGCGAACGCCGGCTGGGTGGGGGTGTCGTTCTTCTTCGTCCTCAGCGGCTTCGTCCTCGCCTGGTCGGCACGCGCCGACGACACCGCACCGAGGTTCTGGCGTCGCCGGTTCTTCAAGGTCTACCCGAACCACTTCGTCACGTTCCTGCTCGCGGCGCTGCTCATGGCGTGGGCGGGCACCGAGATCCGGCACGTGCTGCCCAACCTGCTCCTCGTGCAGTCCTGGTCCTGGGACACGAACGTCTCCCTCAGCGTCAACGGCGTGAGCTGGTCGCTGTCCTGCGAGGCGTTTTTCTACGCCCTGTTCCCGCTGTGGCACGGGCTGATCCGCCGGATCCGCCCCGAGCACCTGTGGTACTGGGCGTCCGGTGCGCTGGCCGCCGTCCTTCTCGTGCCGTTCGTGACGCTGCTGCTGCCCGACCAGCCGCAGCTGGCCTGGGAGCCGACGCCCGCCTACGACTTCTGGTTCGTCTACCTCTTCCCGGTCACCCGCACGCTGGAGTTCGTCCTCGGCATCCTGCTCGCCCGGATCGTGCTCACCGGCAAGTGGATCGACGTGCGCCCCGGCGCCGCCGCCCTCGCCTTCGTCGCCGGCTACGCCGTCTCGCTGTACGTGCCCGACCTGTGGGGCTACGCCGCCGCCACCGTGATCCCGCTCGCCCTGCTGATCCCGGCGTTCGCGCTGCGCGACGTGCGCGGGGAGCCGTCCCTCACCGCCAGCCGAGCCATGGTGTGGCTCGGCGACATCTCGTTCGCCTTCTACCTGCTGCACCGCATGATCCACGCCCACCTCGTGTACCTGGTCGGCACCGACCACGTCTGGGGGCTGTGGGACGCCACCGGCCTCGCCGTCGTGGCCTTCGGGCTGTCGGCGCTGCTCGCCTGGGCGCTGTTCCGGTGCGTGGAGTCGCCCGTGCAGCGCAGGTTCGGCAGGCCACGCAAACCGAGGAAGAGCACACACGAGCCCGCGGAGGTGGCGGTCTGATGGCGGTCGTACTCGTCACCGGTTGCAGCAGTGGATTCGGCCTGGAGATCGCTCTGGCCTTCGCCCGCGAGGGCGACACCGTGTACGCCTCGATGCGCAACCCCGCCAAGGCGGGCCGGCTGCACGAGCGGGCCGCCGCCGAGGACCTCGGCGTCGAGGTGCTCGCCCTGGACGTCACCGACGAGACGTCCGTGCGGGAGGCCGTCGCACAGGTCGAGCAGCGGCACGGAGCCGTCGACGTCCTCGTCAACAACGCCGGCATCACCTACGCCGGGGCGGTCGAGCTCACCCCGGAGGACCACGCCCGCCAGGTCTTCGAGACCAACTTCTGGGGCGCGCTGCGCACCACGCGGGCGGCCCTGCCCGCGATGCGCGCGGCCGGCCGCGGCACGATCGTCAACATCAGCTCCCTGGCGGGCCGCATCTGGTCCGTGCCGTACGGCGGTTTCTACGCGGCCAGCAAGTTCGCCCTCGGCTCGCTCAGCGAGGCGCTGGCGGCCGAGGTCGCCCCGTACGGCATCCGGGTCGTCTGCCTGGAGCCGGGCAACTTCGCCACCGACGTACGGGCCAACGCCTACGTCCGCGAGACCACCGACGGCGACCCCTACGCCGCCGACGAGGCGTGGATGCAGGAGTTCCTGAGCCGGGCGAGCGGCGAGAGCGCGGGGGACCCCGCCGAACTGGCCCGCGCCGCGGTCGCCGCCGCCCGCGACGAGAGCACCGAACTGCACACCCTCGTCGGTGAGGAGGCCCACATGATGACCAGCATGATCGCCGCCTCCGGCACCTTCGAGAAATGGCTCCCGGGATTCATCGCCTTCGCCGAATCCGTGGCCGGGCCCCGCCCCGCGGGCCCGGAACACAGCTGACGCGAAAGGGGGGTGTGAGGGGGGTGGTGAAGGGACGCCGCCCCCCTTCCGCCGCGCAAGACTGAACGCACCGACGAGGAGGACCACTCGATGTTCGATGTCGCCGCTTATGTGAGCCATCTGGGATACGGGGGTTCGCTGGAACCCACCCTGGAAACCCTTCGCGAACTGCACCGCCGACACCTGGAGTCGGTGCCGTTCGACAATTCCCTGCACGCCCACAAGGGGCTCGCCGTGTGGGACGAGGTGGAGACCGACCCCGACGTGCTGTTCGAGCAGCTGATCACCGGCCGGCGCGGCGGCGTCTGCCACGAGCTGAGCGGTCTGTTCCGCACCCTGCTCCAGCGTCTCGGCTACGAGGTGCTGATCCTGTCCGCGGGCATCCGCGGCGCCGACAACCAGTACGGTCCCGACCTGGAGCACATGCTCAACGCGGTCCGGATCGACGGCGAACTGTACCTGGTGGACGTCGGGTTCGTCGGCCCGTCCTTCATCGAGCCGCTGCACGTCGGCGAGGAGGAGCAGGAGCAGAACGGCTTCCGCTTCAAGGTCGTGGACGACGGCGAGCACAAGGTCGTGCTGCGCCAGGGCGTCGCGGGCGGCTGGCAGGGCGTCTACCGGTTCCGCGAGCAGGAGCGGCGGCTGGCCGACTGGAAGGGCTTCTCCAGCACGGTCGAGAAGGACATGGAGTGGTTCTGGGAGGGCGAACAGCTCACCGCCGGCACGAAGATCCAGGGACGCACCGATGAGAACGGCCAGCTGATCCTGATCGGCCGCCGGTACGTCGAGTCGAAGGACGGTGCGGAGAAGGTCCGCGCGATCATCGACAAGAACGAGTACGAGACCCTCGTGCGCCACATTCTGCGCCAGGCCGCCTGAAAACCACGAGAACCCTCCGCGGGCCGTTCGGCAACCCTCCGAGGGGCATCCGATACGCCTTTCGAGGACCCGTCGGGAATCGTCCGAGAACCCTCCGGTCGGTTCCCGGTAATCCCCGGTAATCCCCAGTAACCCCCGTAATCCCCAGCATTCCTCGGAAGTTTCCGGTGATCCCCGGCAATTCCCCTGGAACCCCGAGCAATTCCGCCCAGACACACGAGGAGAACCCATCATGACCACCGCCCTTCAGATCCCGGGTTACGTCGCCGGCGCCTGGAACGTGGACGGCGTCCACTCCGACGTCTCGTTCGAGGTCCGGCACCTGGGCATCGCCAAGGTCCGCGGCCGCTTCGACACCTTCGAGGCGCGGATCGTCACGGCCGAGAACCCCCTCGACTCCTCGGTGACCGCCACCATCCAGGCCAAGTCGGTCAACACCAAGAACCAGATGCGCGACGAGCACATCCACGGCGACGACTTCCTGAAGGTGGACGAGTTCCCCACCCTCACCTTCGTCTCCACCGGCATCCGCCCCGACGGTGAGGCGTTCCTCGTCGACGGCGACCTGACGATCCGCGGCATCACCAAGCCGGCCACCCTCCGCCTGGAGATCAACGGCTTCGGCACCGGCTTCGAGGGCCACCCGGCCGCCGGTTTCTCCGCGGTCGCCGAGATCAACCGCTCCGACTTCGGCGTCACCGCCGGCCCGGCCGGCGCGGTCGTCGGCGAGACGATCAAGCTGACCTTCGAGATCGAGGCCAACCTCGAGGTCTGAGCGCACGGCCCCCCACCGGAAGGGGCCGCCCGGCTGATGCCGGGCGGCCCCTTCCCGCTGTCCGCGCGCCGCGCTCAGCCGGCCGGCGTCAGCGCCCCCAGGCTCTCGCGCAACTGCCCGAGGACGGCGGCCAGCTGGTCCCGGTCGGCGGCGGCGCCGTACACGTAGAAGTCCGGCCGCACCAGCAGCGAACGCGTCCGGCACTCGCCCAGGTACCGCAGGTACACCCCGTCGGTGTCGGCGACCTGCCCCGGCCCCGGCGCCGGGCCGTCGGCCGGCACCACCTGGACGATCCGCGCCCGCAGCCCCTCCAGGAAGGCGCGGTCCGCGTCGTCCAGCAGCGTCGCCGGGTCGTCCGCGGTCAGCAGTACGAACCCCAGCCCCACGACCTCGTCGAAGAGACCGGTACGGCCCACCCGGCCCACCCGGCCCTGCGGCGTGAGGTCGCCCACCGGGTGACGCGGCGCCCGGCCCGCCGCCCGCCGGTACAGCAGACCGTCCTTGAGGGGCTGCACCGCGCCCTGCGGCCGGCCGCCGCCCACGCCGCGCTCCCGGGCCGCGAGCATCGACGCGTCCCGCTCGGCCGCGGCCGCCGGGTCGTCCTGGCAGATGACCCGGCCGAGGTTCACGGACATGGTGATGGCGTGCTGGACGTGCCGGCGGCGCTCGACGGTGTAGCTGTCCAGGAGGGTGTCGGAGGCCTGCCCGCCGAGCACCAGGTCCAGTTTCCAGGCGAGGTTGGCGGCGTCCCGGAACCCCGAGCACATGCCCTGCG
The DNA here is from genome assembly GCF_043080745.1 of Streptomyces sp. NPDC014995. Classification (NCBI taxonomy): domain Bacteria; kingdom Bacillati; phylum Actinomycetota; class Actinomycetes; order Kitasatosporales; family Streptomycetaceae; genus Streptomyces; species Streptomyces sp. NPDC014995. The sequence continues at coordinate 12,409 of NZ_JBIBVX010000036.1, forward strand.
CCGCGAACGGCGGCATCAGGTGCGCCGAGTCCCCGGCGAGCAGCAGCCGGCCCGAGCGCCATTCGTCGGCGTACCGCGCGTTGAAGGTGTACATCGCGTGCCGCTCCAGGACGGCGTCGTCCGGGGTGACGCCCTGCTCGGCCAGCAACTCCCAGGCCCGCTCGACCGTGTCGAGCTCGTCGGCGCTCTCCCCGGCCACCCGCATGAACTCCCAGCGGCGGTGCCCGGGGCCCGCCGACACATGGGTGCGCGGCCGGGCCGGGTCGCACACCTGGAGGTTGTTCGGCTCGTAGGTCCGGGCCGTGAGGGGGGCGACGTCGCAGATCAGCCAGTCGTGCGAGAAGCCCAGATCGGTCTGGCCGGTGCCCATCCGGGCGCGTACGAAGCTGTTGGCGCCGTCGCAGCCCACCACCCAGCGGGCGGTCAGGACGCGCCGCCCGGCCCCGATGTCGTCGCCGGTGGGACGCACGGTCAGCTCGGCCCCGTCGTCGGTGACCGTGAGGCCGACGGCCTCGTGGCCGCGCAGCACCGTCAGGGAGGGCAGCCGCGCGCCGCGCTCCGCGAGGGCCGCCTCCAGGCCGGGCTGGTACATGGCCGTCGAGTCGGGCCAGCCGCACCGGCCGGTCTGCGAGGCCTCGATGCGCAGCAGGCTGCGCCCCTCGGCGTTGAGCCACTCGTACGTGCCCGACGGTTCCGAGAACGAGGGGATGCGTTCGCCGAGGCCGGCCGCCGCCAGGATGCGCGCCGACTCGCTGTCGAAGTTCACGGCGCGCGGCATGCCGTACGGCTGCGGCCAGCGTTCCACGACGACGACCCGGTGGCCGTGCTGGGCCAGCAGGATGGACAGGGTCTGGCCGACGGGGCCGTAGCCCACGACGAGGACGTCGCTGTCGGCGGGAGGTTCCGGGGTGGTGGTGTGCATGACGGTCGTGCGCTCCCTGTGTCTGGGCCGGTCGGCGGAAGGCCGAGGACCGGGAAGGATCGGAAAGGCGCCGGGGCGGGCGGCCCCCCGCGGGGCCCCCCCCCCCCCCCCGGGAGCCCCGGCGTGGGCCCCCCCCAACACGGCCGCCGCGCGGGGGAAAAGCCGACACCCGGGGGGGCCCCCCCCCCCCCCCCGCCACCTAAANNNNGTGCGGGGGGGGGGGGGGGGGGGGGCGGGGGGGGGGGGGGGGGGGGGGGGGGGGGGGCGGGCGGGGGGCGGGGGGGGGGGGGGGGGGCCCCCGGGGGGCCCCCCCGCCCCGGCGCGGGAAGAACGGGCTTCGGCGCGCCGAAGCAGGGCGTCGGCGAGGGAATCAGGCGTCGACGGGGGTGTCCGCCGGCAGCAGCGGCTCCAGGTACTCGGCGACCATGCCCGGCGTCGGCTGGTCGAAGAGCAGCATCACCGGCAGCTGGAGACCGGTGGCCTCGGAGAGCCGGTTGCGCAGCTCCACGGCCGTCAGCGAGGTGAACCCGACGTCGAAGAAACCGCTGTTCTCCTCGATCTCCTCCAGGTCGTCGTGGCCGAGCACCGCCGCGGCCGTCTCCCGCACCAGGTCGGCGAGCAGGTCGTAGCGCTCGTCGGGGCCGAGCCCGGCCAGCCGCGTCGCGAGCGCCTCGCCGGGCTCCTGCGCCTCCTCCTCGGTGAGCCGCTGCGCGGCGGCCTCTCCGTTGCCGATCACGATGTCTGCCTCCAGCCAGTAACGACGGTGTTGGAACGCGTACGTGGGCAGGTCGACCCGGCGGGCGCCCGTCCCCGCGAGGACCCGGCCGAGGTCCGCCGGGAGCCCCCGCACGTACAGCCCGGCGAGGGAGGTGAGGAAGGTGGCCAGGCCGCCCTCGCCGCGGCGCAGCGACCCGGTGACGACGGCGCCGCCCGGCATCCCGTCCAGGGCCTGCTGCAACGCCGGCACGAGCACGCCGTGCGGGCTGCACTCGACCCACGCCCGGTACCCCTGCTCGCGCAGCGTGGCCGCCGCGTCGGCGAAGCGCACCGTGCGGCGCAGGTTCTCGTACCAGTACTTGGCGTCGGTGTCGCCCGTGCCCAGCCACGTGCCGGTGACGGTCGACAGCATCGGCACCTCTGGCCGGCGCGGCTCCACCGGCCCCAGCAGGTCGAGGAGTTCGGCCCGCAGGTCCTCGACGTGCGGCGAGTGCGAGGCGTAGTCCACCGGGATACGGCGCACCCGCACGCCCTCGTCGCCCAGCAGCCGGCTGAACGCGTCGAGCGCCTCGCCCCCGCCCGCGATCACGGTGAAACCGGGGCCGTTGACCGCGGCCACCGACAGGTCCCCGCCGAACTCCTCCAGACGCCGCTCGGTCTCGTCGGCCGGCAGGAACACGGTGGCCATGCCGCCCCGGCCGGTGATCGCCTCGATGGCCTTGCTGCGCAGCGCCACCACGCGGGCCGCGTCCCGGAGCGAGAGCGCCCCGCTCACCGCGGCCGCCGCGATCTCGCCCTGCGAGTGCCCGATCACCGCGTCCGGCTCGACGCCGTGGGCGCGCCACAGCGCGGCCAGGGCGACCATCATCGCGAACGAGGCGGGCTGCACGACGTCCACCCGCTCCAGGGAGGCGGCGCCCTCCGCCTGCCGCAGCACGTCGGTGAGCGACCAGTCGACGAACGGGGCGAGAGCCGTCTCGATCTCGGCGATCTTCTCCGCGAACACCGGTGACTCGTCGAGGAGCTGTCCGCCCATGCCGACCCACTGCGAGCCCTGCCCGGGGAAGACGAACACGGTCTTCCCGTCCATGTCCGCGGTGCCCCGCACCACCGGCGCGGAGGACTCGTCCGCGGCCAGGGCCGACAGCGCCTCCAGCGCGGTGGCGCGGTCGGCCGCGACCACCACGGCCCGCCGCTCGTGCGCCTCCCGCGTGGTCAGCAACGAGTGGGCGACGTCGGGGAGCGCGAGCTCCGGACGGGCGACCAGCCGGTCGTGCAGCCGGGCCGCCTGCCCGCGCAACGCCGCCGCGGAGCGGGCCGAGAGGGCCAGCGGGACGGCCGCGGGCGGGGTGCGCTCGGTGGCCGGTTCGGGGGTCTCGTCGTCGGGGGCCTGTTCGATGATGACGTGGCTGTTGGTGCCGCTCACGCCGAAGGAGGAGACGGCCGCCCGGCGGGGGCGCTCGGTGTCGGGCCAGGGGCGGTTGTCGGTGAGCAGCTCGACGGCGCCCGCCGACCAGTCGACGTGCGGGGTGGGCTCGTCGACGTGGAGGGTCTTGGGCAGCACGCCGTGGCGTATCGCCTCGACCATTTTGATGACGCCGGCGACTCCGGCGGCGGACTGGGCGTGGCCGATGTTGGATTTCAGGGATCCCAGCCAGAGGGGCTGGTTGTCGGGTCGGTGTTGTCCGTAGGTGGCGAGGAGGGCCTGGGCTTCGATGGGGTCGCCGAGCCGGGTGCCGGTGCCGTGGGCTTCGACGGCGTCGATGTCGGTGGGGGTGAGGCCGGCGTTGGCGAGGGCCTGGCGGATGACGCGTTGCTGTGAGGGGCCGTTGGGGGCGGTGAGGCCGTTGGAGGCGCCGTCCTGGTTGACGGCGGTGCCGCGGACGACGGCGAGGACGGGGTGTCCGTTGCGCCGCGCGTCGGACAGCCGCTCCAGGAGAAGGAGCCCGGCGCCCTCGGACCAGCCCGTGCCGTCCGCACCGGCCGCGAACGCCTTGCACCGCCCGTCGCCCGCCAGCCCCCGCTGCCGGGAGAACTCCACGAACACCCCGGGTGTCGCCATGACCGCGACACCGCCAGCGAGCGCCATCGAGCACTCCCCGCCGCGCAGCGACTGCACGGCCAGGTGGATCGCCACCAGCGACGACGAGCAGGCCGTGTCCAGGGTCAGCGACGGCCCCTCCAACCCGAAGGTGTACGAGATCCGCCCGGAGGCCACACTGCCCGAGTTGCCGATCCCCAGCAGCCCCTCCACGTCCTTCGGCACCTGCTGGAGGCGCCCCGCGTAGTCGTGGTACATCACCCCGGCGTACACGCCGACGCTGCTGCCGCTCAGCGTGCTCGGCGCGATCCCGGCCCGCTCGAAGGTCTCCCAGGCGGTCTCCAGCAGGATCCGCTGCTGCGGGTCCGTCGCCAGCGCCTCACGGGGCGAGATCCCGAAGAACCCGGCGTCGAACTCGCCGGCGTCGTGCAGGAACCCGCCTTCACGGACGTACGACTTCCCGGACTGCTCGGGGTCGGCGTCGTACAGCTCGTCGGTGTTCCAGCCCCGGTCGGCCGGGAACTCCGTGATGGCGTCGGTGCCGTCGGCGACCAGCCGCCACAGCTCCTCCGGCGTGCTCACCCCGCCGGGCAGCCGGCAGGCCATCCCGACGATCGCGATCGGTTCCCGGGCCGCGGCCGCGGTCCGCTCCTGTTCCCGCCTGAGCCGTTCGTTCTCGATCAGGGAGGTCCGCAACGCCTCGACGAGCTTGGCGGACTGGTCCTCGGATACGGTCATCGCTTCCTCCGTGTGAGTGGCCTCGTGTCCTGGTGTCCGGGGCGGGGCCCGGTCACGTGGACTCGCCGCCGAGTGCGAGTTCGAGCAGACTGTCGACGCTCATCGCGCCGATGAGTTCCGTGGTGTCGGCGCTGTCCTGCGGGGCGGGCGTCGTGTCCCGCGCCGCGTCCAGATGCGGCAACACCCGGTCGAGCACGCCGAGTTCGCCCAGCCGGTCCAGTGGCGCGGTGGCGAGGAAACGGCGCAGTGCGGCCTCGTCGACCTGTCCCGCACCGGCCTCGGCGGCGGACGCCGGCACGAGCTCGTCCAGCAGCAGCGCGGCCAGGGCCTGCGGGGTGGGGTGGTCGAAGACGAGGGTGGCCGGGAGCTTGATCCCGGTCGCCGCGGTGAGCCGGTTGCGCAGCTCCACGGCGGCCAGCGAGTCGAAGCCGACCTCCTTGAACGCCTGGTGGGGCTTGATCGCGTCGGCGCCGGAGTGCCCCAGCGCCGCCGCCGCCTCGGTCCGCACCAGCGTGAGCACCTCGCGCTGCCGTTCGGCCGGCGCGAGCGCGGCGAGCCGTTCGGCCAGACCGTCGGCGCCCGCCGTGGTGGTGCCGGCCTGCTTGCGGGTGGGTTTGACGAGGTGGTGCAGGAGGGTGGGGACGGGGGTGTGGTGGGCGTAGGCGGCGAGGTCGAGTTTGGCGGGGACGAGGGTGGGGGTGGGGTCGGTGAGGGTGGTGTCGAGGAGGGCGAGGCCTTCTTCGGGGGTGAGGGCGCGCATGCCGGTGCGGCGGGTGGTGGTGATGGTGGCGCCCATGCCGTCGGCGGTCTGGTCCCACAGTCCCCAGGCGAGGGAGGTGGCGGGCAGGCCCTGCTGGTGGCGGAGGTGGGCGAGGTGGTCGAGGAAGGCGTTGGCGGCGGCGTAGTTGGCCTGGCCGGGGTTGCCGAGGGTGCCGGAGACGGAGGAGAACAGCACGAACGCGTCGAGGTCGGTGGTGAGTTCGTGCAGGTGCCAGGCACCGTCGGCCTTCGGGGCGTAGACGGTGTCGAGCCGCTCGGGGGTGAGGGAGGCGAGGGTGCCGTCGTCGAGGACGCCGGCGGTGTGGAAGACGGCGCGGACGGGGTGCTGGTCGAGGAGCCGTCGTACGGCGTCGCGGTCGGCCATGTCGCAGGCGGCGATGGTGACCTCGTCGGCGCCCAGTTCCTTCAGCTGGGCGGCGAGTTCCTCGGCGCCCTCGGCGGCGGGGCCGCGTCGGCTGGTCAGCAGCAGGGAGGTGACGCCGTGGGTGGTGACCAGGTGGCGGGCGAGGAGGGCGCCCAGGGAGCCGGTGCCGCCGGTGATCAGCACGGTGCCCCGCAGGACCGGCGGCTCACCGGTCGCCGGCGGGCTGTGCCGGACCAGCCGGGGCACGGTCAACGCGCCGTCCGTCAGCCGGACGTGCGGCTCCCCGGTGGCGACCGCGGCGGCCAGGGCCTCCTCGGAGGCCGTGGTGCCGTCCAGCTCGGCCAGGACCACACGGCCCGGATACTCCAGGTGGGCGGTGCGCAGCAGACCACGCACGGCCGCGGTGGCCGGGCTGTCGGAGCGGACGGTGACCACCAGCGGGCCCGCCGCCGGATCGGCGTCCTCCACGAACGCCTGCACGGCACCGAGCACCCGCCCGGTCAGCGTGCGGATCCGCTCCAAAACCGTGCCCTCCGGCTCGGCCGTGGCGTCGAGCTCGCTCCACCCGGCCGCCCCGGCGGCCGGAGCGAGCGGGGCCGGCGTCCACTCCACGCGGAACAGGGCATCCCGTACGGCATCCTGCTCCAGCTGGTCCGCGGTCGCCGGACGGGTCACCAGCGAACCGACCGAGGCGAGCGGGGCGCCCGTCGGGTCGGCCAGTTCCAGCGCGACCCCGGATCCGGACGGCACCGCGCGCACCCGCAGGGCGCTCGCACCGGCGGCGTGCAGCGTCACACCGTTCCAGGCGAACGGCAGCCGCACCCCGTCCTCGCCGTCACCGTCGGGGAGCGCGCAGAACGTGCTGGCCTGGAGGGCCGCGTCGAGCAGCGCGGGGTGCAGCCCGTACCGCTCGGCGGCGGCACGCTCCCGCTCGTCCAGGGCGACCTCGGCGAACACCTCCTCGCCCCGCGTCCACACCTTCCGCAACCCCTGGAACAGCGGGCCGTAGCCGAGGCCGGTCGCCGCGAGCCGCTCGTAGAAGCCGTCCAGGCCGACCGGTTCGGCGCCGGCCGGCGGCCACTGCGAGGAGAGGGCGTCGGGCCGCGCGGCGGTCTCGCTCAGGAAACCGGACGCGTGCCGCACCCACGGGTCCTCGGCGGCGGCCGACTCGGGCCGCGAGTGGATCGTCAGGGGGCGACGGCCCGCCGCGTCCGGGCCCGCCACCCCGATGCGCAACTGCACCGCGCCCTGCTCGGGCAGCACGAGCGGCGTCTCCACGACCAGTTCGTCCAGGGTGCCACTGCCGGTCTCGTCCCCCGCGCGCACCGCCATCTCCACCAGCGCCGCACCCGGCACCACGGTCACCCCGGAGACGGTGTGGTCGGCGAGCCACGGATGCGTCGCCAGGGACAGCCGGCTGGTGCACCACAGCCCCGCCGACTCCGGCAGCCCGAGCACCGCGCCCAGCAGCGGGTGGCCGGCCCCGGCCAGCCCCGCGGCCGACACGTCACCGGGACCGCCGTTGCCCGCCAGCCAGTAGTGCTCGCGCTGGAAGGCGTACGTCGGCAGCTCCACCCGGCGGGCGCCCGACCCGGCGTAGTAGGCGGCCCAGTCCACGGCACGGCCCACCGCGTACAGCTGGGCCACCGCCTCCACCAGCACCTGCGCCTCGGGGCGGCCCCGCCGCAGCGCGGGCACCACCACGGCGGTGTCCTCGTCGAGGGTCTCGCCCGCCATGGGGGTGAGGGCGGCGTCGGGGCCGAGTTCGAGGTAGGTGGTGGTGCCGTGGGTGGTGAGGGTGTGGATGCCGTCGGCGAAGCGGACGGC
>NZ_JBIBVX010000037.1:0-11673 GCF_043080745.1 Streptomyces sp. NPDC014995
CCCCCCCCCCCCCCCCCCCCCCCCCCCCCCCCCCCCCCCCCCCCCCCCCCCCCCCCCCCCCCCCCCCCCCCCCCCCCCCCCCCCCCCCCCCCCCCACCCCGACCCACCCACCACCCGCAGGCGAAGGCCCCGCAGGCGAAGGCCCCGCAGACACCCACCCCCACCCCATCCCCGCAGGCGCACCCCACTCCGAGGGGCCATCCTGGAACGAGGACCTCAGAGGAACCCAAAGGAACCAGAGGACCCAAGGACCCAGAGGACCCCGACGGCCGCCCCTCCGTCGCGTCGAGCCGAGCCGCCGCCGTCCCTCCGTAAGCGCGCCACGGAGGACGCGATGACCGCCACCCACCACCCCACCCCCGCCCTGTTCGCCCTCTCGGACATCCACGGCCCCGTCCTACGCCCCGGCGAGGACGGCTACGCCGAAGAGGTCACCGGCTTCAACCTGGCCGCGCTGCACACCCCCGACGTGGTCGTCGGCGCGACCGGCCCCGACGACATCGTGGCCGCGCTGCGCTGGGCGAGCGCCACCCACACCCCGGTAGCCGTCCAGGCCACCGGCCACGGCGCCAACTTCCCCATCGACCACGGCCTGCTGATCACCACGTCACGCATGACCGACGTACGCGTCGACCCCGACGAGCACACCGCGACCGTCGCGGCGGGCGCGAAGTGGAGCCACGTCATGGCTGCGGGCGCCCCGCACGGACTCGCCGGCCTCGGCGGAACCTCCACGGACGCCGGCGTGGTGGGCTACACCCTGGGCGGCGGACTGCCGGTCCTCGGCCGGGCCTACGGCTACACGGCCGACCACGTCCACTCCCTCCAGGTCGTCACTCCGGACGGCACCCTCCACGAGACCGACCCGGTCCACGAATCGGAGCTGTTCTGGGCGCTGCGCGGCGGCAAGGGCAACGTGGGCATCGTGACGTCCCTCGTCTGCGACCTGCTGCCGCTCCCCCGCCTCCTCGGCGGCGGCATCTACTGCCCCGGCGAGCACGCCGAGCCGCTGCTCCGCACCTGGGTCGACTGGGCGCGGACGGTGCCGGACCAGATGTGCAGCGCGTACACCATCCTGCGGCTGCCGCCGATCCCGCAGATCCCCGAACCACTGCGCGGCGGCTTCTGGGCCCGCGTCGCGATCGCCTGGCCGGGCGACCCGGCGGAGGGCGAGGCCCTGATCGCCCCCCTCCGCACCGCGGCCCCGGTCGCGGTCGACACCGTGGAAGTGATGGACCACGCGGCTCTGGACCGCATCCACATGGAACCGCAGGACCCACTCCCCGCAAGGGAGTCCTGCGCCCTGCTCCGCGGCCTCCCCCCGGAAGCCGTCCGCGCGTTCCTGGCGGTGGCCGGCCCCGAGGCCGGTCCCGACTACCCGCTGCTCATGGTGGAGCTGCGCCACATGGGCGCGGCACTGTCCCGCCCGGCCGCCGTGGAGGACGCGGTCTGCGCCAGGGACGCGGAGTACCTGCTGGAATCGGTGGGCGTCCTGGCCTCCCCACCGATCGCCGAGGCGGTCGAACGGGCCACAGCGGCCCTCACCGCGACACTGGCCCCCTACGACACCGGCCACACCATGGTCAACATCCACGGCACCCCGGGCAACGAACAGGACCGAGCCCGCGCCTGGACCCCGGAGGTCTACGAACGCCTCCGCCACGACAAGGCAACGTACGACCCGGAAAACCTCCTGCGCTACGGCCACACGGTGACCCCGGTGTAGCCGCTTCGCCCACGAGCCCGCACCCCCACCGCCTGAGCGACCTTCCTGCCGCCCGCCTCCCGGGAACCGGCAGAACAAGAACGAGCGGCCCCGCACCCGACTTCACGGGTGCGGGGCCGCTCGAGCTGAACCACGCCCGCGGAGACCCAGCACGGCGGAGCGTCCCGACACGAAGCACCCCGACACAGAGCGCCCCGGCACGGAGCGCCCCGCCCCGGAGCGTCCCGACCCGAAGCGCCCCGGCACAGAGCGCCCCGGCACGGAGCGCCCCGCTCCGAAGCGCCCCGACACACGGAGCACCCCGACCCGGAGCGCTCCACCCCGGAGCGCCCCGTCACACCTCACGTAGCCCTACGCCGCCTCGCCCCGGGCCTGCGCTCGCTGGGCCGAGTCACCGGATCCCCCGCCTCCAGAGCGGCGGCTCTGCGCCGTACCCCGAAGTCGGCCAGCGCCTCCGCCAGCTTGTGCACGGACGGCTCCGGAGCCATGACGTCCACCCGCAGCCCGTGCTCCTCCGCGGTCTTCGCGGTGGCCGGCCCGATGCACGCGATGACCGTCACGTTGTGCGGCTTCCCCGCGATGCCCACCAGGTTCCGCACCGTGGACGACGACGTGAAGAGAACGGCGTCGAAGCCACCGCCCTTGATCGCCTCCCGGGTCTCCGCCGGCGGCGGCGAGGCCCGCACGGTCCGGTAGGCCGTGACGTCGTCGACCTCCCAGCCGAGCTCGATGAGCCCGGCGACCAGCGTCTCCGTGGCGATGTCGGCCCGGGGCAGGAAAACGCGGTCGATCGGGTCGAAGACCGGGTCGTACGGAGGCCAGTCCTCCAACAACCCCGCCGCCGACTGCTCCCCACTCGGCACGAGGTCCGGCTTCACACCGAACGCGACCAGCGCCTTCGCCGTCTGCTCCCCCACCGCGGCGACCTTGATCCCCGCGAACGCCCGGGCGTCGAGCCCGTACTCCTCGAACTTCTCCCGCACGGCCTTGACCGCGTTCACGCTCGTGAAGGCGATCCACTCGTAGCGGCCCGTCACCAGCCCCTTGACCGCCCGCTCCATCTGCTGGGGCGTCCGCGGCGGCTCGACGGCGATCGTCGGCACCTCGTGCGGGACGGCACCGTAGGACCGCAGCTGGTCGGAGAGCGACGCCGCCTGCTCCTTGGTCCGCGGCACGAGCACCTTCCAGCCGAACAGCGGCTTGGACTCGAACCACGCCAGCTGGTCACGCTGGGCGGGGGCGGAGCGCTCACCGACCACGGCTATCACCGGCCGGCCGCCCTCGGGCGACGGCAGCACCTTCGCCTGCTTCAGCGTCTGCGCGATGGTCCCGAGCGTGGCCGTCCACGTCCGCTGCCGCGTGGTCGTACCCGCCACCGTCACCGTCATCGGCGTGTCGGGCTTGCGCCCGGCGGACACCAGCTCGCCGGCGGCCGCGGCGACCGAGTCGAGCGTCGTCGACACGACGACGGTGCCGTCCGACACCCCGACCTCGGTCCAGCACCGGTCGGACGCCGTGCGCGCGTCCACGAACCGGACGTCCGCCCCCTGCGCGTCCCGCAGCGGCACACCGGCGTACGCGGGCACGCCGACCGCCGCCGCGACACCGGGGACGACCTCGAACGGCACACCGGCCGCCGCGCAGGCGAGCATTTCCTCGGCCGCATACGTATCCAGTCCCGGGTCCCCGGACACCGCACGGACGACCCGCCTGCCGCCCCGCGCGGCCTCCATGACAAGATGTGCGGCATCCCGCACAGCGGGGAGCCCGACGGGTGTTGACGTGCCGTCAACGACCTTCGGGTGGGGTGCGCCCGTGCCCGGGAGCGGATCCGGCAAGGGATCCGGGTCCGCGTTCACGACGGCGACACCCGGCCTGGCGTGCGTCCGTACGACGTCGAGCACGTCGTGCTCGGCGACGAGGACGTCCGCGTTGGCCAGCGCCTCCACGGCGCGCAGAGTCAGCAGTCCCGGATCCCCGGGTCCGGCACCCAGGAAGGTGACGTGCCCGTGTTCCAGGCCGGCGGGAAGGGTGGTGGGGCTCAATGTGCTCGCTCCCCCATCAGACCGGCCGCGCCCTGGGCAAGCATCTCGGCGGCGAGTTCGCGACCGAGCGCCATTGCCCGGTCGTGCGTGTCGGGCACGGGACCGGTGGTGGACAGCTGCACCATGCGCGTGCCGTCGGTGGTGCCGACGACGCCGCGCAGGCGCATTTCCTTGACAATCTGCCCGTCGGCCAGCAGGTCGGCCAGCGCGCCCACAGGGGCGCTGCAACCGGCCTCCAGGGCGGCGAGCAGTGACCGTTCGGCGGTCACGGCGGCCCGGGTGAACGGGTCGTCGAGTTCGCCGAGCGCCGCGACGAGGTCCGCGTCGGACGCGGCACACTCGATCGCCAGTGCCCCCTGGCCGGGGGCGGGCAGAACAGTGTCGACCGACAGGAAGTCGGTCACTTCCTCACTACGACCGATGCGGTTCAGCCCGGCCGCGGCCAGTACCACCGCGTCCAGCTCACCGTCCCGCACGTACCCGATCCGCGTATCGACGTTCCCGCGGATCGGCACGGTCTCTATGTCCAGCCCGTGGCTGCGCGCGTACGCGTTCAGCTGCGCCATCCGGCGCGGCGAACCCGTACCGATGCGCGCCCCGCGGGGCAGGTCGGTGAACTTCAGCGCGTCCCGGGCGACGATGACGTCGCGCGGGTCCTCGCGCACGGGTATCGCGGCCAGGACCAGTTCCTCGGGCTGCGTGGTCGGCAGGTCCTTCAGCGAGTGAACCGCGAAGTCGACCTCGCCCCCGAGCAGCGCGTCGCGCAGCGCGGTGACGAACACGCCCGTGCCGCCGATCTGCGCGAGGTGCTCGCGGGACACGTCGCCGTAGGTGGTGATCTCGACGAGCTCGACGGGCCGTCCGGTCACCTGGCTCACGGCTTCCGCCACCTGCCCGGACTGGGCCATGGCGAGCTTGCTCCGCCTCGTCCCCAGCCTCAGTGCCTTCTTGGTCATCGTGGCCCTCGGTTCTTCTCGGTGCTGTCCTCGGCGCGGGAGACGGAGGCCACCGTCTCCTGGTCGAGGTCGAACAGGGTGCGCAGCGCGTCCGCGTATCCGGCGCCGCCGGGCTCGGCCGCGAGCTGCTTGACCCGGACGGTCGGCGCGTGCAGCAGCTTGTCCACGACACGCCGAACGGTCTGCGTGATCTCCGCGCGGTGCTTGTCGTCCAGCCCGGGCAGCCGGCCGTCGAGCCGGGCGATCTCGTTCGCCACGACATCGGCGGCCATGGCGCGCAGCGCCACCACGGTCGGCGTGATGTGCGCGGCCCGCTGCGCGGCGCCGAAGGCGGCGACCTCGTCGGAGACGATCCGCCGCACCTGGTCCACGTCCGCCGCCATCGGCCCCGCGGACGGAGTCCGGTTGTCGGATGCGGGCGAGGAGGCCTCGGCGAGCGACTCGATGTCCACCAGGCGCACCCCGGCGAGCCGGTGCGCGGCCGCGTCGACGTCCCGCGGCATCGCCAGGTCCAGCAGGAACAGCACCGGCTCGGGCCGTACGGGCACGGCGACCGGCTCCGGCCTGCGGCGCTCGGGGATGCGGCCGACGGTGGCGGCGGTCGCGGCGAGCGCGGTGATCAGCTCGGCGTCGGTCTCGGGCCGGCGGGCGGCCTCGCGGCGGTCGACGGCGGCGGACGTCGCCCAGGCGGCGTGCTGTTCCAGCGTCGCCGCGTCCATGCCGGCCACGGCGGCCTCCCCCATCACGGAGAAGCCGGACTGCTGCACGGCCGAGAGGTCCAGCGGACAGCCCTCTTCGGTCCCGACGGAGGTCGGCGGCAGCGGCCGTACGTCCCTCTGCGCCGGCTCGGCGCCCGGGGCGTCCTCGGCGAAAGCGACGGGCGCCTCGGTACGGCCCTCGACCGCCGCGGCGACCGCCTCCGCCGTCAGGACCAGCCCCGTGGCCCCCGTACAGGAGACCGCGACGTCGGCACGTGTCAGTTCCTCGGGCACCGATTCCATCGGGACCGCGCGGGCGGACACGTCCGTGTCGTCGGCGTCGGTGAGGATCTGGGCGAGGCGCTCGGCGCGGTCGAGGGTGCGGTTGGCGACGACGACCTCGGCGACCCCGACGCGCGCGAGCGTCGCCGCGGCCAGCGAGGACATCGATCCGGCGCCGATGACCAGGGCCTTCTTGCCCCGCGCCCAGGTCTGGACGTCGGTGCCGCGGGCCAGCTGCTCCAGGCCGAAGGTGACCAGGGACTGGCCGGCGCGGTCGATGCCGGTCTCGGAGTGGGCGCGCTTGCCGACCCGCAGGGCCTGCTGGAACAGGTCGTTCAGCAGCCGGCCGGCGGTGTGCAGTTCCTGCGCGCGGGCCAGCGAGTCCTTGATCTGGCCGAGGATCTGGCCCTCGCCGACGACCATCGAGTCCAGGCCGCAGGCCACCGAGAACAGGTGGTGGACGGCGCGGTCCTCGTAGTGCACGTAGAGATAGGGGGTGAGCTCCTCCAGCCCGACCCCGCTGTGCTGGGCGAGCAGGGTGGACAGCTCGGCGACACCGGCGTGGAACTTGTCCACGTCGGCGTACAGCTCGATGCGGTTGCAGGTGGCGAGGACGGCGGCCTCTGCGGCCGGCTCGGCGGCGACCGTGTCCTGCAACAGCTTGAACTGGGCGTCCGCGGAGAGCGAGGCCCGCTCCAGGACGCTGACCGGAGCGCTGCGGTGGCTCAGCCCCACGACGAGGAGACTCATGCCGGCATCACGGCGGGAACGTCCCCGTCCGGCCCCTGGTCGGTGGACTGCTCACGGGCCGCGGCGGCCGGAACGGGCGTCGCGTCGGCGGCCTCCTCGCCGGCCTTGCGCTGCTCGTGGAAGGCGAGGATCTGCAGCTCGATGGAGAGGTCGACCTTGCGCACGTCGACGCCGTCCGGGACGGACAGCACGGTCGGCGCGAAGTTCAGGATGGAGGTGACACCGGCGGCCACGAGCCGTTCGCAGACCTGCTGGGCGGCACCGGCGGGCGTGGCGATGACGCCGATCGACACGCCGTTGTCCTGGATGATCTTTTCCAGGTCGTCGGTGTGCTGGACGGGGATCCCGGCGACGGGCTTCCCGGCCATCGCGGGGTCGGCGTCGATGAGGGCGGCGACGCGGAAGCCGCGGGAGGCGAACCCGCCGTAGTTGGCCAGGGCCGCGCCGAGGTTACCGATACCGACGATCACAACCGGCCAGTCCTGGGTCAGGCCCAGCTCGCGGGAGATCTGGTACACGAGATACTCGACGTCGTACCCCACACCCCGCGTCCCGTAGGAGCCCAGGTACGAGAAGTCCTTGCGCAGCTTCGCGGAGTTGACTCCCGCCGCGGCCGCGAGCTCCTCGGAGGAGACCGTGGGGACCGAGCGCTCCGACAGCGCGGTCAGGGCTCGGAGGTACAGCGGAAGCCGGGCGACGGTGGCCTCGGGAATCCCTCGGCTGCGGGTCGCCGGTCGGTGAGTTCGGCCAGTTGCCACGGTGCTCCTGCGGGTAGAGCGGGGCTGCAGGCGGTCGTACGTCCCCAGACCGCCCCGTCGAATGCAGGCTATGTCTTTGTGAACGCGTGCACAAAGATGGTGTCCGTTTTGCCCGGCCAACGTGACCGGGCTCACGCGCCCCCGGCGCATTCGCGGGGAACCCGCGCACACGCGCCCGCGTTCCTTCATTATCGGGGGCAAAACCGCACACTCTCCTCACGAATCCCGCCCCCGAGATCTGGTCACCGTCGATCCTAAGCGACTTTTGGGAACACTTGGACTCCTCGGTCAGTTCCCTGTCAGCTTCCCGACAGTTCCCGGCGCAGCCGCTCCTCGTTCACGCGCCAGAAGGTGTGCTGCCGTCCGTCGACCAGGACCACGGGGATCTGCTCCCAGTACTGCTCGTGGAGTTGGGGATCCTCGGTGATGTCCCGCTTCTCCCACGGGACACCGAGATCGCCGCACACCTTCTCGATCACGATCTGTGCGTCATCACACAGATGACAGCCGGGCTTGCCGATCAACGTCACGAGCCGGTCCTGCGGGGCGGGGCCCTTCCGGCGAAAGAGGGGACTCATGTCAGCCATTCTCGCGCGGTCCGCGAGAAAGGGCCGAGCGTGGCCGGGCCACGGCCGTCGCATCCCTCCGAGTTCTTTAACGACACGGTCGCGGAGAGTTCACAGCGTTCGAACCTCGTGACTCCGGAACCACCGAACGGACTGGTTATGCTCACGCCATGGCCGCTCTTGGATGGCTCACCCCCCGTAGGCGCTCCGCCACGGCGCGGAGCGTGTTGGCAGGCGAGGCCTCGGCGGAGGCCGCCCGTAAGGACGTCTCCGAACAGGAACCGCCCTTCCCCGTGCACGGCGACGACCGCGCCGCCGCGTTCTTCGACCTCGACAACACCGTGATGCAGGGCGCCGCCCTGTTCCACTTCGGGCGAGGCCTGTACAAGCGGAAGTTCTTCGAGACCCGCGACCTCGTCCGGTTCGCCTGGCAGCAGGCGTGGTTCCGGCTGGCCGGCGTCGAGGACCCGGAACACATGCAGGAGGCCCGCGACTCCGCGCTGTCGATCGTCCAGGGCCACCGCGTCTCCGAGCTCCAGTCGATCGGCGAGGAGATCTACGACGAGTACATGGCCGAGCGGATCTGGCCGGGCACCCGGGCGCTGGCCCAGGCCCACCTGGACGCCGGCCAGAAGGTGTGGCTGGTCACGGCCGCTCCGGTGGAGATCGCCCAGGTGATCGCCCGCCGCCTCGGCCTCACCGGCGCGCTGGGCACGGTGGCGGAGTCGGTGGACGGGGTCTACACGGGCAAGCTGGTCGGCGAGCCGCTGCACGGTCCGGCGAAGGCGGAGGCGGTACGGGCGCTGGCGGCGGCCGAGGGGCTGGACCTCTCCCGCTGCGCGGCCTACAGCGACTCCCACAACGACATCCCGATGCTCTCGCTGGTCGGCCACCCCTACGCCATCAACCCCGACAGCAAGCTCCGCAGGCACGCGCGCGAACTCGACTGGCGCCTGCGCGACTACCGCACGGGCCGCAAGGCGGCGAAGGTCGGCATCCCGGCGGCCGCCGGAGTGGGCGCGGTCGCCGGCGGCACGGCGGCGGCCATCGCCCTGCACCGCCGCCGACGCTGACACCTGCCGTTCCACCGTCCTGTCGTTTCACCGGCCTGCCGCTCAGCCGTCCTGCCGTTTCCGTGGAGCCGGGTTCACCGGCCGCTCCGGCGTGCCCTCACCGCGCTCACCGCGCTCACCGGCAACCGACCAATCCACCGTCGTACCCGCGCAACGCCCCCTTCACTCCCTCTTGTCCGCGCACCGCCACAACACGCCCCGGACCGACCGGAAACTCGGACCGTTTCGATCAACAATCGCTCACTATCGGCAAGTTGATTGAGCGCCAATCGGCTAGAGAAGCGACGTAATCGATGATTTGAGCAACTCGGTGTAGCAGCGCCTGCACGAAGCGTTATTCTCCTCAGACGCAAACCGGTACCCCTCCGTCGCTACGACGGGTGAACGGTCCCGCACTGCACGTGATGGAAGCTCTGCCTCTGGGAGTCCCGTGTACCCACACGTCGGGGTTGACGCCTCGGGCCTGGCTACGCTGCGCGCAACGGTCGCTACGGTCCGAGACGTGTTGCGCGGCTTCGTCCCCACCGCGTACGCCGTCCCCGCCTTCGCCGCCGCTCCGGCGGGCCCGTGCTACGCACTGGCCGACGGCAGCGCCGCGGTCGGCAGACGAGGCCGTGCGGCCGGCGCGGCCACCGCCCGCCGGCCGGCCGCCGACAGCGACAGCGCCCGCATGATGGACCTCGTCGAACGGGCCCAGGCCGGCGAGGCCGACGCCTTCGGCCGCCTCTACGACCAGTACAGCGACACCGTCTACCGCTACATCTACTACCGGGTGGGCGGCAAGGCGACCGCCGAGGACCTCACCAGTGAGACGTTCCTGCGCGCCCTGCGCCGGATCGGCACCTTCACCTGGCAGGGCCGCGACTTCGGCGCCTGGCTGGTGACCATCGCCCGCAACCTCGTCGCGGACCACTTCAAGTCCAGCCGCTTCCGCCTCGAGGTGACCACCGGCGAGATGCTCGACGCCAACGAGGTCGAGCGCTCCCCGGAGGACTCCGTCCTGGAGTCCCTTTCCAACGCCGCGCTGCTGGACGCCGTACGACGCCTCAACCCCCAGCAGCAGGAGTGCGTCACGCTCCGCTTCCTCCAGGGCCTCTCCGTCGCCGAGACCGCGCGCGTGATGGGCAAGAACGAGGGCGCCATCAAGACCCTCCAGTACCGCGCCGTCCGCACCCTCGCCCGCCTCCTCCCGGACGACGCGCGCTGATTCCGCCTACTGACGGCAACCTCAACTCACGTTCCGTGAAGGTGCGTTGGGTTACCCACCCGATCATCCGAAGTCCGTAACCCAAGTGCTGCGCCAGTCGTTGTGCGGGATACAGGCTCCCTGTGGTCACGCCTCGGCCGCCTCCGGTCACTCGATCGTGTGAAGCGGTCGAGGGCGTGCAACCCTCAGAACCCCCGGGGAGTCGACCGTCATGACGAGAGGAGGTGCCGCCAGTGATCGCGAACGTATCGGCGCACCGGCGGGCGAACGCCTTCGCCCAGGCCCTGGAGGAACAGTCCGACCAGGGCACGGCGGCCGAGCAGTCCGAAGGATCGGCACCGGCCCCGGCCGCTGCGGACCAGACCGAGCGGGGCCGCCTCCTGGCCCTCGCGACGAGTCTCGCCGAGCTGCCCAAGCCGGAGCTCGACCCCGAGGTCAAGGTCGTCCAGCGCGCCCAGTTGGTCGCCGCGATGGAGGCCATGCTGCAGGCGGGCACCACGGGCGAGGCGACGGAACCAGCGGTACCCGAGCAACGGTCGCGCCGGTCGCGGGGAGCGCACCGGGCGACCGGGCTGGGCAAGTTCCGACCGCGCACACGGCTCGCCAAGAGCCTCACCGCGGGCGGCCTGAGCGTCGGGATGGCCGCGGGCGCCTTCGGCGGCGTCGCCGCCGCCAGCTCCGACGCCCTGCCCGGTGACTCGCTCTACGGACTCAAGCGCGGCATCGAGGACTTCAAGCTGAGCTACCTCGCCGAGGGCGACGGCGAGCGCGGCGAGGCCTACCTCGGCCAGGCCTCCACCCGGCTCGGCGAGGCCCGCCGGCTCATGGAGCGCGGCCGCGGTGGCGCCCACCTCGACCACGAGTCCCTCGGCGAGATCCGCCGCGCCCTGTCCGGCATGCGCCACGACGCCTCCGAGGGCCACCGGCTGCTGCACGAGGCGTACGAGCGGGACCCGGACTCCCTGGGCCCCATCCAGGCCCTGTCCACCTTCTCGCGCTCGCACCGCGATGTCTGGGGCGCCCTGCGCGACAGGCTGCCCGTGCAGCTCGGTGACGTCAGCCGAGAGGTCTCGTCGGTCTTCGACGCCATAGACGAAGAGGTCGCCCCGCTGCAGTCCCTCCTCCCTCGGTCTCCGGCCCAGGGCGGCAGCGGCAGCGGGCAGAGCTCCGACCCGGAGTCCACCGGCACCTCGGGCACCGACCGCTCCACCGCCCCCAGCACCGGAGACAGCTCCTCAGGCGCCGGCCCCACCGGCGGCGACAGCGGCAGCCCGAGCAAGTCGTCCTCCACCGGCACCGACGACGACGGCCTGCTCGGCGGCAGCACCGGCGGCCTGCTCGACCCGCCCCAGGACGCGGACACCGCCTCCCCCACCAGCAAACCCACCACCACCGAACCGGACGTCACCCTCCCGCCCCTCCTCCCCGGCCTCCTCCCGCGCCTGGGCATCGACGGCGAGGACGCGGGCTAGCGCAGCACGGAGAAGCTCTCGTACGGCGGTGGGGGGGCCCCGACCCCCCCGGGGGGCCCCCCCCCCCCCCCCCGGGCGGGGGGGCCCCCCCCCCCCCCCCGGACACCCCGGCGAAAAACAACCCACCCCGCCGGCCCCCC
>NZ_JBIBVX010000037.1:11683-19110 GCF_043080745.1 Streptomyces sp. NPDC014995
GCGGGGGGGACTCCCGGGCGGGGCCGGGGGCTCGCGCCCCCGGTCTAGGCTGGGGGCGGGGGGGGGGGCCCCCCGCCCCGGGCGGGGGCCCCCCACCGCCGTACGCGTGCCGGGAGCGACACCGCTCCCCGGAGGAACACCGGTCAGAAGAACACCGACCGGCGCTGCACCAGCAGCTTGTACAGCGTGTGCTGGATCTGCTCGCGCACCTGATCCGTCAGGTTGAACATCAGCATCGGGTCCTCCGCCGCCTCCGGCGGATACCCGTCCGTCGGAATCGGCTCCCCGAACTGGATCGTCCACTTCGTCGGCAGCGGAACCGCACCCAACGGACCCAGCCACGGGAAGGTCGGCGTGAGCGGGAAGTACGGGAACCCGAGGACACGGGCGAGGGTCTTGGCGTTGCCGATCATCGGGTAGATCTCCTCCGCCCCGACGATCGAGCAGGGGATGATCGGGGCGCCCTGGCGCAGCGCCGTGGAGACGAAACCGCCCCGGCCGAACCGCTGGAGCTTGTAGCGCTCCCCGAAGGGCTTCCCGATGCCCTTGAAGCCCTCCGGCATCACCCCGACCAGTTCGCCCCGGCCCAGCAGCCGTTCGGCGTCCTCGGCGCAGGCGAGGGTGTGGCCCAGCTTGCGGGCCAGCTCGTTGACGACGGGCAGCACGAAGACGAGATCGGCGGCCAGGAGCCGGAGGTGACGATTGGCCGGGTGGTGGTCGTGGACGGCGACCTGCATCATCAGGCCGTCCAGCGGCAGCGTCCCGGAGTGGTTGGCGACGATCAGCGCGCCGCCCTCGGCCGGGATGTTCTCGATGCCCTTCACCTCGACCCGGAAGTACTTCTCGTACACCGGCCGCAGCAGGGACATCAGGACCTGGTCGGTGAGTTCCTCGTCGTAGCCGAAGTCGTCGACCTCGTAATCGCCCGTCAGACGGCGGCGCAGGAAGGCCAGACCGCCCGCGATGCGCCGCTCCAGCCCACCGGCGTCCTCCCGCGGCGGCCGCGGCGGCTGCTCCTGCCCCGTACCGGTCACGGGATCATCATCCTGCGGGAGCGCCCTGGTGGGCAGGGGCTGGACCTCACCGACCTCGCCGACCTCACGGACCGGCGCCGGTTCGCCGCTCTTGCGTCGGCTCGCCGCGCTCCGGCGCCGCGACGGCCGCTGCACGGCGCTCCCACGGGACCGGTCGTCGTCGAACGGAATGACCTTGGCGTCCGCCATCGTTGATGCGCTCCTCAGTTCGCGCTCTGCGTCGGAGGGTGGCCGCCGCCCGCGAGGGGCAGCGCGGCGATCCGGTCGACGGCCCCCGCAAGGGCCTCGGGGGGCAGGAGACCCGGCCCCTGACTGCGCGCGAAGTCCGCGAAGGTCTCCGCGGTGGTGTACCTCGGCGTGAACCCGAGCGTCTCGCGCATCTGGTCCGTCGCCACGACCCGCCCGTGGGTGAGCAGCCGGATCTGCTCGGGCGAGAAGTCCGTCATGCCCAGCGTACGCACGAGGGAGCCCGCCCAGGTGACGGCGGGCAGCAGGAGCGGGACCGTGGGCCGCCCGAGCCGCCGCGAACACTGCGACAGCAGCAGCACACCGTCGCCGGCGATGTTGAAGGTGCCGCTGTTGAGCGTGCCGCGCGCCGGCTCGTGCGAACCGATCCGCAGCACCTCGATCACGTCGTCCTCGTGCACGAACTGCAACCGGGGGTCGTAGCCGAAGACGGTCGGCAGCACCGGCAGCGAGAAGTACGAGGCGAGCGGGGTCTCGGCGGTCGGCCCGAGGATGTTGGCGAACCGCAGCACGCAGACGGCGACGTCGGGCCGCCGCCGGGCGAACCCGCGCACATAGCCCTCGACCTCCACCGTGTCCTTGGCGAAGCCACCGCTGGGCAGCGACTTGGCCGGCGTGGTCTCGGTGAACACGGCGGGGTCCCGGGGCGCGGAGCCGTAGACGTTCGTACTGGACTTGACCACCAGCCGCTTCACACTGGGCGACTTCTGGCAGGCGCCCAGGAGCTGCATGGTGCCGATGACGTTGGTCTCCTTGACCGTGGTCCGGCTGCCGCTGCCCAGCGCGGTGGCCGTCACGTCCAGATGGACGACGGTGTCGGCGCCGGTCTCGGCGAGCACCCGCGCGATGGTGGGCTGCCGGATGTCGGCCTGGATGAAGTCGGCACCGCCGAGATGGTGCTCGGGCCGCACGGCGTCCACGGCGATCACCCGATCGACCTCCGGGTCCCGCTGGATCCGTCGTACGAACCGGCCCCCCAGCTGACGGGCCACTCCGGTGACGAGCACAACCTTGCCCAAGATCAGCGCCTTCCTTCCGCCCTGGTACCGCTCGGCTGTCGCCCCTGCTCGTTACCCTGCCGCGTTCCCCGTCTGCGGGCCAACTTAGCGGGTCGGTGTCGCGCTGTGATGACCGCCCGATGCGTGACGTGACGGAACGGGCCGGTCGTGGGACCGGATCGGCCACGACGCCCGTCCGGTCCCACGCACGGCGTTCAGCCATCCGTACGCGGCCTGGATATACGTGTGGCCCCCCACCACTCGGTGGGGGGCCACACGACGCCTTCGCGGCTAGCGTCGCACGAACCTCATCGCGCTTACTTCTTGTTGCGACGCTGAACGCGCGTGCGCTTGAGCAGCTTGCGGTGCTTCTTCTTGGCCATCCGCTTGCGCCGCTTCTTGATAACAGAGCCCACGACTACCCTCGCTCACTTCTCATCACTCGGTGCTGGGCGCCATGGGCCCATACGACCTACGAGGGGCTAGCCTACCCGCCCGAGCGCTGAGGTCGTAATCGAGGGGGCGGGGGGACCCTGGAGTGCCCTGTGAACGGATCCCCCGCGCCCTCGCCGTCAGGCGGTTTCCACCC
The DNA here is from genome assembly GCF_043080745.1 of Streptomyces sp. NPDC014995. Classification (NCBI taxonomy): domain Bacteria; kingdom Bacillati; phylum Actinomycetota; class Actinomycetes; order Kitasatosporales; family Streptomycetaceae; genus Streptomyces; species Streptomyces sp. NPDC014995. The sequence goes on from NZ_JBIBVX010000037.1 coordinate 14,551, forward strand.
CCACGTAGCTCTCGCGGAGGTACTCGTGAACCGCGTTCTCCGGGACACGGAAGGACCGCCCCACCCGGATCGCGGGCAGATGACCGCTGTGCACCAGCCGGTACACGGTCATCTTGGACACTCGCATCACCGAGGCGACTTCCGCCACGGTAAGGAACTGAACCTCGCTCAGAGGCCTCTGGTCAGCAGCCATGACACACCTGAACCTTCCGCACTCGACTCGACGGCCACCGGCTTCCCCTTCCGGTGACTCTTCGTCGCTGCGTGCTCACTCCCCAATGTAGGGGCGGGTGATGCGAGTGGGGAAGAGGTGCACCCATCGGCGGCCTACTGTGACAGACATGCCCGATTGAGTACGTAGCGGGTCAGCGGCCGGTAGTGACCAGACCGCACTGCGTCATCAAGTGGAACGACGACGGCCACCGACCCCTCGGCCTCGCCCACGAAGAGCGCCGGGTCGTCGGTGTCCGCCAGCCCGATCGCCTCGAACCCCAGCTGACCTGCCCCGCAGACCCACCCGTGATCACCGATCACCAAGTCCGGCAACGGCCCGCCGGCCTCCGCGGCCGCCGCCAGCGCCAGTCGAACCGGCAGCGGCGAATGGGTGTGCACGCCGGTCGCACAACCGGGGCGCCCGACCTCGGGTTCCCGCACCAACGCGACACCTTGTACGTAGTCCAGGTTGTACGTGCGTAGTCCGAACCGGGTCGTTATGTCGACACAGCGACCCTGCGCAGGGGTGAGGACGCCACATCCCGCCGCCGACAAAGCGTCCGCAAGCCCGGCGTAGAACCCGAGCAGCCGATGCGGATGCCCGGTCCCCAGCAGCACGGCCCCACCACGCTGGGCAACCATGGCGAGCCGCTCCGCGAACGCGTCGAGCGCGGCCAGGGTCCGCTCAGGATCGATCACATCGTGCCCTGAGACCTCCCCCAGATCGGCCGAAACCCCACACTTGTCCGCCATCAACGCGACCAGGTCCCGCACCCCCCAGGTCCACTCGGGATCCAGCCCAAGTAGCACCCGAGGATCCCGGGCAGCGAAGAGCCGATAACTCCGAAGGCTCTCCTCCCGGGAGGTAGCCACCACCCCGGCCAACCCAGCAGCCACCAGATGAGCCCGAAGGGCCGCGGTACTCAACACGGGGTGATGGTGCTGGAGCGCAGCCGGGGCTGTCCCGGGAACCGGGGAAGAGGGCACGGTTGGCGTAAGGGGCCTGGAAGGACCGGCCCGTCGGGTGTTCGGGGACGAGGCCCGTTCAGGGCCGAACCGGGGGTGCGGGGCGCAGCCTCCGGCGGGGTCGAAGGGGTCCCACCGACTCCCTGCCGCGCCCCACCCCTACGCCAGCAACCCCCGAAGCGGAAACACGGCCCGCCGAGTGGCCAACACCGCCTGGTCCAACCGGTCCGCGGGGTCGTAACCCGCCTCCCACTCCCCCCAGCCCACGGGCCACCGCCCGTCGGTCATCCGCGCCGGCGCCAACTGCCGCGTACGAGCGAACACCTCCTGCCGCCACCCTTCGGGGATCACCGTCTCCGGCGCCACGGGCCTCCCCGCCACCACCCCCACCAGATGCGCCCACGACCGCGGCACCACGTCCACCACCGCGTATCCACCCCCACCCAACGCCACCCACTTCCCCCCGGCGTACTCATGAGCCAGCTCATGGCAGGCCACCTGCACAGCCCGCTGCGCATCGAGCGACACGGCGAGATGAGCCAGCGGATCCTCGAAGTGCGTATCGGCCCCGTGCTGGGTCACCAACACATCCGGCCGGAAATCGGCGATCAGCTCCGGCACCACGGCGTGGAACGCCCGCACCCACCCCGCGTCCCCGGTCCCCGCCGGCAGCGCGACGTTCACCGCGGAACCCTCCGCCGACGCCGCCCCCGTCTCCTCCGGCCACCCCGTCTGCGGGAACAACGTCCGAGGATGCTCGTGCAACGAGATCGTCAGCACCCGCGGATCCTCCCAGAACGCCGCCTGCACCCCGTCCCCGTGATGCACGTCGACGTCCACATACGCGACCCGCTCGGCCCCCAGCTCCAGCAGCCGCGCGATCGCCAACGACGCGTCGTTGTAGATGCAGAACCCCGACGCGCCCCCCGGCATCGCATGATGCAGCCCACCCGAGAAGTTCACCGCATGCAGCGCCTCGCCCCGCCACACCGCCTCAGCCGCCCCCACGGACAGCCCGGCGATCAGCGAGGACACCTCATGCATGCCGGCGAAGGCCGGATCGTCCACCGTCCCCAGCCCGTACGACGTGTCCGCCGCCTCCGGCGCCGCGGAGGCCGCCTTCACGGCCTGGATGTAGTCATCGCGGTGCACGAGCCGCAGGGTCGACTCCCCGGCCGGCTTGGCGGACACGATCTCCATCTCGCGATCGAGCCCCAGGGCATGGACGAGCCTGCGGGTCAGATCCAGGCGAACCGGATCCATCGGATGGTCCGGACCGAAGTCATAGCCCGTTACTGCCTCGTCCCACATCAGCTGTGCGCGGCCGTTCATGCCCGCCACCGTATCGGTCCGGTTGAGGAGCGAACGACCTGGCGTACACCAACGTCACCAGCACCAACACCATCGGCACGACCATCGCCCCCCGGTAGCTCCACGCGTCCCCCAACGCTCCCACCAACGGCGAACCGATCAGAAAGCCCACATAGTTGAAAACATTGAGCCGCGCGATCGCCGCATCGGACGCTCCCGGAAACAGCCTCCCGGCCGCGGCGAACGTCTGTGGCACCAGCACACACAACCCCACCCCCAGCAACGTGAACCCACCCATCCCCACCCAGGGCCCAGGAGCGACCGCCACCACACCGAACCCGACCGCGGCCACCAACGCCCCCGCCCGTACGACCCCCACCGCCCCGAACCGCCGCACCCCGAAGTCCCCGATGGCCCGCCCCAGCAACGTGGTCACCATGTACACGTTGTAGGGCAGGGTCGCCAGCTGCTCGGAACTCCCCAACACGTCCTGGAGGTACTTGGCACTCCAGTTGGACACGGTCGAGTCGCCGATATAGGCGAAGGTCATCACCAGACACAGCGGCAACAACGCCTTGAAGACGACACCCCCACCCTCGCCCCGCTCAACCCCCGTGTCCTCCACGGCCCCTACGGCTTCACCGTCCCCGCCGACATACCACCGGCTCCCCACCAGCACGGCCGGCAACAACACCAGCACCACCGGCAGATACGACACCCACAGCGCGAGATGCCAGTGCGCCCCCACCCACGCCAGCGAGGCCCCCACGATCCCGCCCAGGCTGTACGCGGCATGGAAACCGAGCATGATGCTCCGCCCGTACGCCCGCTGCAGACTCACCCCGAGCATGTTCATCGACGCGTCCAACACGCCCACGGCAAGCCCGAAGACCGCCAGCGCGACCCCGAGTTCGACCATCCGCTCGCCGACCCCGACCCCGAGCAGCGCCAGGAGCACGACCGGCTGCGACCAGCGCAGCAGCCGACCGGGCGGCACCCGCTTCACGAGCCGCTCGGTGGCCACGCTGCCGACCCCGGCCAGGATGGGCACGGCAGCGAGGAAGCCGGGCAGCAGCGCGTCGGAGACCCCGTACCGGTCCTGGATGGCCGGGATCCGGGTCACGAGCAGAGCAAAGGCCACGCCTTGCGCCAGGAAGCTGAACGCCAACGAGGCCCTACCGCGCCGCAGCACTTCTGTCATGGCGGCGAGCGTAGGGCCCCGGCGTACTCGTGGGTAGATCAAGCCAAAGATGAATTTCCTTCAACTTCGGCGGGCTCACACCAGCAGGTCGGCCAGCTCTCCCATGTCGGACAAGAGAAGGGTCGCGCCGGCAAGCTTCTCCGCCGGCGTCATGGCGGTGAACCCGTACACATCCATCCCGGCCGCGACAGCCGCCTGCACCCCCAGCGGAGAATCCTCCACGACGACACACCGCTCCGGTACGACCCCCATCCGCTCGGCCGCGTACAGGAACAGATCCGGAGCCGGCTTCCCCCGCCCGACATCCTGCGAGCTGAAGATCCGCTCCTCGTCGAACCACCGGTCGAGCCCGGTCGTCCGATGCCCCACCCGAATGCGCTCATGGCTCCCGGAGGAGGCCACACAGTACGGCACCCCGTCCGCGGCCAACTTCTCCAGCACCCCGGCGACCCCGGCCACCGCCACCAGTTCCTGCTCGAACGCGGCGAACACCCGCGCGTGGAAGACGTCGTCGAAGTCCTCCGGCAACCGCTGCCCCGTCCGCTCCCACACCAGCTCATGGATCCGGTGCATCGCCGAACCCATGTAGTCCCGGATCGAGGCCTCGTACGTCGTCGGATGCCCCAGTTCGGTCAGATAGCCGGCGAGCAGCCGGTTGGATATCGGCTCACTGTCGACGAGCACACCGTCGTTGTCGAAGATGACGAGGTCGTAGTCCATGTCCCCGACCCTAAACGCAGAAATCCCCCGTGCCGAATGGCACGGGGGATTTCTCCAATATTTGTTCGGCGGCGTCCTACTCTCCCACAGGGTCCCCCCTGCAGTACCATCGGCGCTGTAAGGCTTAGCTTCCGGGTTCGGAATGTAAC
>NZ_JBIBVX010000038.1:0-14253 GCF_043080745.1 Streptomyces sp. NPDC014995
CTGCACCAGCGCCAATGAGCTGGAGGCCGCGGTCGTCGACGCTTTCACCGCTCACGAGGACGCCGAGATCATCACCAGCTTCCCCGGCCTCGGCCCCCTCACCGGCGCCCGCGTCCTGGCCGAACTCGGCGACGACCACACCCGCTTCGCCACCGCCCGAGCACTCAAGGCCTACGCCGGATCCGCCCCCATCACCAGATCCTCCGGACGAAAAACCATCGTCCTGGCCAGGCACATCAAGAACCAGCGCCTTGCCTCAGCCGGCTACAACTGGGCCTTCGCCGCCCTCACCGCATCAGCCGGAGCACGAGCCCACTACGACCGCCGCCGAGCGGCCGAAGAACGACACGTCGCAGCCCAACGCAACCTCTTCAACCGCATGCTCGGCTGCCTGCACCACTGCCTCACCCACCACATCCCCTACGACGAGCAGACAGCCTTCCCCGACACCGCTTGACTGATCAACCGCATCGGATGTCTGTCTTCGCCCCGCTCCAGCCCGGCCGGCGCCCGTGCCGCGCGCACCGCAATCAGCCGCCTGATGCCCGAGAAGGGGTACATCGTGGCTGGGGCGGTCGGCTCCACGGCTTTAGGCAGCCACTTTGGCGCGAGCCTCGAAGATCATGGCCCCAACGTCGTGCTTTACCGGGCAGGTCCACTACCTGCCCGACGCGCCGGAAGCTTACGGGGCCATGATCACTCGCGCCAAAGCAGCTCCAGCCCAAAGCCGCTCCGCTGACCTCGGTGCCTACTCCTGCGAGTCGAACACCTCGATCAGACTTCAAATACCTTCATTACTTCGTCGCCGTAGTCGTTAATGACCTTGACTGCAATCTTGCCAGTCTCCGGCTTCGCGAACGGGAGGGATACCGTGGAATTCAGCGACGCCCACGCGTCGACATCGATTTCGGCCTTAAGCGCGCCCTTGAGCTTCTTGTACGGGTCCCCACCGCCGGTGAAGTAGCAGTGCCGGACGAAAAAGCTATCGCCGTTGTAGCTGGTATCGATCATCCACAATGCGATCCGGCCAGTGTCGCTGCTGCGCACCTCACCCGTTGTCGGATCGTAGACATCGACGCCCTTGAGCTCGACCACGACATCAGCGTCCTCGTGGCGGACGTCGATGTCTGGTTCACCGAAGACCGTGAACAGGTTACCCGCACCCGTCTTCTTCAGGTCCTCGCCCATTAGCAAGTCAACGTTCATCCGAACCATGAGGAGCTTGATACGACCGAATGCCCGCTCGCCCTCGACTTGAGCGAAGCCTTCCGACGAGGCGTCGACCGTGACGCCATCAGACTCCGTGACCTCGCCGGTCGACGCATCAAAGGCGAAGCCCAAGAGGCACAACAGATCGATGCCCTTGGCCTCGATAGCCTCCTTGACCGCGTCGCGTGCGAATCGCTGACTGACCGTGCCGTATTGCGGACCGATCGCAATCCCGATTCTCGCTTCGCCCTCTCCGGACAGGCTCGTCGAGGTACCGACCGCCTGGATGTACGTGCCCGGGTAGGGGTCGATGGAGGAAAATTCAATGCGTTCACCCCGGCGCCCGTTCTGCACCCCTGCACGGCTGAGATTCTCAAGAATGGATTGCTCGAAGTTTGGAGCATCCGGCTGCTCCGCACCACTCACCTCGCTGTTCGACTCGCGGTGGGCGGGGTCCGGGCTGGCTGCGAAGGCCAGCGAGCGATGAGGGCTCAGGGACTCGACCGTAAACGGGCCAGTTACCCGAACAGTGCCCTTGTCTTCGTACGGGTCGTCGTAGAGGAGCTCAAAGTCCGCATGCCGTTTGATCGCCTCGTCGATTTCCTCCCTTGTCATCCCTTCCCTGATGTCAGGGTTGTTAGCGATCGACTTCAGCGTGATGTGTTGGACGCGCTTGTAGACGAACCCGTGTCGGATGTTGTTGGTAACGCGTGCCGGCGGGAGTACCGTGCCGCTCGCCTTACTCTCGGCCACTCGGCCCTTTTCGGAGTCGGCTAGCAGATAGAACGGGAATTTCGCCCCCATCAAGCGCTGCCGCGCCAGCGCGAGCGCCACTCGGGAAGTGTCAATGGTGATCCATCGCCGACCCCATTGCTCAGCCACATACGCCGTTGTGCCGCTGCCACAGGTTGGGTCGAGCACAAGATCGCCAGGATCAGTGCACATGAGCATGCAGCGCTGAATCACCTTTGGGCTTGTCTCCACCACGTAGGTCATACCTGTCGCGGCCGAGGTGTCAGTCCACACATTGTTGTAAACCGTGACTGGATAATCCGAGTGCCGAAGCACATAGCGGAGCGTCTTGCCATCGTCGTAGGGCTGTAGGCGCCCTGCCCAGGCAAGGCGATCCATCCCCTGCTTCGGTGACGGCCACGACTTACCCGGTGGAAGCTTGTACGTCCGCCCGTCATACTCATAGTCGTAGATGCCGGTTTCGAAAGGGCCCACCGGATATAGTCCGATGAGTTGGGCAACGTCGGTTCCCGGGGGCAGCAACTGATGCGCGTTGATTTCAGCGCGAGTCATGAGCTTCTTTGAACCATCAGGTGCGACCGCAACATTCCAATGGGAGTCGCCTTGGATGTTCTGGTTCTGGAAGAGCCGGCGATATTTCACCAGCTCCTTGTCCTTGGCAAACCACACGATGTAGTCGTAGGCGCCTTCGAGTAGCCGCCCACCGAGAGGCATGGTCTTCTTTCGGAAGGCGATCGTCTCAACGTGGTTGTCCGGACCGAAGACTTCTGCCATCAAGGTCGTGACAAGGTGGAGGTTTGCCGTCCCAATCTGGACGAAACACGACCCGGACTCGGTGAGCAGCTCCCGTGCGACGAGCAGTCGGTCCCGGAGGTACGACAGGTACGAGTGAATCCCGCGGTCCCATGTGTCACGGAAGGCCTTGATCTGCTCGGCCTCGCGAACGACGTCTTCGACCTTGCCATCCTTGACTGACCTCGATCGCGCCGTCGCCTGCCAGTTGGACTCGAATCGAATGCCGTAGGGCGGGTCGATATAGACCATCTGCGTATTTCCACGCAGCTCTTCGCGCTCGGCGAGCGAAGCCATCACAAGAAGGCCGTCGCCAAGTATCATTCGGTTCGACCAGTTGGCCTGATGCTCGTAGAAGTCGACCAAGTCGAGTTCGTCAAGGCCGTCGAACTGGTCGAAGAGAGTGAGTGCAGGCTCGTCGGGCCGGGCCGCTGTGCGTCGAAGGTTCTCGACTAGGACTCGCGGGTCAATCTTTTCCTGAATGTAAATCGGCGGTGCATCGGTGACCAGCTTCGCGGAAGACTCAATGGATTCTGCGGACTCGTCGCCGTACTTCCCCTTCCACACCAGTTGTGGGTCAAGACTCGGGTCGCGCTCAACGAGGATCTTGCGGGCCTCCTCGACAGCGGGCGTGATGAACTCCTGAGCGTCGACGGTGGGCAGGTTAGTCCGCTTGTCGCCGTGGGTGATCGACTTGACCGGAGTGGGGTTGGTCGGCTTCTTACGGGGCGGCAACGGGGGTCCTCTCGTGGTAGTCGCTGCGGTCTGGGTCGCCGATGATCGCGCCATCATCGGCGTATAGACGGCGGATCGCCTCGTCAAGCAACGGCTTTGCGGTGGTGGGATCGGTGATCTCGAGGTAGCCCCAGCGGCCGAAGCCGCCATGGTTGTTGACGGCAACACACCAGGTGTCGCGTGCCGCCACCCGTTTCATATCTGTCAGTCCCGGCAGATGTAGTTGCTTCTGCCCTCCGGATACCTCAACGATAAGTGTGCGCTCGACATCGTCGGGCTCGGTCCGCAGCTTGATCAGAAAGTCCGGCACGTAGTCGTGCCGGGTGCCCTCGTGAACATACGGAATTTCGAAGCCGAGGTGGTCATTTTTTACGTATGCCAGCACGTCGCGATGCTTCTCCGCGTAGGCCATCAGCAGTTGTTCCCAGGTGTTCCCTTCGGGCCCATCTAGAACAACGTGGCTTACTTCGCAACGGTCCTGGTCAGCGACAAGGGAAACCTTGCGCGTGTGGAAGGAGACACTCCCGGTCGAGCCGATGGGATCGAACGGACGCAGTATTGGTCGCAATCGAGCCCGACGGTTTTCCTCCTGCCGCATTACCGCCGCGTATACCGCGTCCGCGGCTCGCGCCTGCCACTGGACGTAGCGAATGAGGAAGCCAAGGTCGAAGCCGGCCTCGACCGTCACTGCCCGCTCGATCCAGTCCCTGCACACCTGCACTAGTTCCGGAAAGAGCCACGGCCGATTGTCGCCAGCGTCCTTCTCGGTACGAAAGTGTGTGGTGAGCAGTCGCCTGGCCAGCCAGTACGCTACGGTCTGCGGACGCTGGGATTTCGGTGCGTCCTCGATCAACTCGGTCTCTCCGACTATCGGCGCGGCTTCAGTCCAGGTCGGAATAGTGCCGGGCCCAATCACGAATGGATCTAGGTCATCTGCTAGAAACAACCCAGCATCCGGTACCTCCAACCGGTAGCCGGTGAGTTTGGGGAACGTGATCCGCAGGTGACCGCGACCTTCAACAGTCCGCACCAGCGTCGTGGGACGCGGCGGCTTGGGGTCTACCTGCGGGCGGTCGGTAGGGATAAACGCGAACGGTACGCCGTAAACAGACGCGTACTCCGCCTCAAAAAAACCTTCCTCATTCACGTCGTAGGAACGACGCCGCAGGCCGCGGCCGACGACCTGCTCACAGAGCAGCTGACTGCGGAACGCCCGGATACCCAGGATGTGAGTGACCGTGTTGGCGTCCCACCCCTCAGTGAGCATCGCGACCGAGACGACGCATCGGACCTGCTCGCCCAGTCGTCCGGCCTTGCCGACGGTATTCATCACCTCACGGAGCAGGTCTTCATCCGTGACTTGGATATCCGCCCCGGGATTACGTAGACGAAGCTCGGACTTGAATGCCTCAATCTCGGTTGCCGCCGCTTCTTTGAAGTCCGGCTTCATCGCTTGGCCCGACTCCAGTTGGGCGGAGTCAACGAGGATAGTGCGCGGTCGGGCCAGTGGTTCGCCATCGACGACATTGCTGAACAAGGGCAGGTTACCGGGCGTGCGGTCCCAGCCTGCGATCCAGTCGTGCACCAACTTGGAGACCGCCGTGTTGGGACATACGACGATGAAGACCGGTGGCGTCTCACCAAGGGGCTGTAGTTCAGTCTCCCAGTGCGCAAAAGCCCTTTTGTAGGACCGGTACAAGCTGTGCAGGGCGCCGACCAACTCGTCAGGAGGAACCCAATTACTGGCGTCGAGATCCTTGCGTCCACGCTTCGGCAGCAACTTGCCGACGGATTCCCAAAGGTTTAGATAAGTGACCGCTTCGTGGGCCGCGTCGTCGTCGACCGGGATTCGCGGCACCTTTACGATCCCGCATTCAATGGCGTCCATCAATGAGAAGTCGCTGACTACCCAGGGGAAGATGAAACCTTCCTTGTAGCCCGACCCGGATAGATAAAAGGGTGTGGCAGAAAGGTCGTAGATCGCCTTCACGCCCACCTTGCGGGCTATTGCGTGCAGCCCTTTGAACCAGACGCGGGCGTCGGCGTTGCGATCCTTGGCCTCTGCGTCTACTTCCTCGCCCTCAATGGTGATTGGCTTGTCTTGGTAGCAGTGATGCGCCTCGTCATTGATAACGAGGATGTCGCTCTGCTTCTTTCCGCTGCCGACACCCCAACCGCGTAGCACCCGGGAGACCATTGCGTCCTCGGTCTCCTTAAACGGGTCTTCCTTCTTGCCGGCCAGCAGGATCTGACGCGTCGACTTGGAGACACCCTTGATTTCCCGGGAGTCCTTGAGGAGGAAGGCGTGATAGTTCGTGATGAGGATCTGCGCTTTACCGAGCTGCCCCTTGAGATCTGCGGGCACAAGGTCGCGCAAATCGTAATAGTTACTTGGGTCGTTCGGCTGCAGCACCCGCAGCCGGTCGCGGATCGTAATCCCAGGTGCGACGACAAGGAATCGCTTTACGAACCGTGGGTCGCGCGGACTGGTGACCTTATTCAGGGTGTGCCAGGCAATCAGCATCGCCATGACCACAGTCTTGCCCGCGCCGGTAGCCATCTTTAGCGCAATCCGCGGAAGACCAACGTTGTGTTCTTCGTTGCGCTCCGCTAGCTCACCACGCCAATCACGAACCGTGCCGTATGCCGTCTTCCTGCCGCTCACCTCGGCAAGGAAAATGGCGGTTTCTGCCGCCTCCCGCTGCGCAAAGAGCACCCGATTGTCCCGGTTAGGGTCAGACCAATGCAGAAGCAACTTCCGGGTCGTTGGGGTGACGCCGTCGTAGTTCCGGGCCCGCCAGAGGGCGACCTCTCGACGCAACTCATCGATCAGGGTGTTAGGAACGACCTGCTCTTGTGTGAGCGCGAAGGCTTCCTGGACCGAGTTGTCAACGCCCTTCTTGCGGCCCTTACGCACCGGGGCCACTGGAATGAACGACTCACTCGGACGACGACGCTCCAAGACCCTTCCCGTCGGCCCCTTGGGTCCGAGCTCGAAGTGGCGGCTCGGGATGTCGTACGGCGAGTTGATGATCGGGTTAGCAAGTGCCTCAACCGACCCGCCGACCGCCTCCGTCATCCGCTCTTCTCCCCTCAGTGAAGTGCCTCGTCCACAGAGACGAGATCATAGTGACGTCGGCGGACGTAGGCGGCGTATCGCCAGATCGGCCTCAAGACCGCACCACCTCCGGCACCTCAGAATCGCCCACCGCTCATCTCGGAACGACTGTGATGATCATGGGACGCCTGTGGAGGTTCAATAGTCGCATGGGCGCACAGGAGGGGAGACGACGCCATGATCACTACCGCTGGCGCCCCCACTGGACGCTGAGTCGCAACGCTGACTGCAAGCGAGCGCAAGAGCTTCGGCACTTGGCAGGCGCCCAGAGCGGGAGCTTGTGGACCATCGGTGGACAAGTTCAGCCGTGCAACATGCAGCACCCGCTGTGAGCAGCATGTTTGGTGGGCATGTCAACGGCCTCCAGAGGATGTGTCGGACCTCCAGCGCAAGGAGGACGCCGCGCCCGACGAGTCGGCCAAACGGAAGATCCGGGACTCCATCCCCGTGCCGCCGAAGTACACCTCGGCCGACTTCCTGCGCCCTTCCTTCTGGAAGGCGCGCGGCAAGCTGGACGTGCCCAATGAGCGGTTTATCTCCTACGGGCAGACCAACGCCATCCCAGAGCTGTACGGCTGGACCGTTGGAACCACCGCGAGCAGACTCAAGCGCTGGCGACGTACTTCACCAACACCGCGCTGACCACCGAGGAGATCACGCCGTTCCTCGCTGGCCTGCTGGAGCTGCAGCCGTGGCTGTACCAGTGGCACAGCAGATTCAACTGGCTGCCCGACGGCCTTCTTCGCCGGTTACCGCCAGACCCAGCAGGGCGCGCATGGGCTTACAGACGAGGACCTGCGCGCCTGGCGTCCCCCGGCCGTCACCCGTGGCAAGGCCAGGAAGGGGCAGGGCCGGACGGCGAACTGCCAACGAGTCCGGGTAGGCAGTCGGTCAAGCTTGAGCGCATCTGTGACATCGCGCTGGTCAGGTTGGTGGCTCGCTTGTCGAAGGGAGCCACCCACCCGAAATTGGTCTGCCTGCTGGTCAGACCGGCTTCGCTCGCTCAGTTGGCGATGTGGGTGCGGTGCCAGGTGTAGAAGGGTGTGCGGTGGGGGCCGTGGTCGGCAACGGTGCGGCCTTCGAGAGCCTTCACCGCGACAGCCAGGTCAGGGGTAATGTTGCGCTTCGAGCTGACGGCGATGGTGCCGTTGTCGGTGACATAGACGTAGCCGTGCTCGAAGAGCTCGTCGCAGCCGATGAGGCAGGCGGGCATGATGTTGGCCATCATCAGCCGCTCCTGGCGGCTGGCCGCGCTGCGCCGCTTGATGTGCGCGGCTCGGACAAACCGGGTAGGCAGGACACGGCCGCACAAGGCACAGGCCGCCTCGGTGGCGCCGCCGAGCAGGTTCTTGCGGAGCTTGGCCTGCTCGCGGCGGACGAGCACCTGGGCGACGGCGCTGTCGGCGCCCTCGTGGTCCACGGTTCCGTCGCCCGGCAGGTCGGAAACAGGTGAGAGCGCATCGGCGAGCTGGGCGACGGCTGCGATACCGGACTGGAGGACCGCGGCCCCCTGCTTGTTGGCGGACAGGCGCAGCGCTTCCATGGCGTCGGCGCCGAGGGCGGTGCCCTGGACGTCCTGTTCTTCCTCTAGGACGTCGATGCCGATGCGCTCGGGGTAGTCGTCGTCCGGCCAGACAGGGGCACTGTCGGTGAAGTAGGGCTGGCTGACTTGGGTGATGATGACGCGCTGCAGGGTCGCGTTGGTCCATCCGCCTGGAGCAACCCGGCTGTTGGGCCCCCGATGCCCCAGGACGAGGAAGTCACCTTCACTCAGGGACTGGACTGCCTGGCGAGCGCCGGCGCGATCGAGGGCACTTCGGCGCCATCCCCACAGGCCCTGGTCGAGCCCGATCTCAAGGTTCTCGCGGGAAGGGCTGGGGACGTAGATGTACGCGGTCTTGGGCATGAGCCCTCCATCACTCGGCCTCCCCCTGGGGAGGGTGCAGTGGGCTACGCCAGCAGCGAGTCTGAGGACTGGAAGTGGCATAGCTAACCCCGGAGTTGGGGCGGCGGTCATCCTACCGGATCGACCTAGAAGGGTGGAAGCAGGAAACTTTGGCGCCGCGCGGACTCGATGGGACACAATGCGCTCACGCTGGCCGCGTTTCAGGGGCCGGTCCTAGCGACGCGGGGGAACACGAACAGAGTGGATGGGGCACGGGAGCTGCTGGCCGACTATGGCCAGTGGGCTAAGGACGACACCGCGACCGATGCGGAGAGATACGAGACGCTCGCCGAGCTGGTGGCCGCTCTCCTGAACCAAGTCACCGACGATGGCGCCGTGCAGCGCCTTGACCTGGAGGGATTGCCCGGGCTCCGCTTCGAGTACGAAGGGCGGGACTACCTCCTCAGTCTGGCCATCGGCCCGACCGATGCCATAGGCCGGGCAGTGCTCGCTGCGCGCCGATCGGGGCTGGAGTCCGAGCGATGGGCTCTGCTGTGGTGGACGGTCACGGTCACGCCCGAGGACGACGATTTGGACCGGGTCGAGGACGCCGTGCGGGCCTTTGGCGTGGTGCTGGACCGAACTCATCTGGACGCGGCCGTAGCCGGCCTGCGGTCCCTTCCAGAGCTGATCCGCGACACCTTCCGGCAGCGCCAGACCCACGTCCCGCTCGCGCAGCTACTCACCTCCTCCCGCCCTCCGGACCACGTATGGACGATGACGCCTGCGGCGCGTCTGCGCCCGATGGTGCAGGTTGAGGTGCAGACCCAGGCACCTCTGACCGCTGAGCTGCTCTTCATGGGGCCAGCCGTGGCGGATCCTCCTTCGGGCCTTGCATCTCTTTCGTGGCCTGGCGGGAGCAGCCTGTTGATCACAGGCGCGCACGGCGTGTCGGAAATCGGCAGGCGCGGCGCTGCGCGCTGGCGCCTGAAGCTGTCCGGATGCCACGGAAGCCCGGTTCTTCAGCCCGATGGTGAGCTGCTGGTGATGTGTGGGCCGGCGCTGGTCCGCTGGCACGACGGCGCCCTGACCGTCCTGGCCGGCGCCTTCGAAGAGGGAGCCCAACTGCTGACGGGACCCGATGGGGAGCCGTGGGTGCTCTCCGGTTCCGGCGTCACCTTTAGCACTGGCGACGGCACGCTCGCTCTGACCCGCGTCGGCAGTGAGCTCGGCGACCAGCTGCGCTACCCCATCGCCTTCGAGGCAGCGGTCCGCTCGGCCGTCTGGCTGGATGGACGCCGCTTCTTCCTCGCCGCGGGCGGGAGTAGCGCCATAGTGGACCTAGGGCGCAGCACAGACGCCGGTCGGCGTGAGGACTGGATTCCGACGGCTGGCCATTACCCTGCGCACCTGCTGGCCGACGGGCACGGCGGCGTGCTCAGCGCCTCCCCCGACGGGTCCGGCAACCACGTCCTGCTGCACCGCACCCTCGTGGCTGAGCGCTCTGCTGACACAGTGGCCGATCTCCGGCTCGCCCAGGTCTTCGGCCTCGCCCGCGCCGAGAGAGCCAACGGGCCTGTCTACCTCCTCGCCTCCCTGCCGGACAACGACCCGTCCCAGGTGCGTCCTGTCGTTGTCAAGCTCGCCGAGCACCGGCCAGCCGAAGAGTTCGGCCAGGGTGACACCTCCCACGATGGGGCACGGATGCAGGAGTACGGACTGGTGAGCGGCTCCGCCCGTGGGGAGAGGAAGGACTACCGGCTCGCCCGGCTGCCGCTGGCGGAGGGCGGGCAGGCCGAGGTTTTCGAAGCCATACACAAGGCGTCGCGCGTGAGCGTGGCGTTCAAGCGTCGGCTGAGTAAGGGGTCACGGGAACGTCGGCGCATGGCCCGGGAGATCGAACTCGGGCAGCGGCTGGGCGGTCACCCCCACGTGATGCCAGTGCTCGACTTCAGCCCGGACCACTCCTGGTTCGTGATGCCGGTGGCCCGGGCCACCGCCGAGGACCTGCGCTCGGAGCTCCTGGCGCCGGGCAAGCTGCGGGTCCTGGTGGACGCCGTCGCCTCGGCGCTCGCCGCAGCGCACGAGCACGGGTGGCTGCACCGGGACATCAAGCCATCCAACATCCTGTACCTGGAGGACCGGTGGGTACTGGCCGACTGGGGCATCGTGCGTCGCCCGCGTGGCCAGACCAGCGACCTCGGCGTCCTCACCAACGGGGCGATCGGAACCGAGGGGTTCGCCGCCCCGGAGCTGTTCAGCGGCGCGCACGAGGCCACCTTCGCGAGCGACATCTACAGCCTCGGGCAGGTCATCGGATGGGTCCTGACCGGCACCTGGCCCCAGCCCAACGTCCCCCTGCTGCCAGCGCCGGGCCCCTGGTACGGGGTCGTGCGCCGGGCAGCGCACCGCGACCCCGAGCAGCGGCCGCAGAACATCACAGTTTTCCTCGACCTTGTCGAGAAGGAGACGGCTCCTGCTCCTGGCTTGCCGATCCTCCGAGGCCGACAACTGCTGGAAACGGCGGGCGGAGGAGATGGTGCGGCGGCCGACGCCCTGATCGCTCTGGCAGCCGACCGGCCCGGGGATTACGAGCTGTACCTGGAGGCGGTCACCGCGCTAGACGTGAAGTTCGCTGACGCTGCACTGCTGTCCGACGTTCCCCGGGCCGTCGCGGTGGTCAAGGCCCTCGCCGTCCACGTCGCGGGCGACGAGCAGGGGCAGTGGCCGCGTTACGGTGAAGCCGACCAGGCCATCTGGTGGCTGCAGAGCATCGCCTCCCTCGCCAGCCGTGAAAGGCAGTGGGAGCTCCTAGATGCCGCGACGGACAGCATGTGCGCCTGGGATGGTGCGTTCGACCAGTGGAAGCCGCAGGACTCGATCAGGCGCTGGCTGCGCTCCCTGGACGGGCAGGCCGCAACCATCGTTGCCTCGGTCCTCCGCCAGCACCCTCACAGCGCCTGTCATTTTCAGGAGCTCAGAAACGAGCGGGGCGTTGACGTGACGTTGCGCAGCGCTATTCACGCGGCTGTCACTGAGCTCGGCTGAGTCTTACTGCTGCAATGAGTTGTTGCTAATGGGTGATCAAGCAGCAGGCGAGTTCGCGGAGTGCTGCTTGGATGTCGGTCCGTCGTCCCCAGCGGATAGGCAGGCGGAAGTCGCACAGCAAGGCGAAACCGCGCTCGATCACCCATCGGTAGGTGCCCAGCCCGGTGCCGCGTCCCGCGGCGGGTGATCGCTGGCACAATGCCTCAGTCGCAGACCTGGCCGCGGTAGGCATCGTGGTCGTATCCGCGGTCAGCGAAACAGCGAGTCCGGCTTGTGGCGGGGCTGACCCACCCGGCCGCCCACCGAGTGCTGAGGAGGGGCGGGAGATGAAGCCACTGACATCCAGGCGTGGCGTCCCAGCTTTCTTTGGAAGCCCGTATGGCTGTCCTGGAATCCCCCCGATGTGGCGGCTAGGCTCCGCGGACCATCTGTGGACTCATCTCAGTCGATTGAACATGTAGGGGGCCCTCACCAGCGAGATTGCCTGGTAGCCAAGCGGCCTCCGGAGCCGTGTGCGCAGGTTCGAATCCTGCCGGGGGCACCTTGCATGAGGTGCCCAAAGACCCCGTCACCAGCGGAAACGCTGAGGCCGGGGTCTTCGCGTATGTGCAGGCACATGCCGCCAAAAGCAACCGTTTGCCACTGATCACGTTGTAATGACGTGCCGATCTTGGAGGGCTCCGCAGCAGGTCAGCGGGGATTCCGAGAGACCTCGGCGTACCTCTGTGGATTATGCGTGGACGGACGGAAGCCCCGGAGCGGTCCGGGGCTTCCGTCCGTCGGCCCTGCCTCTCTTCAGCTCTCGAAGTCGTCCTCCCCGAGCACTTGCATGATCCGGTCGTTCATCTCCTGTTCCTGGCCGTCGATGCACTTGGCGTAGATCTTCAGGAGCACGTCCACCGAGTGGCCGGCCCGAGCGGCGACCTCCGGGGCGTGCACTCCCGAGTTGAGCCACTGGGAGACGCCCGCGTGCCGGAGGTCGTACGGCCGGAAGGCGAGGACCGAGGACACCTGGTGGGGATGAATGCCACTTCCGCGCCTGCTTCCACGCTCGGGAGTACGACGAGGCAGCGATCACGTTGCCCCGCTCGCTGGAGAACAGCCGGCCGTCCTCCGCCGGAGAGATCCGCAAGGTGTCCGGCGACCAGGAGGCCACACCACTCGACACCGATTGCGTCGTGACGGGCTGGCCGGCACAAGACGAGCGGCTCCACGCCGAGTACGTCGTGGGGTTACACGACCTGTGCCTGGTGAAAGCCGTCAACGACCACGACTGGTACATGGGCAGCCTGAACGACGACGGCAGCGTCACCTGCTGGAGCGTTTACAGCAACCCGTACGAGGCGCTCCGCGGTCTGTAACTCGACGACACCTGTACCGGCTGGACGGCATGCCCGTCTCAGTTTCCGTCTCATTGAGCGCCGTTCACGGCCGTTCAAAGCGAGTCCGAAGGCGGTAGCCGCTCCTATGACTGGCCGCCCATGAACGAAGGTGAACGGCTCCGTTCGAAGCCGCGCACACCTGACCAACACAGTTGGAAAGCGTGTACGGCGACGGCGCTGTCAGAGCCTGGGCTTACGGTCCAGCCATGGCAATCAGACCATCAGCGCGTTGGCGTGCCCGCGTGGGCGAAGAGGCGGCGGAGCTCGCTGCTGGGACTCGGGTCCCGAGCGATGCCTTCCTGTCGGAGCTCTTCCCTGAGGTACTGCTGGCGGCAACTGACGGGGCACTGCACGCCTTTGAGTCGGATGTGGACACACTCAGGGATCAGGACGACGAGCAGGTCTTCGAAGCGGTCAAGCGTGTCGTCCTGGCGCTGAATGAGATCAACGAGGATCACGACGGCGCCAGCTACGAGACCGAAGAGCGCGAGGAGCTGTGCCTCTACATTGATCAGACCTTGACGGAGCATGGCATTGATGTGCCTGCTCTGGCAGCGAGGCGAGGCATCAGCCGCACCGAGATCACAGATGACTGGCGGGACTGGTAGCCGCTGATGTACAGCAACCTCAGTCTCACCGCGCCGACGTCCAAGCCGAGCGACAAGCCGAATGCTCAGCCGTGCGAACCGCATTGGTCCTACTACGCAACGAGCAAGAGCAAGGACTACCACAAGGGCGTCGGGGCCGAGCAGGCGAACTACAACGGAACGTCCCGCACCGCTAGATCGACGTTTGTCTCCGAAGTCACCGCCTCAGTCGGCATCGCCGTTACTGGAGAGTTCAAAGCCGGGGCCGACATAGCGATCGCTTCGATCGAGCAGAAGTTCAGCGTGAACGTCTCCGCATCGCTCACCGCGAAACTGGGCAATACCATCAGCGTCGACACGCCGGCTCGCAAGACGACCTTCGCCCGCTATGGCGTCTACCGCCTCAAGAGTTACGGCTACAACCAATACACATACGTCAACTGCACCAAGGGCGTGAAAAAGAATGTCACGATCTACACGCCCCACCGCATCGGCTGGGCCATCTGGGAGAAGTGACATGACTCGCCGGACTCTTATGGGCATGAGCGTGGCCTGCGTCTTGCTGCTCTCCCCACTCGCAGCTTGCACTTCAGATGACGCCGACACCAAACAGCCCGCCCAACGCACACACTCTTCCGGGCCAGGAACAGGGGGCTTGACCCCGGATCTTGGACACCCGAGACACTTGGATCTTGAGTCCAGGAGAACGGATGTCCCGTGGTCATGAAGCACTATCCGCCGGAG
>NZ_JBIBVX010000039.1:0-13294 GCF_043080745.1 Streptomyces sp. NPDC014995
TGTGGTATAATCACCCCAATGAACAAAGTGAAGAAGGGCGCACTTATACAAACTTCGTTTGTGTGCGGTTTGCGTTGCAAACAAAGAGCATATTCGCTTGGTGCGAATACAAAATCAAAACCCTCCATTCGCTAGTGGGCGAATGAGTATCCGCCATAATGCGGATACAAAAAAGGATTCGGAAGATTTTTATAAATACTCGTTGGCAATGTCAGCAATTGTTCAACTTGTCTTTATAATTTCTCCGAATTCATTTTTAAAAAATAAAAAAGGAGTAGATAGCCTTCTACTCCCTTTTTGGTGTGATACATGAATTTCAACAGTTGGCTTTAATATTTTGTTCCATTATGGAGTTTGTTATTCAATTTAAATTTAAAAAGGAGGTACAAGGATATGGCGATCTATCATTTCTCTGCTCAAATGATTTCCAGAGGAAAAGGGCAATCCGCAGTTGCGGCTGCTGCCTATCGTTCTGGTCAGCGTTTAGTCGATGAGCAAACAAATGAAAGTAAGTTTTACAAAAGAGAAGTGCAACCAGAAACCCATATTCTTGCCCCTGAAAAATCGCCAGTTTGGATTCAGAATCGTGAGATTCTTTGGAATGAAGTGGAACATTCCGAGAAAAGGAAGAACTCTCAATTAGCCAGAGAAATCAATGTAGCACTACCTAGAGAACTTTCTCAACAACAACAAACAGAATTAATCAAAGGGTACATCCAGGATCAATTTGTAGATAAAGGCATGGTTGCTGATATCGCTATCCATCGGGATGATGCCAACAATCCTCATGCTCACGTCATGCTGACAACACGAGAAATTTCAGAAGATGGATTTACTACGAAGAATCGTGATTGGAATAAAAAAGACCTGCTGGAGCAATGGAGAGAGCAGTGGTCCGAGTATGCAAACAAAGCATTAGAACAAGCACAAATCAACGAACGAATCACACATAAATCCCATGCAGATCGTGGACTTGAAATCTTACCTACTGTCCATATGGGGCATGTTGCTTCTGATATGGAGAAAAAGGGCATACAAACCGAACGAGGGGCTATTAATCGTGAAGTTCAAAAGCATAATGCGATTGTTTATGACCTTCAAAAGTATCGTCAAGAGAAGCAACAAAGAGAAGCAGCGTTAAAACTGCAGGAGCAAAAGAAGAAAGTAGAATTAACTCCTGAAGAACAAAAAATAGTTATCCTAGCTAAACAGATTATTGGTGATACACCAACTATGACAAGCATTGCTAGCTATAGAAAATCATTAGAAATACAGACCAAAAAACAAAAACAAGAAATAGAATCTATAAAGACACAAAATCATGTCGTTTCCGTAGCTGAACAAGCCGAAAAGCAACTTTCTCATTATGAAAAAACCTTAGAAGAATTAAAGGGAAAACTGGATAAGACAGGATTGTTTAAACGAAAAGAAAAAGAAATTTTACGCAATAAGATTACAGAAGTACAAGGTGAAATTCCAGAGCAAGAACAGCATTTGGCTCAATGCTTAAAAGAAGCTAATTTGGCTAAAGTGGAAGAGATTCCATTTGCTAAAAAGAATTTGAATAAACAACTGAAAGTAGCTACTCAAAAGCTTCAAGAAAACAATCTGACATCCATTGAACAGAAAATAGTTCTAAAGCAAACCGAAGAAATAATAAAGCAGCAAGTCATACGTAAAGTCATTTCTCACTATCCTGAACTTCAAAATGCCGAAAAATTCTTATCGTATGAGACTGCGCAAAAGCTAAATAACCTTAATAAAAAAGCTGAAAAGATTGTCGGTATAGATAGTATTAAATCCACTATTCGTGCTCGGAACAGACATATTGAAGAACATAAAAACTTTTTACAAAAGTTCCAAGTA
Organism: Streptomyces sp. NPDC014995; assembly: GCF_043080745.1. Taxonomy (NCBI): domain Bacteria; kingdom Bacillati; phylum Actinomycetota; class Actinomycetes; order Kitasatosporales; family Streptomycetaceae; genus Streptomyces; species Streptomyces sp. NPDC014995. The sequence continues at coordinate 1,867 of NZ_JBIBVX010000039.1, forward strand.
GGTATTCAGCGAATCCAAAGGGTAGAAAAGTATTTTGATCAATTATTAGAGATTGAACAACGTTTGCAAAAAATTGATAGTAATCCCTTGTTAAAAGGAAAGGTACTTCATTCTGAAACAAATAAGAAAGCCTATGACGACCTTTTAAACATACAGAGTAAGTGCCAAGAATCTTTAAAAAAAGAAGGATTTCGAGATAAAGACCACTTTATTCATAATCGAGATAAGATTCTAAGTAATATGGACTTGAAAGATAAAACAATAAAAGAAATCGAAGATTTACAGTTAGGGAAGCATCAAGGTGGTTATGGAGCAAGCACAGAATTCTTGTCAGCCATCATCCGAGGCCTAGAACAGGCCCGAAACCAAACTCGAGGGGTAAATCCTAATGAGAAGCAAAAACAACGCTTAAAAGGGCAAAGAAATGAGTTGGAACGGTGATTAACACTGATAAAGAGAGTGAGCAATTCATACTTCTTTCATTTCAAACATATTATTGATCATGTAATACCTCCTTATTATGTAATCCTTAACAGAGACAACTGAGGGAGTTGTCTCTGTTTTGATTTTTGTTGTCAAACATGAAACTAACTAGCAATCCGCAGCAATTAAAAGAAAATGAAAGATCGCCGATATCATTATTGTTCCAAGTTTATATGTATTTCCCAAACCTAAAAAGACGGAATTTGCCCAAATATGGCCGAATTCCGTCTTTTGTTTTGTTGGTTGCTTGGGATAAGACGCATTATGTTAACTAACTAGCAAAATACTATCTAATTCTATTAAACACTTACAAAATAAGAATAAGAAAAAAATGTTATTATTAGTTATGATTTCCAACACAACGGGAGTAAAGTATCAACTAAGAAAAGGAGATGATTTCATGAAGCGAATTGATGTTGTTTTACTATTCGTGGTTGTAGTAATCTCGGTATTGCTGTTTCTTCTACTACTTCAAGGAAAATTGTCTAATGGCTATATAGTTCTAATAATATTAGGATTTGGATTAATTGTTGGATTCATTAGACGTTTTTTTTTTAACAACAGAAACTTGATTAGCAAAAAGAAAATTTAAAAAATTGAAGGATGGTTTTTATGGATATTTTAGGTATTATTCCTTTCGTTTTTTGGCTTATAGTTATCATAGGAGGAATATATTTACTTATAAAATTTCTCAAGAAAAAATAAAAAAGCCTAAGATCTTAGGCTTTTTTATTGGAATCAACTTTTAGAAAGAAATCCATCCACCAGTTTTCCAGTCTGACCGTGTAGAATCCACTTTATAGTATCTGTTTTTTCCATCTCCACGAGCATAAAAATCAACAGAGTCATTAATGAAACCTAAACTACCAGTTGAGTATACTGTCCATGAAGCTCTTCCATAGGCATCTCCACCACTTAAATAACCTTTTCCAATTCCTTTTTGCCATATCATAGAAGGATTTATGTTACTGTGGCTTCCGTAATTATCTAAAACTTTTGTAGCTGTTGAACCTGAATAGTTAAAAACAACTGTACTATATAATGTAGTTGTTTTAATACCTAAAACATACAGTTTATAGGTAGCAGTTACAGTTTTTTTCCCAGTCGCTAATACTCCTATTGAAGGGTTAGTATTTGTTTGTAGTTCTACAGGTACTTTATTTCCTTCTATGTTAATGTTTGATACGCCAGGATTAGCATTTGCTGTACCGATTAATTTCATATAATTATCTGGTTGTAATGCTAAAAGAAAAGTGTTTTGTTCTTCTTCACTTAAATTTTTAAATGCTTCTAATCCTTCTGCTGCGTAGTCATCTATTTTGCTTTCCTTTTCTAAATACTCAATATAATTAGCTGGTGATTCAATATACTTCAGTCCATCTTCAGTAGAGATACTTTCTGCATTAGCTGATTTTAAATCTAAACCAAAATTACTAATTAATAAAAATACAAGTGAACCTAACACAAAAACAATTCTTTTCATACTCATAGAAACAATCTTCCTTCCCCTTAATTTTTTATATCAATCCGAATAATTTCCAGATTAATAACATAGATAATAAAAAAATGGAAAAAAATAAGAATATTCTAGGGGGTATATATTGTGCAGGAGGAAGTAAAAGCTATTTTAATAGGTTTTGTTACTCTAATCGCTGCTTATTTGACTGTGTTTTCTTTATGGTTTTGTTTAGTTGCAATAATATTTGGAGTTATAGGATATAAACAGGCAAAAAAAATTAAAGAGAGAAAAAACAATTATATTTTTATGGGGAAAATATTAAATAGTATAGGGATTTTGTCTTCTATACTGCTATTTATGTATTATGTAACCGGTCCTATTTAATTTCGGTTTTAAAAAAGAAAATACCTCCTTTTATAGAAAAAAATTACATTTCATTTAAAATATGAACTTTTTATTTCGTATTAGGATAAAAAGAAAAAAAGCATAGGAGACGATCCTATGCTTTTTATTTTATTAATTTCAAATATAATCTAGTAAATTAGTATTGCTAGAATAGATTGATAGGTATAAAATTACAGATAACTAAATAGTCCGGATAATGAAAAAGAACTCCAACTGTTAAAGTGGTGTTGGTCGCACCCTTTAACCGTCTCCCTATTCTCGGTAGGGAAACACTTGTCGAAGTCCTTTGAACATATAACGTTAAGTATTATATACCAATCATTTTAGTGTATAAAACACGTTTATTCAAGGAAAAAAAGTTTCCTTTTTTCGATAACTTTTGATAAAAGACACTGTTTCCCATTGGTTTATGGGATAATAGTGTCTTTTTTTGTTCCGAAAAAGGAGAAATTGAACATGACAGTATTTGTGGAATCACACCAATTTAATCAAATGATATCTTACACACCATATGTAGAAACAAAAACAGAAAAGAAAAAAGTTAAGTACAGTTTATTAGAATCTATTCAAGAGTCCATAGGGGATAAATGGTACCGACTAAAAGAAGGAACAAGACAGGCTTTTGATATGGTCTGTTTCTTCAGTACGGAGTTAGGATTCTTTTATGCGAGTGACGAATACCTGGCAAAAAGGAACGGGATCAGTGACCGAACTATCCAATATCGCCTGAAAGAGCTAGTAGAACTGGGACAAGTTATAAAAGTATATCGACGTGCCAGAAAGTGTAACGGTCGGGGGAACCCAGTCTATCTATTTGTTAATCATCCTTACTTCCAATATTGGGTGAATTTATTAGGACTTGATAGGACTAATTTCCAAACAGATTGCGAAACAGAAAACAGCGAAAAGCCTTCTGGCAGTAGGGAAAAAGAAGGGGAAACTTTTTCTACCTATCTAGTACCTGAAAAACAAGAAAATAATATATATAAGCAAGCTAATAAAATAATTCAATATGTAACTAATAGAGTTACTGATTCCATAAAAAAAGGCACTAAAATCACATACATGTCCAGTTACGTAGATACATTGGTTACAAAATTAGAATGGCAAGCTCTTTATGCTGAAAATAATCGTCAAATTAAGGCTAAACAGCAAGCACATAACGAATCATATGAGAAGGTCAAAGGCATGTTAGGAAAAGAACCTGTTAAAAAGGTACCTTTCTACAATTGGTTAGAAAATTAAAATGCCATTTAAAACGTATTTCAAAGCGATTATATACACTTTGAGTTTATAATCCCAACTTCATTGAACTATGCCTGCTAACTTTACGTTTTGTATAAGTTTCTTTGAATAAGACACCCTAAAAAAAGGGGATTAGTAGCATTTTTTGTTTTTTCCTAAACCCTAAACAGAGCTTTTTATTAAGCCACTTAGGAGGGTTTCACATGAAAGGAAACCATGTAGATTTAACAGCTTCTGAAATAGCAATTCTTTGGACTGCCTATATGAATGACAGCATGAGTAAATGTATTTTAGGTTATATGCTAAAACATATAGAGGACAAAGAGATTAAACCAATTATTCAGTTTTCATATGATCTGTCAGCTAGTCATATAGAAAAACTCATCACTATATTTAAACATGAAAACTATATTATACCGAATGGGTTTTCTGAAGCAGATGTTAATATGAATGCACCGAGTTTATTTACAGATTTATTTTGTATAAGCTATGTCAATCATATGGCAAGAGCTGGATTATTAGCCTATGGTGGTTCTCTTGGCATGAGTATTAGAAAAGATATAAGGGATTATTTTATAGAGGGAATCTCTGAAACGACTAAATTATATGATAAAAGCACACAAGTAATGCTAAATAAAGGGATATTTTTAAGAGCACCCTATATACCTGTTCCAACTGAGACGGATTACATAGACAGTAAAAAGTATTTAGGTGGATTTAATCTATTAAGCGACAAGCGTCCTTTAAATGCAATTGAAATTTCTCACTTATATTTAAATATTCAAACCAATCATATAGGGATGAAAATTAGCCTTGCTTTTGCACAGACTTCGCCATTAAAAGAAGTTCAGGACTTTTTGTTAACTGGTAAAGAGATATCCAAAAAACATATGAAAATTTTTATGGATTCTTTGCTTGGTTGTGATATTGAAGCACCCATGTCACCCGATCATGGTATTTCTGATTCCACGACCCAAACGTTTTCAGACAAATTAATCATGTTCCATATGGCATTACTAAGTGCAAGTGGAACTGGTAACTATGCTACTGCAGCCGCAGCTAGTCAACGCAACGATCTAGCAACTAGTTATGAACGCCTATCCCTTGAAATTGCTACATTTGCAAAGTCGGGAGCCGACATTATGATAAAGAATAATTGGCTTGAACAACCACCAGGAACTAAGGATAAAACGAAGTTAGTGAAAAATAAACATGATGGTCATTAAATGTAAAGCCAACTTAAACCGAAGGGAGGTCATTTATTCAATCGAAGAAGTAAATGATTTAGGGGTATATTAATTTTGGGACACTTAACAAGAGTTGTTTTAAGCCTTATTTTAGCGATTTTATTTAAATTACTTATTTAACTACTCTTATTTAAAAAGCAACGCTTTAAAAAGTGATTATGAAGGTCTAGTGAGCATTAGAGAGGAATTTTATCTCTAAAAATGACCACTTTTTTTGTATTTGTATTTCCTTTAATCATCAGCTCAAAAAAACTCCGACTATTTAGCCGAAGTTCATACTCTACAGTAGGTTAATTAAATTTTATTAGTTTGGATTAACTTTATACAGGGGGATTTTATCTATTGCCTGCTTTTTAACAATCTTTTTGTATTCAAATCCTAATAACAAGTGCGGTTCATATCTAATTCTTTTTTTCAAATTCTTTTTTTTGCATTTTTATAATAAATAATGTTTGAAAAGTAGAGTAACCTAAACCTAGGATAGTCAAAACAATACCGCTGTATAGTCCGCGCTTTCTTGCTTTTTCTTGAATGTAGTGAGTGAAATAAGCATTAGAGATGGTGCAAAAAATCATGATACCAATGGTTAATAAAACACGCATATCAAATTTCTCCTTTCTGTAACTTTAGTTTTTCCTAAAAAGATTAAGCTATGAAGGAAAGATTTAAAGAGACTAGTCGCCAATAGTTCTTTAGAATAATGGTTGTTCTTTTGAATTGGATCATTCTGTTTTCTAATTTCAAAAAGCAAAAATTCTATCTTTTGAATGTGGTTACATATTATAATAAAAAAAGGCTACAGATACTTCAGATCTATAGCCTGACCAACTCTTTATAGGGTTGGCTCCCATACTAAAGTATGAAATGACCTCCTACGAATAAATCGAAGGAGGTCATTTTATTTTATTCAAAGAAACATCAACGTTGACCTATTGGTCATTATTTGACCCTGTGGTCAACACTAGTTTAAGAGAGTTACTTTTTATTTTCAATTCCTAATATCTCTCTAGCTAAATGTATATCCATTGCTTGAATTTGTTCTTTTCTTTCCAAGATGGCCTTTTGGAAAGAAGCGATTAGCTTGATTGCTTCTTCCTCCCCTTCTATCTTTAAATGCTTCTCCATTAATGCCCCAATTTGAATGAGTCTTTTTGTTCTAGATTTACGCTCTTTTTCCTTTAATTGATTCGCAAGCCTTTGCTTCTCAGCTTGCATCTTCTTAATCTTTTCATCCATATCTAGCAATCTCTCTTCTTCTGTCTTTCGAGCCATAGCCCTCACTCCCCTTATAACCTTGTTTCCTCCATTATAATCAAATTATAGCTATAACACTAGAATAACAAAGTAGTATCTTCACTCTGCATGTGGTATAATCACCCCAATGAACAAAGTGAAGAAGGGCGCACTTATACAAACTTCGTTTGTGTGCGGTTTGCGTTGCAAACAAAGAGCATATTCGCTTGTTGCGAATATAAAAATTAAAATCCTTCATTCGCTGATGTGCGAATGAGTATCCGTCTTGTGACGAATACAAAAACTCATCGTAAGAGATTAATTATTTCTCATTGGCAAAATGCCATTTCGTCTAATTAATTTCTTACGATTCCATAATAAAAATTCTCCCACCTTACGGTACGATCATTTTTATTACGGCTACTACAAAATCTTTTGAAAAGGAGGTTCAAGCATATGGCAATCTATCACTTCTCAGCACAAATGATTTCCAGAGGAAAAGGACAATCAGCAATTGCGTCAGCTGCCTATCGTTCTGGTCAGCGTTTAGTTGATGAACAAACTAATGAAAGTAAATTTTACAAAAGAGAAGTGAAGCCGGAAACCCATATTCTTGCTCCTGAAAATTCCCCTGTTTGGGTTAAAAATCGTGAGATTCTTTGGAATGAAATTGAACGTTCTGAGAAAAGAAAGAACTCTCAATTAGCCAGAGAAATAAATATTGCTTTACCTAAAGAACTTTCCAATCAACAACAAACTGAATTAATCAAAGGCTACATCCAAGACCAATTTGTAGATAAAGGCATGGTTGCTGATATCGCTATTCATAGAGATGACTCCAACAATCCTCACGCTCACATAATGTTAACAACACGAGAAATTTCAGAAGAAGGCTTTACTACAAAGAATCGTGATTGGAACAAAAAAGAACTGCTGGAGCAGTGGAGAGAACAATGGTCAGAATACGCAAATAAAGCATTAGAACAATCAAACATCAAAGAACGAATTACACATAAATCTCACGCTGAACGTGGACTTGAAATCTTACCTACGGTTCATATGGGGCATGTCGCTTCTGATATGGAGAAAAAGGGGATGAAAACTGAGCGAGGTAATATTAATCGTGAAGTACAAAAGCATAATGCTATTGTTTATGACTTACAAAGATACCGCCAAGAGAAGCAACAAATAGAAGCAGAGTTAAAACAACAGGAGCAAAAGAAGTCTGTAGAATTAACTACTGAAGAACAAAAAAATGTGGAGGCAGCCAAACAAATTATTGGCGAAATTCCAACGGTAGCAACAATTGCCAACTATAGAAAATCATTAGAAGTACAGACCGAACAACAAAGAAAAGCACTAGAATCTTTAAAGACAAAAAATCACATAGTTTCTATTGCAGAACAAGCAGAAAAACAGCTTTCTCATTATGAAAAAACATTAGAAGAATTAAAGGGAAAACTTGATAAAGTAGGATTTTTCCAACGTAAGGAAAAAGAAAATTTGCGTGCTAGTATCAACACTTTACAAGATAAAATCATCAGCCAGCATGACCACTTAAATACATGTTTAAAAGAAGCTGGTTTATCTGCACGTGAAGAGATCCAGTTAGCTAAAAAGCAATTAAGTAAACAAATTGATACGTCTACTCGAACTTTAAACGGGAGCATCTTAAAATCTGTAGACCAAAAACAAATACTAAACCAGACAGAAGAAATACTAAAGCAAAAGCTAATTCGTAAAGTAGCTATCCAATATCCTGAATTGAAAACAGCAGGACAATATTTGGATTACAAGACAGCATCTAAATTGAACCGACTAAATGAGAAACAAGGAAAAACTATATCGCTCGACAACATAAAACATACTTTAGAACAAAGACAGCATAAAATTGAATTAAATCGAGAAGGTATTCAAAACTATAATCTGGCTGTTCGGAATGCTCAAAATGCAGAAAGTTATTTTAATCATCTTACTGAACTAGAAAAACGAATTGAACGAATCGAATCGAATCCTTACTTAAAAGGAAAAATTCTGTTTTCCAAGGAAGAACAACAAGCTTATCAGAAAGATTTACAAAAACGAGAACAGTTAACTCAAGCTATTCGAACCATCGGTTATGAAGATCGGGAGCATTTGGAACAACATAAAAGAGAAATAGAGAAAGTTGCTCCAGCACTTGAAAAAGTTCAACAAGAAACGCAAAGCCTAAGCCAAAGCAATGACTTTCTTTCAGCCATCCTAGAAGGGGTAGAACAAGCCCAAAAGCAGGAACACAAAGTAAATGCTAAGCAAAAACCAAAGCAACGCTTAAAAGGGCAAAACATTGGGTTAGAAAGGTAATCATGCTATATTCAAAAAAGCTACAGATGTGACAGCATCTGTAGCTAGCCTACTCTTTTAAGAATTGGCTCTATATTTTATAGATCAGTGAAATGACCTCCAAACAGCGCCAAGCCGTAGGGAGGTCATTTTTTATTTCTTATAGAGATTTGTTTATAAAAACAGATAATCAATCAAATAATACAAAAAAGGAGTTGAATACAAAATGAAGAAAATGATTACTGCAATGATATTATTAGTTGTTTTAGTAATGGGAATAAGCACAAATTCAATTCAAGCTAAGGAACCAGCAAAAGAATCATGGAGCAAATATCCTGATAACTCTAGTGAAAAGTTTGCTAGTCCAAATTCTTTTTATAGCTCAATAGACCAAAAACAATATACTGAATACAAGAACGCTAAAATTAACATTAGAGAAAAAGTCTCTTTTAAAGATGTGAACAAGGTGTTGTCAAAAGTAGATGAGTTTATTGGTGAAAATCGAGTTTCAGGTGATGGTTTTCATCCTAATAGACAAGTATATGTTTATTTAACAGTATCTGAAAATGGTAAAGATATAAAAAATATAATTGTTGATGCTGAAACAAAAAAAGTTCTTTTTAAATCCGAACCTTTAATAAAACGATAAAAAGGTTGCCTTTGGGTAGCCTTTTATTTCATTTTCCACTGCATTTCATACTTTGCAAAGACCTGGATTAGATCATCCACTAGTTTTTCATTTTCCTCCCCAGACAAAGGCTTTTTTGCGTAATCCCTTTTGTATTCAAATCCTACATACCAAGTGCGGTTCATATCAAATTCCCCATTTATGATTTTTTTTGAATCATCAAATTCCATAACTATCAACTCCCCCTTTAAAGTGTATACAAAGCCCGTAGAAGGCCGTTATCCATTTAACACCTTTAAATGCGTTATTTTAAAAAAGGGCTCAATATAACCCCTTTAAAACGTTCTCAATGCTATTAGTAAGGAGTATCATCATCATTATCTTTATTTTTCTTATCTAATGTTCTTTCAATTAATCTTTGAGATATAATTTTTTGTGTTTCAGACTTGGATTTAATATTAAATACAACTTCGAAAACACTTCTTCCCTTTTTAATCGTATCGTATGTAATCGTAATGTCAGTTAATTTATTGATTTCTTTAATAGCTTGTTCTATCACAAAACGCTTGAAATCAACCCATCTAGGTAATGTATCATCATCTAGATTTAGGACTTTCCTTAATTCATCCACTTCATAAATAATCCCTTGGACATTTTCGTAAGACTTTAATATTTCATAGAGCCTAATACTATATTGGCTTTTCATAGTCATTACATATAAGTAATTATATTTAGTGAAAAATTGCTTCAACTGCAACAAATGAGGCTTTAAATCTTTATCCAATTTAATATCAATTATGTCTTTCTTATGGTCTATAACTACTTTGTCGATCCACCTCATTAACACTTCCGTACCATCTTCTTGTTCCATCCAAAAACTTTTGTCGCTTATCTTTTTCAGGGAACTTTTAATAATCGAATAGTTTTTCCCACTTCTATCGCTGATTTGGCAAATTTTACAGTAATCCTTAATTGAAAAACGATACGTTTTAAAATCATCATCTTTTGGCTCAATCATTTGGATTACGTGCAATATCAATTTTTGTTCAACCAATGTTAAATCAAAACGAGTTTTTTGAATTAGATGATTAGATTTAACAACGGGGAAATTACGTGTTTCCATTTCTTTTAATTTTGGTACTCTATCAGATAATTTTTCTAATCTCCTTGCCATTTCTTTATTCCTTTCATAACTCTTGATATAACTATCATATTTAAAAGTGAGTTAAAAAACAAGTTTTTCTAAAAAACTCACTTTAAGTGCACCAAAACTCACTTTAAGTGCACCAAAACTCACTTTTAAGTGCACCAAAACTCACTTTAAGTGCACCAAAACTCACTTTTAAATTTTTGAGACTTACAGCCCCAAGGGTTTCAAGCTCCTATAAATAAGTAAAAAGGTTTTAAAAATCTTTAAAAAATAACTATATTATTAAAAGTTAAAATTATGTCCCTTAATTTTTTATATCAATCCGAATATTTCTTCAAATTAATAACATATATAATAAAAAATGGAAAAACAAAGAATGTTTAGGGAGGTATATATTGTGCAGGAGGAAGTAAAAGCTATTTTAATAGGTTTTGTTGCTCTGATCTCTGCTTATTTGACTGTATTTTCTTTATGGTTTTGTTTAGTTGCAATAATATTAGGAGTTATAGGATATAAACAAGCAAAAAAAATTAAAGAGAGAAAAAACAATTATATTTTTATGGGGAAAATCTTAAATAGTATAGGCATTTTGTCTTCTATATTATTATTTATGTATTATGTAACTGGTCCCATTTAATTTCGATTTTAAAGAAGAAAATACATCCTTTTATAAATAGAGTTAGATAAAGATACCGATTTTGATAAATTTCAAAATCGGTATCTTTTATCTAACCTAGAGTAGAAACACAATAAAATATGGATTAAGATTCTTTTGAACTCTGGACTTGAATCCCTAGTATATTTCTAGCTTGATTAATGTCCATGGCATTTACTCTATCTTTATTTTCCAAAATAGATTTTTGGAAAGAAGCAATCAACTTAATAGTTTCTTCTTCTCCTGTTATTCCTAAATGTTTTTCTAATAATCCACCCATTCTAATTAGCTTTTGTGTTCTTGCCTTTCTTTCCTTTTGTTTTAATTGGTTAGCAAGCCTTTGCTTCTCGGCTTGCATCTTCTTAATTTTTTCATCCATCTCTAATAGTCTTTCTTCTTCTGTCTTTCGAGCCAAAGCTCTCACTCCCCTACCGCCTTGTTTTTCTCTATTATAATCAAACTATCGCAGAAACACTAGAATTACATAATAGTATCTTCACTCTGCCTGTGGTATAATCACCCCAATGAACAAAGTGAAGAAGGGCGCACTTATACAAACTTCGTTTGTGTGCGGTTTGCGTTGCAAACAAAGAGCATATTC
>NZ_JBIBVX010000040.1:0-12750 GCF_043080745.1 Streptomyces sp. NPDC014995
CGCAGCCCGATCGCTTACGAGACAGCTTCCGAAACAACATCAACTACGCTGACACCAGCCGCATAACCCGTGTCCAGGACTCGGGGTCAGGGCCCAAGAGCGGATCGAAAATCCACCTGATCACCGACCGGAACGGGCTCCCCCTGTCCCTGGGCATCTCCGGCGCCAACATGCACGACAGCCTCGGCCTGGAACCGCTCGTACGCGGCATCCCGCCCATCCGCTCCCGACGCGGCCCGCGCCGCCGGCGTCCGGCCAAGCTCCACGCCGACAAGGGGTACGACTACGACCACCTGCGCCGATGGCTACGCAAGCGCGGAATCCGCCACCGCATCGCCCGCAAGGGCATCGAGTCCTCCAAGCGGCTGGGCCGCCACCGCTGGGTCGTGGAGAGGACGGTGTCCTGGCTCGCCGGATGCCGCCGCCTGCACCGTCGCTACGAACGCAAGGCCGAGCACTTCCTCGCCTTCGTCGGTCTGGCGGCGCTTTGATCGGATACCGCCGCCTGACCAAGTCCGTCAGGACCTGAGTCGATTCTGCTGAGGATCGAAGCAGACCAGCCCCATCGAGTCCGCGAGAGCCGCTGCCCAAGCGGAGACCTCCTCAGCCCTGCTCCAACTCATCGGGAAGTAGACGAGCGGGCCACCGGCCCCGCCGATCAACGGCCCTGCGGCCCAAGGCGATGCGTCCTCCACATCATCAGTCACGTCACCCCACCGCTCAACAAGCGCGGCAACGTAAGCCGCGATGCGCTCGGTCGGAGGAGAGTCCACATCCGGCTCCAGGTAGCGGTCGAAGAGATCGGTGAAGACTCGTCCGGCGGTCCTGTCATCCGCCGGCCGCTCTCCTTCCCAGACGGCCAAGTCGTAACTCATGCCCGGAGGCTCTCACACCGCAATGACAAGACAACGTGGACGGCGGACAGGCACCAAAAGAAACGATGTCTTACTGGACCAGCTACACCTACACCGCGTCCGGCCAGCGGGCCACCGAGACCCGCAACACGGCGGTCCAGACCCCGGTCACCACCACCTACTGCTACGACCCCGCCCGCAAGCACGCCCTGAAGTCGACCACGACCGCGGCCACGTGCGACCCGGCGGCGGCCGCCCAGTACACCTACGACGCGGCCGGCAACACCGAGACCCGCGTGGAATCCGCGGGCTCCACCACCAAGCAGTCCCTGCTCTGGAACTCCGAGGGCCGCCTCGGCAAGCTCACCGAGAGTACCGCGGCCACCGACTACCTCTACGACGCCGACGGCACCCTCCTCATCCGCCGCAGCACCGCCACGGACGGCGAGACCGTGCTGTACCTCGGAGCCACCGAGGTGCACCTGAAGAGCGGCAAGAAATGGGCCAACCGCTACTACGCAGTGGGCGGCGCCAACATCGCAGTGCGCAGCAACGCGTCGGGCACTGAGAAGGTCCATTACCTCTCCGGTGACCACCACGGCACCAGCACCGTCTCGATCAGCAGCGACAGCACACAGTCGCTGAGCAAGCGGTACACCACGCCCTTCGGCACCAGCCGCGGCAGCACCGTCGGCACCTGGCCGGACGACAAGGGCTTCCTCGGCAAGAGCGCCGACAGTTCCACCGGTCTCACCCAGGTCGGCGCCCGCGAGTACGACACCTCCACGGGTCAGTTCCTCAGCGTCGACCCGCTGCTGATGCCGGACCAGCACCAGTCGCTCAACGGCTACGGCTACGGCTACGCCAACAACAACCCGACGACCGTCGCCGATCCGTCCGGACTCGGCGTGCCCGAATGCCACACCGGTGAGATCTCCTGCACCGGCGGCATCCCGGACACCGAGGAGGAGCGCAAGGCCAAGGGCGGGAAGCCGAAGAAGAAGAGCGCCGCTGGCACCTCGTACGTCTACAAGGACGGCCGCTCCGGCAGCGCCCCGCCGGGCGCGCCGCGCTACTCGCGCAGCATCGAGGAGATCCTGTTCACCAACCACGAGATCGCGGCGATGCTCCGCAAGGAGCGGGTGAACCAGATCCTCGACGGAGAGTGTGACCTTTCCGATCCCTGGAAGGAGATGGCGGAGGAAGTTGAGGACTCGGTTCGTTGTCTCGGTGGCGTAAGGGAAGGGTGCACGGGTTCCAAGCTGGGTGAGGCGCTCACCGACCTGTTCGGGGCGGACCAGGAAGACGCCGCGGAGATCATGGCACGAATCGATGAGTCCTGGAAGGCGAAAGGCACCCATAAGAAGGGGGGAGAATTCGCCTTCGACCACGACGAGTTTCAGATTGCCCTGACGCTTGCCATTACGGGCAAGTCGGTGATGTCGCGCAACGACAGGCAGTCGAATCCACACAGGGGTGACGCGTGGGTCGACGACAAGCGGGCTGACTTCAAGGCGATGAAGAGCCGGCGTGCAGACGGGATCAAGGATCATCTGAAGAAGGCTGATGTCGATCAGCAGGTCGAACTCGCGGTGGTGGATCTCCGTCCCGGTGGTATGGAGGAGGACGATGCGAGAGATGGACTTCGAATGTTCAGAAACAGTACGAGCAGAGGAAATATTCAGAGAGTGATAGTGTTCGGCAGGGGATACGCGATCGAATACGATCTGTAGTTCCTAAGGGTCCGGGGTCGTCTGACGGGCGGCTCCCGGACCCGCTGGGCAAAGAGACGGAGAGATACTCGGTGGGGAAGTTCGAGACGGCGTACGGGGACAGCGCGAGCGGCATCGATATCCGGGTTGGGGCGACCGGTGACGCGGAAGGATGCAAACAGTTCGGTGATCGGCTGTGGCTCGACGTCGCCCGCATTCTCGCGATCCCGCCTGACGAAAAAGTGGCTGTTGCGAAATTTGCGGGCTACAGCTATGAATTCAGAAACGCCGAGCTGATCGTGTCTGTGTATGTTGACGACGGGGAGCCGGGTTGGCCATTCGAGAAGGTGCCGGCGATGTTGAGCGGCTGGTCCTTGTCCGAGGAGGTCGAGACCTGGGAACTGGCGGAGAAGCTGTGCGACGGTCTGGCCGCGCTGGGCGGATATCTCCTGATTGCTTTCGACCCGGGTGGAATGCCGATCACCGCCAACTTCGACATCGGCGACGGCTGGTGAGCCGCCTCCTGCGCAGAACCGGATAGACGGCGGCCGTCGCCGGGCTGGTGCATGTCGCCGGCTGCGGAGACGCCGACGAGCGCCCCGCCCGATCCGCCGCCGTGCCCTCGACGCAGGCGCCCTTCGGACAGGACACCGTACGTCAGGCGATGGACGCTGCCGGCGTGGCGGCCGGTTTCCCCGAGGGAGAGACCGAAGTGGGCTTCCCGAAGCCTCGCCGGCCGACCGGAGCGGCGGCCACGGAGAAGGAGCAGAAAGTGACAGTCCTCGCAGCCCGGCTGTCACCTTGTGTGGTCACCTGGTCGTCCGACGACGCCACGGGCGCCTCCGGGGAGGCCGCCGCGAAGGCCCGTCGGCAGTTCGACACCATATTGGCTGACCTGGGCGCCCACGGCTGGAAGGGGACGACGCCCACCGAGGAGGTGTCGATGCAGAACGGCGGTATCCAGGTCATAACCACGTACCAGAATCAGGGCTGGATCCTGAACGCCCGGCACGGCAGCATGCGGCCTTGGGTCGAATCCAGCGCCATGGCGACGAAGGAGTCCTGTTTCGACCGCCTCACCGACGAGGAGATGGGCCTCCTCGAGGACGTGGACTGACAAACGTTGCTGCGTGTGCCGTTCAAGGGCGTTGTCGCCGCCACCCGCGGCAGCGCTGTCGGCACCTGGCCCGCGCGCAACGACAGTCGGCCGAATCCAAGCAGGGGTGACGCCTGGGTCGACGACAAGCAGGCCGACTTCGAGTCGATGACGAGCCATCGCAGTGACGGACTCAAGAAGCACCTGGAGAAGGCGGACCGACACCAGCAGGTGGACGTCGCCTACGTGGACCTGCGGCCCGGCGGAATGAGCGAGGACACCGCCAGGGACGGCCTCAGTCAGTTCTCCCACAAGGGGCGCCTGGAACGGGTCGTGATCATCGGCAGGGACTTCGTGATCGACGAGGACTTCTAGACCGGTCCGGGACGGGGAGCCGCCGCCCACCACGGCGGGCGGCGGCTCCCCGCCTTCCATGGCAACCTGGAGAGAGATCCGATGAGCCCTTTCCAACCTCAGGCCCATGCGATGTGAAGCGCGAGGACGGCCTGCACGAGACCGGTGATGCGGGTGGTGCTGCACCGCAGTTTGCGCAGGAGACGCCAGCTCTTCAGAGTAGCCATGGCCTGTTCGCCGACGGCGCGGATGCGGGCGTGGGCGACATTTGCGGCCTGCTGGCCGGAGGAGAGGCTGCGGTGTTTGCCGCGGAAGGGCACCCGTAGGGTGCCGCCAGCGCCCTGGTAGCCCTTGTCGCCGTAGCAAACCAGGCCGACCTCCGCCAAGACATCGATGATGCCGTGGGTGCGGGCAGCCTTGATGTCGTGCACGGAGCCCCCGCCAACCTGAAAATCCCTGGTCAGCAGGGCTGGTGTGACCGTGTTCCGGGGCACTCGTGCTGATCGTGGGCGGGAGTCCATCGAGAAGATCGTCTGCCAGAGGTCGGGACTGTCTCCGAAGCGGAGTCCGGAACAGCGCTCCGGTCCGTGCACCCGGGCTGGGAAACACGGTTCGTCCTGCTGGCCGGTGCATGCCATCCTGGCCCCGTGCTCCTGAACGATCGCTCCAGCAGTGTCGACCTCCGCCCAGTGCGTTATCAGTTCGCCATCGTTCGGGGCGACTCGTACGACGACAACTGGCTGGTCATTGACGGCACGGTGATGACTCCTGAGGGAGACTGGTCCTTCGCCGATGCGTGTCTGCTCACCGATGAGGCCCGCCAGGTGTCCGCGTGGCTGCGCGCGGTGGCCGCAGGGACGGTGGACGTCACCGAACCTGATGCCGAAGGTGAGCTGTCCCCGGACCTGTCGTTCATCGAGCCGGTCTTGGCTTTCAGCCTCGCCAATCGAATCGCAGGTGGGACCGCAGTGATTCGCGTTCATCTATCCCTGGAGGCGGCACCTCCGTGGCAACAAGGTGAGGGCAGGGCTGACATCTACCAGTACATCGTGGAGGTCAGGTTGGACGCCGCAGCGCTGCTTCGCGCGGCTGACCAGTGGGACCGCTCTCTGGCTTTCCTCCCGCCCCGCTGATCCCGACGCCCGGCATTCCCGGACAACCGATTCCCACCTGCTGGGGCCGGATGACCCTCTACGATCCGGTGCAGCTGGATCCCGAGTTGCTGGAACGGATCACCGCGCGGCGCGCGGAACTGGATGAGCTCGAAGAGCAGCTGGCCAAGCATCTGATAGAGGTCCGGGCCGAGCGCGATGAGCTCGCCGTTGCTGAGAAGGTCCTGGAACGGATGAGCGAGCAGATCGCCGAGGAACGGGCAGTGTTCGCGCCGGTCCCTGGGCAGGTGGGCGGCCGGGCGGTGATGGTCATCCCGCACCGTGCGGCGAATGTGGAGGAGACCATGCTTCCGCCGGACTACCAGCGCATTCTCTCCGTCGTGCGGCAGGCCGCCGGTCCGGTCAAGGCCCGGCAGGTCGGCGAAGTGCTGGGGGTGGACGTCGGCGTGAAGAGCAAGCTGGAGCCGTTGCGCGGGAAACTGATCAGGCTGGCCGACCGCGGCTGGCTGCGGAAACAGCCCGACGGACGGTTCACCACCCGGCTGTGACCATGGAAGCGTTGCCCGCGGGCGGTGCTGAGCGGCCGTAACCGGGGCGCTCCCGGCGGCTGTTGGAAATGTGTGACCACAACCGAAGAGCACACCGACAGCACCTTCCCGCTTGTCTATCAGTGCCGTCTGTCGCTGTCCACGCGCACCGTGAACCACCTCGCCGACTTGCTGCGGCGTCACCTGAAGGCGATTCGATCAAGGTGGCGGATCCTGCCGCCCGGGAAGATCGCGGTGATCGTCCTGGCCGTACTGCGCCACGACCAGCGCCTGGCTGACATGGCTGGCGGCAGTAGCGTCTCCGAGTCCACCGTCCGTCGCTGGCGCGACGAGGTGATCGCTCTCCTCGCCGCGCAGGCTCCGCGCGTGGACCGCGCGCTGAAGAAGATCGTCCGGCAGGGTGGAGAGGTCGTCCTGATTGACGGCACCCTGGTCCATACCCAGCGCCGCACCGGGAAGGACGACCGCAAGAACTACTCCGGCAAGCACCGCCACCATGGTCTGCACTTCCTCGCCCTCACTGACGAGAGGGGCCGCCTGGTCTGGATCTCTGCCGCCCGTCCCGGCCGCACCCATGACAACACCGCGGCCCGCCATGACCACATTCTGGCCCACCTACGCGCGGCCGGTCTCGGAGCGCTGGCGGACCTCGGCTTCCGCGGCCTGGACAACGACGTACTCGACCCCGTGATCGTCACCGGCTACCACTCCAGCCGCACCCACAAGCTCACTCCCGGCCAGAAGGAGGCCAACCGCGTACTCGCCGTCGGACGCGCACCGGTCGAGCACGGTTTCGCTCACCTCAAGAACTGGCGGATCCTCACCAAGCTCCGCACCGACCCCGCCCACGCCACCCAGCTCCTGCGAGCCCTGCTCGTCCTGACGAACCTCGAGATCAACCGCTGACAGACGATCTACGACGAAGACTTCCGCCCACGATCAGCACGAGTACCCCGGAACACGGTCACACCAGCCCTGCTGACCAGGGATTTTCAGGTTGGCGGGGGCTCAGTGCGTAGTCCCGTGCCGCGGCCGGATAGTCGGACGCGGCCGCCAGGCGCGCGCGGGCGAAGGCGAAGAACGCCGTCAGGCGCTCAGCCGTGGGCGGCAGCCGACGAGGGGTGTCGTCCCAGACATGCCTCAAGCGGTTAAACCGGCCCAGCGGGTCGCCCACCGCCCTGCCGTACAGGGCGCGGAGCTCGGTGGCGTAGCGGTCCCGGACGAAGCCGTGGAACGTACGAAGCATCTGCAGGTACTGGCGCCTGGTCCCCGCGGCCCGGCCCGCCAGCAGCAGTTGGCGGAGCATGGCGTCCACGTCGGCGGGCTCGATCTGCCACACCGGCCGGTCGAAGTGGTCGTTCCAGCAGGGACGTGTAGCAACTGATCGTCGTGTCGGCGAAACCCCGTACCACCCACGTCGAGACAAACGCCTCTGTGCAACGGGCCTGGAAAGCCACTCATCCCGCGCCTGGTTGACATCGGATTCCGAGGTGACAAGCCCGCCCTCGATCAGCCGAAGAAACCGCTCCCCCACACCACACCACCATCCCGCGACAACCCTCATTCAGGTGGCGCCTGAACCATGCACGTGCCACCGAAGCCATCAACGAGACACCAGAAGAAAAGCAACCCCCGCCTTACACATACCCCTCCAATCCACACGCCGGCCCCGGAAGGCGCTGTGCCTCGTCCAGCACCAGCACGCGAGGCTGTCATAGCGCGTTCACCAGCATCAGGTCGGCCTCCCCCGCCCCGCGCGGCAGACGCCTGCCCAGCTCAAGAGCGTCCGCAAGTAGTCCCTGCCGTGATGGCCGTCGTCCACAGCCTCGCCCACGGAGGCATCATCACCGCCTCCGGAGCCGGTACGGATGAGGCGTCCGCAGCCGAGCGCGCCCTCAGGGAGATCGCCAAAGCGCTGTTCTACCGGCGCGTGCTGCGTAAGACCGCGCCCTTCACCAGCAGCAACCCGGTAACCGTTGCGATCACCGAACCCTGGGAGCACGAGGCCTACTTCGCGCACGAACAGGTGCCGTCGGCCCTGACCGGCTTCTTGACGACCGGGACAGAGCAGCGTGAGCTGGCGTCAGCATCGACCTCTCTCGAGGGCCTGCGCAGTGTGGTCTCGGTGACGGACCTGTCCGCACACGGTCCTGACGAGGCCGCGTGGAAGATCGCCCGGGCCACATCGGAGCAACTGCTCACCGTGGACTTCGGCAGCCCCTCCCCCGCCTTCCGCGAGCGAATCAGGACAGTGCTCGGCGACGGTGCCGATATCGACGCGCGCTGGCCCCACCCCCTCGGATAGCGTCGCCCCTTGCCGCCTGCACAGCATTGGACCCCCCTCGGATGACACAAGCCAGTGTGCGGACCTTGGTCCGTGACCCCCGTTACCGGATGTTCTGGCTCGGCCAAGCCACCAGCACTCTCGGCAATCAGCTGACCATCGTCGTGCTGCCGGCGCTCGTCGTGCCCAGCAGAGGCGCCGGTACGTTCGGTCTGCTGCTCGCCGTCGAATCCGCGGTCATGGGCGTGCTGCTCCTTCTCGGAGGTGTCGTCGCCGACCGCTACTCGCGCAGCGTGGTGATGGCGGCGGCCGACGTCTTCCGCGTCATCGGCGTCGGCGGCTTCCTGCTCTTCGCCTCGCACGGGCCCCTTACGCCGCTGCTCATCGCCGCGGCTCTCACCGGCGCCGGCGCAGCGCTGTACGAGCCGGCCCACCGTGCAGCACTGGCTCAGGTCGTCAGGGAGGACCTGCGGCAGCGCGCCAACGCCATCGACGCCGCCACCAAGCGGGTGGGCGGGCTGATCGGGGCGCTGCTGGCCGGTGTGCTGCTCTCGGGCGTCTCGCCGCCCCGGACGCTTCTGGTCGACTTGGCTACATTCGTGATCAGCCTGTTGACGCTGGTGTGGCTGCGGCTGCCGCGTATCAAAGTCGAGCAGGAGCAGCAGGAGCAAGGGCTGCGCGCCGTGTTCGCCGAGGCCAAGACCGGACTGGTCGAGGTGCGGCGCCGTCCGTGGGTGGCGGCGCTGATGCTCCAGGGCACGGCACAGGTGTTCTTCCTGTTCGGCCCGAACTACGTACTCGTGCCGATGGTCAGTCAGGAGCGCTACGGATTGGAGGCGTTCGGCTGGGTGAGCGCCGCGACGTTCGTCGGCTCAGTGCTCGGATCCGTAGCCGGCGCCAGGATCACCTCCAACCGCCCGGGCCTTTGGGCCATGAACGCACTGGCGCCATGTCTGCTGACACCGGTGTGCCTGATGGTCGAGGTTCCGCTGTGGGGCTTCTGCGTGGCGGTGGGAACCGGTTCGGTCGGCGTCGGCTGCTTCATGGTCCTGTGGTACAGCTCGCTGCAGAACGAGTTCCCCGACGAGGTGCAGGGCCGGGTCTTTGCGCTGGAGGCCCTGGCCAGCTTCGGCCTGCAGCCTGTCGCGCTGGCCGCCGCTCCCCTGCTGGTCGCCCTGATGGGCATCACGCCGTTCGCGATTGTGGCGGTGATCGTCTTGCTGACGTCCACCTATGTGGTGCTCATCGTCCCCGGTGTCGTCCAGCTCGCATCGCCCGCGGCAGTCAGGAACCGCCTCGACCAGGCGGCAGTGACCACGATTTCGTAAGGAGCATTCACACCGTGGCCCAGCTTCGTTGCACCGGCATCACCTACGCCTACGGCGGTCTCACCGTTCTGGACGGGGCAGATCTGTCGATCTCTGCCGGGGAACGGGTGGGCATCGTCGCCCCGAACGGAACCGGGAAGTCGACCCTGCTGCGGATAGCCGCCGGTGACCTGGTCCCGGACAGCGGCAGCGTGACCCGCGCCCCGGTGACCGCCACCGTCATCCGCCTCGCCCAGGAGCGGGACATGCGCGACGGTGAGCCACTGAGCGACTATTTCGCCCGCCGCACCGGCGTCGCGCAGGCGCAGCAGGAACTCGACGCTGCCACCCAGTTGCTGGAGCGGCAATCGCCCGGCGCGGACGATGCCTATGCACAGGCGTGGGACCGGTGGCTCGCCCTGGGTGGAGCCGATCTTCCCGAGCGTGCCGCCGATGTCGCGGCCGATCTCGGGCTGCAACTCGATGCGCGAGCCACCATGGAGCTGTCCGGCGGGCAGCGGGCACGGCTGGCACTGGCTGCCGTGCTGCTGGCTCAGCCGGACATCCTGCTGCTGGACGAGCCGACCAACGATCTCGACGACGACGGCCTGTCCCGGCTGGAGCACCATGTCCGGCGCAGCCGGGCAGGCATCGCGCTGATCAGCCACGACCGGGCCTTCCTTGCCGCGACGGTGGACAAAGTCGTGGAACTGGACGAGTTCACCCGCCGCACCAGCGAGTACGGCGGAGGGTGGGACAGCTTCGTCACCGAGCGCGCCGTCGCACGCCAGCGCGCTGTCGAGGCCTACGCCGCGTACGAGGCCACCCGGCAGCAGCTGACAAGCGCGGCCCGCACGCAACGCGAGTGGGCCCGCCAGGGCGCGGCCCGAGCGGTCAACCCGCGACGGCAGCCCGACGGCGACAAGTTCCGCAAGGCATCGCGGCTCGCCGGTGCACAGAACACCGGTGCCGGCGCCGCCAAGGCCGAGCGGGCCGTGCAGCGCCTTGATACCGCAGCCCCTGAGCAGGTGAGGGAACCATGGCGGCTGCAGTTCACGATCGCTGAAACAGGTACTGCTTCGGGCACGGCGCTGTCCCTGCACCAGGCAGTCCTCCAACGCGGCGCGTGCCGTCTGGGGCCCCTCACTTTCGAGGTCGGTTTCGGAGAGCGTGTGCGGATCACCGGCCCCAACGGCAGCGGCAAAACAACCCTGCTGAGTGCCCTGCTCGGTCGCCTCCCGCTGGCGGAGGGCACCCAGCACACCAGCACCGCTGCCCGGCTCGGCGAGATCGACCAGACACGAGCCCTGCTCGACTCCGAGCGGTCCACCGCCGACATCATCGGCGACACCGCCGGCCTGGACGTCACCGAGACCCGCACACTGCTGGCCAAGTTCCGGCTCGGCCAGGACTTGGCGCTGCGGCCGGCCCAGTCGCTGTCGCCGGGCGAGCGCACCCGTGCCGGCCTCGCGCTGCTGCAGGCACGAGGGGTCAACTGCCTGGTACTTGATGAGCCCACCAACCACCTGGACATCGAAGCCGTGGAACAGCTCGAACAGGCGGTCACCTCGTTCAACGGCACGCTGCTGCTGGTTACACACGACCGGCGCCTGGCCGACGCCGTTCGCGTCGACCGCACCCTTGACGTCAGTGACTACCGCCGGCAGTGACCATCAACGGGCTCGTCTCCCGGGCCAGGGCGAGGCGCACCATCTCGGCCTTGTTCCCCACTCCCAGCTTCGCCCGGATCCGTTTCACATGGGTGTCGACCGTGTGCTGGCTGATCCCCAGGCGGCGTGCGGCCTGAGCGTGGGTGAGGCCGGCGGCGATGAAGTCCAGCACCTGCTCTTCCCTGGGCGACAGCCCTCCCCCCTCGGGCAGCGGCGGCACTGCGCCGGCAGAGGGACGAACCGTCAGCGCCGCGCCGTGCACGGCCCTGACCAGGTCTGCCGGAGACGACCGGTCCGGCAGATACTCGTCGATCCCGGGCGCCGCGGGAGGCGTTGCAGACATCAGCACGATACGCGCGGCCAGCGGCTTGCCGGCCGATGGCACATGGTCGGTCACCAGCACATCGAAGACCGGAGCAGCAACTGGCCCGGACTCGCGGTCCGGTCCTTCCGCATCCAGGACGCTGACGTGCAGGTCGGGAACGGTCGACAGCGCACGGTCCACGGCCCACGCGATCAGCGGGTGGCTGTGCAGAACCCCTACTCGATACATCGCTGTGCACTCCTCGCGCGTCGGCCGGGACAGCCGCCTCTTCGCCGCCCAGATGAAAGGCTCACTGCCATCCGGTGGTGTTGGTCGACGCCACCGGCGTCTGGGCGGCAGTGTCCGCCACCGCCGACTGAGCCGTGACCAGCGGTACCAGGGCCAGAAGGAACAGAACGAGAGCGCGGGCAGCCTTCTTGGGCATGACGAAGTACTCCTGTACCGGCAAAGCGGTTGCCCACCAGCGGAGGGCCGCCGCGGGCTGACATCAACCAGCTTTCCTGGCCTAAAGGGTCAGGACCAGTGATCTCCAGTGGACTGATCGGGCCATGGCATAGAACGTCCATCGCCGTCAGAGCCCAGCCAGTGCGTCAGCAGTTGCGGAACCAGCGCCGCGCGGCTGCTGGCCACCTGCAAGCCAGCCCCCGGCAGCAGCCTGGCCAGTGCACACTCAACGACACGGCGGGCAACCCGACTCGGCCTCCGCGACCGAAGATTCGGTCACGAACAGCCCGACGACCCACTCTCCTGACGCATCCGCTGCCACGCTGACATGGTCCACCGCGGACACGCCCGCCGCCTGCTCCCGCACCGCTGCGAGCAGCCCTTCGGGCACCACCGGCCGTTCCGCGGCCAGACCCGCCGGCTCCGGCACGGTGCTGGACAAGGTAGACGGCGAGGCAGTGTCCAGTGCGGCCAAACGCACATGAATGAGGTGCATGCACTCATCCTCCAGGCGGGCCATAGGAGACAACAGGCCGTCGAACTGGACGGTTTGGGCCTTCGCAGAAACCGGCCACAGGACCACCCGCCCCGGCCTGCTCCCGCGCGACTTCCGTCCCGACCCCGACCACGACCGACACCCGCTGGTACGGCGACAACACCTACACCCCCACCGACAAGCGGGCATCCCGCCGACCGGCCGGCCGGGCCACCGCCGACCACCTGCACACCAGACTGGTCGCCGAGGCAGTGCGGTCCGCCTGCCACCAACAATGCCCCAGCACAGGCCGGTACGGCCGACTGACGGCCGGACATCCAACCCGGCTGGCGGAAGAGCGAACCCCCGCTGCCGTACCACCAGCCTCAGCCGGAACCGAAGATCACCGACATCGATCCGCACCCAGCAACGAACCAAACCAATCCATCCCCACCAAACCAACAACACCCGATGGCGGGCCCTGACCCCGAGTCCTGGACACGGGTTATGCGGCTGGTGTCAGCGTAGTTGATGTTGTTTCGGAAGCTGTCTCGTAAGCGATCGGGCTG
>NZ_JBIBVX010000041.1:0-9990 GCF_043080745.1 Streptomyces sp. NPDC014995
TTTTTAAGTCCGCTCGACTTGCATGTATTAGGCACGCCGCCAGCGTTCGTCCTGAGCCAGGATCAAACTCTCCGATAAAGAGTAAGATTAGCTCATTGCTAAACTCTAGCTTTTGTTACTTGTTTTGTTTCTATAACGAAAGTTATAAAAACGATTATTGTTGACGTTTGTTTGTTCAGTTTTCAAAGAGCAATTTAATGTTGCTGTTAGGAGCAACTTTTATATAATAACACAGCATTTCACCGTGGTCAACTTCTACGAACAAACTTTTTTAAAAAAAGAAAGAATGTTTTTTTCGAATTAGCGACATCTACTAATATACCATTCGCATTCGTGGAAGTCAACTTCTTTTTAGAGGTTTCTACTAGTTGAAATGTTTTTCTATTCTACATAATAAACTCTCTTACAGCAATAGATAGTTCAACGTTAATAATTCCGATAAAAAAGAACAAGAACCAATATGGTTTTTGTTCTTTTAATTTAATATCATTTTTCCCCTGCGATCATTTAGTTCCTGCATTATTGCTTCTTTCTTTGAATTCCATAAATCTAAAGCATCATCTTCATTCATGTATTTACTAAAAGTTTTTAAAGCTTCCGGTTTCATCATCCAGTCTGTTAAAAATTCTACTCTTTTGATTTTACGTTTTGGTATATGACTGTTAACAAAATCTTGAATGGCATCATCTGAAGGATTTATCTCAATAATGTTTTTATCTATCTCATTCTTTAATTTGTACGTGATAAACCCTATTGGATTTTCTATTTTATGATCATCTCTAATTGACTCCATCACTTGAATTACATTTCTTTTCCCATAATTCAACCAACTTTGTATAGTTTTATTCGGAACTTTAACTCCTAAATCACTCGCCAAACTTTTAATATCTTTAATATCGTCTTTAGAAACAACAAAAAGATCATTTTCAAGTTCTTCTGTATCTAACACTGCATTTTGACTGGAATGAGATATCGGAATAGGTAAAGGTTGAATAATAGAATCTTTGGTTTTTATAAAGAATTTAATTTCTTTAACTGCCCTTCCTTGTTTTATCTCTTGAAATTCAAATGTGATATCTGATTTTTTATTTATCTGTTTTTGAGAAGGGAGTATTACACGCTGTTTAAAGTTTCCGTAAGCAGGATATATACTTGTTGCGCCCAACTTATGTCTTAGGTCCTCCATAGTGAGGGTTCTTTCTTGTAGACGTTCATATTGCTTAAGCAGTTCATATATCCTTATAGAATAATGCCCCTTTAGTTTACTTACGTTTTTTAAATGATACGATGTAAATTCCTTTTTCAACTCTAATAAATAAGGGGTAAGAAACTTATGTAGTGTAAGCTCGATTGTCCCCTTTTTATAGTTATAATCAGCTTGGGATAACCATTGAACTTGTACTAATCTTTCTTCGAATCTTATTTCATAAATTTTAGCTAACATATTCCTCGTAATTTCTTCTAGTTCCTTATACCTTGTATTACTGTTTCCGCCAATCAATTTTATGAAATCTTTGATTGTGAAAGTGTAAGATTGAAATTCCTTATCATTTGGTTGAACTAAACTAATAAGGGTTAAGATGATTTTTTGTTCTATCTCGTTTAATTTATATGCTGCTTCAATAAGCTGATTTGATTTCGTAATTAAGTTGTCTGCACTTATCTTGGATCCCATATTAAAACTCCTTTTTATTGATCATTCTAAAATATAACAAAAAACACAAATGAGAGTCTACTTGTGTTATATTTCAGAAAATTTAAAACACACACTCGATAAACGAAGTTTTTATTTTTTTAAAATATTCTTAATTACCAAAATAATAAAAAAACAAGTTTTTACAAATCTCTCTTGTTTTGATTGTTTTATCAATTATTTGTTTTAATTGTTTTAATTGTTTTAATTGTTTTAGGAGGTAAAAAACCCTTATGTATCAAGGGTTTGAGGGACCTAACTATAACAAAAACTGAGTGAACTATAACAAAAACTGAGTGAACTATAACAAAAACTGAGTGAACTATAACAAAAACTGAGTCACAACTATAACAAAAACTGAGTGAACTATAACAAAAACTGAGTGAACTATAACAAAAACTGAGTGAACTATAACACCTAATTTTTAGGTGTTATAGTTCACTTTTTTAGAGGATTTTCAATTAATTTCCTAGAAAGTATAAAAAAAGAAAGAAAAGAAGAAAGGAAGAAAGGAAGAAAAGAACGTTGGAAGAAGGAGGGATCATTTTTGGCGATTACAATTACTATGGGGATACAAAAAGGTGGTTGTGGAAAATCAACTACTGCAGGCATACTATCATATTTACTAAGTAGAGATGGTTATAAGGTGTTGGCAATCGATCTGGATTCTCAAGGGAACTTAACAGAACTATTATCTAATCAACCTTCCAATGAATTCATTGGAAAATCAGTACTAGAAGCTATGCAGAAACAAGATGTAAAAAAGTATATTCTACCTATAGAGAAAAATTTAGATTTGTTGCCTGCTACAAATTTTTTAGCTACATTCCCCAGGTGGATATATACCGGAAAGACTTATAAAGGCGATACAATTCCTTTTAAAGGAACTCCTAGTTTAATTCTAGATAAAAGTTTAGATGGAATCAGAAATGAGTATGATTTCATTATTATTGATACGCCACCTTCTTTATCAGAACAAACAACTAATGCCCTATGTGCTAGTGAGTATGTAGTGGTATTATTCGAGTGCTCTAACTGGTGCTATTCAGCAATACCTAACTTTATGGAGTCTGTCACAAGTGCTAAAAATCATGGTAATAGAAATACTGAAGTAATAGGGATTCTAAGAACATTGAATGACTTAAGAAGAAGTGATGCTAAGGCCTTTAATGAAATGATCACAGAGGATTACCCTGATGAAGTTTTTAAAACGGTTATTACTAGAAGAGCTCCTATTGGTCGTTTAGCCTTATATGGGTTTAATAAAAACTCAGAATTAAAGCAGGCTTTACTACAATATGAAGAATTTTATAAGGAGTTGATTAAACGTGTCCAAAGTAAACGATATAAAAAATATGAAACGTCTTCAGAAACAGATTACTCCTTCCCAGGCTCTCGCTGAAGAGATTAGTGAGGAAAAAGCTTCTACACTACAACTGATAAGAAAACGAGTCTCATTCGATTTACGAACAGACTTACATAAAGAGTTAAAAATGCAATCTTTATTACAAGAAAAAAACATCTATATATTAATTGAAGAAGCATTAGAGGACTATTTAAATAATATCGGTAAATAATTTGATGCATCCAAACTTGGGTACGTAAAATTATTTTTAATAGTAGTTAACATAATGCGTCTTATCCCAAGCAGCACCCCAAACAAAAGACGGAATCCGGCCATATTCGGGCAAATTCTGTCTTTTTCCCTTCGGGAAATAATCAAAAATGAAGACTATAATTCAAAAACACTATCTCTTTATTTCTTCTATTTCCTCCTGGATCCTATTCCATTATCTATTTGACATTCCAAACATTTTTGAAGCATGGACAATGCTTATAATGCTGTATGGAGTATCTATATGTCTATTTTCTTTGCTTATCTATCCTTTTAAAAAAAGAGCATAAGGAAACCTGATATCACCTTCTGATAAAAGGTGATGAATAGTCGGTGCCTATTAGGTTTCAAGGAGTTTAAATTGATATCACTTTTTGGCTCGGGAGATATAGTGTAGATATACCGTAATATCTCTAGAGATATAGTTGTATTCCAAAATTTTCATTGGATTTTTCCTGTCTTTGCACAAACAACGCTAAAAGATTTTTTTCTTTTAGCGTTGTTTCGAGTTGTGATATGGATACATTAGAACGATATATTTGCGCTTTATTGTCCAATTCTTTTCATCCTTTTTAAAAAGAAATATCTAATATCAGTTTTAAAATATAAAAAACGAATAGAATTTCCATTGTCGAACGTCTTTAGGCTTTTATATTCGATCTATAATACTGTCCTTTTTCTAAAAACGAACTTAACTAAGGGAAGTACCTAAAATCAGCTAAAATAGCCCCTGAAACGTTCTAAATCTGAATTCACTTTAAGCTTACCCATCGGTTGATGTTAACTTTAAAAAGACAATTAAATACTAAACAACCTATCCTAGTGTATCGTTAATAAAAGTTTTTTGTATTGCTTCTTCTAGTTCGAATTGTTCCATCCTGGATTTTGCATATCTTTTAGTAACATTTATATCTTTATGTCCAGCAAGTTTCGAGACAACTTCTAAGCCTATTCCTTTATCTATAAGCTTTTGACAAAAAGTATGTCTTAATTTATGCGGATGAACATTATACTTTTTCAACATATATTGAATCGATCTTTCTGTTAATCGTTCATTAGATTTTGAAGTAAATAAAGCATCCTCACTATAAAAAGAGTCACAGTATTTAAGAAGATATTTCTTAGCTTCTTCCGATAATGGAATATACCTTTCTTCACCAGTTAACCCATTTCTAACGGTTAATTGCCTTTTTCTAATATCAATATTCGACTTATTTAGAGAACATAATTCCGAAACTCTAATACCTGTATGAAGTAATAAGTAAACAATAGCTATATTTCTTTCGTGACCATCATTTTTCACTTCTTGAAGTAATTGATTGTATTCATAAGGAGTTAGTATTTCCAATTCTCCCTTTTTTTCTATAGGCATAACTTTAATATCTAAAGTTATTTCTGGACGTTTCAAGAACTTAGCAAACGTTCTAATAGAGCCAAGTATTTTATCGATAGTTATTGGACTTTTGCGCTGTTGCTCTAAAAAAGAGAGATAATCTTGAACATCTTTTTGAGATATATTCTCTAAATAAGTAGGATATTTGTAGAGCCAGTCTTGAAATTTTTTCATTTCACGTTGATAAGTAGTGACTGTATTAACAGATTTCCCTTCTGTTTCAAGCCAGTCTGCAAATTGACTAATAACATTAGATTTTTGCACTTTATCACCCCTAAATCCAGACTTGGTACTTACTTAATATCTTAATTCATAAGAGGAAAGAAGTAAACTTCCACGATAAAATCAAAAAAAAGGATAGTAGTCTAATGACTACTATCCTTTTCGGTGCCTGGCGACGTCCTACTCTCACAGGGGGAGAGCCCCCAACTACCATCGGCGCTGAGAAGCTTAACTTCCGTGTTCGGTATGGGAACGGGTGTGACCTTCTCGCTATCGCCACCAGACTATTATGTTTTTATGAGTTGTTCTCTCAAAACTAAATCCTATAGGAAGAAAAACACAAGAACCAAGTAATCTTTTTAGTTAAGTCCTCGATCTATTAGTATTTGTCAGCTCCACGTGTCACCACGCTTCCACCTCAAACCTATCAACCTGATCATCTTTCAGGGATCTTACTAGCTTACGCTATGGGAAATCTCATCTCGAGGGGGGCTTCATGCTTAGATGCTTTCAGCACTTATCCCTTCCGCACATAGCTACCCAGCTATGCCTTTGGCAAGACAACTGGTACACCAGCGGTGCGTCCATCCCGGTCCTCTCGTACTAAGGACAGCTCCTCTCAAATTTCCTACGCCCACGACGGATAGGGACCGAACTGTCTCACGACGTTCTGAACCCAGCTCGCGTACCGCTTTAATGGGCGAACAGCCCAACCCTTGGGACCGACTACAGCCCCAGGATGCGATGAGCCGACATCGAGGTGCCAAACCTCCCCGTCGATGTGGACTCTTGGGGGAGATAAGCCTGTTATCCCCGGGGTAGCTTTTATCCGTTGAGCGATGGCCCTTCCATGCGGAACCACCGGATCACTAAGCCCGACTTTCGTCCCTGCTCGACTTGTAGGTCTCGCAGTCAAGCTCCCTTGTGCCTTTACACTCTACGAATGATTTCCAACCATTCTGAGGGAACCTTTGGGCGCCTCCGTTACTTTTTAGGAGGCGACCGCCCCAGTCAAACTGCCCACCTGACACTGTCTCCCACCCCGATAAGGGGTGCGGGTTAGAATGTCAATACAGCCAGGGTAGTATCCCACCAATGCCTCCACCGAAGCTGGCGCTCCGGCTTCCAAGGCTCCTACCTATCCTGTACAAGCTGTACCAAAATTCAATATCAGGCTACAGTAAAGCTCCACGGGGTCTTTCCGTCCTGTCGCGGGTAACCTGCATCTTCACAGGTACTATAATTTCACCGAGTCTCTCGTTGAGACAGTGCCCAGATCGTTACACCTTTCGTGCGGGTCGGAACTTACCCGACAAGGAATTTCGCTACCTTAGGACCGTTATAGTTACGGCCGCCGTTTACTGGGGCTTCAATTCAGAGCTTCGCGCGAACGCTAACCCCTCCTCTTAACCTTCCAGCACCGGGCAGGTGTCAGCCCCTATACTTCGCCTTACGGCTTCGCAGAGACCTGTGTTTTTGCTAAACAGTCGCCTGGGCCTATTCACTGCGGCTCTCTCGGGCTTGCACCCAAAAGAGCACCCCTTCTCCCGAAGTTACGGGGTCATTTTGCCGAGTTCCTTAACGAGAGTTCTCTCGCTCACCTTAGGATTCTCTCCTCGCCTACCTGTGTCGGTTTGCGGTACGGGCACCTTGAATCTCGCTAGAGGCTTTTCTTGGCAGTGTGGAATCAGGAACTTCGGTACTATATTTCCCTCGCCGTCACAGCTCCGCCTTCACGGTAATGGGATTTGCCTCATTACCAGCCTAACTGCTTGGACGTGCTAATCCAACAGCACGCTTACCCTATCCTCCTGCGTCCCCCCATCGCTCAAACGATTCATAAGGTGGTACAGGAATATCAACCTGTTGTCCATCGCCTACGCTCTTCAGCCTCGGCTTAGGTCCCGACTAACCCTGAGTGGACGAGCCTTCCTCAGGAAACCTTAGGCATTCGGTGGATGAGATTCTCACTCATCTTTCGCTACTCATACCGGCATTCTCACTTCTAAGCGCTCCACCAGTCCTTACGGTCTAGCTTCAACGCCCTTAGAACGCTCTCCTACCACTGACATCATAGATGTCAATCCACAGCTTCGGTGATACGTTTAGCCCCGGTACATTTTCGGCGCAGAGTCACTCGACCAGTGAGCTATTACGCACTCTTTAAATGGTGGCTGCTTCTAAGCCAACATCCTGGTTGTCTAAGCAACTCCACATCCTTTTCCACTTAACGTATACTTTGGGACCTTAGCTGGTGGTCTGGGCTGTTTCCCTCTTGACTACGGATCTTATCACTCGCAGTCTGACTCCCAAGGATAAGTATTTGGCATTCGGAGTTTGTCTGAATTCG
The DNA here is from genome assembly GCF_043080745.1 of Streptomyces sp. NPDC014995. Lineage (NCBI taxonomy): Bacteria > Bacillati > Actinomycetota > Actinomycetes > Kitasatosporales > Streptomycetaceae > Streptomyces > Streptomyces sp. NPDC014995. The sequence goes on from NZ_JBIBVX010000041.1 coordinate 7,274, forward strand.
GTAACCCGATGGGGGCCCCTAGTCCAAACAGTGCTCTACCTCCAATACTCTTACCTTGAGGCTAGCCCTAAAGCTATTTCGGAGAGAACCAGCTATCTCCAAGTTCGATTGGAATTTCTCCGCTACCCACACCTCATCCCCGCACTTTTCAACGTGCGTGGGTTCGGGCCTCCATCCAGTGTTACCTGGACTTCACCCTGGACATGGGTAGATCACCTGGTTTCGGGTCTACGACCACATACTCTATCGCCCTATTCAGACTCGCTTTCGCTGCGGCTCCGTCTCTTCAACTTAACCTTGCATGTAATCGTAACTCGCCGGTTCATTCTACAAAAGGCACGCTATCACCCATTAATGGGCTCTAACTACTTGTAGGCACACGGTTTCAGGATCTATTTCACTCCCCTTCCGGGGTGCTTTTCACCTTTCCCTCACGGTACTGGTTCACTATCGGTCACTAGGGAGTATTTAGCCTTGGGAGATGGTCCTCCCTGCTTCCGACGGGATTTCTCGTGTCCCGCCGTACTCAGGATCCACTCAGGAGGGAACGAAGTTTCGACTACAGGGTTTTTACCTTCTGTGACTGGCCTTTCCAGACCTATTCATCTACCCCGTTCCTTTGTAACTCCATGTAGAGTGTCCTACAACCCCAAGAGGCAAGCCTCTTGGTTTGGGCTAATCCCGTTTCGCTCGCCGCTACTAAGGGAATCGCGTTTGCTTTCTCTTCCTCCGGGTACTTAGATGTTTCAGTTCCCCGGGTCTGCCTTCAGTTACTCTATGTATTCAAGTAACGATACTATCCCATTACGGATAGTGGGTTTCCCCATTCGGAAATCTCCGGATCAAAGCTTACTTACAGCTCCCCGAAGCATATCGGTGTTAGTCCCGTCCTTCATCGGCTCCTAGTGCCAAGGCATCCACCGTGCGCCCTTTCTAACTTAACTTGATTTGGCTAAAGATGTTACTCTTTACCCTAATTCTTCTATTTACATAGAGAATCTAAGATGGCGATTACTCGGTTTTATCTTGGTTTTTCTTCTATATGATTTAGTTTTCAAAGAACAATTTTATATCATGAGGAATTGCTCCCTCAAAACTGAACAACAAACTATCAACAATCTATGAATGGAATAAATCCATTTTTCCTTAGAAAGGAGGTGATCCAGCCGCACCTTCCGATACGGCTACCTTGTTACGACTTCACCCCAATCATCTATCCCACCTTAGGCGGCTGGCTCCCAGAAGGGTTACCCCACCGACTTCGGGTGTTACAAACTCTCGTGGTGTGACGGGCGGTGTGTACAAGGCCCGGGAACGTATTCACCGCGGCATGCTGATCCGCGATTACTAGCGATTCCAGCTTCATGTAGGCGAGTTGCAGCCTACAATCCGAACTGAGAATGGTTTTATGGGATTGGCTCGACCTCGCGGTTTTGCTGCCCTTTGTACCATCCATTGTAGCACGTGTGTAGCCCAGGTCATAAGGGGCATGATGATTTGACGTCATCCCCACCTTCCTCCGGTTTGTCACCGGCAGTCACCTTAGAGTGCCCAACTAAATGCTGGCAACTAAGATCAAGGGTTGCGCTCGTTGCGGGACTTAACCCAACATCTCACGACACGAGCTGACGACAACCATGCACCACCTGTCATCCTGTCCCCCGAAGGGGAACGTCCTATCTCTAGGATTGTCAGGAGATGTCAAGACCTGGTAAGGTTCTTCGCGTTGCTTCGAATTAAACCACATGCTCCACCGCTTGTGCGGGCCCCCGTCAATTCCTTTGAGTTTCAGCCTTGCGGCCGTACTCCCCAGGCGGAGTGCTTAATGCGTTTGCTGCAGCACTAAAGGGCGGAAACCCTCTAACACTTAGCACTCATCGTTTACGGCGTGGACTACCAGGGTATCTAATCCTGTTTGCTCCCCACGCTTTCGCGCCTCAGCGTCAGTTACAGACCAAAGAGTCGCCTTCGCCACTGGTGTTCCTCCACATCTCTACGCATTTCACCGCTACACGTGGAATTCCACTCTTCTCTTCTGCACTCAAGTCCCCCAGTTTCCAATGACCCTCCACGGTTGAGCCGTGGGCTTTCACATCAGACTTAAAGGACCGCCTGCGCGCGCTTTACGCCCAATAATTCCGGACAACGCTTGCCACCTACGTATTACCGCGGCTGCTGGCACGTAGTTAGCCGTGGCTTTCTGGTTAGGTACCGTCAAGGTACGAGCAGTTACTCTCGTACTTGTTCTTCCCTAACAACAGAGTTTTACGATCCGAAAACCTTCATCACTCACGCGGCGTTGCTCCGTCAGACTTTCGTCCATTGCGGAAGATTCCCTACTGCTGCCTCCCGTAGGAGTCTGGGCCGTGTCTCAGTCCCAGTGTGGCCGATCACCCTCTCAGGTCGGCTACGCATCGTCGCCTTGGTGAGCCGTTACCTCACCAACTAGCTAATGCGCCGCGGGCCCATCTGTAAGTGACAGCGTAAACCGTCTTTCAGCTTTCCTACATGAGTAGGAAAGGATTATCCGGTATTAGCTCCGGTTTCCCGAAGTTATCCCAGTCTTACAGGCAGGTTGCCCACGTGTTACTCACCCGTCCGCCGCTAACTTAAAAAGCAAGCTTTTTAAGTCCGCTCGACTTGCATGTATTAGGCACGCCGCCAGCGTTCGTCCTGAGCCAGGATCAAACTCTCCGATAAAGAGTAAGATTAGCTCA
>NZ_JBIBVX010000042.1:0-8877 GCF_043080745.1 Streptomyces sp. NPDC014995
CTCCGGCGGATAGTGCTTCATGACCACGGGACATCCGTTCTCCTGGACTCAAGATCCAAGTGTCTCGGGTGTCCAAGATCCGGGGTCAAGCCCCCCCGTTCGTCCAGCAGCCACGCGGCATCTGAACAAGTACGTCGTGTCCGAGGGCATCTCGACCTACACCCATGTCTTTGACCCGCACTCCGCCTACCGGTGAAGCGGCGGTGTTCCGTCTGTGGACTTCAGTCTCGGGCTCTGATCGGAACGTCCTGGAGGTGTGGCGAGGCGGGGCGCGCGGCAGTGTGATGGGGTCGCTGACCTGCGTAGTGCTGCCTAGGAAAATTCTTTCCCATTGTCGGTTTCGGCGGCAAGGCAGACCCTTGGGGTGTCGCTGCGCACAGCGGCGTCGTTCGCCAGAGGCGACACACGACCGTGAAGCGCAAGGTCAACAACGTTCTCTGCAACCGTGATCTCCTTTGCGACTTCACGTACGGCTGGCGCTCGGGAACGGATGCCTTGCAGGCGTCAGGAACGACCAGAGAACGCGTACCGCCAAGGAATACGTAAGGCAGGTAAGGACGCCCCCATGACTGTTCCCCCCACGTCCCGTCGCCCCCGCTCCCGTGTCACGCGGCGCGGCCTGATCGGCGCCGTAGGCGCGTTAGCGGCAGGAGCCGCGTTCACTCCCGCCGCGAGGGCGGCCACCAAGACAAAGTCCATCGACGCCGATACCCCGAAGGCAGACGCAACCGTGAAGTGCAAGATCAACTTTGATCGTGATGGCCTGACCCTGGTGGGTGACCTGTTCACTCCCGACGGCTTCGACGAGAGCGGGCACTACCCGGCGGTCATCGTGCAGGGCTCGCTGACCTCGGTGAAGGAGATGATGTCCAACACCTATGCACAGAAGTTCGCCGAGCAGGGCTTTGTCGCTCTGGCCTTCGACTACGCCCACTACGGCGAGAGCGCCGGCCAGCCGCGTCAGTTCGAGTCGGTGGCCGAGAAGCTGAGCGACCTCAAGGCCGCCGTCACGTACCTCAGTGAGCTGCCGTACGTGGATGCCGTGGGCATGGTCGGTGTGTGCACCTCGGCCAGCAACGGCGCCTATCTTGCCGCGCAGGACCCGCGGGTGAAGGGCTTCGCGACGATCGCCGCCTTCCTGGCCGACGAGGACACGTTCAAGCTCACCTACGGTGATGACGGGATCGCTCAGCGTCTCGCGGACGCCGCTGCCGCCCGCCGCAAGTTCGAGCAGACGGGCAAGGCAACGATCATCCCGGTGTACAGCGAAACCGACCGGCAGGCCGCCAACTACAACCCGACGCCCGGCGCATACGACTACTACACCAACCCGGCACGCGGAAACGTCCCCGAGTACAAGAACGAGTTCGATGTCACGTCCTGGGACACGTGGGTCACCCTCGACCCGCTGAGCCAGGCGCCGAAGATCACGACGCCGACGATGGTGGTCCACTCCGACGGCTCCGCCTTCCCGGCCCAGGCGAAGCGGCTCTACGACAGCGTCCGGGGCGAGAAGGAACTCGTGTGGGCCGACGGAAACCACTACGACTACTACGACTCGCCCGCGCAGATGGACAACGCCGTCGCGAACGTGACGCGGTTCTTGCGCACCCACCTGGTCTAGGCGCTCGCCGCCAGCCCTGACCGACTTCGTTACGTCAGAGCCGCGCCCGGGCCCTCTCGACCCGGACGCGGCTCTGCGCAGGCGCGACAATGAGAGACGTGACCGTGAGCGCGAAAAACCCGCACCTGGAGGAGCTGGGCCAGTTCCTGAAGGCCCGCCGCAGCGAACTCAGCCCGGTCGCGCTCGGTCTGCCCCCGGGAGAGCCTGGAACGCGTCGCGTGAGCGGCCTGCGCCGGGAAGAAGTCGCCGCGCACGCCTCGATCAGCCAGGACTACTACAGCCGCATCGAACAGGGCCGTCTCGCACCCTCCCAACCGGTACTCGACGCCCTCGCGCACACGCTGCGACTCACACCGGTTCAGCGCACCTACGTCGAAGGGCTCGCCCGGCAAGCCGACCGACGCCCCTCACCCAGACGTCGGCCGACGCCGGTGCGGCCGCAGATCCAGCGCCTCCTGGACCAGCTGACGCTCACGCCTGCGTTCGTCGTGGGGAAATACCTCGACTACCTCGCCTGGAACCCCCTCGCCGCGGCGCTGCTCATCGACATCGACAAGATGGCGCCACACGAGCGCAACTACGTCCGGATGCTGTTCGCCGACCCGCGTATGAAGGACTTCTACGACGACTGGGAGGGCATGGCCCGTACCGGTGTCGCACTCCTGCGTATGCAGGCCGTCGACAACCCCAAGGACCCACGGCTGGTGAACCTGGTCGGCGAGCTCTCGGTCGGCTATCCCCTCTTCCGGCAATGGTGGGCAAGCCGCCATGTCGCCAGTCAGGACTTCGGCAGCAAGACCATCCACCACCCCGACCTTGGCGAGTTCACCTTCGACTGGGACAGCTTCTACTGGAGCGGAGACCCTGACCAGCACGTCACCGTCTGGTCACCCGTCCCCGGTTCCCCGAGCGAGGAGAAACTCCGGATCCTCAGCTCATGGATCCAACCATCCGGCACCGCCGACAACGTCACCACAAGACGAAACGGATCATGACAGGGCTGCCACATGGTGGTTGCGGTGTCTGACGAGCCGCCGACAGGCGGTTTCGCCGGATCAGCAGGGGGCGTTCAGTTCGCTCAGCGTGCCCATGGCCTGGTCCACGAGCACGGACAGTGGCGTCGTCCCGCCGTCGGTCGTCGAGGCGTCGGTGGCGGCGTTCAGGCAGGCGATCGCTGACGCCGCGAGCGCCTGGGCACGGAGGTCGTCGGCGGGTTTGGAGCCACCGCCGAGGCGGCGGGAGATCTCCGGGACCAGCATGCTCTGCCAGCCCTGAGTCTTCTCCCACTGGTGGGTCATCAGGGCGCAGGCGTCGTTGAGCAGCCGCATCAGGTGCAGCCCGCGCGGGGCCTATCCCAACCTCACACCCCTCGTTAGGAAGAAAAATGTCACTCACTGACTACGTCACCGTTGGTCGATCCGGGCTCCGCGTCAGTCCCCTCGCCCTAGGAACGATGACCTTCGGCGAAGACCTCGGTTGGGGGTCCTCCGTCGAGGACTCCAACCGGATCATGGACCGCTACCTCGACCTCGGCGGCAACTTCATCGACACCGCCAACATCTACACCAAGACCCACTCCGAGAAGATCGTCGGCGACCACCTCGGCCGCGACACCGCCAGGCGCGACCGACTGGTGCTCTCCACCAAATTCAGCGGCAACAACTACCCCGGAGACCCCAACGGTGGCGGGTCCGGCCCGCAAGAGCATCATCGACGCGTGCAACCACTCCCTGCGCCGACTTCAAACCGACTACATCGATCTCTACTGGATGCACAACTACGACCCCCACACCCCCATCGAGGAGTCCATGGCAGCCCTGGACAACCTCGTCCAGGCCGGAAAGGTCCGCTACATCGGCGTCTCCGACACCCCCGCATGGAAAATCGCCGAGGCAAACACTCTCGCGCACTTCCGCGGCTGGGCACCGTTCGCGGCGATGCAGATCGAGTACCCCCTCCTCGAACGCACCGTGGAGCAGGAGCTGATCCCCATGGGCGCCGACCTCAACATTGGGGTCATGCCCTGGTCACCCCTCCGCGCGGGCATCCTCAGCGGCAAGTTCACCCGCGACAGCGCCGGGAAGAACGAAGGCGCACGCTCAGCAGCACGGGCCGACCGGCTCACCGACGACACCTACGACCTCATCGACGAACTCGGACGAATCGCGAAGAAGCACGACACCACCATCGCCCGAGTCGCGCTGGCCTGGGTCACCCAGCAGCCGGGGGTGACGTCCACCATCATCGGCGCCCGCACCATGCACCAGCTCGAAGACAACATCGGCGCCACCGACATCACCATCGACACCGGAGAGCTGGACCGGCTCAGCGAGATGACCACCCCGCAGCTCACCTTTCCCCAGAGCTACACGACAAACTTCGCCACGGTGCGGCAGGCCGGCACCTCCATCAACGGCGACTACGCCGAGATCAACCCCGGCTTCATCCAGCCCGGAGACCAGGTCCACTAAGCAGCTCCACCTCAGCACTCCCGAACCCGTGGTGCAGCTGCCTACGAGCGCCCTCAAGAAAGGCGATCAAGCCCAGAGTGGGCGCATGTCCGACAGGTCTGCGGCGTGGCGCGTGCGCAACTCACCGACAGCGAATGGGAGTTCATCGGGCCGTTCCTGCCAGTCGGCAGGTCCGGCCCATGCCCCGAGCGATCGCGTGAGCAGTTCGAGGGGTGATCTGGCGGCTCCGCAGTCGCTCGTACACAGGGTTGCCGCGAAGCAGATGCCACCCGCCCGGCCGCCCTGCGGCGGGCCCGAGCCGAGCCCACCCAGCAGTCCGGGGCACCGGCCGCCGTACCGGCCGCACCGTCAACCTTGCCCGGACGGCCAGCAGCACGTTCGCCGGCCTGCTCGCTCCGGCCCGGCGCGGCCACCCCTGGACGGGCTGGTCGTTCTCCGCCGGATGGGGCAGCCAGGAGACGTTGAACGTCACGCTGGTGGAACCCGAGCTGGTGGTGGAAGTCGGCGTCGACGTCGCCCGCGACGCTTCCGGCCGGTGGCGCCACCCCGCACGCTGGCACCGCGCCCGCCCCGACCTCCAGCCCACTGACATCCCCCGCATGACATCACCGCACTGACGGCGGCACCAGCGCGGAGGCCCCGCCGACGCGCAACAGGGCGAGCGCGCCCCGATCCCCGGCCGCGCCCGCGCCCGCGCCGCCCATCCCAGCCCTCCCTCTCCCTCAACTCAAGCTAAGAGGTCGTTCTCTTTCCGAACCTCATGTGCGGATTTCGCTGGTCAGACATGGGATTGCAGCTGTCACGGAAGTCTCGATTCGTTGCCGGTCGGGATGTCGTGGGGGTGGCGGATGCCGTCGATGCGGGCGGTGCTGGAAGCGCGGCGAAAGGCTGCGGCGGTGCGGGGGGAGGAACTCGCAGCCGAGCTGGAGCGGGTGCAGACGGACTTGGCGGACGCGGAAGAGGTACTCAGGCGCCGGGTGATCGGTCTCGGGGAGTATCTGGAGGCGCTGGCCGAGGAGGAAGCGCCCGCCTTGGTGGCCATCGGGTCGTCGCAGAGGAAACCGGTTGGACCGCGACGCGCGGTGCCTCACCGTCAGAACGCGGGCGGTGTCGAGGACTTGTCGGTGGACTACCAGGCGTTGATGGCCGCCGCCCTGGAGGCGGGAGGAGACGGGTTGGGTGCCCGGCGGGCGGCGGCGGTGCTGGGCTGGGACAGTGCGTCCGCCTCCCGCGTCGAGGGCGCGAGAGCACGGCTGAAGAGGCTGGTGGAACGCGGCTGGCTGGTGGAGGAGAAGCCGGGCAGGTTCACGCTGCCCGCACCGGAACAGGGGTCTGGTGCCGGGCGGCCAGGCGCCGGCTCATGAGGGTGGTCATCGACCACAGGACGACGGCCTCACTGGTGTCGGTGCGCCGTTCGTAGTCACGGACCAGGCGCCTGCTGCGCAGAAGCCATGCGAAGGATCTTTCCACTACCCAACGGCGAGGCAGCACCTGGAAGCCCTGGACGTCGTCACTGCGGCGGACGACGTCCAGGACGAATCCGAGGTGTGCGGTGGCCCAGTCGACGAGGTGGCCGGTGTAGCCGCCGTCGGCCCGGACCCGCGACAGCCGTCGTGAGCAGCCCGCCGCGGCCGGCAGCAGAATCCGGGCGACGTCCCGGTCGGTCGTGGACGCCGGTGTGACCAGCACGGCCATCAGCAGTCCGAGGGTGTCGGTGAGCAGGTGGCGCTTGCGCCCGTTGATCTTCTTCCCGGCGTCGAAGCCCCGCGAGGTGTGAGCGACGGTGGCGTCCGCCTTCACCGACTGCGAGTCGATGACCGCCGCACTCGGTTCCTCATGACGGCCTTCGGCCCAGCGGATGGCCTGGCGCAGCCGGTCGTGCAGTTCGGCGATCAGGCCCGCATCCCGCCAGCGGGCGAAGAAGGCATACACCCGTGGCCAGGGCGGGAAGTCGGCGGGCATAGCCCGCCACTTGGTGCCGTTATCGACGAGGTGGCGCACCGCGTCGATCATCTGCCGGTGGCAGTAGCCCTCCGGCCGCCCGCCCCGGCCCGCCAGCCACCCCGGGACCGGCAGCAGATCCCGCACCAGGGCCCACTCGGCATCGCTCATGTCCGAGCCGTACCGGGGCCGGCGTTCCGGACGGTCGGCCGCGTTCCCGAACCGATGGGCGAGACAGTCACACCCAGAGTGGACGGACTGGACCCGGCAACCACGACCACGCGACACTTCGACAACAGGGCCTCTTGTCCTCGCTGGACTCGACAACCGCGAGCTACCAAAAGGCCCTTCTTCCATGCACCCGCACCGGCAGACTCACCGGACCAGGCCTCTGTTCGAACCCCACCGACCACCCGAGCGGATAGAGAACAGCCAGTTAATTCAGGGTTGGGTTGGGTGTGGTTCTTTCCTCGTGGGAGCGTTGAGCTGCCCGTTTGGTGACTGGGCCTGCCCGACTCTCTGCTGCGTTCCCCGCAGCAGCAACCGCCTACCGCGGCTCCCGCTTCACCGGCGCGTGAGCACGCGGAACTCGTTGCCGTCGGGGTCGGCCAGCAGCACTGAGCCGTCCCCGCCGTGGGCGGAGTCGACACGCTTCGCCCCGAGGGAGAGCAGGCGCTCCACCTCCGCTTGCTGATCGTCGTCCGGCGCGAGGTCGAAGTGCAGGTCCTTGCCGGGGTCCGGCATGAGCGGCGGACCGCCCCACGTGATTTTCGTACCGCCGTTCGGTGACTGGATGGCGGTCTCCTCGTCCTGGTCCCAGACCAGCGGCCAGCCCAGCGCCTTGCTCCAGAAGTAGCCCACGGCCTGCGAACCATCGCAGGCGAGCGCTCCGATGAGGCCGCAGCCGGCCAGGAAATTGTTGCCCGGCTCGATGACACAGAACTCGTTGCCCTCGGGGTCGGCGAGCACCACATGGGACGCGTCCGGTCCCTGGCCGACATCAGAGTGTTGCGCGCCGAGGTCGAGCGCCCTGGCCACGGTCTCTTGCTGGTCCTCCAGGGAGGAGCTGGTCAGGTCGAAGTGCAGCCGGTTCTGGCCGGCCTTCTGCGCCAGGGAGGGACGGAAGCGGAGGCGGTAGCCGGCGTCATTCCCGGACAGCAGGGCGACGCAGTCGTAAGTATCGTCGGTTCTCTCCAAGCCCAGGACGCCCGACCAGAAATGCGCTAGGCGCTCGGGCTGGTGCGCGTCGAAGGAGATTGCGAAGAGTCGGCTGCTCATTGCGCCACGCATCCTGGGTCCGTTGAGTGCCCGCTGTCGGCAGGGCGCCATGCCAGCGCCTCGAACGAGGATCCTATGGGCGGCCAGGCTCAGTTGCAGCCGAGTTTTCCGCAGCCCCAGAACCGGAGCCACACCCTTCGGGGTTTGGGTTGCGAGTTGGTGGTTGAGTCTGCTGGTCCGGGGCGTGAAGGATGGTTTACCGGGGTTCCAGTGGGCGTCCAGGCGGATGACGTTGACGGCGGCGGCGGAGAAGGTGTGCTGGAGGCGGACCTTGGGCAGTCCGCGGTAGCGGGCCCGGCGGAGGCCCGTGACGTCGAGGGCCTGGTTGATGGTGCCCTCGATACCAGCCCGGAGTGCGTACTTGGTCTTCCATGTCTCGTGGCCTGCTCGGCCCGGGCACTGGCCGGGGTCTCATGGAGCTCCCGGGGGCGGAGGCTGAGTATGCGGGTGCCCCGCGCTGAGGTGGTGCACTTGTCCTGGGCGGGGCAGGCGTGGCAGTCGGTGCGGGCGAACTGGACGACGATGGCGTCGCGGCCGTGCTGCCGGACGGGGAACCAGCCAGTACTGGTACGGCCCTGCGGGCAGCGGGCCTGGCGGGCCTTCCAGTCGATGTGGAAGGCGCTCTTGTGGAACCCGGCATCGGCCTTGGCCTGCGGTGAGAAGCCGTATCTCAACCGATCTTGGAACGTGCAGGTCGAACGGAGTTTCTGGTCGGGTGATCTTCCGACGGTACGCGCATGAAGGCAGGGCCTCCTGGTAGCTCGGGGGTGCGACCCCATTCCGAGCGATTCCCGGAGGCCCTGTTGTCGTTGTTGTACGCGTCCGAGCCCGTTGACTTCAACTCGCCCGTCGTGTCGTGCGATTGTCTCGCGCACCTGTACGGCAACGCGGCCGATCATCCCGATCGGGCGCGCCGGTATCCGTCGGACATGACGGACGCGGAGTGGGCGGCCGTGCGGCCGTTGTTGCCGGTGCCGGCCTGGATTCAGGGGCGGGGCGGACGGCCCGAGGGCTACTGTCATCGGCAGCTGCTGGACGCGGTCCGTTACCTGGTCGCGGGCGGGATCTCGTGGCGGGCGCTGCCCGCGGACTTCCCCGGCTGGGGCCGGGTGCCTTCTTCCGCCGGTGGCGCGAGCACGGGCTGATCGCCGAGTTCCACGACCGGCTGCGCGGGAAGGTCCGTGAGCACGAGGGCCGCGAGGCCGAGCCCACGGCGGGGATCATCGACGCGCAGTCGGTGCGGGCCGCCGCGACGGTGCCGGCCGCCTCACGCGGCTACGACGGTGGGAAGAAGGTGCCGGGCCGCTAGGCCGTGTATCGAAAGCGGATCTTGCACTGTGGGTGATCGCGGTTCGGACGGTAGGGAGATCTCACGGACGAGCAGCGGGCCGTGCTGGAGCCGTTGGTCCGAAGGGCGCGAACGCGGTTGACCGCCCGTCTGTCTTCCCCGTATGTACAAGGTGAGGCATGGGTGCCCGACATGCTCAGAGAGGGGCACAACGGATGAGTTTCGAGCACAGCAGGGCTAGGGAGGAGTCCCTTGGCAGGGCATTCGCCGGTGCC
>NZ_JBIBVX010000043.1:0-8542 GCF_043080745.1 Streptomyces sp. NPDC014995
AAGCGCGACTACATCTTCAACGGCACCCTGACCGTCACCGCGATCGTCATCTGGCTCCGCGACACCGTCCAAGAGCCACCAGAAACGGCCTAGCGGCGCAGCTTCTTCGTAGGGTCGGCCACGCGAGACACCGAGCACTGTGTCAGCGCTCTGCATTTCGCATACCTCCCCGGTGTCGCCGGTGTCTGTACCACCTGTGCCCCTTCGCCCTGCGAGCGGCTTTCGCGGCCCAGGCGCCCCATTCATCTCCTTCAATGCCCTCGTTGGGCATCGCTCCCGCCGCGAAGGTTGACCAGGGCGAACCAGTACGTCCCCGGTCACGACGGGAACCGGTTTCAGATGAGCCGGCTTCTCGGCGTGGCCGACCCGCAGCGAGTCGTTGCCGAACAGCAGGGTGATCAGCTCGAGCCGGTGCTCGGGGGTGGTTTCGATCGCTGTGGGAGGAGACCCGCGGCACTGGCCTGCGCGTCCTGGCCGTGTGCCCCGGCGCGGTGCAGACCGAGTTCTACGCCGGCAGCCAGTCGGCCGACTACGGATCGAAACGGGCCACCGTCGACCACGTCGTGAGGACAGCCCTCGACACCCTCGACCGCCGCTCCGCACCGCCATCAGTCATCACCAACGCCCGCCCCCTCGCCCTCGCCAGCAAGTTCCTGCCACGGCGCCTGGTCGTCCGCATGATGGGCTGCATGGCACGACGCGCCATGCAGGCGTAGCGTCGCTCACCGCCGGACCGCAACCCACAACCGCTTTCTCCTCACTGGGCGAATCCGGCAGCCGGACTCGCAACGGTGTCGCTGTTCTTCCGCCGCACGCCATCACGCCATCACGCCGAAAGGCCACCCGCACCGGCACAGCCCACGGCTGAGACTTGGCAAAGACCCGCTAGACCGCCGATCACCCGGCTGCCCGCACGGTGTGGACCGGGCCGTCGCGGTCGGACAGGCGCCCCCCGCGGCCACCGTGCCGGGTGGTGATGATCTCGGCGGCGATGGATACGGCGGTCTCCGCGGCGGAGCGCCCGCCGAGGTCGAGCCCCACCGGGGAGGACAGCCGCGCCAGAGCGGGCGAGGTGACGCCGGCCTCGCGCAGGGCCGCGGTGCGGCGTCGATGAGTGCGACGCGAACCCAGCGCACCCACATACTCGACATCCAGTCCCAGTGCGGTCTCCAGCAGGGGGATGTCGAACTTCGGGTCATGGCTGAAGGACACGATCACCGACCGCGCGTCCACCCTCCCGGCCGCCGCCTCTTTCGCCAGATACTCGTCGGGCCGGGCCACGACGACTTCGTCGGCGTCCGGGAAGCGGTCGGCTGTGGTGAACACCTGGCGGGCGTCGCACACGGTGACCTGGTAGCCCAGAGTCCGTCCGACCGAAGTGAGGGCGGTGGCGAAGTCTCCGGCGCCGAACAGCAGCATCCGCGGGGGCGGCGTCAGCGAGCGTACGAAGATGCGGATGCCCTCGGGGTCGTAGCTCAACAGCGCGCTTTCACCGTTGCGCAGCAGTGCCCGTGCGTCGTCCATCAGGGCCGGTGGGGTGTGCGGCGGACGCAGGCTGCCGTGGTGGTCGTCGGCGCGCAGGGCCACATGTGCACCGACGGCCTCCGGACGCGGATGGTCGAGCACGGTGGCGACGGCTACGGGGGCGCCGGCCCGCACGGATTCCATCACCCCGGCCAACTCGGGGAACGTGCGGATGCCGACGGGTTCGACGAAGATCTCCAGAGTGCCGCCACAGGTGAGGCCGACGGCGAAAGCGTCGTCATCACTGATTCCGTAGGACACCTGCTGGGGGATTCCGTTCTCGATGGCCTCACGGGCCCGTTCGAGTACGTCGCTCTCGACACAGCCGCCGGACACGGAGCCCACCACGCGCCCCTGCGGGGTGAGGACCATGGCTGACCCTGCCGGGCGCGGAGCGGAGCCGAAGGTGCGCACCACGGTCGCCAGACCGCAGCGCTCGCCGGACGACCATGCCTCGTACAGTGCGTCCCAGACGCCGTCGTGGCCGGTCACAGCAGCTTGTCCTGGGTGAGGGGCAGATCGCGCACGCGCTTGCCGGTGGCGTGGAAGACGGCGTTGGCGATGGCGGCGGTGACCCCCGTCATGGGGGTCTCGCCGAAGCCCCGGGCGCCCAGGGCGTCGCTGGCCGGGTCGGGCTCGTCGATGAACTGCACCTGGATGTCGGGGACGTCGGCGTTGACCGGCATCAGGTAGCCGGAGAGGTTCGGGTTGACGATCCTCGCCGTCGCGGGGTCGACGAGGGTGTGCTCCAAGAGCGTGAAGCCGATGCCCCAGATCACACCACCGAGGACCTGGCTGCGAGCGGTCTTGCGGTTGAGGACGGTGCCCGGGTCGTAGCAGCCGGCCACGCGGGCCACCCGGACCCGGCCGAGCAGCGGGTCGACGCGGACTTCGACGAAGACGGCGCCGATCGAGTAACCGAGTGGGGTGTTGACGGGTTCGACCTGGAAGGTCAGGGGCTTTCCGCCGTGCCCGACCACCGAGCGATAACTCACCCGGGTGCGGGGGTCGGCGGTGTCGAAGAGATGGCCGTCGGCGGTGTCCACGCGCTCGGCGGGGACGCCGCGCAGCGGGGAGCCGGGCTGGGCCACGGCCATGTCGATGACGGCCTTACGGGCGGCGGTGCACACCCGGTTGACAGCGCTGCCGACACCGGGGGCGGTGGTGGAGGCGCCGGAGGCGAAGCTGAAGGGGAAGGAACTGTCGCCGAGTTCGAAGGTCACGTCGGAGACCGGCACGCCGAGCACTTCGCCGGCGATCTGCGTCATGATCGTGTACGTACCTGTGCCGTTGTCCTGAGTGGCGACCTGGATGAGGACCTTGCCGTCGGTGCCGAGAGTCATACGGGCACCCGCACCGGGCCTGCCGCCCGCGGTATGCGCGGAGGTGGCCATGCCCCAGCCGACGAGTTCGGCGCCGTCGCGCATCGAGCGGGGGCGCGCCTCGCGCCGGGACCAGCCGAACACCGAGGCGGCGCGGTCGTAGCACTCACGGAGGTGATTGCTGCCCCACTCCTGGCCGTTCTCCATGTTCCGCGCGCTCCAGTTGCGCTTGCGCAGCTCGACCGGGTCCATGCCCAGGGCGTAGGCGAGTTCGTCGAGGGCCGCCTCCTGGGCGTGGCTGGTGCACGCTTCCGGAGAGCGCATGAAGCTCTGGGTGGGCAGATCCAGGCGTACGGCGCGCTGCTCGTTGGACAGGTTGGGGATGTCGTACAGCATGCGGATCGGTTCGCTGCTGTTGAACAGCGCGACGTCGTTGCGGCTGATCTGCTGGGTGATGACGTGGTTCAGCGCGGTGACACGGCCGTCGTCACGGGCGCCGAGTTCGATCGTCTGGTGGGTCTGGGCGCGGTGGCCGTTGGAGGTGAACATCTGCGCGCGGGACAGGACGAGCTTGACCGGGCGGCCGAGCGCACGGGCGGCGGCGCAGGTCAGTACGGTGTGCGGCCAGACGGGGCCCTTGGTGCCGAAGCCGCCGCCGAGGTAACGGGAGATGACCCGGACGTCGGCGAGCGGGACCCCCAGGGCCTGGCTGACGCTCTGCCGGGTGCCGTCCAAGCCCTGTGTGGTCTCGTACACCGTCACCTTCGGGCCTTCCCATGCGGCCGTGGTGGCATGGGGCTCGATCGGGTTGTGGTGGTGCATGGGGATCGTGTACTCGGCCTTGATACGGACGTCGGCCTGGGCCATGCCGGCCGCCGCGTCGCCGCGCTGGAAGGTGTTGGGGCCGTCCGGCCCGGTGGGCGGTAGGAACACCTCGCCGTTGGCCAACTCGCCCTCGGGTGCGCCCGATCCCTCGTAGTCGACCTCGATCAGTTCCGCCGCACGCTGCGCCTGTTCCAGGGTCTGCGCGACCACGAAGGCGATGGGCTGGCCCGCGTGGTGGATCTGCGGAGTCTGGATGGGAATGAACGACTTGAAGAACGTACGGTAGGTGGGCTGCGTCAGACGCGGCATGGTCTCGTGGGTGTAGACGGCGATCACGCCGCGCACCGCTTCGGCGGCCCGGGTGTCGATCCGGGTGATCCGGCCGCGGGCGATGGTGCTCATCGCCATGCACGCGTGGGCCAGACGGGGCAGCTTCACATCGGCTGTGTACTCGGCTCCGCCCGTCACTTTGAGCCGGGACTCGACACGGGACAGCGGGCGGCCGACGACGTCGGTGCTCATCGGGAACCTCCGGTGTGACGGCCGAGCACGTCCTGGAGCGCGCGCTGCACCAGCTCGACCTTGAATTCGTTGTCCTCTCGCGGCTGGGCGCCCCGGACCAGAACGCGTCCGGCCGCCGCGATGCTCTGCTCGGTCAGCGCCCGGCCCCGCAGGGCGGCTTCGGCCTCGGCGGAGCGCCAGGGGCGGGTGGCGACACCGCCGAAGGCGAGGCGGGCCTCCTCGACGACTCGGCCGTTCATTCGCAGCACGGCCGCGACGGACACGACCGCGAACTCGAAGCTGGCGCGGTCGCGCACCTTCAGGTAGCGCTGACGGCTTCCCGGGGCCGGCAACGGCACCTCGACCGCCGTGATCAGCTCACCGTGGCGCAGGGTGTTCTCGATGTGCGGAGTGTCCTCGGGCGCCCGGTGGAAGTCGGCCATGGCGATGGTCCGCGCGCCGTCCGGGCCGAGCGTGTGAATCGTGGCGTCCAGGGCACGCAGGGCGACCGCGAGATCGGACGGGTGAACGGCGATGCAGTGGTCGCTGCCGCCGAGGATCGCGTGCCAGCGGTTGCGGCCCCCCAGCGCGGCGCAGCCGGATCCCGGCTCCCGCTTGTTGCAGGCGAAGTCCTGCCCGCGGAAGTACCAGCAGCGGGTGCGCTGGAGCAGGTTGCCGCCGATCGAGGCCCGGTTGCGGACCTGTGGGGAGGCTCCGGCGAGCAGCGCCTGGGACAGCACGGGCAGTCGCTTGCGGACCACCGGGTGCAGGGCCACGTCCGCCATTCTGGCCAGTGCGCCGATGCGCAGCCTGCCCCCTGACTCCTCGATGCCTCGGAGCGGCAGGCGGTTGATGTCGACCACCAGGTCGTGGTCCTCGGCGCCGTCCTTCATCAGGTTCAGCAGGTCGGTGCCGCCGGCGACGAACGTGGCGTCGGCGCTGCGGGCGACGAGCCGTACGGCCTCGGCGGCCCGGTCCGCGCGCGCGTAGGCGAAGTCCCTCATCGCCGCACCGCCTTCGCCGCGTCGGCCACAGCGTCGACGATGTTCGGGTAGCAGCTGCACCGGCACAGGTTGCCGCTCATCCACTCCCGGATCTCGTCCTCGGAGTCGGCGTGGCCTTCCTCGATGCACGCCACCGCGGACATGATCTGTCCGGGTGTGCAGATGCCGCACTGGAAGGCGTCCCGGCGGACGAACGACTCCTGCACCGGGTGCAGTTGCGCCCCCTGGGCCAGTCCTTCGATGGTGGTGATGGAGCGGCCTTCCTCCATCATGGCCAGAGTCAGGCACGATTTCACGCGCCGACCGTCGACGAGCACCGTGCAGGCCCCGCACTCCCCTCGGTCGCAGCCCTTCTTGGTACCGGTGAGGCCGGCGTGCTCACGCAGCGCGTCGAGCAGGGTGACGCGGGCCTCGACTGCCGGGAGCCGGTGCTGGGTGCCGTTGATGTCCAGCGTGAGATCGCCGGCCGTTCGGGGCTGTGCCGCCGGTGCGGCCGCGGGCTGCGCCGTGGCCGGGTCGGCCCCTGGGAGGGGAACCATGACCGCGGCCGCCGCGACGCCCCCGGATTTCAGTACGCTGCGTCTGCTGTGTTGGGACATGGATGAGTGACTCCTCGTGTACCCGGAGTGGGCGAGACAGAAGCGAGCCTGACGCGGTGGGAAGCCAGCCGTCCAACGCAAAAAGTGCATGCTCGCGATGCGTTGGGTACATGACGAGGTCCGGAAACTGGGCTCTTTATGCGTAGCCTGCATGGCGTTGGCATACGCTCTGCGCCATGTCGCACCTGCGGAACGCGGACTTGAATCTTCTCCAAGCACTCGCGGTGCTCCTCGAGGAGAGGCACGTCACGCGGGCCGCCGATCGTTTCCACCTCAGCCAGTCGGCGATGAGTCGCGTCCTGCTCCGGCTCAGGGAGACGTTCGGCGACGAACTCATGGTGCGCACGCGGGGCGGGTACGAACCGACCCCCCGCGGACTGCAGATCCAGTCGGAGCTCGCCGAACTCCTTCCTCGTCTGGAGGCGCTGCTGCGCGGGGACGCCTTCGACCCCTCAACGGCGAACCGCCACTTCCGCCTTCACTGCACCGACTTCGCCACCTCACTGTTCGGTCCGATCCTCTTCCCGCGCTTCTACCGCGAGGCTCCGGATATCTCGCTGACCGTCGTACCCGTGAGCGACCACTCCTTCGCCGACGTCGAGCAGGGCCGCGCGGACCTGGTCATCTCCGGTGTCGTAGCACCGCCTACCCTGCGCTGGGAGACGTTGTTCGAGGAGGAGTTCGCGTGCCTGATGTCCTGCGACCATCCCGTGACCGGGGACCGGCTGACCATGGACGACTTCCTCGCGTACCCGCACGTCGTCGTCAAGTTCCTGACCGAGGGCCAGGCCATGGTCGAGCGCCGACTCGACGAATACGGACTGCGCCGTCCCGTGGGCCTGCGCGTGCCCTACTTCTCCGCGGCGGCGACCGCAGTGCCGGGCACTGAACTCATCGCCACCCTCCCGCGCCGCGCCGTTCTCGCATACGCCGACAACTCGGCCTACCGCGTCGCCGCACCCCCAGAGGAACTCCCGCCCTTCCCCTACGGCATCGCCTGGCATCCCCGGGTCGACGGCGACCCCGCTCACCAGTGGCTACGGCGAGTTGTGCGGGAGACTGCCACGCAGGTGATCGGGCGTGGGTCGGCGGACGATGGCTCGGCGGCGCCCGCCTGACCGAGGTCACACGGATGCCCCCTCCGCTGAAACGGCTTGCCCTTGCGGTTCTCCTGGAAGGCTTCCCAACGCACGCCAGGAAGCCCTGTTCATGTGCCAGCGTCTTCGCCAAGACGTGCGAGCCGCAGCGCCGGGTGCTTTCACGGGCGCGCTCTGGGGATGGTCGTCGTTGAAGGTGAACGTGTCCTTGCAGTCTTTCCAGGTGCCGCCGGGCGTCAGCTTGCACACCCGGAACCGCACGTACTCGCCGTATGCCGGGCGTGGGCTGTTGTCGATAAGCCCGTTGGACTTGCTCGAACCGCATCCCCGTACGCGCACCAGCCCGCTGCGCGTCCACTCACCGTTCCGGACGACGTAGAGGTCGGCAATGATGCCGTTGGGGGCGAGCTTCTGGTACGAGCCGCGCTGGAGTGTAGCTATCGGGGATTTTTCTGATTACTGAGGTTAAACTCGTGGTGTCGTAGGGGCTGACGGGCGGCAGTCGCCTGCGGTATCACCGAGTGGCGGGCACGTGCCGTTGCAGCGGTGGCGGCAGGCGTGGGAAGAGGACGGGCCGCGTGCTCTGCGGTCGCAGGGGCCGGCGTCGTTGCCGAGACTGAGCAAAAGGCAGTTCGCGCAACTGGGGGCCGAGCTGGCCAAGGGGCCGGCCGCGCACGGCTGGGAGGACCAGCGCTGGACCCTGGGCCGGATCAAGACCGTGATCGGCCGACGCTTCCACCTGGCCTACACCATTCAGGGTGTGCGCAAGCTGCTGGTGCGCAACGGCTGGTCCTGCCAGGGTCCCCACCCGCCGGGCCCTGGAACGCGACGACGAGGCCGTGGTCGGCTGGGTGAAGGAGACCTGGCCCTGCGCGGAAGGCTCGCGGCGGCCCGTGGAGCCTGGCTCCTCTTCGAGGACGAAGCCGGCTTCTCCATGACGCCGCCGCAGGCGAAGACCTGGTCGCCTCGTGGCCGCACCCCGGTGGTGCGGGTCCGCGGCCGCTCCCGCAGACGCATCTCCATCGCAGCGTTGACCTGCTACAAACCCGGCCACCGCTCGAGGCTGATCTACCGGCCCCGCCGCGACGACGGCAACCGCGACGGACGCAAGAGCTTCTCCTGGCGCAACTACCGCGACCTGCTGACCGCAGCACACCAGCAGCTTGACGGCCCGATCGTCCTGATTTGGGACAATCTCAACGTCCACAAGGCCACCGACCTGCGGGAATGGGCGACAGCCCGGGACTGGCTGACCATCTACTACCTGCCGCCATACGCACCCGACCTCAACCCCGTCGAAGGCATCTGGTCTCTGCTGCGGCGCGGCTGGCTCTCCAACGTCGCCTTCAGCACTCCCGAACACCTCGTGCAGCGCATCCGACGCGGTCTCCGCCACATCCAGTACCGCAGCCACCTCATAGATGGCTGCCTTGCCGAGACGGGACTGACCATCAACCCCTGATCACCGAAGACGACATCACGAGTTCAAGCTCAGTAAGTAGGCGTCAGGTAACTCAAGTGATGGGTTAGTACTCCAGCAGGATTTCGCTGTCTGACCTGGTCTTTCGCCGGGTGGCGGGAGTGTAGCGGGACTTCGGTCGTGCGGGGGTGGTCTCACGGAGACCGCCCCTCGATCGTGCGACAACGCCGCAGGTAGTGACAGCGGCGGG
>NZ_JBIBVX010000044.1:0-5992 GCF_043080745.1 Streptomyces sp. NPDC014995
GCAGCCCGATCGCTTACGAGACAGCTTCCGAAACAACATCAACTACGCTGACACCAGCCGCATAACCCGTGTCCAGGACTCGGGGTCAGGGCCCGGGTGCCGGGGGCGACGGCGAGGCCGACACCGAGATGCGCCGCCAGCTGGCCGGCCACTACAACACCGTGCGTCCGTCTGCCCCTGCTTGGTGAGTCGCCAACGCTGGGGCGGCGGGTACTGGAGCGATGAAGCGGCCGCCCGGCTGTACTGCCCGGAGGCCGCCCACCTTCGCCTTCAGCAGGCGATGCGGTGGGACGACAGTCTGGGGAGCGTGAGACATCAACGGGCTGAGACACGCCTACAGGTCACATAACGCCGTCCAACGAGGTCGCGTCCGGCAGCTGCACGGCCCCGGCCACGACCTATGGAAACGACGGCCCCATTTCTGTGCCGCGCTGGAGCGCAGCACTACCTGGCCCGCGTCGACGGGGGAGGGGTGTACCGCTCGCGCGAGACGGCGTCTTGACCCTCGCCTCTCTGGCGAGAGCCCGACGCATGTATCCAGAGGGGCGCAGGCGTCGCACCTGTCGTGCTCTCGGTCAGAGACGATCCGCGAAGTGCACCCCTCTTCTCAGCGCTTTACCTGGGTGTCGAGACCTGGCCCCTGTGTGAGCGGCCAGCTGTGGAAGGAGGCGCGGATGCGCCCTGTCCCGAGCTGAGCCCGTCCAGCAGGAGGTCCCCGAGCTCGGAGAAGGCGTCGCCGGCGGTCAGGCCGGTCCTCTCCAGGTGGACCCCCGACTGGACCGGGTCGATGGTGACCGCCACGACGTGGGCGGCGAAGTGGCCGTTGAGTGCGCGGAAGACGCCGGTCTGCACGCCCTCCTCGATGAGTTCGTGGACTCGGTGCGCGGCGGCGGCGGAGTTCTTGCGGTAGATCTGTGCGGTCGGTTCGTAGCCGACCATGTCGTCGTAGAAGGCGTTGGAGTGGCGGCGCATGGCGGTGCCGACGCCGGTGAGGTAGACCCGGATGCGCTGCCTGGCGTCGGGCTCGGCCTGGACCGCCTGTTCGATCTCGGCGGTCGCGTCCCGGAAGAAGGCACGGGTGACCGCCAGTACCAGCTGTTCCACATCACCTTCCGGATCAGTGACGCGGCTGATCTGCTCGGCGAAATCGGCCCGCCCGCCTCCGTCGCCTTGCCACGCCTGCGCAACCTCCTGACGCACGACTACGAATGGGTTCGGGTGCATTGCGCGGCCGCGCTCTGGGAGATCGGCGGCGACGCCGAGGCACCGGCCGTCCTGGACGCCCTGCTGCAGGCCATGGCCAAGAACCCTGCGACGGCCAACCACGTCGTGACCTGCCTGGACCGCATGGGCCCCTCGCGGCACCGGCCCTGCCCCTGCTCCGCGAGCAACTGGCCCAGCCCCGGCGCGGCGGCAGATTCCAGAGCATCGACCACGACGAAGAACTCCAGCGGGTCAGCCGTACCCTCATCACCCGGCTCGATTCCCCAGCACCGTCAGCCCCCGCATCGCGAACAACCTGAGCTGCGCCACCCCTCGTTATGTTCTTCGCGGTCCTGCAGGGGGACCGCTGGCCTCCGGGCCCGGCATGACCATGATGGACCAGTTTGGCGTTCTCTGCGGGTCCGGCGTCCGCCGCCGGCAGCCCGGCGACGGACGGGCCGGCCGCTAGAAGAGGCCCTTGTAGTTCTGCCACGCGGCGCCGATCTTGATGCGGGCGCCGAAGGTGCCGGTACCGGTGCCGTTCTGCCGGTACAGGGTGCCGCCGGTGTCGCGGGCGACGAGGTCGGCCTTGCCGTCACCGGTGATGTCCCCGACGCCGACGACCGCGTTGTAGGTCCCGCCCCAGCTGGCGAAGAGCTTCACGCGGGCGGAGAAGGTGCCGTTGCCCCTGCCGATGTACCGGTAGAGGTTGTTGGAGGTGTCCTGCGCGAGAAGATCGCCGATGCCGTCACCGTTGAGGTCACCGACGCCGATGATCTTCTTGTAGGACTTCCAGTTGTCGTAGAGCTTCACGGGGGCGGCGAGCTTGCCGGTGCTGGTGCCCTTGTACAGGTAGACCTTGCCGGTGGAGGGGTTGCGGGCGATCAGGTCGGGGCGGCCGTCCTTGGTCACGTCACCGGGGGAGGTCAGGACGTCGAACTGGTTGAAGCCGCTCGCCCCGACCGTCGTGTACGGCGTCGTCGGCTTCAGTGCCGCCCCGCACGCGGGCTTGTACAGGCGCAGGGCGCCGGTGCTCAGCCGGACGAGGACGTCGTTGCACCGGTCGCCGCTGAGGTCGCCGATGGACACCGCCCTGACCGACGTGGACCATCCGCTCCCCGATACCTTCCCGGAGAACTTCCCGGCCCCGTCTCCCTGTTGGAAGGTGAGCACCCCCGTGGAGTCCATCGTCAGGAGATCGCCGACGCCGTCGGGCAGCGACGAGGCCCCGGCGTGATCCCGCCACACCGCCGTGCCGCCCGTCAGTCGGACCGTGCCGGACTGCACCAGCGCCGCGCCCTGTCCATCCGTCGGCTGGGCCGTCAGCGTCCAGGTGTACGAGCCGTTGGGAAGCAGTCCGCCGGTCGCGTCACGGCCGTCCCAGGTCGTGGCGATCGAGTACTCGGCCGCTCCACCGGCGCGCGTGGCCACCACGCGGCCCGTGGCACTGTGTCGGATCTCCACCTTCCAGGAGGCCGCCGGCTCGGACAGCCACCACTGCCCGTTCCAGGAGATCGGGGTCGCGTCCGTCTCCACCCGCGAGGTGACATGCCGGTAGGGCGAGACCAGGGCCGCCGCGGGCCGGCCGGTGTGCAGGATATGGACGGCCTGATCGAGTGTGGAGTAGGCGAGGTCGCCGGTGCGCGGGTCGAGTGCCACGAGCCCCGCGGTCTCGGTCGCCCACTGCTGGACGGCCGACCCGGAGTGCAGGTCGTAGAGGCCCAGACCCCGCTCGCCACCGCGGACGGCCACGACGCCGTCGCCGAGGAACGCCTCTCCGGTGGACGCGAGCGGAATGCTCTTGCGGGACTGGAGATCGTAGACGCCTGCCCTGGTGTACGGAGCGGTGCCGGCGCTGCACTTCCAGTACAGCCAGCGGCCGACGGCCTGGAGATCGATCATGGAGGTGCACCCGGTGTCGACCGCGAAGGACGTCAGCGAGGTCCCCGTGCGCGCGTCCTTGGCCGTCACCGTGCCGCCCGTGGCCACGGACCACATCGTGGTCCCCCAGAACGCACCCTCCCGATAGGGCTCCTTGTGCACGACCTTCCCGGAGTCGATGTCGACGACCCGCAGTTCCCGGAGGCTGCCGCCCACGGGGGTCCCGTCGACCAGCAGCATGTTCCCGGACACCCCAACGATCACACCGCCGCCGTAGGAGTTCTGGAGTCCCGTGTCGAGCGGGGTGCCGGGGAACGTACCGTCCTTGCCCACGACGAACAGTTGGGACTGAAAGCCGCTGTCCGTGGTCACGGATCCGCGGTAGACGGTCCGGCCGTCCCCGGTGGCATACAGTTCGGGGCACAGCAGATCGACGCCGCACGTGTTGTACAGGCCGGACAGGCTGCCGATCCGTACGCGCTCGCCGTATCCGGGTGCGGCTTCCGCGAGCGGGCGCTCGTACGCGGACGTGAGTCGATCGCCGTACTCCAGGGTCCTGACTGTGCCGTGAACCACCGTCAGCCGCTGCAGCTTCATCGGAACCGGCGGGATGCGGACCGCGAGCGTCGCGTACGGCACGCCGTCCGCCCCGGCCGTGATGGCCTGGTAGCCGTAGTCCTGCGCGGACTGACCGCCGACGACCTGGACGCCGCCGTCCGGCCGGATCGCGACACGATCCGCCGCCGCGCGCGAGAGCAGGGTGCGCTCGGCGGAACCGTCGAACGGGACGGCCACCACTTTGTAATGGGACCCGCCGGCGACGTAGTTACCGAGCGAGGCGTCGTGGCGGGCGACGATCAGCGCGTCGCCGACAACACCGATGACCTTGGAGTCCGCCAGGCTGACCGACATCTCGCGGACGGGTGTGTCGAACCGGCCCTGCTCGTAGATCCGTACGCCACCGGCCTGGGGGGTGACCAGGTGATGGGCCGTCACCGCGGACTTGGCGTACACCGTGCCTTGCGGCAGAAACGTGGCTTGCGCGGTGTCGACGTCGATCCAGAAGTACTGGGCGGCAGATTCTCCGGGGACACGTGCCAACGAGAGGAACCCGTGGACGCCGGCCCGCAGGGCAAAGAGGAAGGAAGCCCCTTCCGGAATGCCCGTCACAGCGCGGTCGACCGTGGTGCCGTTCTCGGCGGTCAGCAGATGGAACTCGGTCCAGGTGCCGTCGGTGCTGGTTCCACCCCTCGTCACGACCGTGGTCCCGATCGTCCTGTTGTACTTCTGGCCGGCAGGCACGGTGACCCTCGTGGTCTCGTCCGTGACCATGTTGCGCAGCTGTACGTCGCCGGTGCCGCCACTGGGCGGCAGCGCCACAACGTCCGACGCGGCCCCGTAGTACTCCAAGGGGTCGACCGTCCGCGTTCCCGCGAGCTTTCGGGTCGTACCGTCGGTGCCCGTCCACTCCAGTGCGTAGACACCGCTCGTGGACAGGTGCAGGAATCCCGACGGTCCGACGGTCGCGACAGAGCCCATGCCCGGTGTGACGCGCATGGTCGCGGGGATCGTGGTCTCGGTGAACGCCCCGGGGTCCGCCGACGCGGTCCCGGCGGCCGGACCGACAGCCAACGGCAAGGACACGACCGCACACGCTGCGAGGAGACGCAGGCGGGCGGAGGTATGACGAGACAAGAAGACCCTCCCCGGGACGCGAGGCGGAACCCACACCGTCAACTCCGGTGCCCCTGGCCCCCCGGCCGTCGCACCCGCCTCCTGAAAAGAAGCTGATCTTACAAGCAGCGCACAGCTTCCGAGTAACGGAATGACGGACGCAGCCGAATGTGAGTGGGTGGTGGGGTGGCAGTGGGTGGGCGCCAGCGGAATCGGGGTGTTGATGTCCTGGTGTAGGGGTGGGGCGGGGCTGGGGTTGCTCTCATGGGGTGACCACAGCGATCGGAGGTGGTGGGGAATCGGTGTCGACTCGGAAGTAGCACCACGTGGACCAGGCAGAGTCCAGAACGCCTGTCACGCCCCGATCGGTCATGTAGTAGGCCTGTGTCTTGGCCCGCAGTTTGTAGTCCGTCTGCGGAGCGAGCGCGGAGGACGTGGCGTCACGCACCGCGTTGTCCGCCACCCAGGCGCCGTCGGGAGAGTTCGCCCACCAGGCGCGGCTGGAGCCTTCCGCCTTCCAGATCTCGAACATCGCACGCAGTCGCGCCTGCGATCCGTCCACCGACTGCACCGTGCCATACACCTTCGGGGTGGTGTCGCTGGTGACCTGGGGCACAGTGGAAGTCCCGCACGCCTTGCCAGTGGTGCCGGCCTGGACCTGCGCCTCGGTCGGCGTGGACGGGTATGAGACGTACGTAACCGACAGCTTCGCATCGTTGCGGAACCGCGCCCAGGCGCCGGCGTCGGACTCGTCGTGCGCGGTCAGCGAGAAGGTGATCTCAGCCTTTTTGCTCGAGGCGTAGGACGCGAGAGTCGTCGTCAGATTCTCGTTCGTCTCTTCGCCTGTGTTGTCGCTGAAGCGCACCCAGTTCGCCGGCTGCGACGGATCGCACAGGGCACCGCGCCCATAGGCCACGCTCCGGTCGCCCATCAGATCCACTGCGGCGGGCCTGGTCGACCAGGTGGTGCTGGAGGAGATGCCCTTCTCCACGCGGCTCAGGTCGTACCAGTGTGGTTCACAGGTGAACGTCCACACCTGGTACACCTCCATCGTCGCGTCCAGGACCTTCTTGCCGTGGATCGACGACAGCGGGTACTCGAAGTACATCCGCTGGGTGTACGGGCTGTAAGAGGTCCTAGTTGATCATGTGACTGTCGTCCTGGTTGCTCGTTGGTTTGTCGTGGGGAAGAGGGAGTCACGGCCGTGGATCGTCTCGGACGAACTGTGGTCGCT
>NZ_JBIBVX010000045.1:0-4935 GCF_043080745.1 Streptomyces sp. NPDC014995
GCCGTCCGCTTCGCCGACGGCATCCACACCCTCACCACCCACGGCACCACCACCTACCTCGAACTCGGCCCCGACGCCGCCCTCACCCCCATGGCCACCCAGACCCTCGACGACGACACCACCCTCGCCGTCCCGGCCCTGCGCCGCGGGCAGAGCGAGGTACGGGTCGCCGCGCTGGCCCTGGCGACCCTGCACACCCGGGGCGTCCCGGTGGACCGCTCGGCGCTGCTGGGCACCGAACCGCCCTCGGCGGTGGTGCAGTTGCCGACGTACGCCTTCCAGCGTGAGCGCTACTGGCTGGAGCCGGCCGCGCCCTCCGGGGACGCCGGTTCGGTGGGTCTGGTGGCCGCGGGTCATCCGCTGCTGGGCGCGGTGTCGGTGCTGCCCGACTCGGGCGGGGTGCTGGCCACCGGCCGGCTGTCGCTGGCCACGCACCCGTGGCTCGCCGACCACACCATCGCGGACACCGTGCTGCTGCCCGGCACCGCGCTGGTGGAGATGGCGGTGCGCGCGGGTGACGAGGTGGGCAGCCCGCACGTGGAGGAGCTGATCGTCGAGGCGCCGCTGGTGGTGCCCGCCCGGGGCGGGGTCCATGTGCAGGTGATGGCGTCCGGCGAGGACGCCGCGGGCCGCCGTACCCTCGGCGTCTACTCGCGGCCGGACGACGCGGCCGCCGACGCGCCGTGGACCCGGCATGCCACCGGCTCGCTGACCGCGGTGCCGGCGGGCACGGCCGGGGGCCTGGCCGCCTGGCCGCCCGCCGGTGCCGAACCGGCCGGCCTGGACGGTTTCTACGAGCGGCTCGCCGCGGGCGGGTTCGCGTTCGGCCCGCTGTTCCAGGGGCTGCGGAAGGTGTGGACGCGGGGCGAGGAGGTGTTCGCCGAGGTCGCCCTGGACGAGCGGGGCCGCGCCGAGGCGGCCGGTTTCGCACTGCACCCCGGGCTCCTGGACTCGGCTCTGCACGCGGCCTCGTTCGCGCCGTCGCGCGTCGACGAAGACCGGACCCGGCTGCCGTTCGCCTGGAACGGGGTGACCCTGCACGCGCAGGGCGCCGGCGCCCTGCGGGTACGGATCGCACCGGCCGGCGCGGACGGGTTCTCGGTGACCGTGGCGGACCCGACGGGCGGTCCGGTCGCGAGCGTCGACCGGCTGGTGTACCGGGAGGTCGCCGCCGAGCGGCTCGGCGGGAACGCCGGCCGGGACGCGCTGTTCCGGGTGGAGTGGATGCCGGTGTCACTCGACTGGGGCGGCTCGTCCGCCGGTTGGAGTTCGCTCGACGTCACGGACGAGGGCGGGGGGACCGTTCCCGAGCGGGTGCGGGAGGTGACCGGGCGGGTGCTCGGTGCCGTGCAGGCGTTCGTGGAGGACGCCGATCCGGCGGCGGGCCCGCTGGTCGTCACCGTCCGCTCCGACAGCCCGGCCTCGGCGGCGGTACGCGGTCTGCTGCGCACCGCCCAGCTGGAACACCCCGGCCGGATCGTGCTCGCCGAGATCGACGACACGGAGGCCTCCCGGAAGGCACTCGCGGCCGCGGTCGCCACCGGTGAGACAGAACTCCGTCTCATCGAGGGGGACTTGACGGCGCCCCGGCTGGTCCGGCACACCCCGCCGGCGACCGGTGAGCCGCCGGTCCTGCGGGGCACCGTGCTGATCACCGGCGGCACCGGGTCCCTGGGCGCCCTCCTCGCCCGCCACCTGGTCACCACCCACGGCGTCACCTCCCTGCTGCTGACCAGCCGACGCGGCCCCGCCGCCGAGGGCGCCGGGGAACTCGCCGCCCAGCTGAAGGAACTGGGCGCCGACGAGGTCACCATCGCCGCCTGCGACATGGCCGACCGCGACGCCGTACGACGGCTCCTCGACCAGCACCCCGTCCGCGCCGTCTTCCACACCGCCGGCGTCCTCGACGACGGCATCTTCACCGCGCAGAGTCCGGACCGGCTGGACAGCGTCCTGGCACCCAAGGCCGACGGTGCCTGGCACCTGCACGAACTCACCACCGACCTCGACGCGTTCGTGCTGTTCTCCTCCGTCTCCGGCACCCTCGGCAACCCCGGCCAGGCCAACTACGCCGCCGCCAACGCCTTCCTCGACCACCTCGCCCACCTCCGCCACCAGCAGGGCCTGCCCGCCACCTCCCTCGCCTGGGGACTGTGGGACCAGACCGCCGACGGCATGGGCGCCACCATCACCACCACCCGCCGCACCGGCATGCGCGCCCTCACCCCCGAAGAAGGCCTCGCCCTCCTCGACACCACCCTCACCGACCCCACCCCCACCCTCGTCCCCGCCAAACTCGACCTCGCCGCCTACGCCCACCACACCCCCGTCCCCACCCTCCTGCACCACCTCGTCAAACCCACCCGCAAGCAGGCCGGCACCACCACGGCGGGCACGGAGTCCTTCGTGGACCGGCTGGCCGGGCTCGGGTCGCAGGAGCGGGCGGCCGCGCTGCTCGATCTGGTGCGGGGCGAGGCGGCCGTCGCGCTGGGCCATGCCAGTGCGGACGCGGTCCAGCCGGACCAGGCGTTCAAGAACCTGGGCTTCGACTCGCTGGCCGCCGTGGAGCTGCGCAACCGGCTCACCGCGGCGACCGGCGTCAAGCTCCCGGCCACCCTCGTCTTCGACCACCCCACCCCGCAGGCCCTGGCCCGGCAGTTGCTGGAGCAGTTGGTCACCGAGTCGGAGCCGTCGGCGTCGGCGTCGGAGGTGCTGGCGGAGTTCGACCGGCTGGAGCGGGCACTGGCCGCGGCCGTCCTGGACGCGGGACAGCGCGGTGAGCTGAGCCGGCGGCTCCAGTCGCTCACGGCTCGCTGGGGTCAGGTCCCGGCGGACGGCGGCGACGGCGGTGAGCTCGGCATCGATCTCGACTCGGCCAGCGACGACGAGCTCTTCGACCTCATCGACAGCGAACTCGGCCTCTAGGCAGCAGCCCGGTGCCCCATCGATACGAAGGATCAGATCTTTCATGAGCAATGACGAGAAGCTCCGCGACTATCTCAAGCGCGTGGTCGCCGAGTTGAAGCAGACGCAGGGCAGGCTGCGCGAGGTCGAGGCCGTCAAGTCGGAGCCGATCGCGATCGTCGGGATGGCCTGCCGGCTGCCCGGCGGGGTGAGCACGCCGGAGGAGCTGTGGCGGCTGGTCGCCGACGGCACCGACGCCATCACGGAGTTCCCGACGAACCGGGGCTGGAACACCGACGAGCTGTACGACGCCGACCCCGAGCAGTCCGGGAAGTCGTACGTCCGCGAAGGCGGGTTCCTGCACGACGCCGGCGAGTTCGACGCCGGGTTCTTCGGGATCTCGCCGCGCGAGGCGCTGTCGATGAACCCGCAGCAGCGGATCCTGCTGGAGACCGCCTGGGAGACCTTCGAGCGGGCCGGGATCGCGCCGAGCACGCTGAGCGGCAGCAGCGTCGGCGTGTACGCCGGGGTGATGTACCACGACTACGCGGTCGGGCTGACCGAGGTGCCGCGTGAGGTCGAGGGCATGCTCAGCATCGGCAACTCGGGCAGCGCCACGTCGGGGCGTGTCTCCTACACCCTGGGTCTGGAGGGTCCGGCGGTCACGGTGGAGACGGCGTGCTCGTCGTCGCTGGTGGCGATCCACCTGGCGGCGCAGGCGCTGCGCGGCGGCGAGTGCTCGATGGCGCTCGCGGGCGGTGTCGCGGTCATGGCGACGCCGGACACCTTCGTCGAGTTCTCCCGGCAGCAGGGTCTGTCCCCGGACGGGCGGTGCAAGGCGTTCGCCGCGGCGGCCGACGGCACGGGCTGGTCCGAGGGCGCCGGGCTCCTTCTCCTGGAGCGGCTGTCGGACGCGCGGCGCAACGGACACCCCGTCCTCGCCGTCGTCCGCGGCACCGCCGTCAACCAGGACGGCGCCTCCAACGGCCTCACCGCCCCCAACGGCCCCTCCCAGCAACGCGTCATCCGCCAGGCCCTCGCCAACGCCGGCCTCACCCCCACCGACATCGACGCCGTCGAAGCCCACGGCACCGGCACCCGGCTCGGCGACCCCATCGAAGCCCAAGCCCTCCTCGCCACCTACGGACAACACCGACCCGACAACCAACCCCTCTGGCTCGGCTCCCTCAAATCCAACATCGGCCACGCCCAGTCCGCCGCCGGAGTCGCCGGCGTCATCAAAATGGTCGAAGCGATACGCCACGGCGTGCTGCCCAAGACCCTCCACGTCGACGAGCCCACCCCGCACGTCGACTGGTCGGCGGGCGCCGTGGAACTGCTCACCGAGGCCCGGCCCTGGCCGGAGACCGACCATCCGCGCCGTGCCGGTGTCTCCTCCTTCGGCGTCAGCGGCACCAACAGCCACGTCATCATCGAACAGGCCCCCGACGACGAGACCCCCGAACCGGCCACCGAGCGCACCCCGCCCGCCGCGGTCCCCTGGGTGCTGTCCGCGCGCACCCCGCAGGCCCTGTCCGCTCAGGCGGCCCGGCTGCGGGACCTGGTGGCCGCCCGTCCGGAGCTCGATCCCGTCGACGTCGGCCACTCGCTGACCGCGACCCGTACGGCCTTCGAGCACCGCGCGGTCGTCGTGGGGTCGGAGCGGGAGGAACTGCTCGGCGGACTGGCCGCGCTCGCGGAGGGGCGGCGGGCGCCGGGCGTCCTGGAAGGGGAGCGGGCCGCCGGGAAGCTGGCGGTGCTGTTCACGGGGCAGGGCGCGCAGCGTGCCGGGATGGGGCGTGAACTGTACGACGCGTTCCCGGTGTTCGCCGAGGCCTACGACACCGTGTGCGCCGCACTCGACCGGCATCTGGACCGGCCGCTGGCCGAGGTGGTCGCGTTCGGCGACGGGCTGGACCGGACGGCGTGGACGCAGCCCGCCCTCTTCGCCGTCGAAGTCGCCCTCTACCACCTGTTCCACTCCTGGGGCATCACCCCCGACTACGTCGCCGGACACTCCGTCGGCGAGAT
>NZ_JBIBVX010000046.1:0-4792 GCF_043080745.1 Streptomyces sp. NPDC014995
GCAGAGAAAAATTAATGTTGAGTTAACCCCTGAACAACTTCAAATGCTTCAAAGACTTATTGATCTTGAACAGCAAGAAAACAAAGACAAAGAGCAATTTGAAGAGAAAAAGAAAAATCATAATTTCATCCAGCTTTATCGTGACAACATGCCAGAATTAAGATGGTTAATGGCAAATCATAACTTCGCAAGTTCTTTATTATTTTTTATCTTGGAACACATGGATAACAGAAATGCTTTAGCTTGTTCTTATGCAGTTTTTGAAGATTATTTTGGCAAATCAAGGTCAACAGTTTACAGAGCAGTAAAGCTTTTAGAGGAGAATGGATTTTTAAATGTTTTAAAAATGGGAACATCAAACGTCTATGTAGTGAACGAAGACCTTGCTTGGACAGATGGCAATGACAAAAAGAAATTTGCTAAATACGATGGTAAAATCCTTGTCAGCAAAAAGGAAAACAAGGACTTTGAATACAAAAGCCAATTTGATAAATTTAAAGCCCTTAGAGAACGTGAAAACTTAAAATAAAGCGAGTAGATAACTACTCGCCTTTCTTTATTTCAAGAGCATATTTGCCCTCATTTGAATCTTGGTCAACACTTGTAAAAACACCAATATCTTTTATTGGAATAAGAGTTCCAGAACCTAAATGAGGTCTCTTTCTATCCCTCATAAAAAGCATTAATTCTCCCTCTTGGTCTAGTTTCTCCAACTTCTCAACCAATTGTTTCACCTTCATCAGCGTTCCATCTCCATCCCTTTTTGCCTTTGTGGCTTCTCCATTTTTTCTAAAGAGTCCTGGACTAATTTATCTTGCCTATCATCCAGGAACTTGATTGTACTTCGGTCTACATCATTCATCCTCAAGAACGTTTTTACTCGGTCAAGTTGAGCGTGTAAAACTTTGCCCACCCTCTCTTTAAAAACAGAAAACTCCTTGCTGATCTGCACGAGTTTTCCCTTCAATTTTCCGTTCTCTAATTTCAATTCCCGATTCTCATTTTGGTAAGACCGGTTCTCAATTTTTAGAGTGTCCACCTGTTGTTTTAACTCCTTTTTCTCCTTCAACTGGTCATTATATTTATTAACGAGTCCATTGTACTTTTCTATCAAGTCTCCATAGTTCTTTACAATGTCTGTTTGCTTCACTTTTTGCAGTGCTTTTTTCTCTGCTAAGGAGTCTAAATTCTCTTCAATATCTTTGTAGTAATAGCGAATTTTATCTTGTCCAATTTGCATATCAGCTTTCAGCTGCGTAACTTCTTTTTGAGTCTTTTCCAACTCTTTCTGCAGATTCTCTGCTTGTAGCTGATAAGCCACACCATTGGTCGCATAATCGACTAGGCTTTTGTAGTCTTGTTCCTTCATTCCAACAAGCCCTAGAACCTTTTTAGCTTCGATATTCGCAATCGATTTCGATTTATCATCAATCTCTTGAATATGCCCCATTGTCCGCTCATATTTCTCTTGGGCTTCCTTCTCCATGCTTTGAAACGTTTGAGCCTTATATTTAGCCGTCTCCACGTGTTTACGGCTCGACGAGACCCCTCTTTCCAAATTAAAGTCATTTTGCTTCAGGTACTGATTAAAATCGTCCTGAAGACTCACCAGTTGCTTTTTCTGGCCAAAGAAATCTTTAGCCGATAGTCGGCCATCCTCCGTTACTGGAACGAAGCCTACGTGCATGTGAGGGGTTTTCTCGTCATAGTGAACAGTCGCATAGATTAAATTCTTTTCACCGTATCGATCAGCAAGGAACTCATGAGCCGTTTCAAAATACCTTTTCTGCTCTTTGGGTGAAATTTTATCGAAGAATTCCTTGTCAGAGGTAATTAAGAATTCAGCCAGCTTAACTGCATCTTTACGGATCTTTTTTCCAGAGGTCACATTGTCCTCAATTACTTGGCTAATTTTCTCGTTGTAATCAATCTGCCTTTGACCGTTTATCAAGTCATAATTCAGATGAGAATCAGCTTTATTGATGTCGGGATTCGTTTCACTTTCCCTCTCTCTTTGGTTGTGAAATTGAATCCCTTTTATCCCATTTGATTTCATTTTCTGCATTCGGATAATGGAGTAACTCATGGGGTACGCACCCTTTCTGAAAATCGATAGATTAATAGAAAGTGTAACACACTACACTTTGCACGCAAAGTTTCATGTGGTCTGCGACGCTAAAAGCCAAACCTTGGGCTTTGCCCAAACCCACTGGGGAACTCTTCCCCAGACCCCCTTAATCGAACTCCCCAACCCCTCAATCCTTGAGGGGCTCCCTCGCCGGTAGGCAGCTCAAAAGGTGTTGCCTTTTGAGACACCAAGAGGGTCTTGGTGAAGTGAGTCTATCAACTCCTTATCCTCCCTTCGGTCCGGTACCGTTGACAGACGCCATACGGGCCTCTCTCGCCTTTGTAAGAGGTTGCCCCTAGTAAAAACCCTTAAAAAGCAAAAAAGACGCTTCTAGGGGTAGCGTCAGGGAAATGCGGATTTACAACGGTAAGCATTTGATACAAGTCTTATGAGACAGTCAGAAGTCATTTAAAACGCTAATTTCATTATGTCTCAATAAACTCTACTCTATTGGAATTGTGAAGTGATACACTTAAACTAACGTACGCAGGTTTGTTGAATAAGGACTTCAAAAAATACCCTTAATTAAGCTAAAAAGTCCTTCTCTTTATTAAGAAGGACTTTTTTATGTGTTATTCCATTGTCTCATTCATTGTAATAGTTTCGCTTGCTTCATGACCAGATTCTCCATGTCCTGGTCCAAACAAATTCAATATTACAACTCCTACAAGAATCAGTGTTATTCCTGCAATGCTAGCCATGTTAAGTTTTTCCTTCCAAACTAAAACTGAAATTACTGTAGTCAAAACAAGTCCTAAACCTGCCCATAATGCATATGCAGTGTTTAAGGGGATTGTTTTTAGCGACAAGGATAAAAAGAAAAAACAACCAACGAAAGCTATTATTACCCCTATTGTAGGATAGAGTTTTGAAAAGCCTTCAGATGCTTTTAATAGGGAAGAGCCAATAATCTCCCCCACTATTGCAAGTGCTAAATATAGATATGACATTATTCGTCCTCCTGAATCATGTTTATTAGTTCATCAAAAACTTGTGTTTTTAGTTCTTCATTTAATGGTGCCATTCCAAATATTTCTGAAAACCAAAGACCATCTATGGATAATCTTGTAATTGTTATTTTGACAGGATCAATTCCATCAGTTATTAACTTTGTATGCAAAATATCGTATCTCTGCCGGAATTCATCTAATAAATCTGGATTAATAAACATAGCAGCCATTAGTGCGGAATTTAGATTATTGTTTTCTAAATCGGAAAATGTAGATTTAAGATAAGCCCTATTCCATTTTCCTATTGCGTTATCATCGTCGTTATTAACTAACGTATTAATGCATTCGAAATAATTATTTGTCCAATCTTCCACCATTCCTTTAATTAATGCTTCCTTGCTAGGAAAATGGTATAATAATCCACCTTTACTCACGCCAGCTCTTTGGGCGACTGCCTCTAATGTGAGTTTGACAACTCCTTCTTCTTTTACAATTTCAGATGCAGCAATCAATATATTTTTTTTCTTATTAGCATGCTTTGAAATAGACATAATAACCTCCATAACTTAGATACATATAATATACCTTCTGGACGGTTTTTTTGTCAATCGAATTAAAGCTCTTATTTAATATCACTCTTTCACATAAAAATAATCCAATAAATTAATCTAAAGATTGTGAAGAAATGTACTTAAAGTAAAGGGAGCTTTAGTTCAACAGTCGATTTCTTAAAATCGGCTTTATTTATGGGTGAAAATTACATTACCGTTGTAAATCCGCATTTTCAGGACTCTACCCCTTCTAGAGCGCCTCTCATTGTTTTAGCGATTAATTATTATTCCCCTTATTATTTTTTTGAAAATGTTCTTTGTAATATAAATAATCAACTTTATGTTTTGTGGACATTAATTGAGTCGCTAATATTGCGGTGTAAATTGTCGTCAATCCTAGTGCTACTACGGCTAATAAATTTAAATTACTTTTATTAATGCTACTGTTACTATTCATGAAAGCTCAACTCCCTTCTTTAAAATTAGATTTCTAAATATCAAAGATTTTTATTCGAACACCATCAATTCTCCCCTTGTTTTAGGGTGGAGGCTGGCAAGGGGGTTTGGGGGAAGCCCCCATATTGCGTAGATCCATAAGGCAAAAGAGAAAATTTATGAACGGAAGCTCTGGCGGTTTTGGCGGTATAATGGCTCGAGCAAGCCGATTTCCTGAATTCCTCGTTTTAGGTACGTCGGCTTGGCGAAAGTACAGCACCGCCAAAATTTCGGAATGCAAGGAGAAAAGGGTGGAGATTTTTCGGTGGTCTGTCCGAAAAATACTACCCGAACCTTGCGTGGAGAAAAGCCCTTTAGGAGATATAGAAGGGAACACAGAAAAAATGTTGATATATCAATGTTTTAGTTAAGGTAATGTGTCATAGCTTGTGACACGTATATGTGTCATAGCTTGTGACACATAGTTGAATTAAGATGTGTCATTTTTTGCTTGACTATAGTTCATTTTTGACCTATGATGTGTCATAAATTATACATATAGGTATCACAGCTGATGATACATAACAAGGGAGAGAAGGATTCTATGCCAGCAGAGGTGCGTAAATTGGACGAGCAGAGAAAAATTAATGTTGAGTTAACCCCTGAACAACTTCAAATGCTTCAAAGACTTATTGATCTTGAACAGCAAGAAAACAAAGACAAAGAGC
>NZ_JBIBVX010000047.1:0-3925 GCF_043080745.1 Streptomyces sp. NPDC014995
TCGAACTCGGCCCCGACGCCGCCCTCACCCCCATGGCCACCCAGACCCTCGACGACGACACCACCCTCGCCGTCCCGGCCCTGCGCCGCGGGCAGGACGAGCCGGGCACGGTCGTGTCGGCGCTGGGCCGGCTGCACGCGCGGGGCGTCCCGGTCGACTGGCGGGCGTTCTTCGCCGTCCCCGCGGGCCGGGGCGCGGTGGAGCTGCCGACGTACGCCTTCCAGCGGCAGCGCTACTGGCTGGACGTGCCCGCCGACGCCGACGCGCCGCGGGGCGGCCGGGGCACGGGCCCCGACGAGTCGCGGTTCTGGGACGCCGTCGAGAGCGGCGACCTTGACGCGCTGGGCGCGGCGCTCGGCAGCGACGACAGCACCTCCCTCGGTGCGGCGCTGCCGATCCTCGCCGACTGGCGGCGCGGCGAACGCCTGCGGACGACGCTGGACTCCTGGACGTACCACGTCACCTGGAAGCGGCTCGCCAGGGACAACGGTGCGGGCCTGTCCGGCAGGTGGCTGGCCGTCGTGCCCGCCGGGCTCGCGGCCGGGCGGACGGCGGCGGTCCTCGACGGGCTGCGGGCCCAGGGTGCCGAGTTCACCGTGTACGAGGCCGGGACCGATCCGGAGGCCTACGGGCCGGCCCTGCGCTCGGTGCTGGAGGGTGCGGGTGAGCTCGGCGGCGTGCTGTCGTTGCTCGCGCTGGACACCCGTCCGCACCCGGAGCGTCCGGCGCTGACCCGGGGCCTCGCCGCGCTGGCGCTGCTGCTGCCGGCGCTGGAGGAGGCCGGCACGGGGGCCCGTCTGTGGTCACTGACCCAGGGGGCCGTGGCCGGCTGCGCCGACGGTGTCGTGGAGGACCCGGCGCAGGCCCTGGTCTGGGGCTTCGGTGTGGCGGCCGCGCTGGAGTTCCCGCGGCTGTGGGGCGGCCTGGTCGACCTGCCGGGCTCCGGCGGGCTGGACCGCAGGGCGGTGCAGCGGCTCGCCGTGGCGCTGGGCGGTCCGCAGGGCGAGGACCAGCTGGCCGTCCGCCCGTCGGGCGTGTTCGTACGGCGTCTGACGCGGGCCCCGCAGCGGCGGGCGGCGTCGGACTGGGTGCCGCGCGGCACCGTGCTGATCACCGGTGGTACGGGCGGCGTCGGGGCGCGGATCGCCCGTCGGCTGGCCCGGGCCGGTGCGGACCGTCTCGTGCTGAGCGGGCGGCGCGGTCCGGCCGCGGAGGGAGTGGCCGAACTCGTCGCCGAGCTGCGCGAACTGGGGGCCGAGGCCACGGTGGTGGCCTGTGACGTGACGGACCGTTCCTCGGTGGCGGCGCTGCTGGACGCGGTGCCCGCCGACCGGCCGCTGACCGCGGTGGTGCACGCGGCGGGCGTCGGACAGTTCACGTCGGTCGCGGACACCTCCGTACCGGAGATGGAGCGGGTCCTCGCCGGGAAGGTGCTGGGCGCAGCCCATCTCGACGAACTCCTCGGCGACCAGCCGCTGGACGCCTTCGTGCTGATCTCCTCCAGTGCCGGGGTGTGGGGCGGCGGCGGGCAGAGCTCGTACGCGGCCGCCAACGCCTACCTGGACGCGCTCGCCGAGCGGCGCCGCGCCCTGGGCCGCAGGGCGACGTCCGTGGCGTGGGGCTCGTGGGGCGGGGCCGGTATGGGCGCCGCCGACGGGGCGGCCGAGCGGATGCGCCGCCTGGGTGTGCCGCCCATGGACCCGGAACTGGCGGCGGCCGCGCTGCTGCGGGCCGTCGGCCGGGGCGAGACGACCGTGGTCGTCGCGGACGTGGAGTGGGCGCGCTTCGCGCCCGGGTTCACCGCGGCCCGGCCCAGCGCGCTCATCGGGGAGCTGCCGGAGGTCGTCGAAGCCCTGCGCGAGGACCCGGTGCCCGCGGCGGGCGGCGCCGCCGGCGGCGGTTCCTTCGCGGACCGCGTCGCGGCACTGCCGGCTGGTGAACGGGCCTCGTTCGTCCTGGAGTCGGTGTGCGAGGCGGCGGCCGCCGTGCTCGGGCACGCCTCCGGCGCGTCGATCGTCCCGGAGCGGACCTTCAAGGAGCTGGGCGTCGACTCGATGACCGCCGTGGAGCTGCGCAACCGGCTCGGCGCGGCCACCGGGGTGCGGCTGCCGGCGACGCTGGCGTTCGACCATCCGACGCCGCGGCGGCTCGCCGACCACCTGCTCGCCGAGGCCGTCGGCGGCACGGCTCCGGCGCCCGTCCCGGTCGCGCCGCGGGCCGAGCTGGACGACGACCCGATCGCGATCGTGTCCATGGCCGGGCGGTTCCCGGACGGCCTGGACTCGCCGGAGGCGCTGTGGAGGCTCCTCGCCGAGGGCGGCGACGCGATCTCCGGCTTCCCCACCGACCGCGGCTGGGACCTGGAGGGCCTGTACGACCCCGAGCCGGGGACGCCGGGCAAAACGTATTCGCTCAAGGGCGGCTTCCTGCGCGGCGCCGACCGCTTCGACGCGGCGTTCTTCGGGATCTCGCCGCGCGAGGCGCTGGCCATGGACCCGCAGCAGCGGGTGATCCTGGAGACCGCGTGGGAGGTGTTCGAGCGCGGCGGCATCGACGTGCGGGAGCTGCGCGGCAGCCGTACCGGAGTCTTCGTCGGCGCCTTCCACACCGGGTACGCGGTCGGCGCGGACAACGACGAGATCGAGGGTTACACGGCGACCGGCAACCAGCCGAGCGTGCTGTCGGGCCGGGTCGCGTACACCTTCGGCTTCGAGGGTCCCGCCGTCACGGTCGACACCGCCTGC
The DNA here is from genome assembly GCF_043080745.1 of Streptomyces sp. NPDC014995. Taxonomy (NCBI): domain Bacteria; kingdom Bacillati; phylum Actinomycetota; class Actinomycetes; order Kitasatosporales; family Streptomycetaceae; genus Streptomyces; species Streptomyces sp. NPDC014995. The sequence goes on from NZ_JBIBVX010000047.1 coordinate 2,745, forward strand.
TCGTCGTCGCTGGTCGCCCTGCACCTCGCGGCGCGGGCGGTGCGCGGCGGTGAGTGCGACCTGGCGCTGGCGGGCGGAGTGACGATCCTCGCCACCCCGGACGGCTTCGTGGAGTTCTCACGGCAGCGCGGGCTCGCCACGGACGGGCACTGCAAGGCGTTCGCGGCGGCCGCCGACGGCACCGGCTGGTCGGAGGCGGCGGGCCTGCTGCTCGTCGAGCGGCTGTCGGACGCCCGCCGCAACGGCCACGAGGTGCTCGGGCTGCTGCGCGGCAGCGCCGTCAACCAGGACGGCGCCTCCAACGGTCTCACCGCCCCCAACGGCCCCTCCCAGCAGCGGGTGATCCTTCAGGCCCTGGCCGACGCCGGGCTGTCCACCGCGGACGTCGACCTGGTCGAGGCGCACGGCACCGGCACCCGGCTCGGCGACCCGATCGAGGCCCAGGCCCTCCTCGCCACCTACGGACAGGGCCGGCCGGAGGACCGGCCGCTGTGGCTGGGCTCCTCCAAGTCGAACATCGGTCACGCGCAGGCGGCGGCCGGGGTCACCGGCATCATCAAGGTGATCATGGCGATGCGGCACGGCGTCATGCCGAAGACGCTGCACGTCGACGAGCCGACCCCGCACGTCGACTGGTCGGCGGGCGCCGTCGAGCTGCTCACCGAGGCCCGCCCCTGGCCGGAGAGCGGCCACCCGCGCCGTGCCGGTGTCTCCTCCTTCGGCGTCAGCGGCACCAACGCCCACGTCGTCATCGAGGAACCGCCGGCCGCGGAGGAGGCTCCGGAGTCCACCGACGTCCCCGAACTCCCGGTGGTCGACTGGCAGCTGTCGGGCAGCACGCCGCAGGCGCTGCGCGCGCAGGCCGAGCGGCTGCTCGACTTCGTCCGCGAGCCCGGCGCCCCGGCCGCCCGGGACACCGGCCTGGCGCTGACCCGCCGGCCGGCGCTGGACCACCGCGCGGTGATCGTGGGCACGGACCGCGACGAGCTGCTGGCGGGCCTGACGGCACTCGCCGGGGGGACGTCCGCGCCGGGCACGGTCACGGGCACGGACGTCCACCGGAAGCTGGCGGTGCTGTTCACGGGGCAGGGCGCGCAGCGCGCCGGGATGGGGCGTGAACTGTACGACGCGTTCCCGGTGTTCGCCGACGCCTACGACACCGTGTGCGCCGCACTCGACCA
>NZ_JBIBVX010000048.1:0-3238 GCF_043080745.1 Streptomyces sp. NPDC014995
TCGGATGCCGGCCCCAGTGCACTCGAATCGTTTGGTTCGGGGTGATGGGTGGCTGGTCGTTGTTTGAGAACTGCACAGTGGACGCGAGCATCTGTGGCCAAGTTTTTAAGGGCGCACGGTGGATGCCTTGGCACCAGGAACCGATGAAGGACGTGGGAGGCCACGATAGTCCCCGGGGAGTCGTCAACCAGGCTTTGATCCGGGGGTTTCCGAATGGGGAAACCCGGCAGTCGTCATGGGCTGTCACCCGCTGCTGAACACATAGGCAGTGTGGAGGGAACGCGGGGAAGTGAAACATCTCAGTACCCGCAGGAAGAGAAAACAACCGTGATTCCGGGAGTAGTGGCGAGCGAAACTGGATGAGGCTAAACCGTATACGTGTGAGACCCGGCAGGGGTTGCGTGTACGGGGTTGTGGGATCTCTCTTCTGTCGTCTGCCGGCGACAGGACGAGTCAGAAACCGTTGATGTAGACGAAGGACATGCGAAAGGTCCGGCGTAGAGGGTAAGACCCCCGTAGTCGAAACGTCAGCGGCTCGTTTGAGAGACACCCAAGTAGCACGGGGCCCGAGAAATCCCGTGTGAATCTGGCGGGACCACCCGCTAAGCCTAAATATTCCCTGGTGACCGATAGCGGATAGTACCGTGAGGGAATGGTGAAAAGTACCCCGGGAGGGGAGTGAAATAGTACCTGAAACCGTGTGCCTACAAGCCGTGGGAGCGTCGGAATGGAGCTTGCTCCATTCTCGTGACTGCGTGCCTTTTGAAGAATGAGCCTGCGAGTTTGCGGTGTGTTGCGAGGTTAACCCGGGTGGGGTAGCCGTAGCGAAAGCGAGTCCGAATAGGGCGTTTCAGTAGCATGCTCAAGACCCGAAGCGGAGTGATCTAGCCATGGGCAGGTTGAAGCGGAGGTAAGACTTCGTGGAGGACCGAACCCACCAGGGTTGAAAACCTGGGGGATGACCTGTGGTTAGGGGTGAAAGGCCAATCAAACTCCGTGATAGCTGGTTCTCCCCGAAATGCATTTAGGTGCAGCGTCGTGTGTTTCTTGCCGGAGGTAGAGCACTGGATAGGCGATGGGCCCTACCGGGTTACTGACCTTAGCCAAACTCCGAATGCCGGTAAGTGAGAGCGCGGCAGTGAGACTGTGGGGGATAAGCTCCATGGTCGAGAGGGAAACAGCCCAGAGCATCGACTAAGGCCCCTAAGCGTACGCTAAGTGGGAAAGGATGTGGAGTCGCACAGACAACCAGGAGGTTGGCTTAGAAGCAGCCACCCTTGAAAGAGTGCGTAATAGCTCACTGGTCTAGTGATTCCGCGCCGACAATGTAGCGGGGCTCAAGCGTACCGCCGAAGTCGTGTCATTGCGATATGTACCCCCAACGGGGATCGTGATGGGTAGGGGAGCGTCGTCTGCCGGGTGAAGCAGCACCGGAAGGTAGTTGTGGACGGTTGACGAGTGAGAATGCAGGCATGAGTAGCGATACACACGTGAGAAACGTGTGCGCCGATTGACTAAGGGTTCCTGGGTCAAGCTGATCTGCCCAGGGTAAGTCGGGACCTAAGGCGAGGCCGACAGGCGTAGTCGATGGATAACCGGTTGATATTCCGGTACCCGCTGTGAAGCGTCAAACATCGAACCAGGCGATGCTAAGTCCGTGAAGCCGTTCCGGACCCTTCGGGGAAAGGAAAGTGGTGGAGCCGACGGACCAGACTTGTAGTAGGTGAGTGATGGGGTGACGCAGGAAGGTAGTCCAGCCCGGGCGGTGGTTGTCCCGGGGTAAGGGTGTAGGCCGTGCGATAGGTAAATCCGTCGTACTTGTGGCTGAGACCTGATGCCGAGCCGATTGTGGTGAAGTGGATGATCCTATGCTGTCGAGAAAAGCCTCTAGCGAGTTTCATGGCGGCCCGTACCCTAAACCGACTCAGGTGGTCAGGTAGAGAATACCGAGGCGTTCGGGTGAACTATGGTTAAGGAACTCGGCAAAATGCCCCCGTAACTTCGGGAGAAGGGGGGCCACGTCTGGTGAGGGGACTTGCTCCTCGAGCTGGGTGTGGCCGCAGAGACCAGCGAGAAGCGACTGTTTACTAAAAACACAGGTCCGTGCGAAGCCGTAAGGCGATGTATACGGACTGACGCCTGCCCGGTGCTGGAACGTTAAGGGGACCGGTTAGTCACTCTTCGGGGTGGCGAAGCTGAGAACTTAAGCGCCAGTAAACGGCGGTGGTAACTATAACCATCCTAAGGTAGCGAAATTCCTTGTCGGGTAAGTTCCGACCTGCACGAATGGCGTAACGACTTCTCGACTGTCTCAACCATAGGCCCGGTGAAATTGCACTACGAGTAAAGATGCTCGTTTCGCGCAGCAGGACGGAAAGACCCCGGGACCTTTACTACAGTTTGATATTGGTGTTCGGTTCGGCTTGTGTAGGATAGCTGGGAGACTGTGAAGTCCCAACGCCAGTTGGGGTGGAGTCGTCGTTGAAATACCAGTCTGGTCGTGCTGGATGTCTAACCTGGGTCCGTGATCCGGATCAGGGACAGTGTCTGATGGGTAGTTTAACTGGGGCGGTTGCCTCCTAAAGAGTAACGGAGGCGCCCAAAGGTTCCCTCAGCCTGGTTGGCAATCAGGTGTTGAGTGTAAGTGCACAAGGGAGCTTGACTGTGAGACCGACGGGTCGAGCAGGGACGAAAGTCGGGACTAGTGATCCGGCGGTGGCTTGTGGAAGCGCCGTCGCTCAACGGATAAAAGGTACCCCGGGGATAACAGGCTGATCTTCCCCAAGAGTCCATATCGACGGGATGGTTTGGCACCTCGATGTCGGCTCGTCGCATCCTGGGGCTGGAGTCGGTCCCAAGGGTTGGGCTGTTCGCCCATTAAAGCGGTACGCGAGCTGGGTTTAGAACGTCGTGAGACAGTTCGGTCCCTATCCGCTGTGCGCGTAGGAATATTGAGAAGGGCTGTCCCTAGTACGAGAGGACCGGGACGGACGAACCTCTGGTGTGCCAGTTGTTCTGCCAAGGGCATGGCTGGTTGGCTACGTTCGGGAGGGATAACCGCTGAAAGCATCTAAGCGGGAAGCCTGCTTCGAGATGAGTATTCCCACCTCCTTGAGAGGGTAAGGCTCCCAGTAGACGACTGGGTTGATAGGCCGGATCTGGAAGCACGGTAACGTGTGGAGGTGACCGGTACTAATAGGCCGAGGGCTTGTCCTCAGTTGCTCGCGTCCACTGTGTT
>NZ_JBIBVX010000049.1:0-1796 GCF_043080745.1 Streptomyces sp. NPDC014995
ACCTATTGGTCTATAACCTTCCTTACACGCCTGTAGACGTTCTATCGGACATCTGGGGTCATGGGTTTGTTAAAATAAATAAAATAGACCACGTGGACAATGTAGGGGCTTATATAACGAAATATATGATAAAGGATAATATTGACGAAAGATTACTTGGAGAGAAGTCTTATTTTTCGAGTAGAGGGTTAAAGAAGCCTGAAGAGTATATTTTGACGGAAAAAGAAAAAGAGACTCTGCTAAAGTCTCATGACGAATATATAACATATTCCAAAAACTATGAAAATGAATATCTAGGCAATATTCATAAGATACAAATTAACTTAAATCGCAAAAGTTAACAGCGCTATTTTAACACATAGAAAATAAAAATACTATGACTTTACCGTTTTCTAATAGCGGGTAAAGTGTTCAAACTTTGACAATGGGACTCCTATAATGGGGTCCTTATTTAATTTCCTTGAAAATATAAAATCCGCCCTTTTGCGTGTGGGTGGGGTGACTCCAGTTGGGGCCCCCGACACCGCAAGGCGGATTTATTTTATTTATAAAAGACCGAGAGAAATAACACTAACCATTATGGTATTGACATGATACCACTTTGATACTATAATGATACCATAAGGAGGTGAAGTTATTGGGAAAAGCGGTTTTTTCTCTAAGGCTTACTGAAGACCTACACGAATGGTTAAAAAAAGAAGCTGAAAAGAGAGGTATGTCGGTCAACGCTTTGATTTCATACATACTGAGCGAATATAAAGACGATAAAGAGTTTTAACGGAGTAGTTCTACGTAGTGAAAGCGTAGCGGTTCCTTTACTTGGAAAGGCGACTCTGATAACCTAGTTCGGTTTGCCACATTAAAGATTTCTAGAAGGTGGCGACGGTGGCAAGTAATCTGGGTCGCAAAGGTTCCGAGTCAAGGATTCATGGAGTAGATCTACGCAGTGGTGATGGTGAAGCGCAACTAAAAAAACAAGAAAAGAGGACGAGCACATGTTTAATATTTCTTATTACAAAACCGAAGACACAAAAGTAATGGTGGTTACATTACACGCACTAAAACAAACTATCATTTTGCAACCAGGATTCTTTTATAAAATTTCAGGAGTTGATAGAAAAGTAATAACCGGCTGCGGCGAATTTAGTGGTACAATTCTAGTAGATTTAGGATTTATATTTCCGTTTAAATCTGATAGAAAAATAGGTTAATATTTAATCGCTATTTCTGTTTCTTACTTAACTTGATTATAGCGATTAATAAGCAGAAAAATTTAGACAAGGAAGAGAGGTATTTTATAATTGAGGTATCGTCACAAACTAATAAAAAGTGGCGGTGTATGGGAATTATTGAGCTACGAGAAAGAGGTAGCAACAGGTAAAGATGCAGTTCGTGAAAATGCTGGTAGGAAAAAACAGTCTGATCATGATTGGATAAATGATGCTGAAACAAAGATGAAGAACAGGTCTGATGTGTTATATCGTGCAAGGAAGCAAGTGTTTAACCAAGCAAATGCCAATGCAAATGCGTGGAACGAGCAACCGAAATTTTTCACACTTACATATGCTGAAAACATGCAGGACATAAAACAATCTAACTATAACTTCAAAAAGTTTATCCAAAGGCTGAATTACACTTTAAAAATAAAACTAAAATACACTGCTGTAATTGAGTTTCAGAAACGAGGGGCTATACATTATCACCTATTGGTCTATAACCTTCCTTACACGCCTGTAGACGTTCTATCGGACATCTGGGGTCATGGGTTTGTTAAAATAAATAAAATAGACCACGTG
>NZ_JBIBVX010000050.1:0-1620 GCF_043080745.1 Streptomyces sp. NPDC014995
CACCGCACCCCACCCGAACGCACCGACCACAACCCCCCGTCGGCCACCGGCACCAGAAGGACCGAACGCCTCATCTCACCCACCAGCGCACGAGGGTCCCCGACTCCCCTTCTCCGCTCGGCGATCCGCTCGGCGAGCGCTGTCCTCGCCTGCTCCACGTTCCCTCCCTCGGTCGCTGACAGCACCGTAGAACATGACGCCCGCGAAGGTGTCGGCGGTTCTTCGGGCGGCTCCCCCAGGGCCCCGCAGGTCGCCCTCAGTCGGAGACCGCCGTGGAAACGGGGCCAGTTCTTCGCGGTGCAGACGCGAGTAGAGGGGTGACGCGAGGGCCTCACTTCCGGAGTGCGTCGAGTCGGATCGTTTCCGACGGGCTACGTGAGGAGGAGGTCGCGAAGCGGCTGGTCCCGCTGTCGACAGTGCGCCCGCAAGGCGGTGAGGCCGCGGGAGGGCACACCTGATCAGATGCCTTCGCGGCCATCAACCAGGTGCTGGGTGGAGCCGCGCACGGAGCCGACGACGACCTCGAGCGGCCCACTCGAGCCCGTCGACCGGCTCCGGGCACGCAACACGGCCGCACTGGACGCGCTCGTGCCGGCGCTGCCCCCACTGGTGACCGCCTGGTGCCGCCGTCACGGCGTCCAGGTGCCCGCGGGGTGGCACGGGGCGGTGCTGCTGGAATGCAGGAGTTTCCTCGACGGAACCGGGCTGGGCGACCTGCTGCCGCTGAGCGAGGGCCGTCTGCTCGACGCGGTGGGACGCGCCGTGGGATGGCCCGCCGGAATGCCTCACGCCGCGGACCCCGCGGCGCTGGGCCTCACCGAGAAGGACCTGGCGCAGACGGCGACACGCGCCCGGGATGCCGGTGTCTCCACCATCGTCGCTCCGCGCACGATCACCATCGGGGATGCCGAGGTCAGGGCCGGAAGCGACCAGCTCTCCACCATCGCGGACATCGCATCGAAAACCATCGACGAGGCTTTCCTCGCCCAGTCGGGCAGGGTGCGCCTGGACACCGTGGCCGGTGTGCCCCGGCCACGAAGCGGAGACGGACCCTCCGCCAAGCCGCGCATCGTCGTCGCACAGACGAAGCGGACCAACGAGGACCAGCGGTCCGCCATCGACCTGGTCGGGGAGGTGGCCGCGCGCGCCTGGCTCCAACGCCACTACGCCGACGTGCGGTGGACCTCGGGCTACGCGGCCGTCGTCAACGGCGACGAGGAGGCGTCCGACTCCCTGGGCCACGACTTCGAGGTCACCTGGCGTGACACCACCCGGCTGTACGAGGTGAAGGCACTGAGCGACCCGTGCGCCGGGCGGGTGGAGTTCGAACTCGGACCGTCCGAGGTGGACGCGGCTCGCCGCCACGCCCGGGGCAACCGCTACCGCATCCTGTTGATCACCTCGGCCCTCGTCCCGGAGGAACGCCGCGTCTTCGACCTGCCGAACCCGTTCTCGGCCCAGGGACGTGACCGCTTCAGGATGGTCAGCCGGGGGGTGCGGTACCAGTGCTCGCCATTGGGGAAGGGCTAGGTCGTTTCTGATGGCTCTTGCTGGGCTGGGTGGATCTCGTAGTTGGCCGGGCAGGACGCCCGTATGGTGCGGCGACACGAACTCACGGAC
>NZ_JBIBVX010000051.1:0-1456 GCF_043080745.1 Streptomyces sp. NPDC014995
GTCCGTGAGTTCGTGTCGCCGCACCATACGGGCGTCCTGCCCGGCCAACTACGAGATCCACCCAGCCCAGCAAGAGCCATCAGAAACGACCTAGTGGCTCGGGATGCCTGGAGGTCTTCTTCGCGTTCGGAGAGTTGGTCACGGAGCTCGGCGACCTGTTGTTCAAGGTGGTCGATCTTCCGCTGGAGGGTGTCTGAGTCGGTGGGAGCGCCGAGGCCAGTGGCGCGCCAGGCGTCTTGGCCAAGGGCTTCGGACAGGCGTTGTTCGAGGCGGGCCACATGGCCCGCAAGGCGGGTGTTGCGTTCGGTGAGGTTGGCCAGATCGCTCAGCAGGGAGTTCCGGCTGACCTGAGAAGCCGTATCTCAACCGAACGTGATCCCTTGATTTCTGCCGGTCAGGCATGGTTTCGCTCGGGTTGAGGGAGGCATGCCGACGTCTTGTGTCCGCTTCATGGCCGAGGAGTGCGCGGTGGCGTCGGTGCTGGGAATGCTGGAGGAGCGGGAGGCGGTTGCCCGCGTGCGGGTGGAGAATTTGCGGGAGGAAGCCGCGCGGCTGGCTGAGGTGTTGGAGGCCGCGGAGATCGAGCTGGACCGGCGGGTGATCGCGCGGGAGGACCTCGTCGAGGCCCTGGCAGTCTCTGCGGCCGAGTCCACTGCCGTGACCACGGCCGAGGCGGAGGAGGAAGCGGCGCCGTCACTCGCGCCGGTGCCGGGTTCGACGGTGCCGCCCTGGCGGGAAGGGCTGCCGGTGACGGTTCTGGCGCCGGAGTATCAGCGGATTCTGGGCGTGCTGGAACAGCAGCGGTCGACGGGGCACGGGCCGCTTCGAGCCAAGGAGATCGCTGTGGAGCTGGGCCTTGGGGCGACCCCGACGAAGGTCGAGGGGCGGCGGTCGAAAGCCCGGCGCCTGGCGGAGCGCGGGTGGCTCCTCCTGGAGACGTCGGGGGCATTCAGTGCCGGCCGGCGGCCCGAGGCCGTGCCAGACGCCGGCTCATCCGCGTGACCATCGACCACTGGATCATCGCTTCGCTGGTGGCGGGCAGGGGCTCGTAGTCCCGGGCCAGACGGCGGGAGTTCATCAGCCACGCGAACGTGCGCTCTGCCATCCAACGCCTGGGCAGCACCACGAACCCCGTCATGTCGTCGGTGCGCTTGACGATCTCCAAGGTCAGGGCGAGCTTGTCCCAACACCAGCCGACGAGGGAGCCGGTGTAGCCGCCGTCGGCCCAGACGAGGGTGATGTCGCGGTGCAGGCGGCGCAGCCGGGTCAGCAGGCCCGCCGCGGCGTCGCGGTCGCCGATGTTCGCGGCGGTGACCGCGACAGCCAGGAGCAGACCGAGGGTGTCGGTCACGATGTGCCGTTAGGCCGTGTGTCGAAAGTGGATCTTGGGCTGTGAATGATCGCGGTCCATGGGTCGGGGAGATCTCACGGACGAGCAGTGGGCTGTGCTGGAGCC
>NZ_JBIBVX010000052.1:0-1439 GCF_043080745.1 Streptomyces sp. NPDC014995
TAGGCCGTGTGTCGAAAGTGGATCTTGGGCTGTGAATGATCGCGGTCCATGGGTCGGGGAGATCTCACGGACGAGCAGTGGGCTGTGCTGGAGCCGTTGTTGCCGAAGGGGATGAAGGCGGGGCGACCGCCTGTCTGGCCTCGGCGGCAGCTGATCGACGGCATACGGTTTCGGGTCCGGACCGGTGTTCCATGGCGGGACGTTCCCGTCGAATACGGGCCGTGGGGCCGGGTCTACGACCTCTTCCGTCGGTGGCAGCGGGACGGCATCTGGCACCGCATACTGACTCGGCTCCAGACCTTGGCCGACGCGAAAGGCGCGATCGTCTGGGACCTGAGCGTCGACTCCACGGTGTGCCGTGCCCATCAGCATGCGGCTGGGGCCCGCAAGCAGGGCCACCTGCAGAAGCAGCCACCGGGCGGCATCTTCACCGAGCCCTGTGATCATGGGCTGGGGCGGTCGCGCGGCGGGTTCACCACCAAGCTGCACCTGGCCGTCGAGCAAGGTCAGAAACCCATGGCGATCGTGGTCACGGCAGGACAGCGTGGGGACTCGCCGCAGTTCGAACCCGTACTGGCAAAGGTCCGCGTGCCCCGCATCGGGCCGGGTCGGCCACGCGTCCGTCCCGATCGGGTGCGGGCGGACAAGGCGTACGCCTCCCGCAGAAACCGCGCCTACCTGCGCCGACGCGGGATCCGATGCACCATCCCGGACAAAGCTGACCAGGCGCGCAACCGCCGGAAGCTCGGTTCCCGCGGCGGCCGGCCGCCGCACTTCGACCCGGTCGACTACCGCCAGCGCCACGCGGTCGAGTGCGGGATCAACCGCCTCAAGAGGCACCGCGCCGTCGCAACGCGCTACGACAAACTGGCGGTCCGCTACGAGGCGACCGTCCTCATCGCAGCTATCAACGAGTGGCTGTGATCAGCACCAGTGGTGCGGCGACTAGAAGAACGTCATGTCCCAGTCGCCCGAGATCAGGGCCCTCACGGCTTCCTCGAACCCGTGCCCGACCCGCTGAACTCCTGCGTCACCGCCCAAGACGATGTCACCGTTCTCTGCGAGGAGAACCATCTCCTCGGTCGAGAGGGCGATGCCCACCGGCAGGGCGGACATGCCGAGGCGCTTCTCGAAGTACCGCACGTTCGGCGCGAACGCCTCTGTGGCCTCCCCGACCGAGATCGTCAGCGAGGTCTCGTCCCCGGTGACATGGGACGGCCAGAAGACCGTCGTCTCGCCGTACTTCCCGAGGAACGCCACGAGCTTGTCGGTGACGTCGAAACCCGCATCCTGGTAGGCCAGGCGGGCTGCCTCGACATCCACGGGACCACACTCGACGCGCAAGGCACCGGCGAATGCCCTGCCAAGGGACTCCTCCCTAGCCCTGCTGTGCTCGAAACTCATCCGTTGTGCCCCTCTCTGAGCATGTCGGGCACCCA
>NZ_JBIBVX010000053.1:0-1375 GCF_043080745.1 Streptomyces sp. NPDC014995
GAAGATGATGCGGGCGTCGGCGTACTGCTTGTCGTCGTCGGCCCACATGTAGTAGTCGCCGTAGGGGCCGTCGGGGTCCTTCCTCGATTCCTGGAACCACGGGTGCTGGTCGCTGGTGTGGTTCATGACGAAGTCGATGATGACGCGCATGCCGCGCTGGTGGGCGGAGTCGACGAATTCCACGAAGTCGGCGAGGTCGCCGAACTCGGGGAGGACGGCGGTGTAGTCCGAGACGTCGTATCCCCCGTCCTTCAGGGGCGATTTGAAGAAGGGCGGGAGCCAGAGGCAGTCGACGCCGAGCCATTGCAGGTAGTCGAGTTTGGCGGTGAGGCCCTTGAGGTCGCCGACGCCGTCGCCGTTGCTGTCCTGGAAGGAGCGGACGAGGACTTCGTAGAAGACCGCGCGCTTGAACCAGTCGGGGTCGCGGTCTTTCGCGGGGGTGTCCTCGAAGGTGTCCGGAACGGGCTCGTTGACGATCATCGTGTGGGTGACCCTCCGATCTGCGGGTTGGACGGTCGCAGGACGGTGAAGACGTGCGCGGGCCGGGTGCCCGGTTCGAGACGCACGTAATTGGCCCTGCCCCAGTAATAGGTCTCGCCGGTGAGCAGATCGCGCACCGGCACCGACTCGTGCCACTCCAGGCCGAGTTGCGGCATGTCCAACGAGACCGTCGCCTCCTGGGTGTGGTGGGGGTCGAGGTTGACGACCACCAGAACCGTGTTCGAACCGCTCCGCTTCGAGTAGGCGATCACCGCGTCCTTGTCGGTGTGGTGGAAGTACAGGTCGCGCAGTTGGCACAGGGCCGGGTTCGCCCGCCGGATCTCGTTGAGGCGGGTGATCAGCGGGGCGATGGTGCGGCCCTCGCGCTCGGCCGCCTCCCAGTCGCGGGGCCTGAGCTGGTACTTCTCCGAGTCGAGGTACTCCTCACTGCCCTCGCGCACCGGGGTGTTCTCGCACAGCTCGTAGCCGCTGTAGACGCCCCACGTCGGCGACAGGGTCGCCGCCAGCACGGCCCGCGCCTCGAAGGCGGGACGGCCGCCGTGCTGGAGGTGGGCGTGCAGGATGTCCGGCGTGTTGACGAAGAGGTTCGGGCGCATGTAGGAGGCCGCCTCCCCCGACAGTTCGGTGAGGTACTCCGTCAACTCCTCCTTGCTGTTACGCCAGGTGAAGTAGGTGTACGACTGCTGGAAGCCGATCTGGGCGAGCGTGTGCATCATCGCGGGCCGGGTGAAGGCCTCGGCGAGGAAGATCACGTCCGGGTCGGTGCGGTTGATGTCCGCGATGACCCGCTCCCAGAAGACCACCGGCTTGGTGTGCGGGTTGTCCACGCGGAAGATCCGCACCCCGTACGACATCCAGTGCCGCAGGATCCGCA
>NZ_JBIBVX010000054.1:0-1303 GCF_043080745.1 Streptomyces sp. NPDC014995
CGACTGCTTGGCGTCGGCGGCGCCAGTTCGACCAGCTCATCGCGTGGTGTCGTCCGCGGTGTCCGCTCAGGTGCGGGGGCCGGGCACGACAAGCTGCCAGGAGTCGCCGAACCTCCGCCACTGTGAGCCCGATTGCCCCGACTGTCCCATCTGTTCCGCCCCCTTTTCCCAGGGCTGGTGTGCCGTGGCGGCCAGGAAGGCGTGCGCGAGCATGGACAGAGTGATGTGCCGATACCAGCCCGGGTAGCGGCGGACTTCGTACTGGTCCAGGCCGCATTCGTTCTTCGCGGCCTGGAAGCACTCCTCGATCGCCCAGCGCGCCCCGGCGACCCGCACCAGCTCCTGGACGGTGACCTGAAGGGGCGTGTAGGCGAGGTAGTAAGCGATCTCGTCGGGCTTGCTGATGCTGCGTCGGGCCAGTGCCCACCGCATCCGGTGAGGGACATCGCCCTGATAGTCGAACTCGGCGACGGCCGGCAGCCGCACCGCTGCCCAGTGGTAGACGCGGGGCCCCTTCGCGCCGTCTCCGCATGAGATCTTCTCCCACGCTTCGTCCGGGGCCTGCGCGAACAGCCCCTCGATCCGCGAACAGCCAACGCTGAACTGTGACTTGGGGACAGCAAGAACGTAGCCGACACCCGACTGTTCCAGCAGCCGGCGAAATCGGTTGTCCTGACCGTAGGCGGAATCCGCGGTGACCCAGGCAATGGGCAGGGGCGAGGCGAGGGCCCGCAGCACCATGTGCCGGGCCAGTTCCCCCTTGGTGGCGAACTCCCGCTCGTCGGGGACCCTTGCGGTGCGGCAGCGTTCCCGGTCCTCGGTCCATGTCTTCGGGAGGTAGAGCTCGCGGTCGACCAGAGCCCGGCCGCAGGCGGAGGCGTAGGCGGCGAAGACGCCGATCTGGCAGTTCTCCGTCCGGTCGGCGGTTCCGGAGTACTGGCGCTGGACCCCGGCTGAGGTGATGCCCTTCTTGATGAACCCGGTGTCGTCGATGATCAGCACGGCATCGGCCTCGCCGAGCTTGCCAGCGACGTATTCCTGCAGGTCGTCGCGGATGTCATCGGGCTCCCACTTCGATCCGGCGAGGAGGTGCTGCAGGCCGTCGGGCGTGGGGTGGCCAGCCTGTTCAGCCAGCTGCCAGCTGTTCTTGCGAGCCACTGGAGCGAGTAGCCCGCGTACGTAGTCACGCATACGTCGGCGGAGCTCGACCCGACCGAAGCGGTGCCCGATGGTCAGGAAGAGATCGTCCAGTTCGAGGTCCCACTGCGCGGCGGCAGACTCGGTGATCACCCTCGGAGGCTGC
>NZ_JBIBVX010000055.1:0-1300 GCF_043080745.1 Streptomyces sp. NPDC014995
CTGCACCAGCGCCAATGAGCTGGAGGCCGCGGTCGTCGACGCTTTCACCGCTCACGAGGACGCCGAGATCATCACCAGCTTCCCCGGCCTCGGCCACCTCACCGGCGCCCGCGTCCTGGCCGAACTCGGCGACGACCACACCCGCTTCGCCACCGCCCGAGCACTCAAGACCTACGCCGGATCCGCCCCCATCACCAGATCCTCCGGACGAAAAACCACCGTCCTGGCCAGGCACATCAAGAACCAGCGCCTCGCCTCAGCCGGCTACAACTGGGCCTTCGCCGCCCTCACCGCATCCCCCGGAGCACGAGCCCACTACGACCGCCGCCGAGCAACCGAAGAACGCCACGTCGCAGCACAACGCAACCTCTTCAACCGCCTACTCGGCTGCCTCCACCACTGCCTCACCCACCACATCCCCTACAGCGAACAGACCGCGTTCCACGACACCACTTGACTGATCAACCGCATCGGATGTCTGTCTCCGCCCCGCTCCAGCCCGGCCGTCGCTGGAGCGCCCAACGCAGCCGATCCATCCGCGATTTCGCCTCGGTTGCGCTACAGCTGCCTGGGGTCCTGTCCAAGGATGACCGGATCTTCGGCTCGCAGCCGAAACGCTGCGTACACGCCCAAGCTCTTGCGTGCGGCGATGTAGTACTCGTCGCGCTTCTCCTGGAACTGCCTGAACGCCCGCGTCCAGTCTTCTGCCGTACCCGAACGCATGTCACGAACGAACTGCTCAAGCACCCATGCGTGGCGTTGCAGCGTCCTCGCTGCCGAGATGGTCTCGGCGTCTCCCATGAGGAGAACAACCTCGAACGCGTACCCGCGCTCCAGTTCGGCGTCGGCCAGGCGCTCCAAACCGATGTCCTGGGCCAGGGGTTGGGGAAGACCGAAGAGCCCCTTGCCCGCTGCAAGGCGGCCGGCCAGCGATGTGAACCTCTTGATGGCATCGGCATATCGGAGGTAAGCATCCAAGCGGCGCTCGTCCCACCTCGTTGAGAGTTGGCGACGCCATCGCGATCTCTCCATCAACGCTCCGCCAACGTAGGACGCGGCTGCGCCGACGAGCACACCAACCAAGGTGAACAGCTCTCCTGGCATGTCCCCCACCACTCAGATAGAAGCCAAGGGGACACTACTGGCGGAGTGCCGTCGCCGAAAGAGCAATCTTCACCGGTTGTTGCGCAGCGGCCAAGAGGAGGTTGGGCCCTGACCCCGAGTCCTGGACACGGGTTATGCGGCTGGTGTCAGCGTAGTTGATGTTGTTTCGGAAGCTGTCTCGTAAGCGATCGGGCTG
>NZ_JBIBVX010000056.1:0-1298 GCF_043080745.1 Streptomyces sp. NPDC014995
GGGGCTTGACCCCGGATCTTGGACACCCGAGACACTTGGATCTTGAGTCCAGGAGAACGGATGTCCCGTGGTCATGAAGCACTATCCGCCGGAGTTCAAGGCGGACGCGGTCGCGTTGTACGAGTCGCGGCCGGAAGCGACGATCAGGTCGGTCGCCGCTGATCTGGGGGTGAACCCGGAGACGTTGCGGAACTGGGTCCGGGCGGCCGGAGCGAGCCGCCCACGGGGACGCCGGGCGGAGGCGCCCGCCGAGCCGCCCACGCCGCTGGAGGCGGAGAACGCGGCCCTGCGCAAGAAGGTCCGCGAACTCGAGGAGGAACGCGAGATCCTGCGGAAGGCGGCCAAGTATTTCGCCGGGGAGACGCGCTGGTGAACCGCTTCCAGTTCGTCGCCGACCACCAGCGCCGCTACGGCGTGAAGCGGCTGTGCACCATCCTGGGCATCGCCCGCTCCAGCTTCTACTACTGGCGCCGCACTGCCGCGGACCGGGCCGCCCGGCAGGCGGCCGACGCCGCTCTCGCCGCACGGATACGGGCCGTGCACCGTGAGTGGGACGGCACCTACGGCGTCCCCAGGATCACCGCCGAGCTCCGCGACCACGGCGAGCGGATCAACCACAAGCGGATCGCGCGGGTGATGCGGAGCATCGGCCTGGCAGGCGTGCGGCTGCGTCGCAGGCACCGCACCACGAACGCGGATCCGGCCGCGGCGAAGGCCCCGGATCTGATCGGCCGCGACTTCACCGCGAGCGAACCGAACACGAAGTACGTCGGCGACATCACCTATCTCCCCGTGGACGGCGGGAAGTTCCTCTACCTGGCCACCATCATCGACCTCGCCTCACGCCGCCTTGTCGGCTGGGCAATCGCAGATCACATGCGCACTGATCTCGTCATCGACGCCCTGGCCGCCGCCGAACGCACCCGCGGCAGCCTCGCCGGAGCAGTCATGCACACCGATCACGGCGCCCAGTACACCAGCCGGGCGTTCGCCGACGCCTGCCGCAGAGCCGGCGTCCGTCAGTCCATGAGCGCGATCGGCAGCTCGGCGGACAACGCACTCGCCGAGTCCTTCAACGCGACCTTCAAACGCGAGACGCTCCAGGGTCGCAAGCACTGGTCCAGCGAGCGCGAAGCCCGCCTCGACGCCTTCCGCTGGCTGCACCGCTACAACACCCGACGCCGTCACTCCCGCCTCGGACACCGCAGCCCGATCGCTTACGAGACAGCTTCCGAAACAACATCAACTACGCTGACACCAGCCGCATAACCCGTGTCCAGGACTCGGGGTCAGGGCCC
>NZ_JBIBVX010000057.1:0-1127 GCF_043080745.1 Streptomyces sp. NPDC014995
GTGTTGCGCTCGATCAGCTTGGTCATGATGCCGCCCTTGGTCTCGATACCGAGGGACAGCGGGGTGACGTCGAGCAGCAGGACGTCCTTGACCTCGCCCTTGAGGACACCGGCCTGGAGCGAGGCGCCGATGGCGACGACCTCGTCCGGGTTCACACCCTTGTTGGCCTCCTTGCCGCCGGTCAGCTCCTTGACGAGCTCGGCGACGGCGGGCATACGGGTGGAGCCACCGACGAGCACGACGTGGTCGATGTCGTTGATGGAGATGCCGGCGTCCTTGATGACGTTGTGGAACGGCGTCTTGCAGCGCTCCAGCAGGTCGGCCGTCAGCTGCTGGAACTGGGCGCGGGTGAGCTTCTCGTCCAGGTGCAGCGGGCCCTCGGCGGACGCCGTGATGTACGGCAGGTTGATCGAGGTCTCGGTGGAGGAGGACAGCTCGATCTTGGCCTTCTCGGCGGCCTCGCGCAGGCGCTGGAGGGCCATCTTGTCCTTGGACAGGTCCACGCCGTGGCCGGACTGGAACTGCTTGACCAGGTAGTCGACGACGCGCTGGTCCCAGTCGTCACCACCGAGGTGGTTGTCACCGTTGGTGGCCTTCACCTCGACGACGCCGTCGCCGATCTCCAGCAGCGACACGTCGAAGGTGCCGCCGCCGAGGTCGAAGACGAGGATCGTCTGGTCGTCCTTGTCGAGGCCGTAGGCGAGCGCCGCGGCGGTCGGCTCGTTGACGATCCGCAGGACGTTCAGACCGGCGATCTCGCCGGCCTCCTTCGTCGCCTGGCGCTCGGAGTCGTTGAAGTACGCCGGGACGGTGATGACCGCGTCCGTGACCTTCTCGCCCAGGTAGGCCTCGGCGTCCCGCTTCAGCTTCTGCAGGATGAACGCGGAGATCTGCTGCGGGTTGAAGTCCTTCCCGTCCAGCCCGATCTTCCAGTCGGTGCCCATGTGGCGCTTGACGGACCGGATGGTCCGGTCGACGTTGGTGACCGCCTGACGCTTGGCCACCTCGCCGACGAGCACCTCGCCGTTCTTCGCGAAGGCGACGACGGACGGCGTGGTCCTGGCACCCTCGGCGTTGGTGATGACGGTGGGCTCGCCGCCCTCCAGAACGCTGACGACGGAGTTAGT
>NZ_JBIBVX010000058.1:0-1035 GCF_043080745.1 Streptomyces sp. NPDC014995
GTCACTGATGAAGTCGCCGATACCCACCGTCAGTTCCCCCCCGCCTCACCCTGCTGCTGCGCCTGCTGGGCGCGCTCCTGCGGCGACGGTCCGAACGTCTCGTCCAGCGCCTGGTCCCACTGCTCGTCGGAGATCCCCAGCGCGTCGTTGAGCACCTCCGACCGCTGGCCGCCCTGGCCCTCGGTGAGCACCGTGCGGCCGGTGTCCTTCCACGTCTGCTCGATGTCCTCGCCGGCCTTGTCGAACGACTCGGCGCTCCAGTCCGGGTCCAGGGCGTCCGGCGTGAACACCTCACCCCAGTCCTGCTGGGTGATCTCCTCCTCGCCGGCGTGCGGGTTGCCGCCCATCACGGCGTTGACGCCCACCTTCAGCGAGCCCGCCACGTACTGGTCGTGCTCCCACTGCGTGCCCGCCGCCAGACCCAGCAGGTTCGCGATCGCGCTGGCATCACTCACCAGGGCCCGCACCCCCCACTCCCACCGCTCGCAGAAGTCCTCGAAGTCGACCGAGAGGCCGTGGTGCCCGGCCTCCATCCCCGTCATCGCCAACCCGGAGAAGCCCTTGCCCATCACCGAACCGGTGGCACCGCCCAGTTCACCGAGCTCGTCGATGGTCGCGCCCACACCCTGCGTGAACTTCGCGACGGCCGCCTTGCCCAGCCGCAGATCCTGCCCGTCACCGCCCATGACCACCCCCCTCTCCCGACTGACCGGCGTCGACCGCGACCGGGTCCGGGACGACGCCCACGACCGGCGGGAAGAACATCGACCCGTCCTCAGTGGCGACATCCACGGCAAGACCCGCCGGCTCACCCAACGCCGGCACGATCTCATCCACGATGCGCGCACCCAACAACGCCGCGTACTCCATGGGCCGGTCACCCGGCCCGTGACGCAGAGCGAACCGGGCCAGCGCCGCCTCGTCGGTGAACCCGCACACCCACCGCACCCCACCCGAACGCACCGACCACAACCCCCCGTCGGCCACCGGCACCAGAAGGACCGAACGCCTCATCTCACCCACCAGCGCACGAGG